>JBEBRR010000052.1:0-28996 GCA_040394735.1 Leadbetterella byssophila
CACCCTGAGCAATCTTTTTCTGTGTCATCCTGAGCTTGTCGAAGGATAGGATGAAACAGGACAGGCTTATTTATCCCTATAACCCAATCAGAATATGAAAAAAATAGTGTCAATAGCTGCCCTGGCCCTTCTTTCAGGAGCATGCGGAAAGAAGGAGCGGGCAGAAGAGGCAGAAAAGAAATTCTGCCTCGATGAATCGTTTAAAGCCCGGATAGAGCTTTATACGGCAGATTTTCAAACGGTTACCGAAGGCATCCATCTCACCGGGAGTGTGGAGGCCAATCCCGACAAGGTGGTCAGCTATGTCCCCCTGGTGAGCGGGGTAGTGACATCCACCTATTTTTCACTGGGCGACCGGGTTACCCGCGGCCAGGTGCTGGCCGAGATGCAGAGTACGGAGTTAAGCGGGATGTCAGCTTCCATTACGGGTCTCAACAGCCGGATCAAAGCCGCAGAATCTGCGCTGGTATCCGTACAGACCCTGTTTGATGATGGCCTTGCTTCCCGTAAAGAGCTGGCCGATGCGGTGTCGGAAGTCGAGGTTTTAAAAGCAGAGAAAGTAAGAGCGGAAAAAGATATGAGCCTCTACAGCGGCAATGCCGGGAAAGGCGTATTTCAGATCAGGGCGCCGGCCAGCGGAATCATCACCGGAAAAAATGTCAACCCGGGGGAACAGATTGCCGGCGGCGGACCGGCCCTTTTTACGATCTCGGATCTCCATAATCTTTGGGTGATGGTAAATATTTACGCTTCTAATGTGAACCGGGTTCAACAGGGCATGGACGTCAGCATCACCACACTCTCTTATCCCGACGATATATTTAAAGGGAGCCTGTCACAGATCTCCCCGGTGTTTGATGAGGAGGCCAGGGTGCTGAAAGGCCGTGTGATTCTTCCGAACAGCGATTTTAAGCTTAAGCCCGGGATGCTTACCGATGTTACCGCCTGGAAGAAAACCGGCCGCCAGGCAGTGGCCGTGCCTACTTCTGCCGTGGTTTTCTCCGATAATCAGTATTATGTGCTGGTGTACAAAGACGACTGTCGCATTGAAGCCAGAAAGATTACGGTGGAGGTCAAGAATGAAGATACCTCTTTTATTTCAGAAGGTTTGGAAGCGGGCGAACAGATCATTTCTAAAAATCAGCTGCTGGTTTTTGAGTCGCTCGGGTTTTAACGTGCGGATCATGTCCCCCTGAGCTTGTAGAAGGGCGGGGAGTGTGATCCTTCAGACCCGGAAGTTTAACCTGAAGTACAGCAGAACAGAAAAGAAATATGCAGAAGTTTATTAAAAATATAGTGGGGTTCTCCCTTAAAAACTCCATCATCGTCTTTTTTATGACGGCCCTGCTGGTGGTGGCAGGTATCATTTCCTACATCCATACACCCATCGAGGCATTCCCGGATGTGACCAATACGCGTGCGCGGATCATTACCCAGTGGCCCGGCCGGAGCGCTGAGGAGGTGGAAAAGTTTGTGACCCTTCCGCTGATGAAGGAAATGAATACCATTCCCAAAAAGACCGATGTGCGCTCTATTTCTCTTTTCGGCCTCTCTGTAGTGACCGTCATCTTTGACGATGCCGTAGAGGATTTTTATGCCCAGCAATATGCCGCTAACCGCTTGCAGGGCGTAGAACTGCCCGAAGGCGCAGAGGCGGCCATCGAGCCGCCGTATGGGGCCACCGGTGAGATTTTCCGGTACGTTATCCGGAGTAAAAGACCGGTGAAAGAACTGACGGCCATCCAGGACTGGGTGATTGAGCGGGAACTCGTGGCCGTGCCGGGTGTGGCCGATGTAGTGAGTTTCGGGGGAGAAGAAAAGATTTACGAGATCAAGATTAACCCTACCGAGCTGGCCAATTATGACCTCTCGCCGCTGGATGTGTACGAAGCCGTCTCCAAAAGCAATATCAATGTGGGCGGTGACATCATTGAACTTGGAAACCAGGCCTATGTGGTCCGGGGAGTAGGCCTGCTGGAGAGCATGGATGATATTGAGAATATTCTTATTGAAGTAAAGGGAAGCAGCCCGGTGCTGGTGAAACATGTAGCGCAGGTGGAGGTGGCGGCCAAGCCCCGCCTGGGTCAGGTAGGTTTGCAGGATGAAGATGACCTCGTTCAGGGGGTGGTGATGATGCTCCGGGGCGAAAATCCCGGGGAGGTTATCCCGCGGTTAAAAGAGAAAATTGCCGAACTGAATACTAACGTTTTGCCCGCTGACGTGAAGATTGAAGCTTTTATTGACCGCACCGAACTGGTTAACGCCACCGTTCATACCGTCACTAAAAACCTCCTGGAGGGCATTGTTTTTGTGTCGGTGGTGGTGTTTATCTTCCTCTTTAACTGGCGAACCACCGTGATTGTGGCTACGGTCATTCCGTTGTCGTTCCTGTTCGCCATTACCATGCTGCGTATCCAGGGGCTCCCGGCGAACCTGATCTCCCTGGGGGCCATTGATTTCGGTTTATTGCTGGAAGGCACGCTGGTGATCGTGGAAACGGTTTTTGTAGCTATGGAAAAAAAGGCCCATGCCGTGGGCATGAAACGGTTCAATGCCATGAGCAAATCGGGGTTGATCCGCCATAGTGCCGGCAGTGTGGCGAAGTACATTGTCTTCGCCCAGATCATCCTGATCGTGGCTTTGATTCCTATCTTCTCATTTCAGAAAGTGGAAGGAAAAATGTTCTCCCCCCTGGCGTTTACACTGGGTTACGCTCTCCTGGGCTCACTGATCCTCAGCATTACCTATGTACCGGCCATGTGCAAACTGATGCTCACCCGGAACATCAGTGAAAAAGAAAATGCCGTTTCGCGCTTTTTTAAGAATAATCTCTACCGGCTCTTTCAGTGGAGCAGCCGGTACAAAAGGGCCACCATCGGGGCTTTCCTGGTGTTCCTTGCCAGCTGCCTCACCGGCTTTATGTTTATGGGTACCGAATTCATTCCCAAGCTGAACGAGGGAGCGCTCTACGTGAGAGCCACCCTGCCGAACAGTGTCAATCTCCGGGAGTCGGTTCGGCTGGCGAAAGAAATGAAAGAGCAGATCCGCGGGTTTAAAGAGGTGAAGTTTGTGCTGAACCAGGTAGGCCGGCCTAACGACGGTACCGACCCCACCGGTTTTTTCAATGTGGAATTCCACATTCAGCTGCATCCCGAAAAAGAGTGGGCGCGGAAGATCACCAAGAATGAGTTGATTGATGAGATGCGTTCCCGGCTGCAAACGTATCCCGGCATTGTGTTCGGCTTCAGCCAGCCCATCCAGGATAACGTGGAAGAATACGTGGCCGGGGTGAAAAGCTCCCTGGTCATCAAAATTTTCGGGGAAGACCTTTTCGAGCTGGAGAAATATGCCGGCCAGGTGGCGGACGCCATCCGTGATGTGGAGGGAATCCGTGATCTGAATGTGTATAAAAACATCGGGCTGCCCGAGTTAAGGGTGCAGCTCCACGACAGCAAGATGGCCCGTTACGGAGTAGATATTCACGATGCCCAGGCGGTGATCGAAATGGCGATCGGGGGCAGGGCGGCCACCCGTTTCTTCGAAAACGAACGCATGTTTGACGTGCGTTTACGCTTTGACAAGTCCTATCGCGATGATGAGCAGAAGATCGGTGAAATCCTGATTCCGTCAAAAAGCGGGAAAAAGATCCCGCTAAAAGAGATTGCCACCATTCAGTACCTGACGGGCCCGGCCTTTGTTTACCGCGAAGGCAGCAGCCGGTACATCGCTGTGGGCTTCAGCATTGAAGGCCGTGACCTGGGCAGTACCATTGAAGAGGCCAAAGCGCGGGTAGCGGAGAAAGTGCAGCTTCCGGCAAAACATAAGATGGTGTGGGCGGGAGAGTTTGAAAGCAAGGAGCGGGCTACCGGCCAGCTGGCGGTGATCGTACCGGCCGTGTTATTGCTCATTCTTTTCCTGCTGTACTTTAATTTCGGTACGATAAAAGATACGCTTATTGCGGCCAGTACCATTCCTTATGCCTTTATCGGCGGATTTGTATCGCTTTGGCTTACCGGCACGGTTTTCGGAATCTCGGCCGGGATCGGTTTTATTATATTGTTCGGGGTAAATACCATTAACAGCATTATCCTCATCGCAGTCATGAAAGATAACCTGCGAAGAATGAGCCTGAAGGATGCCATTGACAAAGGGGTTCATTCGAGGATCCGGCCCATCGTGATGATCGCGCTGATGGGTTCGCTGGGTCTGCTTCCGGCCGCCCTTTCCACCGGTATGGGCTCAGAGATCCAGAAGCCGCTGGCCATCATGATCGTGGGAGGGCTGCTGATCTGCATGGTACTTTCACTGACCGTATTACCCCAGGTGTTTTATGGGGTATATAAACGAAAGAAATAGCCTGGGAAAGGCAGTCTGCCCTCCCCAGGCAATCGTAAATAAATAGACGATTTCAGATTTACAATCGCAATTATCCCTGGAATTGAAGCTGAAATGCCCTCACCTGCTTTTCCAGCTCCAGAAGCTCTTCCATCATTTTCTTTTTATAGTTTTCAGTCTGGCTGTAGATTGCGGGAATCAGCTCCTTGTAGTAGTTGATCCCGTTTTGCAGCTGGTCTCTGAATTTCTGGAGATACTTTACTTTACGGAGATCCCGGATACTGGTTTCCACATCTTTCCGGAGGTAATCCACATATAATTTCAGCTCATTGATGAAAACATGGGAACGTGGGATATCGGCCAGGATATTGAGTTTGCCGTAGATGTGGCGGATCATCTCTTCTAATGAAAAGGTTCCTGAAAAGTAAGCCAGATTGGGCCCGGGACAAATGGCCACAGCAGGGTTCTCTTTAGGTTTCAGTAGATCATTGACAAGGTAGGCAGAGGTGGCCAGGCCTTCGCACAAACAGGCTTTTTCGGTAACCGCATCTACTTTTTTCTGAAGCTCTTCCGGGTCATTTTCTTCCTGCTTAAGCTGTTTTATTTTCAGTGACTGGTATTGCCGGGAGGCCGTACATATCGGCTCATCGGTGAATTCCGTGTTCGATACCAGGAATTTCTTTACACAGGGACTGCCCGGCCGGTTTTTGGCGATTCGTTCCATGCGCTGTTTTTCCGAAGTGCTGGGGCGGAAGTTGTTGAAGGGAATGCCCAGGGGAGAAGCATTGCTGACATAGAAATCTTCCGGTACGGCACGGGTCAGTGCGCTGAGCGTTTCAGCGTCTACGGTAGTGGCTTCAGGCACCAGCAGGAAAGGACTGCCCCAGCCGGTAGCATCCATTTCATAGTAATTCAGCAGGAAGGCGTTTTCTTCGGCCGTTCCGATACCACCCTGCACGGATATTCTCATTTTCGGAACCCCGGGGCAGGCCATCCCCTTTGCCTCCAGCGCTTTGCTATATAGTTGAAAAAGTTCGTCTGTCATTTCCGGCCGTTTATTTTTGAATTCCTCAAGGATAGGGCCCAGGAGATATCCTTCCGTGGCAAAAGCATGTCCGCCGCAGTTCAACCCCGATTCAATCCGGAATTCAGAAACCCATAAGCCTTTTTTAGCAAGGAATTTGGCCTGGATCAGTGCTGAACGGAAATCACTGACCTTGAGAATTATTTTCTTGCGAAGCCCTTGCTGCCCGTCAGGGAAAAAAGCAGGGAAGGTTTCCAGGTAGCTGTACAGCCGTGGGTTCATACCGGCTGACAGCACCACCGAGGATTCCAGCTTACTCTCTGCAAAGCCTTTTAAGGCCTCGAGGGCATCGCTCCCGCTCTCTTCTCCTGTAGCGGCATAATTCATTTTATCTACTTTGGCCATGATATTGACATCAATGGAGCCGGCCGTTACGCTGTCTTTCAGCTCCTGCTCAAGCTGCTTTTTTTCGGCTCCTTCCGGCATTTGAGTGTACCGAAGATAGGAGCTTTTCAGAGCAGAAGTGTCGGGGAGCAGTTCATAATACCGGGTCAGGTTGCCTTTCTGTGCGAAACTTTCATTTTTCAGCGCTTCCGTTTTACCGTTGATGATCCGGAGCATGGTATCGAGGTAGGCCGTCACCCTTTTTGAACGGTACCCTTTTTCCTTTATGGAAATGGGGATGTATTCCCAGCCTTCTTTTTCGGTATGGAACTTTCGCATACGCTCCAGTAAAAAATCATCTACAACAGAGGTTACGGAGGAAATCCCGAGGTGAGCTACTTTAACGGGGGTATCTACTGAGTAGGCGAGACCCAGAACCGGAATATGAAAGGTATGAGGCATATGAACAAGCTGGTAAAGGGTACAAATTACCTGCTAAAAACCTGCATAAAAAATGACGGCAATCACATTCGGGTAAGCGCAGGCGAACAGACAGGAATATAAAATGTGATATCGGTCATACAGGATTGTCGCACGTATTGCTCCGGTTTGGTGTTATACCGGTATTACAAACTTTACAATGACATTTCAGGACTACCTCCATTATTTCAGGTCTATTATTGATAAGAGCAATGAAGATCAGACCGCTCCGTACGATAACCCCGATTACATAGAATATACCCGCATGAACTGGTCGCGCATGAACCGCTGGCTGAAGACGGGCAGGCTTTCAGAAGAATTAACCGTAATCGTCAAAAGCATAAAGGACCCACAGACCTGGATCATTATTACAGAACCCTGGTGCGGTGACGCGGCGCACAGTGTGCCTTTTTTTCACATGCTGGCGGAATTGAATCCGATGATCCATGTAGAATATGAGCTGAGAGACAGTGAACCTTTCCGCATAAACGAGTATCTGACCAAGGGCTCAAAATCTATTCCCAAGGTGATTTTCAGAAATGGGGCGGGAGAAGATCTGGCGGTCTGGGGTCCGCGTCCGGCCGGATGCCAGGAAGTGTACGCCCGGCTCACGGAAGAAAAAGCAGATTTCGAAACCGTCAAAACCGAAATCCAGAAATGGTACAATGCGGATAAGGGAGTGGAGGTGCAGGAGGAGCTGGTACAATTATTTCAGTGAATAATTAGGGGACATTTTTGTTATCACTGTTCGTTTTCTTCTTCACCGGGTCATACCCGAACCCGCCCCACGGATGGCATCGTGCAATGCGTTTCAGGCCCAGCCAGGTGCCTTTGATCACGCCCCATTCCTGTATACTCCCGATCATGTAATGTGAACAGGTGGGGTCATACCGGCAGGCATTGGGAAGAAAAGGAGAGATAGCCCCCTGATAAAACCTTACCAGGAAAATGAACAGGCTTCCCAATGTTTTGTTCAGAAAATTCATATTTAAATATATTGCCGGGAACTACCCTTGCCGGCAGCCCGTTCCCAATCGTCAATCGTCAATCGTCAATCGTCAATCGTCAATCGTCAATCGTCAATCGTCAATCGTCAATTCTCTTTCAGCTCTCTCCTCAATATCTTACCCACATTGGTTTTCGGCAGATCGTCGCGGAACTCGATGTACCTGGGCCGCTTATAGGCGGTCAGATTTTCTTTGGCATAGGCCCGGATGGCTTCTTCGGTTAAGCCGGGATCTTTCTTCACCACAAAAATTTTCACCGCCTCGGTAGATTTGTCGTCATTTACGCCTACGCAGGCTACTTCCAGTACGCCGGGGCATTGGGAAATTACTTCTTCGATCTCGTTGGGATAGACATTAAATCCAGACACCAGGATCATGTCTTTTTTACGGTCAACAATTTTGAAAAAGCCGTCTTCCTGCATAAACCCGATGTCACCCGTTTTAAAGTAAACTTTTCCGTCTGCGGGGTCCGTATGAAATACATTATCCGTTTCTTCCTGCCGCTTGTAATATCCCCGCATCACCTGCGGTCCGTGTGCACAGATCTCCCCGATTTCACCCGGCGCACCCCACTGACCGTCATCCTTCAGAATCTTCATGATGGTAGAAGGGAAAGGCAGGCCGATGGTTCCCAGTTGCTGACCGCCGTCTACCGGGTTCACCGAAAGCACAGGGGAAGTTTCGGATAGGCCATAGCCTTCTGATATCTTACAGCCCGTCACTTCATGCCATCTTTCGGCCACAGCTGCCTGCAGGGCCATCCCGCCGGAAACCGTGATCTTCAGGGAGGAGAAATCCAGCGCCCGGAATTCAGGATTATTCAAAAGAGCATTGAAAAGGGTATTCAGACCCGGAAATATAAAGATCTTATGTTTTTTGAGGTCTTTCAGCAAGGCTTTCTGGTCTCTGGGGTTAGGGATCAGGATATTGTGAAAGCCCAGCTTCATCATGGCGAAGACATTGACCGTCAGTGCAAAAATATGATAAAAAGGCAGTGCGCCGAGGATGTTCCGCGGAATATCATATTTGAAGGCCGGCTGAAACCACAGACTGATCCCCTCCATATTGGCGATGAGGTTGCGGTGGGTAAGCTCGGCCCCTTTGGAAACACCCGTGGTGCCGCCGGTGTACTGGATCAGGGCAAGATCATGAATGCCTGCCGCCGGTTTTTTATAAGTGGAGGCCTTTCCTTTTGAAACGGCTTCGGAAAATGAAACACTGCCCGGTAAATGATAGGCAGGAACCATTTTCTTTACATTTTTAACCACGAAATTAACGATCTGCTTCTTCGGGAAACCCAGCATATCCCCCAGCTCGGTCACAATCACATGTTTGATCCGGGTTTCATTGATGATCTTTTCAAGATTGAAAGCAAAATTGGCTACAATAATGATAGCCTTGGCTTCTGAATCCGTGAACTGGTGCTTCATCTCTCTCGGTGTGTACAGGGGGTTGGTATTGACCACCACCAGCCCCGCCAGAATAGAGCCGAAAAGAGCCACCGGATATTGGGTGCAATTCGGCATCTGGATCGCGATCTTATCTCCCGTTTTCAGTCCCAGGCTCTGGAGATAAGCGGCAAACGCATATGCCTGTTCCCTTATCTGCCGGTAGGTATGGGTTTTATCCATATACGTAAAGGCAGGCTGATCCGCATATTTTTCAAATCCCTCGTCGAGAAGCTCAATTAAAGAAGGATAGGCTTCGGGATTAAGCTCATGGGGAACTCCTTCAGGATAATGATTGAACCAGGGAAAATCGTTTTTGCTGACTGACATAGTGTTGACTTTACTTGAACCGGCATTAACCGCCGAAGAGATAAAAATAGTAATAAATGTAAAAATAGTAGGATTTTTTTAGCGTGGGAATTTTTTAATAAAGTATATTTAAAAAAGAACGGTTTCCTGCGGAAAACGCTTTTTATTACAGGTATATAAATGAACATTAGAAGAAGTTAAACCGATAAAAGAAGATGGCAGATGATCCTGAATTCTGGATGAACGGACCCGTGCCGGGCGTTCCCGGTTTGCTGCAGCCGGTGGCTCATGCTTTACTGCAGATCAGAAAGGAAGCCCTCCGGGACCTGGCCGGCTTTCAGGATGAAAATCTCTGGATACGCCCCAAAGGGATGGCTTCAGTAGGATTCCATCTGAAACATATTTCCGGGGTGATTGACAGGATGTTTACTTATGCGGAAGAAAGACCGCTCAGTGAAGAGCAGTTTGCCTGGTTGAGATCAGAGACCGCCGCAGGAGAAAACAGGGAGGTTTCCGCTCTCCTTTCCGCAATGGATAAGACCATTGAGGAGGCCATAAACCGGCTGAAGCTTACGGAAGAAAGCCGTCTGGCAGAAACAAGGTTTCTGGGGCGGAAGAAAATTCCTGTCACCCTGATCGGCCTGCTTTTTCACAGTGCGGAACATGGTATGCGGCATTTGGGACAAATGAAGGTGACAGCGAAAATAGTGAGCCCGGATAATGATTTTCTGTGAGGTAATCGTCTAACTTTACAGGACCAAATAAACAGGAATGCACAGATTCATCTGCTTACTCTTACTTATTCCCGGCATTTCCCACGCTCAAAAACTGATCCGGTACGTGGATCCGCTGATCGGTACGGCTAAAATGGGGCATACCTTCCCGGGTGCCACCGTGCCTTTCGGGGCCGTTCAGCTCAGCCCGGATACCGATACCGTTTCCTATGAATTTAACGGGAAATACAACCCGGAGGTGTATACTTTTTGTGCCGGATACCGCTACCAGGATCCTACCATTACGGGCTTCAGCCATACGCATTTCAGCGGAACGGGCCATTCTGACCTGGGCGATTTCCTGGTGATGCCTACTACCGGAAAGCTTCAGCTGAACCCCGGAACGGCAGATAAGCCGGAAACCGGCTTCCGTTCCCGCTTCAGCCATGACCAGGAGCAGGCGGAGCCCAATTACTACAGCGTGCTGCTTCAGGACCATGGCATAAAAGCCGAGCTCACTACCAGCCTGCGTACCGGCTTTCACCGCTACACTTTCCCGGAAAAGGAGGAGGCCCATATTATTCTCGACCTGATGTCGGGAATTTATAATTACGAGGCCAAAAATGTATGGACAGTGGTGCGGGTTTTAAATGACAGCACCTTGACAGGCTACCGCCAGACCAGCGGCTGGGCAAGAACCCGCACCGTATATTTCTCTATGACCTTCTCCAGACCCTTCAGATCATACGGAAGCAGAAACTTTGAAAAAGGCCAGGTTTACCGCGGATTCTGGCGGAAATTTGACCAGACGGATAATTTCCCCGACCTGGCCGGAAGGCAGCTGCGTATGCATTTTGATTTTGACGTGGAGGCCGGAGAGCAGATCATGGTCAAGCTGGCGCTTTCACCGGTAAGCATGTCAGGCGCTACGGCCAACCGTGAAACCGAAATTCCGCACTGGGATTTTGATAAAACCAAAGCCGAAGGACAACAGCTCTGGGAAAAGGAGCTGGGGAAGATCCAAGTGAAGCTGCCTTCGGAAAAAGACTATGTGAACTTCTATACGGCCATGTACCACGCTGCCCTGATGCCTACCGTTTATATGGATTCCGACGGGAAATACAGGGGGCTCGACTACGAGGTTCACCAGGCAAAAGGTTTCTCGAATTATACCTCGTTTTCGCTCTGGGATACCTTCCGCGCCTTCCACCCCTATATGAACCTGGTGAACCCTTCGCGAAATGCCGATATGGTGCAAAGCATGATGGAGCATTACCGGCAAAGCCCCCTGAAGATGCTGCCGGTGTGGTCACACTACGCCAATGACAACTGGTGCATGAGCGGTTACCACAGCGTGTCCGTCGTTGCCGATGCCATTATCAAGGGGGTGTACAAAGGCAATGCCGCTGAAGCCCTGGAAGCCTGCGTAGCCACGGCCCGCCAGAGACGATACGAGGGCATAGGCGATTACATCGACAAAGGCTATGTACCGGACGAAACAAACGGCACGTCGGTCTCCAATACGCTGGAATATGCCTATGACGACTGGTGTATTGCCATGCTGGCCCGGCACCTGGGCAAAGACGATCTGTACCGTGAATTTCTGAAACGCTCGGAAAACTGGCGGAACGTGTACGACGACCGTATAGGCTTTACGCGCCCCCGGTTGAAAGACGGGACATTCCGGCAGAAATTTGATGTGCTGGATACCCACGGGCAGGGCTTTATCGAGGGAAATACCTGGAATTACAGCCTGTATGTACCGCATGATCCGGAGGCCCTGAAAGAGCGGATGGGTGGGGAAGAGAGGTTCGTGCGTTACCTTGACTCGCTGTTCACCATGCACCTGCCCGACGAGTTCTTTGCCCATACCGAAGATATCACCCGCGAAGGCATCATCGGCAACTACGTGCACGGAAACGAGCCGGCACATCATGTGGCTTACCTGTACAACATCACCGGCCAGCCCCGGAAGGCCCAGGAACGGATCCGGATGATCCTGGATCACCAGTACGATAACGGGCCCGACGGGCTGCGCGGGAACGACGACTGCGGACAGATGAGCGCCTGGTACCTGTTCAGCAGCCTCGGGTTTTACCCCGTGGCGCCGGGATCCGACGAATACTGGATCGGAAGCCCCCTGGTGCACGAAGCCGTTCTGAACCTGGAAAACGGGAAAACGTTTACCGTGGAAAGTGTAAATCCCGGCCCGAAGAATGTCTACGTTCAAAAGATACTCCTGAACGGGAAACCGCTGGACGGCCTGCGGCTGAAGCACGCCGATATTATAAAGGGCGGGAAGATACAGTTCTTTATGACAGCCCGGTAATTGCTTCTTTCAGAATGCGCACGTATCAGCACCCTTCTGTTATGGAGGCTACTGCAGGGCAAACAGGCTTCAGATACCCTGCAAAGGGCTCTTTTCTTCATGAGAATTTAACAGGACCGTTCAGGGATGAAGATAAAAGAAGCGTATATTGCATGTCCTGTTTATAAAAAGCGTATGAGAAAATTTTTCAGTATCGTTTTCCTGGTTTGCGGTTATTCTGTTTTCGGCCAGGCAGATACGAGCCAGTACCATATACCCGGAAGAAAAAACGCGCCGGAGAATTATACCCGTCCGTATGTAATACTGATTTCGGCTGATGGTTTCCGGTTTGACTATGCCAGGAAATACAATGCGACAAACCTGCTGAAGCTGGCTGCAGGAGGAGTGAGCGCCAAAGGGATGATCCCCTCTTACCCCAGTAACACCTTCCCTAATCATTATACCCTGGTCACCGGGATGTACCCTTCCACCCACGGACTGATCGACAATAGCTTCTATGACCCCCACCGCGATGAAACCTATAGTATGGGGAACAAGACTATGGTGGCCGACAGCAGCTGGTATGGCGGACTGCCCCTGTGGGGACTGGCTGAGAAAAACGGCATGATGGCAGCCAGCTTGTTCTGGGTGTCTTCCGAAAGCCGGGTAGCAGGTATTCCTCCATCGTATTACTACAAATATCACAGTGAGTTTTCCAATGACAGGAAAGTACAGATCGTAAAGGAATGGCTGCAGCTGCCGGAGGAGGTTCGTCCGCACCTGATTACGCTGTATTTCCCGGAGGTAGACAGCCAGGGGCATTATTACGGACCGGATTCCAAAGAAACCGAAATCGCCGTGCACCAGGTAGACGAGGCCATAGGGAAACTGGTGGAGGAAGTGTCAAAGCTGGAATTGCCGGACGTCAATTTTGTGTTTGTATCTGATCACGGCATGCTTCTTTCTGATGTGGATAATCCTGTCCCTGTCCCGGAACTGGTCAATAACCGCCGGTTTGTGGTGATCAACAGCTTCTCCCTGGTACGTATTCATGCGCTGAACCCCGGGCAGGTAAAATCTACCTACAAGCAGCTGAAGAAGGAAAGAAACAAGGATTACAAAGTGTACCTGACCCGCCGCCTTCCGAAACGGCTGCATTTCAGAACCAACGCTGATGACCGCATCGGGGATATCCTTTTGCTGCCCGAAGCCCCGAAAGTTTTCGGTTCTAACCCGCCTTCCAAAAGGAAATATCCCGGTGCACACGGCTATGATCCCCAAAAAGTACCCGAAATGAACGCCACATTTATGGCCTGGGGACCGGCCTTTAAAGCGGGACAGGCCATCGGTACTTTTGAGAATATCCATGTATATCCTTTAGTAGCCGGGATATTGGGTCTGCCGGTTACACATCCTATTGACGGGAAGGCCGGAGTGCTGGGAAAAACACTAAAGGTGGGGAAATAAAAAAGTATTGGTCCTTCGACGGGCTCAGAACCAATACTTTTAATGTCTTCAGGTGGCTTAAGACTCACAGCTGCTGCAGCTGACCAGCTGGGTAACCAGCTCTTTGGATACGCTCTGGCTTCGTTGATAATAGAGGGTTTTTATGCCCAGTTTCCAGGCCTCAATGATCAGCCTGTTTACATCTTTAACCGGCAGCTCGGCCGGGATATTCAGATTAAGGCTCTGCGCCTGATCAACGTATTTCTGACGGATAGAGGCCTGCTGAATGATTTCCAGCTGACTTATTTCCTTAAAAGTTTTGAAAACAGCTTTTTCCTGTTCCGTGAGACTTTCCAGGTGCTGTACGCTACCGTTGTTCAGCATGATCCCTCTCCAGATCTCTTCATTGTCCAGCCCTTTTTCTTCCAGAAGCCGCTTGAGATACTTGTTTTTACGCATGAAATTGCCTTTCGACAGGCCGGCTTTGTAATAGTTGCTGCTAAAAGGTTCTATGCCGGGTGAAGTTTGTCCCAGGATGGCCGAAGATGAGGTGGTGGGGGCGATAGCCATGGTAGTGGTATTCCGTTTGCCGTAACCTTTCAGAACTTCGGGCTCCCCATAAATAAGGGCTAATTCTTCGGTAGCCTTTTCCGCTTCGCTGCTGATATGGCGGAAGATCTCACTGGTCAGCTGTTTGGCCTGGAGACCTTCGAAAGGGAGCATCCGTTTCTGCAGCAGGGAGTGCCAGCCCAGCACACCCAGACCCAGCGCCCGGTGGCGTCTTGCAAACCGGTTGGCAGCAGCCATGTAGTGGTTGTTCTCCGTTTTGGCAATAAACTCCTGCAATACCCCGTCAAGGAAAAAAGTGGCCAGCTTAACGGCCTTCGTATCTTTCCATTCATCGTACAGTTCGAGATTCATGGAAGACAGGCAGCAGATAAACGACTCGTCGGCGTTGGAAGGAAGCATGATCTCCGAACAGAGATTACTGCCATTGATGCGCATATTCAGGTCTTTGTATACCTGGGGCTTATGACGGTTCACATTATCAGAAAAGAAAATGTAAGGCAATCCTTTCTGCTGGCGGCTTTCCAGCACGCGGGCCCACAGGTTTCTTTTTTCCTTGTCGCCGTCAATCATTTCCTGCATCCAGTAATCAGGAATACATACGGCAAAAAACAGGTTCTGAATGGGGTTCCCTATATTTTTGATCTGAAGAAATTCTTCGCAGTCAGGATGGTCAATATCCAGGTAGGCAGCAAAAGCTCCCCTTCTTACCCCACCCTGTGAAATGGTATCCATAGCGGTATCAAACAGCTTCATGAAGCTTACCGCTCCACTGCTTTTTCCATTATCGGTGACAGCGCTTCCCCGGCCCCGGAGGTCGCCGAAATAACCTGAAGTACCCCCTCCGGTTTTGGTCTGCATAATTACCTCGCCCAGTTTGTGGGTTATTGATTCTATGCTGTCAGGAACATGAACATTAAAACAGGAAATAGGCAGCCCCCGTTCGGTTCCCATATTGGCCCAGATGGGAGAGCTCAGGCTCATCCAGCCCCGCTCGATCATTTCCTGGAATGCCTCCTTCAGCTCGGGCTTGTACAATCTTTTGGCCGCGGCGGTACAGATCCGGCTGATGGCTCCTTCCACGGTCTCGCCGTTCAGAAGGTACCCGCGGTTCAGAATCTGTTCGCTTTCCGAGTTTTTCCACCATAATCTCCCGGCTTTTTCCTCTGTTTCCGGTGTTTCTGTTACAAATAATTCCATGAGTGTAGTCTGGTTTTAAAATAAATCGTCCGCGGTAATGCTTTTGTCATGTTTCGTATAATCTACCGGCCGTTTGGCGAAGAAGTCGTCCATGCTGTTGGCAAACACTTCTTCTTCAAACCAGCTGACCGGCTGATATTCGGCATGGCTGATGTTAAAGAGGGTTCCGAACCCGATCTGCTTCATGCTTTCATCTATCCGGAACTTCATAAAATTAAGCAGGTCATGCTTACGGATGACCTCCAGGTCTCCCTCTGAAAAAATCCAGTCCAGGATCCTGCCTTCCACGGCGATAGACTCCCTGATGGTCTGCTGAATAAGGGCAGTAGTTGCCGCATCAAAAAAGTCAGGAAACTCTTTGCGGATGGTGTTGATAATATAAATTCCCCCGTTGGCATGTATCTGCTCGTCTACCGATGTCCAGGCAATGATATTACTGACGTTTTTCATATAGCCCCTGAACCTTGTGAACGAAAGAATGATGGCAAACTGGCTGAAAAGTGAAACGTTCTCTATCAGGATCGTGAACAGGATCAGGGAGATGACATATTTCTTACGGTCGTCTGAGCGGGTATTCGCCAATACTCCGGATAGGTACTCGACCCGCTCGCGGATTACGGGGATCTCCATCAGCTTCTGGAACTCATTGTTATATCCCAGCACTTCCAGCAGCCGCGAGTAAGCCTCCGAATGGCGGAACTCGCACTCCGCAAAGGTGCTGCCGAGGCCGTTGAATTCCGGCTTGGGGAAATTCTGGTAAAGGTTTCCCCAGAAAGTCTTTACGGCCACTTCAATTTGTGCAATGGCCAGGAGACTGTTCTTAATAGCGGTTCTTTCCGCGCTGCTCAGGTTGGAATGAAAGTCCTGTACATCCGCCGTAAAATCTACCTCGCTGTGTACCCAATACGCCTTATTGATTGCTTCGGTAAACTTTAGGATTTCCGGGTACTCGAAGGGTTTGTAATTCACTCTTTTCTCAAAGATGCTCATATTGAAATTAAGTTATGGGCAGGTGTTATTGCGGGGAATAACGAAGCCGGGTAAAAAGTTTAAATACGGATATTTGGCCTTGTCTCCGGAAGGAAGAAGTGCTCTTATCTGAAGACAAATATATAATGTAGAATAATTCTAAAAAAGTAAAATTTAAAAAAGTTTACATTGTTTTTGTATTAATATGCTGAAAATAAACATATTATAAATATAAATTTACTAAAAAGTTTACAAAAAATGTAAGAATTGATTTTTTGACAGAGAAAATGTGATTATGCTATTTATGAAAAATATGCAGCACTGTTTCTCGCGTTTTCATGCGTAAAAAGAATATCGGGCATGCGTGTTTCAGCGTGCGGCTCCTCTGCAGGTACACTAAAAACAAATTCGGTTGCCGAAAAATTTTCAACAACCGAATTTAATATTATCCTTGATGAAAATCCGGGGCCGTCCGTGCCGGAACGGCATCCGGCTACTTAAGCATCCACGTTTGCGTACTTGGCATTTTTCTCGATAAACTCCCGGCGGGGCGGTACTTCGTCACCCATCAGCATGGAGAACAACATATCGGCTTCCACTGCGGACTCAATGCTTACCTGCTTAAGGGTTCTGTTCACCGGGTTCATGGTGGTTTCCCAAAGCTGCTCCGGGTTCATTTCTCCCAGACCTTTGTAGCGCTGAACCCCCACATTTTCTTCTTTACCTCCGCCGGCCAGGCGTTTCACAGCGGCATAGCGCTGATCTTCGCTCCAGGCGTACACTTCATCTTTCCCTTTTTTAACCAGGTAAAGCGGCGGCTGGGCAATATACAGGTACCCGCGCTCAATGATCTCCCGCATAAACCGGTAGAAGAAAGTAAGAATAAGGGTACGGATGTGGCTTCCGTCAATATCGGCATCCGTCATGATAATGATCTTATGGTAACGTAGCTTGTCCAGGTTCAGAGCCCTTTCGTCTCCGTCTTTCCCCATCTGAACACCCAGTGCGGTAAAGATATTCTTGATCTCCTCGTTTTCGTAGATCCTATATTCCTGGGCTTTTTCCACGTTCAGGATTTTCCCTCTCAGGGGAAGAATGGCCTGGAAATTCCGGTCACGTCCCTGTTTGGCAGAGCCACCGGCAGAATCACCTTCCACGAGGTATACTTCGCACAGCGCCGGGTCAGACTCCGAGCAGTCGGCCAGTTTGCCGGGAAGTCCCGAGCCTACCAGCACGTTTTTCCGCTGTACCATTTCGCGGGCCTTTTTGGCTGCGATACGTGCACGCGCCGCCAGGATCACCTTGTCAACAATGGTCTTGGCGTCTTTCGGGTTTTCTTCCAGGTAATTTTCCAGCATTTCCTGTACACATCCGCTCACGGCCGCCGTTACCTCCGAGTTGCCCAGCTTTGACTTGGTCTGGCCTTCAAACTGCGGTTCCGCCACTTTCACCGAGATCACAGCGGTCAGTCCTTCCCGGAAGTCGTCGCCTGAAATCTCAATTTTCTCTTTGGCCAGCAGGCCCGATTTTTCCGCATAGGCTTTCAGGGTACGGGTAAGCGCCATCCGGAAGCCGGACACATGAGTACCGCCTTCGGGAGTATTGATATTGTTTACAAAAGAAGATACGTTCTCTGAATAGGACGTGTTATAAATCATAGATACCTCTACAGGCACCCCGTCTCTTTGGCCTTCCATATACATAGGAACAGGGATCAGTCTCTCCCGGCTCTTATCCAGATATTCCACAAATTCAATAAGGCCTCCTTCGGAGTGAAACTCTTCGCATTTGGGATTACCCTGCTCATCAAGCTCCCGTTTGTCGGTCAGCGTCAGCGTGATCCCTTTGTTCAGGAATGAAAGCTCCCGCAGGCGGTTGGCCACGGTTTCATATTTATATTCGGTGACCTGGAAGATCGAAGTATCCGGCTTAAAATGGATGATGGTACCGCGGTCTTCGGTCACCCCGATCTCGCGTGCCGGATACAGCGGTTTTCCTATCGAAAACTCCTGCTCAAAAACCTTCCCATCCTGGTGAACTTCTGCTCTCAGGTGCGTGGAAAGGGCATTCACACAGGAAACCCCCACACCGTGGAGGCCGCCGGATACCTTGTAGGAATCCTTGTCAAATTTACCTCCGGCATGCAGCACCGTTAATACCACTTCCAGGGCAGATTTCTGCTCTTTTTCGTGCCATCCGGTGGGAATACCCCGGCCGTTATCTTTTACGGTAATGGAATTATCCTCGTTGATGGTTGTGTCGATTTTGTCACAATATCCGGCCATCGCTTCATCGATCGAGTTATCTACTACCTCCCAGATCAGGTGGTGAAGACCTTTGAATCCGATATCCCCGATATACATGGCCGGTCTTTTCCGTACAGCTTCCAGCCCCTCCAGTACCTGTATATTACTTGCTGAATAATCCTTGTTGTTGTTCTCGCTCATAAGTTGTTTTAATCAGTTATCTGCTGTCTTTTCAGAAGCGGCAGACCAGTACATAAAATGCTCTGAAAAATCTAACAAAGATAATGAATCCGGGGCACTTTTTCAATTCGTCCGGCACCTATTTATGAATGTGCTTCCGCCTTCCGTATTTTTAATCCCCGTAAAAGTTGAAAAGACCTGATATTTGATATAGAATTGCGCCAGATAATACAATTGTCGCATGCATCTCATTCCGTTTTTTCTTCTTCTGAACATTTTTCAATTGAACGGAACACCCGGGGAAACAGAGAAACCGGAAGCAGGGGTTAACGGTAATTCAGCTTTTAAGGCCGGCACCCGGCTAGAGATCAGCTGGAAGGGGCAATGGTACAAAGGTACCATCCCGGAAAGGGGAGTATAAAGTGAATTATCAGGCGCTCACCGTAGCTTTTCCAGGATATTATCCAGCTCTTCAGTGCCTGAGAACTTAATGGTCACCTGCCCTTTGTTGATATCCTGTACCTTGATCTTCACCGGTACTTTGGTTTTTCCTTTCAGGGTCATCTCCTCTATCCGGATATCTTCCCGGTGGATCTCCAGCTCGTTGGCTTCCGCTTCAAATGCATTTCCTTTTTTCACCAGGGCTTCCACTTCACGGGCGCTGAGGTTATCTTCCAGGATCTTCTGGTAAATATCCATCTGCAGGGCCGCATCATTCACCGGAACCAGGGGCCTGACCTGTCCTACGGTCACTACGCCCAGTACCAGACCGGTCTGAATATCGGTAGGCAGGTTCAGCAAACGCAGGTAATTGGTGACATTAGAGCGGCTTTTCCCGATACGGTTGCCGAGGTCTTCCTGCCGGAAACCAAGCTCCTCGATCATCCTGCGGTAAGAAAGTGCAATTTCGATCGGGTTAAGGTTTTCACGCTGGATGTTTTCAATCAGCGCCATTTCCAGTGAGCGCTGGTCATCTACTTCCCGGATATAGGCCGGTATCCGGGTCAGGCCGGCAAGCATGGAAGCCCGGTAACGCCGTTCGCCTGAAATGATCTCAAACCTGCCCTCCGGGGTTTCCCTTACCGTAATGGGCTGGATCAGTCCCTGTGCCAGGATGGAGTCGGCCAGCTCTTTCAGGGCCGCTTCATCAAAAGCTTTGCGGGGCTGGGAGCCTCCGGCGATAATTTTATCGATATCAATTTCTTTCACTCCCACAAAAGCGGCTACCTTGCGTTTCACCACCAGGTCAGAGTCGCCTAAAAGAGAGTTCAGCCCTTTTCCTTTATTTTCCATCTTTTATTTCAGGAAGATTATTTCTCGTTAAAAGTTCTTTAGCGAGGTCAATATAACTTTTTGCCCCTTTATTTTCAAGGTAGGAGATATCAAACTCTCCGTCTTCCGAAAACATGAGCAAGGCCGGAACACCGTAGCTGGGGGCCTCTGCCAGCTTCACATTGCGGGGGACCAGCGTATGGAAGCACAGGCCTCCGAAATGCTGGCGGACGTCATCTACCACCATCTTGGAGAGATTGGTACGCCCGTCATACATAGTCAGCACATAGCCTTCCATGATCAGCTCGGGGTTCAGGCGCTTTTTAATGATTTCTATGGTATTTTGCAGCTTGGCAATTCCCTCCAATGCAAAATATTCACATTGTACCGGGATCAGCACGGAGTCGGAAGCCACAATAGAGTTGATTACCATCAGGCCGAGAGAAGGGGAGCAGTCAATAAAAATGAAGTCGTAATCGTTTTTAACGCCGCCGATAATCTCTTTCAGGATGTACTCCCGGGCTACCTGATTTACAATCTCCAGTTCAAAACCCGCCAGGTCAATGTGGCTGGAAATGAGGTCAAGATTAGGGATCTGGGTTTTTACAATGCAGTCTTTGATGTCTGACTGGCCGATCAGGGCCGTATAAATATTATGGTGCTGTTCTTTGCTGTCAACGCCGATGCCCGAGCCTGCATTGGCCTGGGGGTCGGTATCGATCAGTAAGATCTTATAATCTAAAACCGCCAGGCTGGCCGACAGGTTGATAGCTGTAGTGGTTTTTCCCACTCCGCCTTTCTGGTTTACTATAGAAATAATTTTACCCATTGGGAATGTATGTTTTAAAAAGGAGAACAAAGATAGACAATAAAAAAAGACGAAAAGTAAACCGCCCGGCGATTGTCGATAAGTAGGGTTATTGTGGAAAAATTTTGGAACGATCTCTGTTAATTTAGACCGGCTCATGAGGTATGGAAAACACAAAGCGTGTATTTTTACGGAATGATTCCTCAGGATACCGTAAATCAGATCCTACAGGCCGCCGATATCAGTGAAGTGGTGGGCGAGTTTGTCAACCTCAAAAAGAGGGGGGCCAACCTGATTGCATGCTGTCCGTTTCACAATGAAAAGACTCCTTCATTTTCAGTTTCACCGGCCAAAGGCATCTACAAGTGCTTCGGCTGCGGCAAAGGAGGGGATTCGGTTCGCTTCATCATGGACCTGGAAGGTTTCTCCTACCCGGATGCGCTGAAGTGGCTGGCTAAAAAATATAATATTGAAGTAAAGGAGAAAGAGTTCACCGATACCGAGCTGGCCGCACAGAATGAAAGGGAAAGCCTGTTCATTGTCTCCGAATTTGCAGAAAAGTATTTCCGGGATATAATGAGCCAGACGGAAGAGGGACAGAGCATCGGCGCAAGTTATTTCCGGGAACGGGGATTCTCAAAACCTATGCTGGAGCGTTTCCGGCTGGGGTATGCACCGGACGGCCGCGATGATTTCTACCGTGCCGCCCTTAAAGCCGGCTTTTCGGCGGAGGTGCTGGAAAAAGCCGGGCTCATCTCCGTAAAAGACAACCAGGTGATTCTCGACCGCTTCCGGGGCCGCGTGATTTTTCCTATTCACAACGTGGCCGGGAAACCCATTGCCTTCGGCGCCCGGATTCTGAAAGCCGATGCGCGGGCTCCCAAATATGTGAATTCCCCCGAGACAGATATCTACCATAAAAGTCATATTGTTTACGGTATTTACCAGGCCAAAAACGCCATCCGGCAGAAAGAAAACTGCTTCCTGGTAGAAGGATATACGGATGTGATCTCGCTTCACCAGGCCGGCATTGAGAATGTGGTGGCCTCTTCCGGTACCTCCCTGACCGTAGAGCAGATCCGCCTCATCGGCAGGTTTACGGATAACATTACCGTTTTGTATGATGGCGATACTGCCGGTATCAAAGCTTCCCTTCGGGGCATTGACCTCATCCTGGAAGAAGGACTGAACGTGAAGGCCGTGGTATTTCCCGGCGGGGATGACCCCGACAGCTTTATCCGTAAGGTGGGCGGCGAGGCCTTTAACCGTTATGTGGAACAGAGCCAGAAAGATTTTATCCGTTTTAAAACGGAGATCTCCCTGGCCGATGTAGGGGAAGACGCCGTGAAAAAGGCCGAGCTGATTGAGAGCCTGGTGGCTTCGATCACCAGGATTCCCAACCCGGTGAAAAGGCAGATCTTTTACCAGGAAGTGGCCCGTTTACTGAATATTGATGAGCATATACTTATCAATGAAGGCAATAAACTCGTTGCCGGGCAGCTGCGCACCCCGCAGAAAAGCGACGGCGGAAAGGTAAGCCCCTCTCCGCCGGATCGAAACCTGGAAATGGAGGTACTGCAGATGAGCGACAGCCGTGATGAAGAGGCGCTGGTGAAAGACCTGGTACTGTTCGGCAAGGTAAAAATCGGAGAAACCCACGTGCTCGCTGATTATATTTTTGCGGAAACCGATGCAGAGATCATCAATGATCCCATGCTTAAGGCCATCTACAGGCAATACCATGAATTTTACCTGCGGGGTGAAATGCCGCCGGACCGTTACTTCATTTCCCACCCCGACCCCCGCATCCAGGAAACCGTGATCGACTGGGAGTCGCCCAAGCATGAGCTTAGCAAACACTGGAAAAAATACGAAATCTTTGTTCCCGAATACCGGGATTTCCTGGGGGAGATCATCACCCGTATCAATTTCCGGATCCATCTGCTGAAAATAAAAAAGGAAATACTGGAAATTATTGAGCAGCTGGACACTGACGACGAAGACCAGGAGATCATCCTGCAGGAAGCTCTGCGTAAAAAAAACACGGAAAAGATGGAAATCGCAGAATTTCTGGGCTCCGTGTTGTAATTTACGATTTACGATTTATGATTGAATGGGCCAACAAAACCGTCAATCTAAAATCATCAATCCAAAATTCTATATCTTTGCAAATTATTTTATTATCAATGAGCAACGAAGTTATATTTTTTGGCGGGTTTACCCTGTTTACCATATTTGTAATGCTGCTTGACCTCGGGGCATTCAGCAAACAGAAAGAGCATGTGGTAAAATTCAAGGAAGCGGCCTTCTGGAGTGCAGTGTGGGTTTCGCTGGCGGTGGCGTTCTACTTTTTCCTCCGGCATTATGGCTACCTGGTGCACGATGTGAGCGACCTGTCGCATCTTCAGCATGTAAAAGACCAGTATTACCCGGCCATTGACTTTAAAGGCGATTACACAAAAGACCTCCAGCTGTTCCAGAATAACATGGCGCTGGAATACATTACCGGCTACCTGGTGGAATACTCTCTGTCTGTAGATAACATTTTTGTCTTTATTCTCATATTCAACTCCTTCGGTATCCGGCCCAAGCACTATAAAAAGGTGCTGGTGTGGGGAATCCTGGGTTCTATCGTTCTGCGCTTTGTGTTTATCTTCCTGGGGGCGGCGCTGATTCAGAAATTCGACTGGATCTTGCTGGTATTCGGAGCCTTCCTGGTGTACACGGGGCTGAATATCCTCTTCAGCAAAGACGAAGAAGAGAATATCGATACCAAAAATCACCCGGCAGTGAAATTTACCGGCCGGTTCTTTAATGTATATGAGCGGTTTGTCGCCGATCGTTTTTTCTTCCGGCATAAATACGATAAGAACAAGCTGTATGTAACCCCGCTGTTCATGGTGATCCTGGTGATTGCCTTTACCGATGTGATCTTTGCCGTAGATTCCATCCCGGCTATCTTTTCTATCACCAAAGATCCGTACATTGTCTTCTTCTCCAATGTCTTTGCCATTATGGGGTTGCGTTCGATGTTCTTCTTCCTGGTGAACATTATTGATATGTTCGCCTATCTTAAATACGGTTTGGGTGTGTTGCTCACGTTTATCGGGGTGAAAATGCTGGCGCATAACTGGCTGCATGAGATCGGCTTTACCAATGTGCATTCCCTTCTGGTGATCGTGGGCATCCTGGCGGTAAGCATTGTGGCTTCACTGCTGTTTCCTCCGAAAAAGGAGGAATCTCTCTAAGGAAAATATCAGATAGGATTCAGGCTGTCCGGCAGAGTATTGCCGGGCAGCCTGGCTGTGCTTTGCCCGGTGTCGGGCAAAGTGCTGTTTTGGGTATCAGCTGCGAGCAGTTTCAGGTCAGGAAGAAAGGGGCAGGAACTTTGCCGCGATCCCGAAAGGGGAGTATTATATTTTGCCCTTTCCGATAATTTACAGATAAAATAATAAGTATTTTTTGTTTTTTAGAAAATTTATTTAACATTGCACTTTATTCTAACTAAATAACAAAAATATGAAGAAAAGATTACTCTTGATCTTTGGTTTCTTGTTTTGTATGATGGGCTCCGTAGCAGCTCAAAGCAAAGCGATCAAAGGAAAAGTGACTGCTACTGATGATGGTTCGGCTATGCCAGGAGTAGTGGTTCAGGTGAAAGGAACGAATGTAGCCACGCAAACAGATGCCAGCGGAGATTATACCATTAATGCTTCATCTGATCAGACTTTGGTCTTTTCATTTGTAGGGTTTGATCCTGTTGAAGAAGTGGTGGGTTCGAGGAGTGTGATCAATGTATCGCTTGCAACTGACCAGAAGTTGCTGGATGAGGTGATTGTAACCGGGGTAGCAGGGGCTACTTCCAGAAAAAAATTGACCGTATCCGTCGCTAAAGTAGGCAGCGACAAATTGAGTATAGTGCCAGCTACTTCGGCAGCCGGCGCACTTACCGGTAAAGTGGCAGGTCTTCAGACTTCACAGGGTGGAGGTAGCCCTGGTGCGGCTACAGACATGTTGCTGAGAGGTGACAATAACCTGAACGGTTCTTCGGCTCCTCTTTTGCTGGTAGATGGTATTATCCTGACGGGAAGCCTTTCCGACCTGAACGTGGATGATATCGAATCGATCGAGGTGGTAAAAGGTGCTGCTGCCGCTGCGTTGTACGGCTCCCGTGCAGGTAACGGGGTAATTGCGGTGACTACGAAAAGAGGAACTTCCGCTCACCTGAATAAAACAGACATCGTGGTAAGAAATGAGATCGGTGTTCAGCAGCTTGCCAAATACCTGGAAACAGCCGAATCACATTTGTATGCGCTGGCTCCCGACTGGCAGACTGCCCAGGGAAAATATACGAAATATGCCGGCGTAACCTATCCTGCAGACTATTCAGGCACCGGGTTTGATCCGAGAATTGTGGGTAGCCGTTCATTGGATCCGGACGGATACATGGATAACCCGTACGGGGTATACAGAGACATGCAGAGAGACTTCTTCAGAACAGGTACCAACCTGACTAACTTTGTCTCTGTGGCCAACCGCAGCGAAAAGAACAATATCTATTTATCATTTGAAAATAACGTTCAGCAGGGGGTTGTTAAACTGACAGACGGTTATAAGCGTCAGAACTTCAGAATAAATGTGGATCAGCAGGTGGCCAGCTGGTTACGTTTCAGTGCTTCGAACATATACATTAACAAAACCTCCAGCACTCCCGGCCAGAGTGACGGGCTGTTCTACAACATTGCCCGCCTGGAAAAAGATGTGGATTTGTTTGCGCCCAACCCGGATGGTCAGCCTTATTATTTAAGATACAACCATTTTAACGAAGAAACCACCAACCCGCTGTACCTGCTGTACAAGAGAAAAACTCAGGACGATTCACGCAGGTGGCTGGCTAACTTCGGCACCAATATTCGTCTGACCTCGTGGGCTGACGTAGACGTAACCCATACCATTGAAAATCTCAACAGGTTAAGATCTACAATTTTCCCTCAGGATTACTGGACCAGATCAGGAGGTCCTGTAGAAAATAATTACATGTCATACAATAATGGTAGCATCTCCAATACCAAAGATGAAAGCAAGACCAATAACACCCAGGTGACCATTAACCTGAGCCAGAAATTCGGAGACCTGTCTACCCGGGCTAAATTGTCTTATCTCTATGAAAACCGTCATGAAGAGGGCAACTACGTTTTTGGTAGCCAGTTTGTGGTATCAGGCATTGAGAACTTCAATAACATCAAGCCTGAGAACCTGACCGGTGCTACCTCCTACAAACGGGATGAAAGAGCGCAGAACTACTTCGCTATCCTCGGTCTGGACTGGAAAGACAAATACCTGTTTGACGGGATGTTCAGACGTGACGGTTCGTCACTGTTTGGTCCTGAAGCACGTTGGAATTCCTACTACAGGTTATCAGGAGCTTACCGGATTAGTGAAGATATCTCCATTAATGGTATAGATGAACTGAAAATCAGGGCAGCACACGGTACGGCGGGTATCCGCCCGGGCTTCAACTGGCAGTATGAGACCTATTCACTCAGTAGCGGTAATGCTTCTGCTTCACAGGCAGGTAACAAATTCCTGAAGCCGTCTACTACTGAAGAGACAGAGATCGGTCTTAATGTGGAATTCCTGAAGAAATTCCAGTTTGAGGCTACTTACGCCATGTCAAACACCTATGACCAGTTCCTTAACGTGCCTTTGGTCGCTTTCCTGAATAACGGTTTCAACCGCCAGTGGCAGAATGCAGGTACGGTAAAATCCAATACGTTTGAATTCAGCTTGGGGGCTAACTGGTATAAGAAAAAAGATTTCAGCTGGAATACCAACATTGTATTCTCTAAAGTACGTCAGAAAATTACCAGCCTGCCTATACCTCCGTACAATGCACCCAGCCAGGATGTTAACGGTGACCAGACCAACCTCTTCTACATTAAGGAAGGAGAAGTTTACGGCGCTATCTACGGATCAAGAATGCTGAGATCACTGGAAGAAATGGCGCAACAGCTGCCAGCTGATAAGACCATCAATGACTACGAGATCAACAGCGACGGTTACGTGGTACCGAAAGGATCTCAGGGTACGGCTCAGGAAATGCCGATCAAGAAGCTTAATGCTGACGGAACACCGTGGTTCGGCAAAATCGGGAACGGTACGCCTGACTTTGTAATGGGTATCACCAATACGCTTGCCTGGAAAAACTTCCAGTTCTACTTATTGCTGGATTGGAAACAGGGGGGAGATGTGTATAACGGTAAGGAGCAGCGTCTGGCCTTTAACAACGTGAGCAAAAGACAGGATATGACAGGAGTGCCTGATAACCTGAAAAAAGTGGCAGGATATATCGGTTCCAATACCGGTTTCTATGACAATAACAGCGGTAATGCTTATTGGGTGGAAGACGGTACCTATCTGAAAGTTCGTGAAATGGCCATCGGCTATTCGCTTCCTTCCCAGTGGGTGAAAGGCTTTGCCAAAGGCATCACTGCCCGGGTAGTGGGAAGAAACCTGCTGACCTTCACCAAGTATACAGGTTATGATCCTGAAGTAGGTTCTCTTCGGTTCCCTGTGGATGGTATCTATACCAACCCGCTTTACAGGAACTACGCGTTTTCTTTAACTTTAAACTTCTGATAACTGACAAGCATATTCGTATGAAAAGGATAAATAAATATATTAGTGTAATCGCCCTGTCGTCGGTAATGCTGACAGGCTGCGACCCGGACCTGTTGGATGTGAAGAACCAGAACGAGCCTGACTTCCTGCAAGTATATGCCAAAGGGGAAGACGTGGCCAATGTAGCAGGGGGGCTCTACAATACGGTATACAAAGGACTGAACTATGCCGGTGGGGTAAAACCTATGCTGGCTGTGGCAGCTGATAACGTGACCTGTTCGCATGGTAACTTCGGTATGTGGCACGCTTCCAATGAGCCGCGTGATCTGGCTTGGGACAACTCTCCGAGTTATTCCAATAAAAGCCAGACCAAGGACACTTATGACCGCCTGTACTCAGCTATAGCTACCGCCAATAACGTTATCAAAGCCATTAACAGTGGGGTGAGTATCGGCCGTGATGGGGCAGATAATGATAAAGTTATGGCGTTTTCAAGATTTGTACAGGGTCTTGCTTACAGTAACCTGGCGCTGATATATGACAGAGCGCACGTGGTGGATGAAGCAACTTCGGTAGAAGGAGTACTGGAAACAGCTGTTCCTTACGATGAGGTAGCGGCAAAGGCTCTGGCGTTCCTCGATCAGGCCATCACCTTAAGCAGCAGTAACTTTACCATTCCGGCAAGCTGGATGGGTGCACCTGCGGATATTTCCAGTGCGGACTTCAAAAAAATCGTGAATACCTATGCCGCAACGCTTTTATCGTATCTTCCCAGAAATAAAGCCGAGCTCGATGCCGTAGACTGGGCGAAAGTAAAAGCGTATGCCGATGCGGGGATTACTTCTGACATCAATGTGGTGATGGACGGAACCAGCCTTTGGTATGATGAGGCAGGTGATTACCTGACTTACGACGGATGGGGAAAAACCGATATGTATGTGGTTCACCTGATGGACTCCAAGCAACCTAACCACTGGGGCAATACAGCTAACCCGGGCCACGGGGCATCTACCACGGCTGATGACCAGAGATTATTCTCGGATTTCCAGTTCACGCCGTCGAACGGTTTCCGTCCGGAAAGAGGATATTTCAACTTCTCTAATTACCGGAATAAGCGTTATGATGACATTTATGTTTCTGCCATCGGTCCGAAACCCCAGCTGATGAAAGCGGAGAACGATATGCTGAGAGCAGAAGCCAGGGTATACCAGAATGACCTGCAGGCAGCTGCCGATATCATCAATGCAAGTACCCGCATTACCCGCGGTAAAATGAAGGAAGTGACCGCCAATAAGGAAGAGCTGATCCAGGCCATCCATCACGAAAGACATGTGGAAATGTATACCGTACGGTGTGGTCTGCAGTTTTTCGAGATGAGAAAGCGCGATCTTTTACAGAAAGGTACTTTTCTGCATTTCCCTCTGCCTGCTGATATTCTACAGGTATTCGGAGCCACTCCGCCGTTCTATACATTTGGTACAGTAGCCAAAGCAGACGGTAAAGGAACTTCCAACGGAGGCTGGAGATAAGACATACAGATTCCGGTAAAAAGAGGCGGGCCCATACCCGCCTCTTTTTTTATGCCTGCCAGGGAATTACGATATATAGAGAAGTCTTCTTAATGTGGAGTTCCTGCTTGGGCCTTTCACTCCTGGAGCGTATCTTTACTTTGCAATGGA
>JBEBRR010000053.1:0-28839 GCA_040394735.1 Leadbetterella byssophila
TTCCGGAACATCATTCAGTTCCATCAGGTTTTCCAGTCCTACCGGCTTCTTGCCTTCGGCATTCATTTTCTGGATCTCTGCTACCTGGCTGCAGGGAATAGGGTACCAGTTGGTTTCCTCCGGGTAGCTGAACCACATAATACGCCGGAAGATATCTGTTTTCTGAAGGGAGGCATTTCCTTTTTCGGTTTTGAGAGGCTTATCTACCGTGGGTATCCCTTTGATGGCATCAATATAGGTTTCCAGCTCGTAATTCAGGCAGCATTTTAGCCTGCCGCATTGTCCTGAAAGCTTGGCCGGGTTGAGTGAAAGATTCTGGTACCGGGCTGCTGCAGTAGGAATGGCCTTGAAGTCTGTCAGCCAGGTAGAGCAGCAAAGCTCACGGCCACAGGAGCCGATCCCCCCCAGGCGGCCGGCTTCCTGCCGCAGGCTGATCTGCCGCATTTCTATCCTTACCTTGAATTCGGAAGCCAGCATTTTGATCAGCTCCCGGAAGTCTACCCGGTCATCAGCCGAATAATAAAAAGTAGCCTTGGAGTTATCTGACTGGAACTCTACTTCTGAAAGCTTGAGATTCAGCTTGAGTTCTTTGCAGATTTCGCGGGTGCGGTACATGGTGGGGAGGTCGCGGTTGATGGCCTGGGTATGTTTTTCCAGGTCTTTCTCGGAGGCCAGCCGGTGAATGATCCGGAGCTCGGAGGTATCATGGATTCCTTTTTTGAGCAGCTGAAGCCTGACCAGCTCCCCCTGGAGCGATACATGGCCGATGTGATAGCCGGAGGGCATCTCACACACCACGAAGTCGCCGGTGTGCAGCTCTATCTCATGCTTATTGATAAAATATTCTTTCCTGCCTCCTTTGAATTTTACTTCCACTACTTTGTACTGGGGTTTTCCGAAGCTCATACCGGATAGCCAGTCAAAGGAATTCATTTTATTGCATCCTCCTGATGAGCAGCCACCGCTGCTGCATCCCGGAACCAATGCACTTATACTACCACAGCTTCCTGAAGAACACTGTCCACATGCCATACCATCTATATTTATACTGTTTATGTGGCAATAAGCCCGTAAAACAGGTCAGATCCGAAAATAAATAAATAACAAATTTAATTATTTATTTACATATTTCTTTAAATCCTGCCCAATATCTTTTCGGTAATACCGCTTTTTAAACTTCACCTTTCCCGCCATTTTCTGCGATTTCCGGATGGCAGAAGCCATGGTCCGGCCCATTCCCGTGAGGGCTATTACCCTGCCGCCATTGGTGACAGGGGCGCCATCACGAAGCGTGGTTCCGGCATGGAAAACAATGGTGTCTTTATCGGCTTCGGGTATATCCATGAGATCTCCCTTTTTATAATCGCCGGGATACCCTCCGGCCACCACCATGGAAGTAACGGCATACTTCGGATGGACGGATAAACGGATCTTGTCCAGGGTACCCCCGGCGGCGGCGTTGAAGATCCTTACAAGGTCGGTCTTGATACGGGGGAGCACCACTTCGGTCTCGGGATCGCCCATTCTTACATTATATTCAATGACATAGGGATCGCCGTTATCATTCATCAGTCCAATGAAAAGGAAACCTACATACCGGATCCCTTCTTCCTGAAGGCCTTTAAGGGTAGGAATCACTACCCTGTCTTCCACTTTGCGAAGAAACTCCGCATCGGCAAAAGGAACGGGGGAAACAGCCCCCATGCCGCCGGTATTCAGGCCGGTGTCTCCCTCGCCTATGCGCTTATAATCTTTCGCTTCAGGAAGGAGAAGATAGTGGGTGCCGTCAGTAAGGACAAAAACGGAGAGTTCAATGCCTTTCAGAAACTGTTCAATCAGCACCTTACTGCCGGCCTGGCCGAATTTCCCGCCTTCCAGCATATCTTTGAGGGTTTCCTGCGCTTCGGACGGGTCTGAGGTGATGATGACCCCCTTACCGGCGGCAAGGCCGTCCGCCTTCAGCACGTAGGGGCCGGGATTATCCGCAATGTATTTAAGCCCGGCTTGCAGAGTTTCGGGGGTGAAAGTATGGGAGAAGGCGGTAGGAACACCGTATCTGTTCATAAAGGCCTTGGAAAAGTCTTTGCTTCCTTCCAGTTGTGCACCGGCTGCATCCGGACCAATGATCTTTACTTTTTTCAATGATTTATCCTGGCGGAAAAAGTCGGTGATCCCGTTTACCAGAGGGTCTTCCGGGCCTACCACCACCAGTTGGATCTGCTGATCCAGAATCAGCTTTTTAATACCTTCAAAATCATTTACTCCGAGGTCTACATTGGTAGCGATCTGCGCGGTACCGGCATTGCCGGGTGCTACGAAAAGCCGGGTGCATCTCGGACTCTGGGCTAATTTCCAGGCAAACGCGTGTTCCCTTCCTCCGGAACCTAAAACAAGAATATTCATTCAGTGAAATGGTTTGAAGGTGCAAAAATAGCTAAGACAGGGCGTAGATTTCACTATTAGCTCCAATTTTAAGGCCGGAAGGAGGATAAAAAGGGAGAGCCGGTGCAACTATTCGGAGAAGCGGATGTCTATAGTAACGGATATCTTTACAAACCAACTTAAAATAAGATACAATATGAAAAAGTGGATGTTAATCATGGTGCTGGTGTTTCTTGTGGCAGTAGACAGCCGGGCCCAAAAGGAGAAAAAGAGCGTTAGGAAGTACAGGGTAGAGGAGAAGGTAAGTCCGGACAATCCCGGCAAAAGAATCATTAAGATAGAGAAGGATATTGACGGGAAAGTGGAGGTGATTGAAAAGGAGATGGATATTAAGGCCCCGCGGGCCAGGGTGTATACGTTTAATTCTTCGGGTGACCTGGAGGCCGATACCCTGAGAGACGGAGAAAGAATACTGAAGTACGGCGACGGTTTCTCCTGGGAAGAGGATTTTCCCCGACTGTCAGACCGGTACAGAAGGAATCTGGAAACCTTCAAATTCAATATGGAAGACCTGGGAGAGCGGCTGAACCGGGATTTCGGAAGCTTTAACGGCAACTTTGCTTCTTCGGAAGGTTTCAGCAATGTAAGCGTGTTTACCAATAAGCCGGCTACGCATATCCTGAATCTGCGCTTTAAGTCTTCGGGAGAAGGCCCGGTAACCATTTCCGTTGTAAATCTGGAAGGGGATCTCGTAACGCGGGAATCGGTAAAAGATTTCAATGGGGAATATATGGGTCAGCTGAACCTGAAAGAAGGAACGAAAGGCACTTTCTTCGTGATAATTTCCCAGGGTGAGAAGGGCATCAGCCGGAAGGTGAGGGTGGAATGAACCAAAATTCCGGGTAGTGAGTAGTGAGTTTCGGGTAATGAGTTCAGGCAGTGGCCAGGTTGTTTTCTCATTCAAAACGTTAGCTGTAAACGTAGCTACTTACCACTCTGAGCTATTTAAAAATCGGTATTGTATATTTTCTTCAGCTGCTGTTCTTTTAGGCATTCGGGCAGGGCACGGAATACGGTATTCCGGAGGCTGGTGAGCAGGGGGTGGGTGAGTTGTGCGGCTCTCCCGATCCGGGCGGACTGTTTAACGATAAAATGGGTGCGGGCCAGCCTGCGCTTTTCAAAGCGCTGAAAAATGCCTTCCATGTCACCGCTTTTGAGCAGTTCATCGTATAAAACAGCCGCATCTTCAATGGCTTGACAGGCTCCCTGCCCCATGTTGGGTGTGGTGGCATGTGCCGCATCTCCCGTGAGCAGGATTTTTCCCAATGCATAACGGGGGACAGGCCTGAGGTCAATGATGTCATTCCAAATGAGTGCATCAACGGGCGTGGAGCGCAGAATTTCACCCGTTTCAGCGGGGTATTTCCGGAACCGTTCACCCAGGTCTACAAGAGTGAAATTTTTGAACTGCGGATGATTGGCAGGACCATTGACCGTGGCAAACCAATATAGCTGCTGGTCAGCCAGGGGCACTACCCCGAACCTTCCTTTGTTTCCCCATATTTCATAGCTGTTCTCAATTTTCAGGCGGGTGTTATCGGTGACCGCCCGCCAGCAGGTGTAGCCGGCATAGCGGGGCGCAGAACCCGGAATCAGCTTTTGTCTGACAGGAGAATGGATACCATCAGCCACGATCACATATTCTGCATCGCAGGTGCTGCCGTCTTTAAACAGTAGCTGATGAACCTCCCCCTCCTGCCGGATATCCACACATTTTTTGCCGGTGTGAAGCCACCCGTCCGGGATTTCCGAAAGCAGCACGTCATGTAGGGCTGCACGGTGAATGGTAAAATTGTCCGGGCCGTGCATGCGGCTTACCTTGCGGCTGTCGGTATAGGTAATGATTTTGTTTTTTTCGTCTTTTATGCTAAATGAAGAGAGTATTCTTCCTCTTGTAACCACCTTGTTTTTAATTTCCAGCTTATTCAGGGCCCGGATGGCGTTGGCGGCCAGGCCTAAGCCCGCGCCTGCGGGTTTTAAGCTTTCTGCCGCTTCAAAGATTGCAGGAGAGAAGCCGGCTTTCCGGAAGGCAATGGCTACGGTAAGTCCGGCAATTCCGCCTCCAATAATGGCTATTTTACTTTTCATGATCGGTTATTTTTTCTCATACCGGGTAACGGCATTGTCAATGCGCTTCAGACTTTAGAGGTAAATATACATAACTTACAGATCAGAAGTTTTCATGCCGGCATACATATGCCAGGGCATAATAAAAAAAGATGCCTGAAAAGGATACAAAATGTACTCTTTTCAGGCACTTCCGGGCAAAAGCCTGTTTAAAAGCTTACTTATTTCCTGCCGAAAAGTCTTGCAAAGAAACCTTTGGTCTTTTTGGTGACCTCCTGGGCAGTTTCTTCTGCTTCTCTGGCCAGTTCAGCGGCCTTGATCTTTGCTTTTTCAAGGGCTTCACTGGTATCCTCCGCCAGGTCGGCCAGCTTTTCTGCGGCAGCTTCTTTTACTTCTGCGGCTTTATCCGCCACTTTTGCGGCTACTTCAGAGGCATCCTCCCTCAGCTCAGAGAATTTCTCAGCGGCAGCTTCTTTGAATTCACTTGCTTTTTCTGCAACATCAGAAGCTATTTCCGCTGCTTTTTCTTTGGCATCTCCTATCTTTTCAGCAGCTGCATCTTTCAGCTCACCCGCTTTTTCGGCAGCTCCGGCGGCTATTCCTGCAGCAGCTTCTCTGGCTTCCGTTAATTTTTCAGCAGCTGCATCTTTCAGCCCTGATGCTTTAGCGGCTATCGCTTCTCCGGCCTCTTCTGCTTTTTCAGTTGCGGCCGCTTTTACTTCTTCCACTTTTTCAGCAGCAGCATCTTTCAGCTCTTCTGCTTTGGCCTCTGCGGCTCCGGCTGCACCGGCCATCGCTTCTTTAGCGTCCTCCACTTTCTCTGCAGCAGCAGCTTTGACCTCTTCTGCTTTTTCTACGGCGGCATCTTTCAGCTCTCCCGCTTTGGCTTCAGCTGCTTCTGCCGCACCGGTCACTGCTTCTTTTACTTCTGCTGCTTTTTCTGCCGCGGCATCCCCGGCTTCTTCTATTTTCCCAGCAGCCGCTGCTTTCAGCTCTTCTGCTTTGTTTTCGGCAGCTTTAGCCGCATCATTCGCCAGTTCTTTGGCGTCATCTATAACTTTTTTTTCGTTTTCTGTCATGATGTTGTTTTGTTTTTTTGACAAAAATAAAGAAAATCAGATCATATATTTTAATCTAATCACTTCTTTTTCAGTTAAAAAACGCCAGTTTCCCCTGGGCAGATCCTTTTTGGTGAGTCCTGCATAGGTGGTGCGGTCCAGCTGGGTAACTTCATAACCCAGTTGTTCGAAGATTCGTCGTACCACCCGGTTTTTCCCGCTGTGTATCTCTATACCGATTACCTGCTGATCAGGGGTAACGACCGAAACCTCATCGGGCTTAATAAAGCCGTCTTCCAGCTCTACTCCTTCTATCAACCGGTCGAAATCCTCCCGGCTCAGGGGCTTGTCAATTTCCACCTGATATATTTTCCGGATTTCATGCGATGGGTGGGACAGCTTTTCTGCCAGTTCCCCGTCGTTGGTGAACAGGAGGAGCCCGGTAGTAGCGCGGTCCAGCCGGCCCACAGGGTAGATTCTTTCGGGCCCGGCTTTGGCGACAAGCTCCATGACGGTGCGTCTTCCTTCCGGATCTTCTGTAGTGGTAATGAAATCTTTAGGCTTATTCAGGAGAACATACACCAGCTTTTCCGGGTTAAGTATTTTCCTGCCGTATTTTACCACATCAGTAACTTTCACCTGGTAACCCATTTCGGTGATGGTCTTTCCGTTTACGGTGATCTGGCCACTTTCAATGAGATCATCGGCTTCGCGACGGGAACATATGCCGGAGTTGGCAATGTAGCGGTTCAGCCGGATCTGGTCAGAAGGCTTTTTCTCAGAAGAAATTATTTTTTTTCTTTGCTTTTCCGGGATATTCCTGACGAGGTTTTCCTCGGAATAATCGGGCCTGCGCTGAGGCTTTGCGCTCTTACCGTATTCGAAGGCATCGCCTTTTTTTCTGCCGGCGGTGAACTCATCCGCCTCTTCCCGTCTGCTGAATTTTCTTTTAGCGGGCAGGTCGCTGCCGGCGGAAAAAGATTTCCGGTCTGTTCTTTCAGGCCTGTATTTCTTAAAGGGTTCACGTTCGGTATCCTGAGAGTTTCTGCGCGATGCAGGGGTGAAAGAGCCGCGCTCCTCTGAAAATTTACGGCGCTCAGGGTAGAAGCCCTCTTCTTTTTTAAACGGAGCTGAACGGTCGCCGTCGTTCTGAGAGGAGAATTTGCGTCTCCCGAAGCTGTTTCCCGAATCACGGTCCCCGGTAAACCGCGGGTTATCTTTCCGGGAAGTGTAACGGTCGGTGCCGGCCCCTGACCGGTCACGGTCTTTTGCAAATCCGGAGCTGTCTTTCTGAAACCTGTTTCTTTCGAAGCTTCTTTCGGAGTCACGGTCCCGGGTAAACCGCGGATTGTCTTTCTGAGAAGAGAAGCGGTCGGATCTTTTTTCAGGGCCGCGCTCTCCTGAAAAACGGGGATTCTCACCGGGTTTTCGCTTGTCAGCCCCGAATGTCCTTCCGGAGCTCTGGCCGGAACGCGGACCTTCTTTCTTAAAAGGGGGCCTGGAGTCTGAAAACTGGCGCTTTCCGGTTCCGGAATTTTCTTTTTTGTAACGGGGAGCGGAGTCCCCGGATTTACGGGGCTGCTCAGAGCCCTCCTGATTTTTTCTTTTCATTGCAATATCACTACTGTAAAAACGCTTGCAAAAATAGTTGATTCAGAGTGAATTGGTTCGAAAAGGGGCAATAATAAAACAGACTTACCAGATATTTTCGAAATCCTCCGGCTGATAGGCGTGATTCCGGGTATGGTACACGGTATCATGCTTATCTTTCAGGGAGAGAAAGTTCTTCCTGACAAAGAGTTTCTGCAGCCAGGCAAAAGGAGTGAGAAAGATAAAGAATACCAGGCCCAGGATAATGCGGGTATTGATATACCCCAGTATCAGCGCTATTTTAAACCATACTTTGAGTATAAGATCTTCAAAGACGGAAGAAAGCAAGGATAATATGCCTACCCCGAGAGAAATGTACAGGAAGTAGTCGGTTTTAAACTTTCCCCAGAGGATAACCTCTTTATGGTTAAATTTAAAAATGGAATACAGCACCAGGAATCCGACCACAATCACAAGAATGGATTTGGTTCTGTCCTGGCTTTTCAAGGTTTCTTCTGTCATCCTGAATTAGAAAAGAGTGTAAATAAATGGTGCGATAGCCGAGCTTCCGCCGATTACGATCAGAATACCTACCAGTAAAAGGATAATGATCAACGGCGCCAGCCAGAATTTTTTCCGGGCCGCCATGAATCCCCACAGATCTTTAAGAAATTCCATATTTTTTAATTTTAATCGAGTACAAATTCTTCTTTCCAGTTATCTTTTTCTTCCCAGTGCGGCTGATCTTTTTTGCTGAAAAGGAAATTTCCTACTACCAGGTAATCCATTTCCGTTCTCATAAAGCAGCGGTAGGCATCGTTAGGGGTCATCACAATAGGTTCTCCCCTGACATTAAAGGAAGTGTTCACTACCACACCTGTTCCCGTCAGTTTTTTGAAGCTGGAAATCAGCTCGTAATAACGCGGATTGGTTTCCGGATGTACGGTCTGGATCCGGGCCGAGTAATCAATGTGTGTAATGGAAGGCAGGTCAGAACGGAGGTGATAGAGTTTATCTCTCAGGTTCATGTTATCATAGCCATCCGGCAATGCTTTTTTGATCTTATCGGCTACGGGGTGAACCAGCAGCATATAAGGGGAGATGCCGTCATAATCAAAATACTCTTTTACCTCTTCTGCCAGAACGGAAGGGGCAAACGGCCGGAATGATTCGCGGTATTTGATCTTCAGGTTGAGTTTCTTCTGCATTTCAGGGCTCCGGGGATCTCCCAGGATACTCCTGCCGCCCAGGGCGCGGGGGCCGAATTCCATTTTTCCCTGTACCCAGCCAATCACATTTTCAGAAGACAGCAGCCGGGCTGTTTCTTCCGCCAGGCTGGTGAAATCACTGAAATAAGTATAGCGGGCATTGTATTTTTTAGCCATAAGCTCTACTTCCAGGTCACTGAATGAAGGACCGAGGTAAGAGCCTTTCATGGCGTCCATGGTATAGCGGATTTCGCGCGGCTGCTTATAGTAGATATAGTTGGCGGCCAGGGCAGCGCCGAGGGCACCGCCTGCATCACCGGCAGCAGGCTGAATGAAGAGATTTTCAAAGATGCCCGATTTCTGCAGCTTACCGTTGGACACACAGTTCAGGGCCACTCCGCCGGCAAGGCAAAGGTTTTTGCTTCCGGTCAGCTTTTTGGCTTCAGCGGCCATCAGCAGTACCGCTTCTTCGGTAATATGCTGAATGGCCAGTCCCAGGTTACAGTGGTGCTGTTGCAGCTCGTCTTCCGGTTTACGGGTTCTGAAGCCGAAAAGATCTTCCCATTTTTTTTCATTCACCATTTTCAGGCCGGTGGCATAATCAAAATAATCCTGATTCAGCCAGATCGACCCGTCTTCTTTGAGCGAGATCAGGTGTGTTTTAATGATCTGAATATATTTCTCAATATCAGGAGACTTCGGATTGCCGTAGGGTGCAAGTCCCATCAGCTTGTACTCTCCGGAGTTCACACGGAAGCCCAGGAAATAGGTAAAGGCCGAATAAAGAAGGCCCAGCGAATGAGGGAAACGTAATTCTTTAAGAATGGTAATCTTCTCCTGCTGTCCGTGGCACAGGGATACCGTGGCCCATTCTCCCACCCCGTCAATGGTCAGGATGGCTGCATCGTCAAAAGGCGAAGGGTAGTAGGCGCTGGCCGCATGGGAAAGGTGATGCTCAGGAAAAAGAAGCCTGGTCTTCTTGCTGTCGTGCGGGCCTATTTTAGCCAGCTCTTCGCGGATCAGCCTTTTAAGAAACATTTTTTCCTTGATCCACACCGGAATAGCGGTAATGAAAGAACGGAATCCTGAAGGAGCAAACGCATAGTAGGTTTCCAGAAGCCGTTCAAATTTCAGGAGGGGTTTGTCATAAAATACAATGGCGTCCAGGTCTTTCAGCTCAAGTCCGCTGTATTCCAGACAAAACCGGATGGCATTGGCCGGAAAGCCTGCATCGTGTTTTTTACGTGTAAATCTTTCTTCCTGTGCGGCAGCTATGATTTCGCCGTTTACCACAATGGAAGCTGCTGAGTCGTGATAGAAGGCGGATATCCCGAGAATTTTCATAGTTCAGAATTAAGCTTTTTTGTAAAAGCGCTGCAAATATCCTCATAAATATCCAAAAAAAAAAGCGCCTGTTAGCCGGATATAAGGAATGCCGGAGCCTGGTCAGGGGGAGATTACCCGCAGGTACCGTCCCATCCAGTAAGGAAGAAGCCAGATATCGCCGGCGCTCAGCTCTGACCCTCCGTTCCCTTTTTCCCTGTCGAGCGTGAACAGGTTGGCGTTGTGCCGGTGTACGGGTCTTTCATCGGGAGGAAGCACGGTTTTCAGGGTCTGTCTCCTGAAATTGTCTGCTATTTTTTCAATATCTTTCCGGTGGCTGTTCTGAATATCCCACTGGATGAGGTCAAGCGGATGCTGCTGCAGATACCAGATGGCATTTTCCAGGTCGAAATGGGCTGTACCGGTTATGGCGGTAAATATATTCCACAGTCCGTCTCTTTCCGGGCGTTCCGCCTCCCAGTGGTCCAGGATAGCCTCCCTGTAGGCCGCTTTCAGGGTGTCATTCAATGCGTAACGGTAAAGGCCCCAGTAGCCCAGGAAGTACATTTCATCATCCGAGTGATTCCAGGCTTCGGAGAGCATCTGAGCATAAGAGTCGACTCCCTCGGGCGTGGTGCCGATCTGCTTCATGGGGCGCATGAGGTTTTCCAGGTATCCGTGCTTATTGAGCAGTTCCAGTGCTTTTTTCCGGTATTTTTCTTTTCGTGTAAAATGATAGGCAGTCTGCAGCATGGCGGTGATGTTCGATGAATTCAGCTTGCGGTCACCTACGTTGATGGGAAAGCCGTTCACATATTCAGGGTTCCATTTTCCCCACTGGGTAGGCTTACCGTCATAGTCTACCAGGTAGAGGTCATTTTCCAAAATATGGCTCATCAGCGTATCCATCAGCATAATGGCTTTATCGCGTATCCGGCTGTCGTCTGTAAGCTCTGCCAGCACACCGAAGACAAATATGTGCCCGATGGCCTCATCGCTGCTGGTGGTGGCTTTCCAGCTCCATTCGGGGTCGGGAGCATGTTGCCAGCGGTTCGGGTCGGCCAGTACGGAAATGTAGCCGCTTCTTTCAAAGGAGCGGGCAGGAAAGCCGGGAACAGGATTGACGCTGTACAGCCTTTCCATGGCATCCAGTGACTCCCGGCAGTTCTCCAGCGCCTCCTGATCACGGGTTACGGCATACCGGAAGGCTTGAGCGGCCAGGTACATGGAGGTCCAGAGGCCGTCGTTATCGGAGTCTGAGAGATAGCCGGTATCCGGGTTTCCTTTTTCCATCCCGGAGAGGGTGGCATTAAAGCCGTTCCTGATATGACGGGAACGGACCTGCCGATCAAAGAAGGCCGCTTTTTCGGCCAGCGTCATGGGTTGGAAACAAATCTGTGCGAGACCTTTGGCCGTGAGGATGAGCACTGAATTTTCAGGGCCCTCTTCTATGTGGATCACTTCATTGGAAGGCAGCCATCTTTCCCCGTTATAATAATCAACGGCGTGATCGGCCTGTACAGAGAAGGCCCCGGCCGGGGAGCCGAACCACACTTTGTCGCGGATAACTTTTACAGCCGTGATATGAGTGACCGGAATACGGGTGAATTTTCCGGATTTCCCGGAAAGAAGGTCGTACCTGAGGTACCCGTTGCCTGTACCGATAAAGAGGGTCTGACCGTCGCCTCCGAGGTCAAATGCCGTAAACTGATCTCCGCGTACCACAGCCGTAAGGTGCGGGGCTGCGGGGCTGCAACGGAAAATGCCGTTTTTTTTCAGTACCCAGAAATACCCGTGGCCGTATCGGATGTCCAGTACAGGGTCAGCAGAATGATTTTCATTCAGCAGCACCCGGTCGTTTTGAAGGAGAGCCAGCTGTTTTCCGTCAGATACCATGAAATTAAGGGCATCATCCCCCGCTAGAAGGCTGACACGGGCAAAAGGAGTTTTCAGGAAGAGCGAGCCTGCCCAGGCTTGCGAGAAAATATGGGTCTCATCGGCAAAAACAAACTGGTCTTTCACCACCGTCATAGCCCCGATCTTTTTACGCCCGGCCGTGCGGTAAAAGTTATCCGGCAGGGAACTTCCCGGGTAGAGAAAACGCCCGTTTACGGGAAGCTGCAGACCGGCGTCTGTCAGTACCCGGATATTCCGGTTCCGGTCAGCAAATACTTTCCGGGACGGGTGGCTGAAGATGTATTTAACACTGTAATCCTGGATAAAGGGGATATCGTGATGCACCGGCTGCTGCGCTTTGCCTGCCAGTGAGAGGAGAGTGAGCGCATAGAGGAGGAAATGTTTCATGTTAGTTCCAGGTAGTGAGTAATGAGTTTCGGGGCGTCCGGTAGGGACATCATTCATATTGTCCCGGACTTCAGTCCGGGATTATTTTCAGTTGCACATGCTTAATGGTTTTCTGAGTGGTTTCCGGGTGAAAGGAATACGTGATATGGATACGGCCGTCTGCCGCCTGGATCATCGCCGGGTAAGAGTAACCGCCTTTTTCCCGGTCTTCCAGCCGGTGTTTCCATTTCCATGTTTTCCCTTCATCATCCGACACATAAAGGCTTAAACGTGACCGGCTTCCGTCAAGGTCATTGCCGAGGAATAACCAAAGTCCGTTTTTCAGCACAAGCACTTCTACCGAGGCGGTATTCGGAATCTCTGTTTTCACGGAGGGAGTCCAGCTCTGGCCCCGGTCTTTTGATTCACTGTAATGAACGCGGGTGGGCGCATCGCCGCTGTCGCGCAGATAAGCGGCCAGCGTACCGTCTTTTTTTAAGGCCAGGGAGGGTTGAATGGGCCCGTATCCTACAAGAGGACCGCCTGGCTTCCAGGTCCGGCCATCGTCGTCAGAAATGGCCATCAGGCTCAGATTAAAGCCGTCAGAGTATAAAGGCAGGACGATCCGGCCTTCCGGTAAGAGCAGGGGTTTGATCCTTGTCATCCAGCCGGAGCTTCTTTTTCCGGCATCCCGTGCGGCATTTGTGATCATCTTTTCATAGGAGGGTGCATATTCGGCCCAGCCGTGGCCGGTAGAGGGAAGGGCTTTAAACTGACTTTCTATGGCCGCAGCAAAGCTGTCGTCCGGCTTAAGAAATATATTGTCCTGCCAGGTCCACCGTGGGGCGCCGCTGCCCTGGTAGTCGGTGGTGGTTCGCACCCGCAGCACCGAATGCTCCCAGCGGTTGGCCTGCACGGCGATCCACACCAAAAAAAGCTCTTTTGCATGGTTAAGGAACAATACCGGGTTACAGTCGGGAATATGCGGTGTGTCAGCCAGAAGAAAAGGGGCTGACCATTTGCCGTTTTTGAAACGGGCGCCCATAATGCGTACATCGTCTGCGTTTCTTTCGCCGCTTCCCTGGAACCAGGCGGCCAGCAGGTCGCCGCCAGACGAATCCGCGCCGGGCAGCTCCACAATGGAGCTGCCGTGAGCGTGCTCTTCCTGGAGGGGAAACAGGTAGGTTTCCTTTTCAATACGCAGGTTTTGTGCAAAAAGGCTGCCACCGAGCAGCATCAGCAGGATGATAGTTCTCATTTGTATGAAATTTGGGTGCCGGGCTGTTAGAAATTAGATTTATTGCAGGGGCCGGCCGGTTGCATCGTCTAACTTCTAATATCTGACGTATACTTCCTTTATTTTACCTTTTCCCTTCTTGCCATCAATTCTTTAAAAGTGGTGAGAATGATCCCGTTTTTTTCAATATAGGAACGGAGTTCTTTATCCATCATTGAAAGCATATCGGCCCTTCTCGAGCCGCCGGAGCCTGATATGTGCCGGAAAGTATCCGTAATATCACTGCTGTGTACGATCAGCATGGCCACACCCGGTTCCATGGTCTCCAGCACTTCAATGAACCGTTGGGCTTTATAGCTGCCCCATTCTTCAGGGGTGGTTTCTTTCTCCGGTGCCCAGTCTCCGCTGATGGTATGCAGGTCGTCTAATACCGGGAGCCCGGCGTTCCAGATCTTTTGGCCTATGGGGCCGGCGCCTTTAACGATGTCGGGTACGGGAAGAGATATATCTTCTTTCCATGTGCCTTCGGCTTTCATTTTCCGGATGAGCGGGTTATTGAGCGACCGGATCAGCAGCTTGTTATTTCCGCCCGGAAACATCACCGGTATACGCTGTTCAATACCCACCTTGATGTACCGCTCCAGGAAAGCCGGACTTGCAAAAAGCGTTCCCATGTGGGAGTCCATATGGGTAGGCCTGAGGCCCATGGTCAGGGCTCTCTTCAGCTGGGCCCTGATCTCTTTTTCCACTTCATCGGGAGAAGCATGGGCTACCACCTGTTCCACGCTATGCCACATGCAGCCTTCCTTGTCGCAAAGGCCGGGTACCTGCTCAGCTCCTGCAAGCGGGGTCCACCGGTAATCTTTCCATTCCGAGGTAAGTGTAAGGTGCAGACCGGCATCATATTCAGTTTTACTGTTCTGAACATGCCGGATAAAGCTTGCAGCCCAGGGACAGGGCATCATGATGCTGCAGGAAGTGGCGATGCCCTCTTCGATAGAGCGGATGGCGCCCTGGTTGGAAGAATAGGACATGCCGCAGTCATCCACATGAAAAATCACCACCTTTTTCCCTTTGGGAAAACCCAGCTTTTCAGCGTAAGTGGTCTGGGCACTGGCCGCCGTAAATTGCAGACAGAATAATAAAAGAAGAATTCTCATGACCTGATGGTTTTGTTTCCGATATAAATGATAGCCGTGGCGGTGATAAACATAATAATGCTGTATATGGCTGACGGAACAGACATGGCAGCATTATTCAGAAGTGTAGTGGCAATGGCGATGCCCAGGGTGCCGTTCTGTATCCCCGATTCAATGGAAATGGTGAGGCTCTGCTTGAATGTGAGCCGGATGAGACGGGCCAGCAGAAAGCTCAATCCGAGGGTGAGTATATTGAGCAGGAGGGCGGCCGGTCCGGCCAGCCTGAAAAATCCGGCAAGATTATCCTTTTCCTTATACAGGGCAGATGCAATGATCAGCACCAGGAAGAGGGCAGATAACAGCTTGAAGGTTTTCTGAGACTTTTCCGCAAAAGCCGGAAACTTCTGTTTCAGGAACATCCCGATCGCCACCGGCACGGCTATGATAAACAGTACGGTAAGAATGGTTCTGAACAGGGGCAGGAGCTCATAGCCGCCTTCCGGCATAAAATGACGGATGGAATAATTTACCACGAAGGGAATGGTAAAAATGGTAACCATGCTCGAAAAAACTGTCAGGGTAATGGCCAGGGCGGTATCTCCCTTCGACAAATGCGTAATAAGATTGGAGGTGGGGCCTGCCGGACAGGAGGCGAGAATCATTAAACCCACGGCCAGCTCCAGCTTCAGACCCAGCAGGCTGATCACCAGCCAGGCAATAAGCGGAAGGAGGATTACATGAAAAAGGATACCCAGCGCAATGGCTTTGGGGTAGAGGATGACCCGTCTGAAGTCGTCAATAACAAGTGTCAGCCCCATGCCCATCATGATGATGGCAAGTGCCAGCGGAAGAAATACCCGGGTAATGATGTTTGCATCCATAGTTCAGGGAATAGTTTTCAGTTATCACTTCCTTTTACAGGATATGGACTAGTGAGCCGCCCGTTTTTTTGATGTGGTACCGGTATTTTCCATTAAGAAGATATTATGAAAGTGTTAAGGGTGTATTAAAAAAGGTACAAATATTATCAAAATATGAATATTTTTGTCATTTGCGTAATTTGAGGATTATTTTACGCATTTTGCAAATATTCTCTTGATATATTGTTTTAGTTTTACCTTAAATAGTTCGGGTCAGACGGACATCATCAATCCTAAAAAGCATTATAGAATGGAGAACGCAGATTTTTTTCAGGAGCCGAGGGTCAGCGATGAAGAATTCAGGAAACTTTATGACCGGTATTACCGGCCGGGTATTGCTTTCCTGGTGTCTATTATCAAAAACAGGGAAGATGCGGAGAATATGCTGCAGGATGTTTTTATGAAAATCTGGCTGAGAAAAGATCAGCTGACCTTTAATGAGAGCCTGCAGGCCTATATTTTTACCAGCCTGCGGAATATTGCTTTTGATTTTCTGAAAAAACTGGAAAGGGAAGAACAGATGAGAAAGAATTTTTTCGAGCTGATGAAAGAAACGGGCGAGGCTGTGGATGAATCGGTTCTGAGCGTGGTGAGCCGGGCCGTTGAAAAGCTTTCCGAAAAGCGGAAGACGATCCTGAAGCTCAACATCGAGGAAGGAAAATCTTACCAGGAAATAGCCGATATTATGCGTATTTCCAAGAATACGGTAAAAAACCAGCTGATAAAAGCAAAACAACACCTCAAAGGCACGCTTGAATATCCCCTGGCAGTACAATGATGATCAGAATTTTACTCAGTGGTTTATTATGGATCACTTTTACAGGTATTTACGCCCAGACCGATGAGCAGCGGGAAAAGGCGCTGGCTGCCGGCCTGAACCCGGTGCTGCTGTATCCCTCCGCTTACCCTGACCGTATTATTATCCACCTGACGGAGAGCCCGCTCACCCGCGTAGCGGTAAACTGGCGTACCGATACCTCGCGGGATAAAGGATGGATACAGTTTGCGTCTGCATCAGCAGGGACCCAGTTTTTACAGCACCTGGATTCGGCTGCTTCCCGGATAGAAACATTGACGGTTTCTTACCCCGGTGAACCCGATGTTACAGCGAATTATCATTCGGCAATGATCACCGGGCTTCGTCCGGGAGCATCTTACGTATACCGGGTAGGAAGCGGAAAGTACCGCAGCGAGTGGTTCCAGTTTTCCGTGCCTGAAGGAAAGCTTTCCTTCCTGTATTTCGGTGATGCCCAGAATGATGTCAGGAGCCACTGGTCGCGTCTGCTTCGCAATGCCTTCCGGGCGCGGCCGGATATCGACTTTATACTTCATGGCGGTGACCTGATCAACCGCCATAATCACGACATCGAATGGGGAGAGTGGTTTGCAGCCGGAGGCTTTATTCATGCCACCATTCCCAGCGCCATGACCCCCGGAAACCATGAATACGGAAAAGGACCGGTTTTGTCTCCGCAATGGAAGGCCCAGTTCACCCTGCCGGAAAACGGTCCGCCCGGGTTGAATGAAACCAGCTTTGAGATCAATTACGATCAGTTGAAGATAGTGGCCCTGGATGCCACCATGATCTATGATTTCCCGGAAACGGAAGAAGCCAGCGCGCGCTGGCTGGATTCGGTCTTTACCCATAATCCCCGGAAGTGGAAAGTGGTGCTGGTGCATTTTCCTTTATATTCCACCAAGTCAAACCGTGATAACTCCCGCCTGAGAGAGGTTTTTCAGCCCGTTTTTGAAAAGCATAGGGTAGACCTGGTACTTCAGGGACACGATCATGCTTACGGAAGGGGAGTCAGGGAAACCCGGGGCCATGCCGGTGTTTACGTGGTTTCGAATGCCGGCCCTAAAATGTATGAGGTAGGGGAGAACAAAGACTGGATGGTGAAAAAAGCTTCCATGATGCAGATGTTCCAGGTGATCACACTGGAGGGAGACACGCTGGAATACCACGCTTACACTGCTGACGGAACCCTGTACGATACCTTCAGCCTCCTGAAAAATAAAGAAAATCTGAACACGATCGTAGAAAAAACAGGGAAGAGGGAATAGTCCTTTTCGGATCAGTCAGAGTTATAGGAATAAAACTCTAATGATCCTATGAAAGAAAGTTCTAACCGAATAAGGATGCTTCTCTTCGTGTGTGTGTTTTGGGTGGCAGGCAGTGTTGCTATGGCCCAGGGCAGAACCGTTAAGGGTAAAGTTACATCCTCTGATGACTCCGGCGGTCTGCCCGGAGTAAATGTGATCCAGAAGAATACCAGCCGCGGAGTAACCACCGACCAGAACGGTGATTTCAGCATTGAAGTTACGGGGAATGATGCAGTGCTGGTATTTTCATTTGTGGGCTATGAGCGCCAGGAAGTGGCGGTAGGAAACCGCAATGTGGTAGACGTGGTGCTTAACGCCGATGAGAACAGCCTGAGCGAAGTGGTGGTGACGGCCCTGGGGATTCCGAGGGCGGAACGGTCGCTGGGTTATTCCGTAGGAAAAGTAGAAGGGAAGGAGCTTACCCGCGTGGTGCAGGAAAACGTACTGAACAGCCTGGCAGGCCGGGTTTCCGGTGTAACGATCAATTCAACGGGGGGTACCGGATCTTCGGTAAGTATGATTATACGGGGGGCAAACTCACTGAACAGCGATAACCAGCCCCTGTTTGTGATTGACGGTGTACCTATCGCCAATACCCTGAATAACGTAAGTGCCGGGGGAAATGACAACCGGGTGGATTTCGGGAATGCCATCAGCAGCCTTAACCCGGACGATATCGAAAATATCTCTATCCTGAAAGGTCCCAGCGCCGCAGCCCTGTACGGCTCAAGGGCAGGTAACGGGGTGGTGCTTATTACTACCCGCAGCGGTGCCAATGTAAATAAAATGACCGTATCGGTCAACAGCAGTACGGTCTTTGACCAGCCCTATAAATTCCTGAAATGGCAGACCCAGTTCGGATCAGGCCAGTTTTCGGCTATTCCCACCGATATTTCGGGGAATCCGCTCACGAATCCCTTCGGTAAGCTGATTGAAGAAAATGTAGGGGGCACATACGGTGCTGCACTGGACAAAGGATATGAAGAGGTGCAATGGAACAGCCCGATAGGGCCCGACGGGAAGCCCATGAAAATGCCGCTGGTGTCTCATAAAGACAATGTGCGGAATTTTGTGCAGACGGGGATTACCACCACCAACGGTATTTCGATTGCCAATAACACAGGCGGCTACAATTACCGCCTGTCTTATTCCAACATGTGGAACCGGGGGATCATTCCTAATTCCGACCTGTTCAGGAATACAATCAACCTGAATACTTCCATAAAGGTGACCAATGCTATCCGTTTGAGCTCGGTGATTGATTTCAGCCGGAACAATTCCAATAACCGGCCGGCTGGAAACCGGGGCTCCAATCCCCTGCAATGGGCTTACAGTGTGTCGCCTCATACGGATATCCGCGACCTGCAGGATTACTGGATGCCGGGGCAGGAAGGGCTTCAGCAGCGTTCACAGTATGCCGGAGTATATAATAACCCTTATTTCCTGGCCTATGAGGTCAACAACGCCTTTGTGCGCGACAGGATTTACGGAAACGTAAGGGCTGACTACCAGGTCACTCCTGATTTCAGCCTTTTTGCCCGCTATTCCCTGGATAAGCTGGACGAAAGAAGGGATCTGAAGGTAGCCAACAGCTACACCAATGACCCGAACGGCGCCTACGCCCTGATTAATATCGGGAATTTTGAACATAATATAGATTTCCTGGCCACCTATAAAAAGGATATTTCCGACTTCAGCCTGTCGGTTTCCGGCGGAGGGAATACCCGGTATCAGAAAGGTACCAATGTCAGCAATGCCACCAAAGGCGGAACGGGGCTTATCGTACCCGGAATTTACAATATTCAGAACATAGCCCCGGCTAACCTGGAGTATTCCAGCACCTGGTTCCAGCGGGCGATTTACAGTGTTTACGGGCTGGCCAACTTCGGATATAAGGATATGGTATTCCTTGATCTGACGGCCAGGAACGACTGGTCTTCCACCCTGCCGGCGGAGAACCGGTCGTACTTCTACCCGTCGGCCTCGCTGAGTATCCTGGCCAATGAATTTATACCAATGCCGAAACAGGTGAGCCTGTTCAAGCTGAGAGGCGGCTTTGCCCAGGTAGGGAATGATGCCAATCCGTATAACCTGCTGGGTACTTTGAATAACCGGGGCGCATGGGATGGCATCCCGCGGCTGACCACGCCGAATACCCTGCTGATACCCGACCTGAAGCCGGAGATCGTTACCTCCTATGAAGGCGGGTTGGATCTTAACCTGTTTACTAACCGTTTGCGTATGGCGGCTACCTACTATATTGTGGAAAACCGGAACCAGATACTCAGCGCCAAGCTTCCGCCTTCATCGGGGTATACCACCAAGAACGTAAATGCCGGATTGCTGGTCAGCAAAGGCTGGGAGCTGAGCCTGGGCGGAACACCCGTTTCCACCCGTAATTTCCGCTGGGATATCAATGCCAACTGGACCCGCAACCGCACCCGCATCATGGAGCTTTCCGATGAACTGCCTTATTACACACTGTGGACAGACGCCCGGGGCGGGGCCTGGACGTACGTAGGCGATGAGATCGGTGACATTTATGATGCCGAAGTGGTGACGGTGAAAGATCCGAACTCTGAATATTACGGTTACCCCATCCTGGATGCCACCGGGAAATGGCAGGATATTGATGCCATCAGCACCAAGAACAAGATCGGGAACTTCAATCCTAAATTTGTGATGGGACTGCAAACCAGCCTGAATTATAAGGGCATCAGCCTGAATATGTCTTTTGACTGGCGGAACGGAGGCGATTTCGTGTCACAGACCTACCGCTACGGGGAAGAAGACGGCCGGTCGCAGCTTTTCCTGGATAAGCTTATTAATCCTGACGGATTGCAGGGAGATGCGCTCCGAGATTACCTGGTAGCGAACGAGGAAACGATGATCCGGATCAACGGAAATGTTTTCCCGCTGGTAGGCGGGCCTACCCCGGATTATAACGGTTATCCTTTCAAATACGGTCCGTATACCCTTCCGCATGGCGGAGTATTTGTTCCGGGCGTGATTGACACCGGGACAAAAGATGCCAACGGTAATCCTGTTTACAAAGAAAACCTCGGCGGACCCGGAACGGCGATGCTTCCTTTTGCCGGTGCCACCACCTGGTCATTTACCCGGGCGTTCCTCTATGACGCTTCCTATATTAAGCTGAGAGAGATATCGCTGGGCTATGATCTTCCCCTGAAAAGCGTGCAGAAATGGGGTATCCAGAATGTGAACTTTGCTTTGTACAGCCGGAATATCATTCTGTGGACCAAGGCCAAAATCAATATTGATCCTGAAATGGCTTACCAGCTGGAATCGGGTGTGCAAGGCGGTGTTTCCCAGTTCAAACAGGGAATTGAGCGCTATAACGTAACTCCTTGGGTTATGCCGATAGGTTTCCGTTTAGGTATCACTTTTTAATTGTTAAAGATCATGAAAAAATACACATTGAGAAAGGTCAGTTTATGGGTGCTGTTCCCGCTGTTCCTGTTTTCCTGTCACGATCTGACAGAGTTAAACGTGAACCCGAACGGAGTGGACCCGAATAAAGCGAATCCTAACCTGGTGTTGTCAACGGTTCTTTCCGAAACGGGAATGCAGCTGACAAGGTTAAACTTTGATGACATCATGGGAGGCCTGATGCAGCATACCCAGAAAGACGGGTGGTCAACGGCCCATAATGATTATGACTGGGGCGGAAGCCAGTCGTGGTCGGAATGGTATTCCATCTTAAGGGATAACCAGTATGTGCATGACCGGTCGGTAGAGCTGGGCTATGAGCTGCACCAGGGAATTACGCTGGTGATGAAATCCATGATATTCGGCCTGATTACCGACCTGTGGGGAGATGCTCCGTATTCGGCGGCTTTGAAGGGCGCAGAAGGAGGAGAGGCCAATACTTTCCCCGTTTTTGACTCCCAGGAGACCATCTATACGGGTATTCTGGCCGACCTGGAAAAAGCCAATACCCTGTTGTCAAAAAGTGCGGCCGAGTATACCGGTACCACGGGGAGCGCCGATCTGTATTACGGCGGAAATCCGGTGAAATGGAGAAAGCTGGCTAACTCCCTGATGCTACGGTATTATAACCGTATGTCCTCAAAAAAGCCGGATGTAGCCAAAGCCGGTATTGAAAAGATCGTGGAAAATCCGGCCCAGTACCCCATCATTACTGCGGCGGCGGACGATGCCGCCATGGGCTTTGCCGGGAACAGCAATGCCGATTCCTGGCCCGCGAATGCTACATATGACGCCAGCGGAAGCTTTTACAGGAGGATCAAGATGTGCGCAACCCTGGTAGATAAGCTGCTGGAGCTGAAAGACCCGCGCATCGGGGTATGGGCAGCCAAGGTTCAGATCCCGCTAGTGGTAGATACTACCTTAACCGGTACGGTAGACCGTATAGAAGGAGGGAAAAGGATACTTTCACGGCAGCGGGTTCAGGGACTGGAGATCAATACCCACCCCGAATACGTGGGTCTGCCGCCGGGCATTATAGGCGGTGCTACCTATAATCTCAGCCCTACGGCAGAACAGGCGGCCAATAATCCGCATGTTTCGTGGTTGAATGATATCTACCGTCAGGCCAAAGGTAACCTGCTCCGTGCCAGGCTGATGTCTGCGGCCGAGGTAAACTTTATCCTGGCCGAGGCAGCACAGCGGGGATGGGCGGCCGGAAATGCCGAAACGCTCTATAATGCGGCCATTAAGGCTTCTTTTGATGCCTGGGGCGTGGCCGGAGGGTATGCATCATATATGGCGGGTGAAAAGGTGAAGTATAACGGTACGCTGAAGCAGCTGATGGAACAGAAGTGGATCTCGAGCTGGACAGCCGCATCGGAAGCCTGGTTTGATTACAGGCGTACGGGTTATCCCGAGCTGGCGGCCGGTCCGCAGGCGTTAAGAAAAGCGCTTCCCGTTCGTTTCTTCTATATGTTGGACGAAAGGAACCTGAACAAAGTGAATGCTGATGCGGCCATTGGCCGGCTGGAAAGTACGCCGTACACCGGGCCGGAAGGAGCCAACAGCGCCTGGTCAAAGTCGTGGGTAATCCAGGGCACCGGCAAGCCATGGTAATAACGGATAACTAACACCTGTCCCGATGAAAAAAATATTGCTTCTTTTGCTCCTCGCAGGGGGGACGGTGAACGCACAGTCCCTCCGTGGCGGAGCCGCAGTGAGAAACATCACCCCGGACCCCCTGTTACCGGTTTCCGGAGGTGTGGGAACGCCCTCACCCGCTGTGCAGAAAAAAGGCGACCTGTTTGTGCGGGTCATGGTGCTGGAATACCAGGGAACAAAGGTGGCGTTTGCCTCACTCGATAACCTGGGATGGCCGGCCGTTCTCGGCAATAAAGCCAGGGCGTTGGTTAAAACCATTCCGCCGGAGAATATCCTGATCGGCGCCACGCATACCCACAGCGCCCCGGATGCCTATGCCTTCCCGGATGAAAAGGGGAAAAGCTATGCCGATATGGATTATCTCGATCGTTGTACAAAGCTCATTGCAGAGGCTATCCGGGAAGCGGAGCAGAAACTGGAGGAGGTGGATCTCAAGATAGGTTACGGAAAAGCACCGGCCGGAATTGCCTATAACTATTACGCACCGGACCTGTATGATCCCCACTGCGGGGTTATTCAGCTCCTGAGCAAAAAAACGGGAAAGCCGGTATGCACTCTTGTCAATTATGCCATCCACCCGGAGGTGATCGGTTCAAAGCGCGGGATCCTCAGCCCGGATGTGTGCGGGCCGCTTTACGAAACCATAGAAAATAAGGGCGGCGGAACTGCCGTTTTCTTCAACGGTGCGCTGGGCGGAATGGTGACGGCAGATAACCGGCGGCAGGGGGGAGAAGAAAACACCTGGGAGGAATGTATGCGGATAGGCACCCTGCTGGGAAATGAGGCACTGAAGATAGCAGAAAGGAGTGGAATGGTGAGCCAGCCCCGCCTGGCGGTGAAGTCGCAGGTGGTGGAGTTTCCGGTAGAAGCCCCTGTAATGAAATACATTATGGAAAAATCACCTATGGGCTATCAGCTGAACCGGGAGAACCGTGTCAGCACCCTACAGAACTTGATAGAGCTGGGCCCTGCAAAGATTCTTACCCTGCCGGGAGAGGCGCTTCCGAACATCGGGTTTTACCTGAAAAGAAAAATGAAGACAGCCTACCCGTTCCTGTTCGGTTTAACGAATGACGCCTTCGGTTATATACTCACCCGGGTAGATTACGGAAGTTTTGAAAAATACAATTATATTACCCGTACCAGCCTGGGAGAAGAAACCGGTGAAATACTGATCAATGAATCTTTAAAATTAATGAGGGAGCCCGGCGCCGGTAAGTAAAGTTCACTGTCCAGGTCCTGTAACTCAAAGCAAAAATTATATATATGAAACTGACAAAAATAATCGTATGCGTATTTCTCCTGGTTCCCGGAGTGATAACGGCACAAAAGAAAAAGAAATCCGGACCCGCGGAAACGGTAGTGAAGAAAGTGGAGATCACTCCTGAAACGGCCCTGAAGAGCTATATCAATAACGGTGATACCACATTTGGCTGGGAGGTACGCGATACTTTTACCGAAGGCGGGGTCACCCGCTATAACATTCTTCTGACTTCCCAGAAATGGCGGGAATTTGTCTGGAAGCACCAGCTGACCGTATTTGTGCCGGAGGATATCGGGTATGACGGGGCGCTGTTGTTCATTACGGGCGGCTCGGTAAAAGACGGAGAGCCGAACTGGTCTTCGCAAGACGACCGCTACTGGCCTGTAATGGCCGGTATAGCGAAGCAGAACAAGGCGGTAACTGCCATCATCAAACAGGTGCCTAACCAGCCTATCATCGGTAAAATGACGGAAGATGAGCTGATCTCTTATACACTGCACCAGTTTAAGGGGGATAAAGATTACAGCTGGCCGCTGTTATTTCCCATGGTGAAGTCAGCGGTGAGGGGAATGGACGCCATCCAGGAGCTGGTAAAGGAAAAAACTGCGAACACGGTGAACCGTTTTGTTATTTCCGGCGCTTCCAAACGTGGCTGGACCACCTGGCTGTCATCCGCTATTGACGATGCCCGTGTGGCGGCCATCGGTCCGATGGTGATCGATATGCTCAATATGCCGGCTACCCTGAACTACCAGTTCAAAACCTATGGCGACTACAGCGTGCAGATCGAAGATTATACCAAGCTGGGGATTGCCCAGGATATCGGATCGGCTGACGGGAAAGCCCTTCAGGCCATGATCGATCCCTATTCCTACCGGGCTAACCTGAAAGTGCCCAAGATGATCTTCATCGGTACCAATGATGAATACTGGACACTCGATGCCATTAAGTTTTCCTGGAACGATATACCGGGGCAGAACATGATCCACCTGGTGCCTAACGCCGGGCATGACCTGGGAGGCGGAGAGCAGGCTTTCCAGGCGCTTAACGGCTTCTTTGCCACCACCCTGCAGAACAAACCCTACCCGGTAATCAGCTGGTCGGCCCGTTCTTCTTCGGCAGGCACGGAATTAAGCATAAAGGCGCCCAAAGATGGACTTACGGAGGCTTCTTTGTGGTATACCAGCTCTTCGGATAAGGATTTCCGGAATAATTTCTGGCAGAAGACCCGGGTTCGTCTGACTGAGGGAGACGTACTGAAGGTACCCGTGCCTAACCCAGCCAAAGGGTATTACGGCTTCTACGTGGACCTGAAATATAAGAATCCTTCCGGTGGAAGCTATCTTGTAAGCACCAGGGCGTTTATTTCGGATCAAAACGGTTTACAGGAATAAGATATGCAGGGCTCCCGTTCCGAAATATTGATGCAAAAGCTGATCAGCAATACATTAAGCCCGGAAGAGCTGGATGAGTTACTGGCAGCTATGAAGGAACAGGAGGTACAGGCTGAAATGTCAGAATTCCTGAAGAAATACTTTGATCACCTGGTCAGCCGGCTGGATGAAGCAGGAAGAGGAGAACCGGGCAGCTGATGACATTTCCGTCAACGGACGGTAAACTGCTTACGGTATTCGCTGGGCGTACAGCCTTTAAGCTGCTTGAACTGCCTTGACAGGTTCTTGGTGTCGTTCATGCCCAGCTCCATGGCAATTTCAAATACGTTCAGGTCTGTTTCCAGGAGGCGGGCGCTGAGTTTCTCCATCCGTAAATTGAAGATGTATTTGTACACCGGGAAACCCGTGATCTCCTGGAAACGTTTCTCGAGGGTGCGGCGGGAAAGAGGTACCTGCCGCACCACATCATTTACCTGGATGGGCTTTTCGAGGTTCTGGTGAATGAACTTCAGCACATCGGAAATGTGCTCATCGTGGGTGGCATAGATATCGGAAGACTGCCGGGTAATGATCTGTGTGGGCTTGACCACGATATCATAGAAATCAGCAGTACCGTTCCGGATCATCTGTTCCAGCAGGCGTGCCGCCTGGTACCCGCCGTTTTCGGCATCCTGGCCTATGCTGGAGAGGGGCGGGTCGGAAAACTCACAGATCATTTCGTCATTATCAACGCCCAGTACGGCCACTTCCTGGGGGATGGATATGCCGGAGTGGCGGCAGGCTTCCGTAATGTGCTGGCCCTGGTTATCGTCGCAGGCCATGAGGGCTATCGGCTTGGGGAGCGACTTCAGCCACTGGCTCAGGGCGCTGGGACGGTAATACCAGATGTTATCGGAATCGGAGATGTCGTTCTCGAAATAATGCACTTTATAACCGGCTTTGTTGATCCGTTCTTCATATCCCTCTGCTCTTTCTCTTGACCATACGATATTTTTGAATCCGTAGAAGGCAAACTGCTTGAATCCTTTTTTGAGGAAATACTCGGCCCCCATTTTCCCTGCTTCCTTGTGATCTCCCGTGATATTCGGAATTTCCGTAAACCTTTCCTTAAAGTCCTGGGCAATGATAGGTATGCCCGCCCGGATAAAGGACGCCACCTGCGGGTCATTGTAAAACTGGCCGATGATGCCGTCAGCTCCCCACTCCAGGGCCCATTCCAGTATTCCTTCCATTCCCTTGGTTTCCCGCTGGAAAAGCGGCATACGGCAAAATACCCACGGTCCGTGCTCTTTGGAATACCGGGCTATGCCTTTCAAAAGCTCTTTGCTGTATTCTTCAGCAAAGTCGATCATCAGGATAATCTTGTACATGGTTAATCAGCCCTGAGCTTTGGTTTATTTCTCACAGCTTATGGTCATTACATATTCAAATATAAGGTTCAAAAGAGGTTTACAGAAGTTTTGAAGAAAAGATTAACGGGTACCGTTTTCCAAAAGGCGTACGTGCAACCTGTTTAAGGGGGCTGCGGGAAGCTCTTGATAAAGTACTTTCGCTTCTTTAAATTATTCAAAAACAGCCTAAAGCTAAAATTTATACCTTATGAAGTATTTTTTCGGTCTTCTCCTGTGGATGCAGGTGATGAGCCTGACGGCTCAGGAAACCCTGAAGTCTCCGGACAGGGACCTGGAATTGACGTTTTCACTGGATCAGAAGGGAACTCCTGTCTATGCGCTGAACTTTAAGGGCAAGCCTGTCATCCTGCCGGGTAAATTAGGGATAGAGATCGCCAATGACAGCATTTCCCTGCGTGACGGCTTTAAAATCACCGGTACACGGGTCAGTTCGGTGAATGACTCATGGGTGCCCGTGTGGGGGCAGTCGAGCCGCATCCGGAACCACTACAATGAGCTGGAGCTTACTTTACACCAGCAGAAAAGAGATACGGAGGTGATCTTGCGTTTCCGGCTCTTTGATGACGGGCTGGGTTTCCGGTATGAATTTCCCCGGCAAAAGAACCTGAACTATTTTACAGTGAAGGAAGAGCTGACGGAATTCCGGATGGCGGGTGACCACAAGGCTTTCTGGCTGCCCGGCGACTATAATACGGAAGAATACCGGACCAGCACCACACTTATTTCGGGGATTATCCCCCGGCTGAAAACCAGGACACTGTCTGTGGGCGAAAATTACCCCCTGTATGAGAAGAAAGGGATATTTTCAGTACAGACCCCGCTGATGATGAAAAGCAGTGATAACCTGTATATCAATATTCATGAAGCAGCCCTGGTAGATTACCCGGCTATGATGCTGGAACTGGAAGATAAGACTTTCCGGGCTCATCTTACACCGGATGCCGCAGGCAACAAAGCCTATATTCAGACCGGCTTTTCCACTCCGTGGCGGACCATACTGGTCAGCGATGACGCGCGGGATATACTGGCCTCCAATACCATTCTGAACCTGAATGAGCCCTGCGCGCTGGAGAGCACCGACTGGATAAAGCCGGTAAAATATGTGGGGGTATGGTGGGAAATGTTTGTAAAAGGTTCTTCCTGGGCCTATACGAATGAAACCAATACGAAGCTGGGTCAGACCGACTACTCCCGGCTGAAGCCGAACGGAACACATGGTGCTACCACGGAGAACGTAAAAAAGTATATCGATTTTGCAGCAAAGCACGGGTTTGACCAGGTTCTGGTAGAGGGCTGGAACGAAGGCTGGGAAGACTGGTACGGGCTGTGGAAGGAAGAAGTGTTTGATTTTGTGACCCCTTACCCGGATTTTAACCTGAATTACCTGCGTGATTACGCTAAAAGCAAAGGCGTAAGGCTGATGATGCATCATGAAACCTCTGCTTCGGCCACCAATTATGAACGAAGGCTGGAGGAAGCTTTCCGTTTCATGACCGCTCATCATTATAACGCGGTAAAGACCGGCTATGTAGGTTACCCTATTCCCCGCGGGGAGTGGAGAAGCGGGCAATGGATGGCATCGCACTACCTGAGAGTGGCGAAAGAAGCCGCCCGGCACCGGATCATGGTGAACTCGCATGAAGCTGTGCGGCCCACCGGACTCTGCCGCACGTACCCTAACTGGCTGGCACAGGAGTCGGCCCGGGGCACCGAGTTTGAAGCGCTGGGCGGCTCTGACCCGGATCACACCACTATCCTGCCGTTTACGCGTATGGTGGGCGGGCCTATGGACTATACACCGGGTATTTTCCAGATTACATTTGATTATTATAACCCGGATAATAAAAACAGGGTACATACCACGCTGGTGAAACAGCTGGCTCTGTACGTGACCCTATATAGCCCCCTGCAGATGGCTGCTGACCTGGTAGAGAATTATGAGCGGTTCCCGGATGCTTTTCAGTTTATTAAAGACGTGGCTGTAGACTGGGATGAGAGCCATATCCTGGAGGCGGAGCCGGGTGACTACATTACCACCGCCCGTAAAGCCAAAGGAAAGAATGAGTGGTTTGTGGGCGGAATTACGGATGAAAACGGCCGGACAGCCCGGATTGATCTGGGTTTTCTTCCTGAAGGACACAAATTCACCGCTACCATTTATGAAGATGCGAAAGATACACATTGGGAGACGCGGCCTATGACGTATAAGATCAGAACCGTAGAAGTAACTTCAAAAACGGTGCTGAACCAGGTGCTGGCTCCGGGCGGAGGTGTGGCTATCAGTATA
>JBEBRR010000054.1:0-26979 GCA_040394735.1 Leadbetterella byssophila
TGGGAGCACAGTTGAGAACCGACTTCTTCCTGCAGTTGGAAAACAAAACGCCGGAAGAGCTGGAGCCGTATTTTGAGCTGGCATCGCAGTTAAACATCACGGTGCTGCAGGTGCCGGTTTCCTGGCGTGACGTGGAACCTGAAAAGGGAGCTTATTCTGGGCGTTTGCCCGAAACCTACATCCGGTATTGTGAGAAGTACGGTATGAAGCTGGAACTGCTTTGGTTTGGCAGCTATATGTGTGGTTTTTCGGTGGAAGGATATATCCCGGATTATGTCAGGAAGGATACCGTTTCTTTCCCGCGGCTCCGGCACCGTTTTAAGGGCTGGCTGGGCGAGCATTTTTTCCTGGCACCTGATTCTCCGCAGCTGGTGGAAAGAGAATCACGGGCATTAGAGGCGCTCATGGCTGCGGTGAAAAATTATAACCGTATCCATGGCGGAAATACCGTGATCGGGATACAGGTGGAAAATGAGCCCGATATGCTGGCCACCCGCCACAATGCCCTGCACGGCCTTTCTCCGGATGAACTCTGGCCGGGCCTGATCCGGATGCTGGACAAGTTGGGAAGGGTAGTGAAAGCCTCCGGTTATCCCGCTTATACCCGGGTTAACCTGACCACCACCTACCCCGATTATATCGAAAAAAGCAAAGCCATTGTTGCTACGGAGGGAGTTGATTTCGCAGGGCTTGACCCCTATGAGAACCGAGTGGATTCGATCACCCGTAAATTGGAAGCCCTGGCTTCTATTCCCGGAAATTATGCACACATTGCAGAAAACGGAGGAGAGTATGAAAATACGGATATCCTTGCGCTGAAAGCCCTTTCCATGGGTTACGGGTATTCTGTGTTTGAAGTGGTTACCACCGCTCATCCTTTCCTGAAAGAATGGACCCACCGGGGTGTTTATAATCCCGATTTTTCTCCCAAGCCCCATACCCGGCGCATTGTAGATGCTTTTGGCATTGTCAGGAAAGCGTGGTATCCTTTTGCAACAGCTGACCTGCAGAATATAGTGGTTTTTAATACTGACGCTGACCAGGTACGGGAAACAGGTTCGAATCACAAAAATACCCGGGCTGCTACCGTGGCCTGGAAGACTGAGACAGGAGGTGTGGCTTTTGCTGTGGAGATGGATGACGGGCTTATTGTGGCGTCTACCCGATCTGATCGCATGAGTTTTCCGGGTCTCGCCATCAGGAAGGTGGAAAAGGGCTTTTATAATCCCGAAGGGCATTGGCTGGCAGAAGGAACAGAAACCATGGGCCGGGAACTGAACTTAGCACCCGGAACCGTTTACAGGATATATTTTATGGGAAATAAGAAATGATATGAAAGTATTAACCGTCGCATTTTTACTAATAGGAATGCTTCCGCGTTTCGTTGAAGCTCAAAAAAACAAAATACCCGTTATCCTGGTTACGGACCTGTATTACCCGGCCCAGGATCCGGGCGATAACCTGGACCTGATCATGGGCTATGCCCTGCCGGAAATTGAACTCAGGGCCATTATCCTGGATATTACGGATGAATTCAGGAAAGATTCAGCTTTTGTTTTCAATCTGATCATGCAGCGGGGCGGACCGAGAGAACCGGGGGTGATTCCGGTAATGCAGATGAATTACCTTTTCGATAAGGCCGTTCCTTTTACAATAGGGCCTGTGAAGCCTTTGGCTTCTGCAGATGACAAAAAAGAAAATGCCCCTGCTTTTCAGCAGGCGGGTATAGATTTACTGATCCGGTCATTAGCACAAAGTGAGGAGCCGGTTCATATTCTTTCTTTCGGTTCGGCCCGTACCATTGCCGCCGCTTATAACCGCCGGCCTGAGCTGCTGAAAGAGAAGGTTAAAATGATTCACCTGTCAGCCGGAAACTCGGCTTACGAAGGGCCGGTGAAGTCAGATAACGTGTGGGATAATATCCCGGGAGGGGAGTGGAACGTGGCGCTGGATGTGCATGCTTTTGTCGGCCTGCTGCGATCTGATCTTCCGGTGTCTGTTTACCCTTGCGCCGGTAAGAAGGGCGTGTTTTCTCCCGATCCGTATAATACCTACTGGAAAATGAAAGATATCACGTTTGTCAGGCAGATGGACCCCGGGCTGCAGCGCTACATTGATGATATCTTTACGCCGCAGGCCCGGATCGATTACCTGGGAACTTTGGACCGGGAGCAGGCCTTTGTTTCCCGTAAAAGCCCTCATCATGTTTGGGAAACGGCTATCTGGATAAATGTATCGGGCAGGTCTCTGGTCAGGAATGCCGCCGGACAATACCGGATACTCCCGGCAGGAGAACGGAAGGAAACCGACACGCTTATCCCTTACCGGATGCAGCCCTGCAAGCTGCAGGTACAGGATAGCGGCCATTTTACCTTTCGGCCTGCAGGCACTTCAGACAAATATATTTATTACCGGCCAGACCCCCTGCAGAATGAAGCGGCGCTCCAGGAGGCCCTGCCGGAACTTTACCTATCCTTTAAAACAAAGAAATAAAATGAGAATCGGACTGATCATCACCATGCTTCTTTTCGGGGTAAGCTGTTCTTCCCAGGATACGCCCAAAAATGAAGAATCTACGCCGCCACCGATAGAGGTGAGCCGGCTGGTTAAGGCCACAGACAAGGTTTTCCTGGAAGTAGACGGGGTGCCGTTCCCGGTTTACGGGGCCCAGATTCGTTTAGATGCCCTTATTAACTGCGATAAGCTGGGCTGGGAGCAGATTGAGCGCTACTTTGCCAAGGGGAAGGAGCTGGGGGTAAATTGCCTGCAGGTACCTATATGGTGGAACGCCATTGAACCCCGTGAGAACGATTTTGACTTTTCTGTGGTGCAAAAGGTATTGGAATACGCCCACCGGTACGATATTCGGCTGGAGTTTCTGTGGTTCAGCACCAATATGATCGGCGATTCTTTCTCTTACCTGGTGCCACAATATATCCTGAAAGAACCGTCCAGGCGCCTGCTCCGAAACGATGAGGGGAATTTCTGGGGGTATTACGGGTACCTCTATGCCCTGGTCTTAAATGATCGTTATGTACTTGACAGGGAAAAAAATGCAGTTACCCGTCTTTTGTCTTATGTACGGCAATGGGATCTGGAAAATGGAGAGAAGCACCCGGTGATTGCCGTGCAGGTCCATAATGAACCAGACGGACTGGTTCGCTGGCGCATGGACCAGAAGGCCTACAAGTACAGGAGCGGCGAGCTGCTGAGCAAGCATGCGGCCTGGAAAATGACTCTTGAGGCGCTCAACGAAGTAGGTATGGCGGTGAAAAACAGTCCGTATAAGATAGCTACACGCACCAACCTGATTTCCGGTAATGGCACAGCGCCCTACCCCCAGGCACCGGAGGCCCGGCCGGGCGATGTGCTGGCCCTGGAGGGGATAGACCTGGTCAGCTTTGACCCGTATATGAATACGGTAAACCAGGTAGCGGCAGAAGTGGCTGCATACGCTGCCCTGCCGGGAAATTATCCGCTCATTGCAGAGAACAAAGGCGTTTACCCGAATACAACCGGCCTTATGCTGGCTACCTCGGCGCTGGGCGGCGGGTATAATATTTATGACCTGGCTACCAGCAAATATTTTATAGCCAACACCAATGACCCGGAGGGAATTGACCATGGGGTGCTTACGGCAGATCTGGAAGATAAGCCTCACACGCCGTCTGTAAGGAAACTTCTGAAAGGGTTTACGGCTGCCGGTCCGGAAATAGCCGTAACACCAACGGATAATTTTGCCGTTTTTAATGTGACCACCGATTTTCCTGAAACTGCGAAAGCACAGAAAATCAGGACCACCGGTGTGGAGATAAGCTTTACTACCCGGGCCGGAGCGCAGGGTTTTGCTTTAGACAGGGGCGGCTACCTGCTGGTTTATATGACAGCTTCTGCCACGCTCGTTCTGAGCAATGCATCTGTAGAGAAGGTAGCCACCGGCACTTACAGCCCTGAAGGGGAATTCACGGATGATGCGGCACACGCAGCTCAGGCCGGACAAACGCTTAACCTGGAAGAAGGAGTTTTGTATAAAATCAATTACACCTCTCATGGGCCTTTATCTTCTACTACGCGTAAATATATCGGAACACTCTTTTGAATAAAAAAAACCGATCAAATAAAGTGCTTACATTTAAAACCTTTTACAGTTAAGAAAATTTAATCAGTATGCTAAAAAATACAATCGCTGTAATCCTGCTTTTTGCTGCCTTCACCGGCTACAGCCAATCCTTTACTCTTTCCAATGAAAAGCTGGTGGAAAGAATCTCGTACAAGCCTCAGAAGGCCCGGGTGGTCATTGACACCGACACGTATAATGAAATAGATGACCAGTTTGCCCTGGTCTACGCCGTCCTCTCACAAAACCAGATGGATATACAGGCCATCTACGCCGCGCCCTTTATTAATAAAAGGGCCGGCAGTGTAGCCGATGGCATGGAGAAGAGCTACGCCGAGATCCACAATGTGCTGGACAAAATAGGGATGAAAGACAAGTTTCCGGTATACAAAGGCTCCACCCATTTTTTGAAAGACAAAACCACGCCCGTGGTCAGTGATGCGGCAAAAGACCTGGTAGACAGGGCGATGAAAGCTACAGAACCCTTGTTTGTGCTGGCCCTGGGAGCCCCCACCAATGTGGCTTCCGCACTGATCATGAAACCGGAGATAAAAGACAGGATCATCGTGGTCTGGCTGGGCGGAAAAGGCCTCGGGTGGAGAACGGCGCGGGAGTTTAACCTGCTCCAGGATGTGGCCTCATCGCAGATCCTGTTTGATTCAGGTGTGCCTTTGATCCAGATCCCTACTGAACCGGTCACTTCGCATCTGAGCACTACGGTTCCTGAATTGAAAGCGCACATCGGCGGCGCCAACAAAATTTCCGATTACCTGATCTCCATTGTGGAAGGGTATAGCAATGACCATTTCGGTTGGTCTAAGGTGATCTGGGATATCTCGGTGATCGCCTACCTGGTGAACCCCGACTGGATGCAATACGAGCTACGGCCTGCCCCTATACTGACTAACGAGCTGACTTACAGCTCAGACGGCACCCGGCATCTGTATAAGGTAGTGACTTTTATTGACCGGAATAAGGTTTTCAAAGATATGTTCCTGAAGTTTAAAGACTTTAAGGATTAAAAAGGAGAGCGGCATGGTATAAACGGAAATCCGGATCCGCATACCATGCCCCTCGTATTTTTAAATTCTCTTTATTTTTTTACTATCGGAATAGCGTAAAACAGGCTCAGCTGTACCAGGCTGTTCTTGAAGTCGGGGTTGATATTATGGGAATCGAAATTACCCACTTTTGAGATCCCGGCCATGTAGCGCGCGCCAATGCCCAGGCCCCCCGCCGACTGGAATCCCAGGCCGGCCCCTAATGAAAGATCAAGGTTTTTGGCAAATTTATCGATGGTCTGATCCTTAATGTCTTCACTGATCTTGAAAGAAGCCTGCGGACCTGCTTCCACGTAGAATCCGCCTGAAGTTCTCAGTTTAACCATTACCGGAATCGCCAGGTAAGAAACTTTGTAATTCTCCTTATTTCCCTGGTTATCTATCTTAGCTCCCTGGGAAGATAATAGAACCTCCGGTTGAATAAAAAATGTGTTGCCGAGTCCGAAGCTCATCAGTCCGCCCACATGGTAAGAAAACAGGGCATCCGACTTGATATTTCCACCCGTATAGTTAGACATATTTACGCCCAGCTTGGGACCGATGTGAAAAGATTGTGCGCTGGTACCCAGTGCTAAGGCCATAAGGAAGATAAATGCGGTTGTCTTTTTCATAAAACGAAGTGTTTAATTGTTGAGTTAAACCAGAATGTTCAATAAGAGCTATCCGGATTGTGCTGTATTGAATTCTTTCTTTTGGGTGTAAAAGTATTTCGAATATTTATAAAATACAATAAACTTATTGTATTTTAACTTTTTATGATTGAAAATTAACTTTTATCTACTCTATGCGAGTTATAATAGTGTTGTTTTATTAATTATCGGAGCTTTTATAAAACCGTCATAACACATGTTTTACATCGCCGATCTCCACCTTCACTCGCATTATGCACGTGCTACCAGTAAAGATCTGAACCTGGAATCGCTGTACAGGTGGGCACGCATCAAGGGGATCAACGTGATCGGTACCGGCGACTTCACCCACCCGCTCTGGTTTAAAGAGCTGAAGGAAAAGCTGGAGCCGGACGGCACCGGATTGTTTCGATTGAAAAACCCACCTAAAGACGATGTACCAGGGTTTAAATGCGCCGATATTGACATACGGTTTTGCCTGACTTCTGAGATAAGTTCCGAGTATAAGTACGGTGGTAAGATGCGTAAAAACCATAACTGTGTATATGCTCCTGATTTTGAGACGGTGGCCAGGATTAATGTGAAACTGGGGCAGATCGGGAATCTGGAAGCTGACGGGCGTCCTACTTTAAGCCTATCTTCCCGTGACCTGCTGGAAATTGTGCTGGAAACATCCGATGATGCCCATTTGATCCCTGCTCATATCTGGACGCCCTGGTTCTCCATGTTCGGATCAAGATCAGGTTATGATAGTGTAAAGGAATGCTTTAGGGACCTGTCTGATCATATTTTTGCCCTCGAAACAGGGCTTTCGTCTGACCCGGAAATGAACTGGCGGCTAAGCATGCTCGATAAATATACCCTCGTATCCAACTCCGATGCGCATTCTCCGCAAAAGCTGGGGCGGGAGGCCAATCTCTTCGATACGGAAAGAAGCTACTATGGCCTGTTTGAGGCCCTCAAAACCAAAAAGGGATTCCTGGGAACGTATGAGTTTTTCCCGGAAGAAGGCAAGTACCACATGGACGGGCACCGGAAATGCGATGTGTGCTTTGAGCCGGAAGAAAGCATCCGGCATAAGAATATCTGTCCCAAATGCGGGCAGCCCCTGACCATCGGTGTATTGCACCGGGTGACGGAACTGTCGGATCGGGAGCGGCCGCAGCGGCCTGAAGGTGCGGCCGGTTTTCATTATATCATTCCTTTGCCGGAAATACTTTCAGAAATCAAAAATGTGTCACCTGCGAGCAAAGCGGTGGATCAGTTGTTTAAACAGACCATTTCTTCGTTCGGGAACGAATTTACCCTGCTCCGGGAGACTCCCATTGAGGATATCGAAAGGAAATCAGGCTATGTTATAGCCGAAGCCATCAGGCGGATGCGTGCCGGGGAAGTCAGCCCACAGGGTGGCTATGACGGCAAATACGGGGTGGTCAAAATTTTCAAAGAGGGAGAACCGGCACAACTGACGGGGCAAATGAGCCTTTTCTGAACGACAGCGAATAACTGGCGAACAACAACCGTTAGAGTAAAGAAATTATTAACAGAATTTATAATAACAATTTAAAATGTATAAGGAAGATTTAATACGATTTGATAAGAAGGTCTTATCTGAAAACTCTCTGCTTTATGGACAATACAGATGGAGCTGGTGGCTAGCATTGGCCATACCATTTGTGGGCGTAGGATTGTGTTATTTTATAGCACTATACTCTGAGATTTATTACCTTCAGGGTAGCGGTTTCCTCCTTATGTTATTATGGTTTGGTTTAGCATTAGGTTATGGGAAAAGTAAAACATCTATCATACTAAGGAGGCATGTCAAAGAATGTAAACTGAATCTGAATGATATCTGGAACCAACGAAATGATATTATCCGGCAAATTCAGCTACATAAGCTTTCTGCCTATCTGTCAGGACAAAAGGCCACTATCAAACAAGTATTGGAAGTCACCCAAATGCTAAAAACTGAAAGGCAATATCCTAAGTATAAATACCGGTTTGGGGGGATATTTAGCATATTTTTGACGGTTATTATAAGTGCTTTTTTAGGTGCTGTTAATGCTGTTTCTGATATGTTTCTTTCCTGGCAGTCCGTTGTTATTTTTTACAAACCACTTATGGGTTTCTCTCTGCAAATTGTACTTTTCTGCTGGTTTGCTGAGGTTATGGTAGTTCGTTGGTACAACGATATTTCAAACAGAAAGCGTGAACGTTTGATCGGGTTGTTAGAAAATTATCGTTTAAATAATATGGAATCCACTGATCGTCTCCTACACAGTCAGGAATAAAATTTATTGCAACATAGTTGCGATAGAACAATTTCTCTTCATTAATTTGCAGCACTGTTGCAAATTCAGGCAGTGGTGAACCGGCTGGGTAGCAGCTATACCGCCCGCATACAGGAACAACCGGCTGGATTTTCCGCCGATACCTCTACGAAGGAAAGCAAAACGGAGTACAACTGTTCCGCCAATACTTTCCTGAGTGAATACCGGGTAGGAACTACCGTCTGAAAGGCCCCGGAGCCTCTGCCGGCGCTGAGCATCGGTCTGGCCGGTGATATGTCGGCAAGACTCAGCTTTAAATGCTATAGCGATGAACCTTTAGGAACAGAAAAGCATAGTTTAAACCCAATTTTTTATGAAAAGGAGAGATTTCTTTCGTAACGGCTCATTTGCCTTTTTAGGGGCCTCCCTGTTTAACGGTTCTTTGGCCCGGGCCTCGGGCCCGGTAGCGAAGACACCGGCGGCCACCACAAAGAATATTATTTTTATGGTGAGCGACGGCATGAGCACCGGCACGCTCAATATGGCCAGTCTTTTGTTGAGGCGAAAAGAAGGGCGGCAAAGCCACTGGCTGAGCCTTTATGAAGAGCAGAAGGTGAGCCGGGCGCTGATGGATACGGCCTCAGCCAACTCCCTGGTCACCGACTCGGCTGCAGCCAGCTCCTCCTGGGGCGGCGGCGTAAGGGTCAATAACGGCTCGCTTAACGTAGGGCCTGACGGTACCTTTCATCAACCTATCCTGCAGAAATTCAAGGCAGCCGGTAAGGCCGTGGGCTGCGTGACCACCGTGCCCGTCACCCACGCCACCCCGGCGGGCTTTAGCATAAACAGCGCCAAACGTAACGACATGGATGAGATAGCTACCCTCTACCTGCCGCTGCGTTTCGATGTCATGATGGGCGGCGGCCGCGAGCATTTCATGGCCGATAGCCGGAAAGACAAGCAAGACCTGGCCGCTTCATTCCGCAAAAACAATTACCGGGTCATCACCGCCAGAAAAGAGCTGATGAGCAGTTCACCGGAGGAGGATAGGCCTTTACTGGGCATCTTCAGCGAGGGCGGACTGCCCTATGCGCTGGACCATGTGCAGGACAAAACGGCACAGGAAAACATCCCCACGCTGGCCGAAATGACAAAGAAGGCGATCGGGCAGTTGAGCCGGAACAAAAACGGCTTCGTGATGCAGGTAGAAGGTGGGAAGGTAGACTGGGCCGCCCATGCCAATGATGCCGCAGCCCTGCTTTACGACCAGATCGCTTTTGACAAGGCCGTTAAAGTAGCCCTCGACTTTGCAGAAAAAGACAAGGAAACACTGGTAGTGATCACTACCGACCACGGCAATGCCAACCCAGGCCTGTTTTACGGCAGCAATGCCGATAAGAACTTTGACACACTTCAGCATTACCGACATACCAATGACTGGGTGCTGAACGGCATCAACAGGAACTTCAGCCCAAAGCAGGTGATTGAACGGATAGAATATGCGCAAGGCTGGGTAGCCAGAGAAGAGGAGGCCGCTGTGCTCTTGAAACACTATGACCAGCTCGATGAAACTGGCCTGTACAATCCGCGAAAACTGCCCTTCCGCTACCTGGCCCAGATCCAGGAACAGCGTACCTCCATTGGCTGGGGTGCTATGGATCATTCGGGAGACTATGTGGAACTGGCTATGTATGGACCGGGCAGTGAGCTCTTGAAGCCCTTTGTGAAAAATACCGATCTGCATAACTTTATGCTGACGGTGACAGGCGTGATAAGGTAAGCTGACCTGGGGAAACGTAAGCGGCAAATAGCAAAATAACGAAAAACGGCCTATGATTTATAATTTCACCGTATATAAAACCTGAGGGTGTCCAACATAGCAGAGATACACAGGTGTTGAAAAAAGTTACAGGATTGGAATGCCGGCTTTTTGTAACGAATGCCCCTGTTATTCATAAATACTGTAATCCGTTGAAATTTCTTGTTATATTTGTATATAAGCCGCACTTAATGAATTCATTTTTAAACATTAAGTAAAACAAGATGCCAGCCAAAGGACAGATCATCACGAACCCTGCCACCGGAGACTCCTATGAATTTCTTGAAACAGCCAGAGACACCGGGGGAGTATCGGTAAGCATGAAAGCTACCCTGAAAAGTAAAGGCCCGGTGGTACCGAATCATTTTCACGTTTCCCAGGATGAAACCTTTGAAGTAATTTCAGGGGAGTTAACCTTGTTACAGGATGGGAAAACCTCCTTGCTGACTGCAGGAGAAAAAGTAACCCTGCCTAAGAATGTTCCCCATAATCATTATAATAATGGCGATACGGAGGTAATCTATATCCATTCTGTAAAGCCGGCGTTGGACTTCGACTATCTGATTGAAAACCTGGTCGGACTTCTTGCGGACGGAAAAGGGAAAAATGGCAAGCCAGGCCTGGTTCAGGAGCTGGTATTCCTGAAATACCTGGAAAGTAAGTCTTACCTGGCTGATATTCCTCTCGGTGTGCAGAAGCTTTTGATGCATACCGTTGCCCCGGTAGGGCGGCTGTTCGGTTACCGGGCGGTTTACAGGAAATACTCGGGCATAGAAAAATAACAGGGCATCGCTTCCCCGCTATCAGCCGGAGGCGCTCATCGCTAACTGGCTGCTGATCGATATCCTGAAGGAGTTCGGCGACCACAGAGGCCTGACTGTAGCGCAGGTGGCGCTGGCCTGGCTGCTGGCACAAAAACCCTTTATTGTGCCTATTCCCGGCACCACTAAGCTGGCCCATTTCCAGGAAAATCTGGGCGCTGCTGATTACGAATTTACTGCCGTTGAGCTCAGTAAGCTGACCGCAGACCTGAATAAAGTGAAGATCGTGGGCGAGAGGTACACGGGGCAGTCGGCAGAAAAGACCCGGAAGTAGATACTGATATTCTATTTAAGGGTTGTTTGTGTCACCACGACAACCTGACTTGGTACAATAAAACCGGTGTCTATCCGCGCGATCTGTGAGAAACTTACCGGCGTTACTCTCCCTCACAGATTTCCTGTATTTACACCGATAGCTTCTGTATAGATCTCCTCTGTTATTTTATCTGCGTATTGTTTAGGGCAGTTTTTACGATATCCCGGCATCTCTTTTGCCCATTTTTACTAACTTGGGACTCTTTTCCTGCCGGATAGAAGTGATCTGTGAAGACACCGGACCGACCGGATACCCTTTAACCCTGATCCCGGCCGCCAGTTATGAAGCTGCATTTCCTGATTATTATTTCTCTTGTTCAGTTATTCCAGACTTTATACGGACAAAGCCGTATAATCAGCGGTACGGTATTTCCCGGCGAAATCAGGCAGGGAGTAGCCGGGGTTCTGGTGAAAACTAAAAAGCTCAGTGTTCAGACCGATAGTAAAGGCAGATACCGTATAGCTGCTTCTGAGGGAGATACATTAGTGTTTAGCGGATATGGTTTTCATCCAAAACAGCTTATAGCAGGAAGTGAAGATACCCTGGATGTTTTAGTGAATACCCATCAAATTGTAACTCCATACGGAACGGCAGATCAGGAGGAATTTACAGGCTCTGCTGTTTTGATCCGGCCATACCTTTGGAATAACTGCAGTTTTACCAATCTCTTGCTGGCCTTGCAGGGAGCCGGAGCTGGTGTCCGGACCACTTCGCCTTCCGGTGATCCGGGTTCAGAACCCGGTGTCAGGATACGGGGAACATCCTTGCTGGAAAGCGCTGGCCCGCCATTGTACATAGTAGACGGAGTAGAGTTTACCGGTAATTTCAGTGATCTCAATCCCGGTGATATAGAAAGCATTACGGTACTGAAAGATGCCGTAAACAGAACGCTCTACGGAAGCAGGGGGCTGAACGGGGTGGTTATGATCAAAACCCTGACCGGTGCGGGGATAAAAAGCAACTTTGATTTTTCTTTGCAGACGGGTACAGCTTCCAATGCAGTTCCGGGTTATAATATGGTAGGTCCGGCAGAATATTATGAGCTCAGCTGGCAGATGTATAGAAATTTTTTGTTTCATAAAGGCATTCCAATGGATGTTTCCGCTCAGATTGCCTCGGGAGTTCTTCCAAGGGATGCTGCAGGCAGGCAAGTGTATAATAATGAGGGCTATGTGGATTTAATATGGATGTTGGGCGGTTATAACGCTTTTAATGTTGCTGATATGGAGCTGATCGGTGTGGATGGGAAATTGAACCCGGCAGCTGTATTACGGAATCCCGAAGAGCTGAACTGGATGGACAGGGTGGCACGGACCGGGAGGAGAAATGAATACAATATGACCTACAGTACGGGTAGGGGAAAGATGGATATTATGACGTCTTTAAACTATTTGCGGGAGGAAGGATGGAGCAACTGGTCAGCACTTGAAAGATATGCCGGGCGAATGAACCTGAATTATCAGGCAACCCGCTGGTTTAAAGCCGGTCTGAGGCTTACTGCCTCCCGGAATGGAAGTGATCATGTCAATGCAACCCCTGCTAACGCACTTAACCCTTTCTACTTTGCGCGGAATATCGGTCCGGTCTATCCTGTTCATATCATTCACCCGGAAACCGGAGAACGGATTTATGATATCAGGGAGATCACTGATTCTCAAAGTCCCTTGAGGCCGTTTTACCCCACGTACCACGCCATCCTGGATAACGACCGGATTTCTGATCATACGGTGAGAAAGCTTTATTCAGGCCGGGCGTTTATGAACTTCACCTTTCTCCCCTGGTTAAGACTGGACCTTAATGCGGGTGGAGATCAATCAGACAGTAAACAGGAAAGAATCAGCAACGATCTACGGGCAGGCCGGTCAGAGACCCTTCATAAGATAAAAAATAACAGCTATACGCTTAACCAGGTATTGAGCATCTATAAATTTTATAATGATATCGAATTCAGCTTGGTGGCAGGCCATGAAAATGTTTTTTATAATGGAAAAGACTCGCTGATAACGATAATCAATGTATCGTCAGATCCGGCTAATATCACTGCTAGCCAAAATTATTACAGGATTAAGCAGAAACAGGATAGTTATTTTGTAAAGACGGGTGTGGGGCTTTTTCGCCGTTATTACCTGGAAGGCGCTTACCGGAATGACCGGTACTCCGGACTTACTTCGTCCGGTTCATGGTCGGTTGCCGGTTCATGGAACCTGGCCGGGGAAGATTTTTTTAATCTATCGTGGATGCAGGAAATACGCTTATATACCACTTACGGAAGCTCAGCAGGAATGTATTCTTTCTTCCATCAACACCCTTTTACAGTGGGAACGGGTTTTTCTATGCTGAAAAACAGGCTGCACGGATCCGCTGAATATTACTCTACCCGGGTGAAAGACCTGATCAGTACTCCTGATCTCTGGTTGGGAACATGGGAAATATTTACAGGAAAGCAGAAGAATTCCGGGGTTGAATTATCCCTTACCTCCGTGCTGGCAGAAAGGAAAAGATTCTCCTGGACCCTGACCGGTAACCTGACCTTCCAGAGGGAGGTTTTGACGGAAATGCCGGCACAGATTCCTGTTATGCCCAAGGGTAACTTCAGGCTGCAAAAGGGAGTTTCAGGATTTTCCTATTATACGCGTAGCTTTTTTGGTGTAGATCCCGAATCAGGGCTGCCTCTGTACCGGGGAGTGGAAAATTATGACCCTTTCAATCCCGCTATTAAAATTCTGGAAACGGCGGGAAAGAAAGATACTGTCACCTCAGATTTCCAATTGGCCCGGCAGTCATTTATAGGTAAGTCAGCTTCGCCTGCCGGTTACGGAAGCCTTATCAATTCTCTGAGGTATGGGAATTTTGATCTGAATCTGCTCATTACTTACCAGTTTGGTGGCTGGGCTATGGATAACCAGTATATGACCGCAGAGTTTCTGGGTGTGAATCTCCATAAAGATTTACTGAATGCCTGGAAAAAATCTGGAGATATGACTGATATACCCCGTATAGATAAGGCTGACAGGGAATTTACGGCCCCTTCCACCCGCTGGCTGATCCGCTCAGATTATGTAAGCCTGGCAGGAGTGAAGTTGAGCTATCATATCCCGGAAAAGGCGCTTCCCTTTATGAAAATTACACTTTTTGCCAATGCGGAAAATGTTTATTTTCTGACCCGGCGCAAAGGGCTGAACCCATTAAGCTTCTTTGAATATAATGCAGGAAGCGGCACATACAATTTTGCCCGGAAATTTAACCTGGGCCTGAACGTTAAACTGTAATGTATTTTTACTTTAGAGAAATCACCGGTGTTCCGGCTCCGGCAATCCGAAATATTCTCCCCTTGTCCTGTCCAGGCTTTGGGAAATCAGCCTGAAATTATCCGGCGTAGCTTTCAGGTTTACGTATTTGTCCACAATGCTCCTGTGCTTATATAGGATGAAGGTATTTTCAGTTTCGGGGTCTATTTTGTTGAGGTAGGCTTCGGTGGCCGTGTCAGCGAAGGAAGGTACAAAAGTTAAAGCGGTGTTTTGAATGCGGAGTTCTCTGCCCAGTTGCTCCAGCTCGCTTTCACGGGTTTTCCGGCTGTAAGACCGTTCATTGCCGTAAACAAAGTATACTTTCAGGTAGTTTTCCCGTTTCCGGCTTTCCTGCTCCAGGTAGGAAAGCCATTTCTTTATCTGCGGCCAATTAGGATGATTTCCTGCAAAATAGAGGATTCCCTGGAAACGGCCATACTTGCAGACAGGACAGGTCTGAGTCTCTTTGTCCGGGCCATAAGCGTGAAAGGGAATAAATGAGGGCTGGTCTTCCCCGATGTTCAGGCCGGATAATACGGCGGCTTTTTCGGGATAGTTCGGAATATTCAGTCCCAGAATGATGTCATGCTCGGCTATCTGCAGGCTGTCCCGGAGCAACACCCGTACCACACCGCTTCCGCCACGGTTTTCCTGCGGATATTTTTTAAAATGCGGGATCAGGAGTTTATCGTCGTCAAAGTTGATCTCATCTGTATAATATTCCTGTGCAATATGGGGCTCCTTTATGGAGAGGTGAATGTGGGCGGGCATAGCTTCTCCCGGGTATGGTGCCGGACGAATGGTACTGATCGTGTATTGTCCGCGGGCATCGGTCTTTACCCAGCCCCGGATATGCCCGTGACGCTTTGTCCGCTCATCCATACCTTCTTTGGGTGTATAATAGCCGGTATTGTCGGTCTGCCAATAATAAATGATAACATCAGGTGCGGGTGTTTTGCCATCAAGGCGGAATACTGTCCCCGTAACTACCAGCTTCTGTCCCTGTTCGTACCATCCTGCGCTGGTATCTGTGGCATTGATCGTTTCCGGCATACCAATATACATCAATTCACAACCATCACAACCACCCCCGATTATTTCTTTGGAAAGTTTTTTTTCAGAGGCTTGCTGTGTCTGTCCGTGGCAACCGGTGGTCAATGAAACCGTGAGAAGTGCCCAAAATAATTTTTTCATTTGCTTTTTTCCTGCAAATCTATTCTTTCAGATACCTGCTGGTCAAACGGAATAGGGTAAGCTGAGGCTAAACGGGTGTATGACGATTAAACTTTGTTCTGAAAGGGGCCGAATAATTCCGGCTGAGCCGGAGAACGGTTCCGTCACCCAGCTCCAGGTCGTAGTCTCCGTTTAAACGCGAACGGCAGGAAACCACCTTGTCCAGGTTGACAATGCAGGATTTGTGAATACGGATAAAACGATCCGGGGGTAGTTGCTTTTCAAGAGACTTTAATGTTTCGGTAAGCAGGTATTTCCTTACAGAATGATACACATTGACATATGGGGAGTTGGCAGAGAAGTAGAGGATATCTCGGGTTTGTATAAGGGTTTTGGTGTTATTGACGTCAGGAACAAGCAGAGTGCTGAAGAAACGGGCGCTATCGGCCTCCTCCTGCCGGTATACGGGCGTCATTGTCAGCCCGTGAAATCCGCCCGGCAGGTTATCTGCCCCCCATGACGATACCCCCCGGATCAGGCTGATAGCAGGCACCGATAAACCGTAAATAAGGAAAGTTTTAATAAAATAGGTGGTAAGTCCGTAATCAAATGTCTGCCGGTAGGCGAAAGTATGTTCGTAAAAGCATCCGGATATCAGCCATACCAGGGCAGGATAACACAGCAGGTGAATGGCTGTAGACAGGCCCGCATACAGCAATCCATGCAGTGGTCCTCGGGAAGCCATCTTCCACTGAATATTCAGCAGGGGCAGAATCAGCAGCCAGTAGGAGCTGAACAGGAGCGATTCAGAAAGGTAGAATGAGGTGTTACTGGTTTCTGAAAAAAAATAATCCACTCCGATCGTTACAAAAATCAACAGGAATAATGTTTTCCATAAAAATGAATTACGCTTTTGCCGGCTTTGACCGAAAACGATAACCTGTTGTAATGTCATATTGAACCGTTTGATGTCACTGCTAAATTAGTAAAAAAAGCACAAAGAAACCGGGGTGTTTCCATCAAATTCCTGCAACAAGAATCTCAAAGAATAGGGGTTATGTAATATATAATGGTTATTTTAGCCCCACAATCGCTTTGTTATCCCGTAGACAAGGCTCTGGGCTATGGATAAAGATATATTTAAAGAGGATGACGCTTTATGGAAAGCCTTTAAGGCCGGTAGTGAGCCGGCTTTCGGGCAGATATACCGGCGCGAGATCCAGGCCCTGATCAACTACGGGAAAAAGCTGACCCCGGATACCGTGCTTATCCAGGATGCCGTACAGGACCTTTTCCTGGAGATCTGGAACAGCCGCTTACGCTTAGCGGATACCGATAACATACGTTTTTACCTGCTCAGGGCACTTCGGAATAAACTGAGCAAAAAAATACCCGGAGCGGTCACTACAGAACCGAAAGAGGAGGAGATCGCAGAGCCTTCCATCGAATTTGCCATACTGGAGAATGAAGACCGGGATTCCCGCCTGTTAAGACTGGAAAAGGCGCTGCAGAAACTCTCCAGACGCCAGCAGGAGGCCATCAACCTGCGTTACTACCACGACCTTTCCAATGAGGAGGTAGCCCGGATCATGGGCGTTAATTACCAGTCAGCCTGCAAATTCATCTATTCCGGGCTGAAGATCCTGAAAGATTGCATCATTTTTCTGGTATGTAACTTTTTTATATACAGCACTTTGTGATTTTATTGTAAAATTTTGTTAAAAAAATGGATTAAAAGGAGGGCCTTCTTCCATTTATTAGTAAACCGTTTGAAATAATGGATCCCTTGAAATATCATCTGTATGACTTCCTGGAAGACGACTCCTTCAGAAAATGGGCCCTGGAAATCCCTTCGGCGGAGTTTGATCGCTGGCAAAAGCATTTTGCCGGGTCTCCCGGTATGCAAAAAAATATGCTGGAAGCCCGGCAGCTCATCCGGGATCTGAAGAATGTGCAGACCCTGCCTGCAGATAGGGTGCTGGAAGAAAAAATATGGAAATCGGTTCAGCAGAAAAAAGCCCGGTTCAATATCCTGTCGGTTCGCAGAGTGGCGGCATCTGTGGCGATACTGGCGGGTGTGTTGCTGGGCTACTATATATATACCCGGCAGCCCTTTGCCCGGAATGCCTGGGAGCTATCTCATGAAATCGTGGAGATGAATGATTCACGGCAGGCCAGGACACTGGTGTTAGCCGACGGAACAGAGGTACGGTTGTCGCCCGGAAGCAGTATACATTACGGGGAGAGCTTTAACCTGTCCGATCGCAGGATTGTCCTGGAAGGGGAAGCTTTTTTTGATGTGGCCAGAAATCCGGAGAAGCCTTTCCTGGTAATTTCCAATGGTCTTGTTACCCGGGTGCTGGGTACAAGTTTTACGGTTTCTTCCAATGACAGTGAAGTGAGCGTCTCCGTAAAAACGGGTCGGGTGGAAGTGCTTTCAGAAGAAAGCTACAGCCGGATGAAAGATACGGAAAAACACCTGTCTGCTGCGATGGTGCTGAAACCGAACCAGAAAGCAATATTTTCAAGAAAAGAGGCCAGCCTGACCCGTTCATTGGTGGAAGACCCGGCCATCGTGAACCCGGCTGCCCGGCCTGCCACCCTGAGCTTTGATAACACGCCTGCCACGGAGGTGTTTGACCGCCTGGCCGATGCTTATAATATAGAAATTATCTATGACCGCGATATGTTCAGCCAGTGCCGGCTTACCGTAAGCCTCGAAGATGAGCAGCTGTTTGAAAAGCTGGATGTGATCTGTAAAACATTTAATGCGGAATACCGGCTTTCGGATGCCAAAATACTTATTGAAGGAAAGGGATGTAAATTTTAACCGTTCGCCTATGATCAGAAATAATTATTAAAAGAAAAAGCCGGAAATGCTGCAACATTACCGGCTCAGGAAAGCCCTTGAAAGCGTCTCTGCAAAGACAACAAGGGCAGAGTATGTCAACCTCAATTATTAACAAAACTCAATCAAAACTATGAAAAAAAATCGACAGTTTGTCAAAGTCGCCCTGACTATTATGAAAATTACTTTTCCTCCTTTATTTATTCTCTTGGTTTCGTTTGGTTTGACCATGGCCGGTGAAAGCAAAGGACAGGAAATGCTGGAGAAACGGCTGAGCCTCGAAGTGGCCAATCTTGAGTTCAGGCAATTGCTGCTTAAAATTGAAAAGCATGCCGATGTAAAGTTCAGTTTTGTATCGCACCAGGTACCTTCGGGAGAGAGAATTACGTTTCGTGCCGAGAATGAGACTTTAGGCAGCATCCTTAATGAGGTTTTATTTCCTCTGCATCTGCGTTATGAGGTAGCCGGAAAATATATCGTATTGAAAAGAGACCTGAGTGCCATAGATCTTCGTCAGGTCCGTCTTAATCTTCAGCAATATACGGTGAGCGGCAGAGTAACCGATAACCGCGGGGAGGCGCTTCCCGGAGCTACCGTGACCCTCAGCTATATGAAAAAAAGCCTGATGGTGGGCAATGACGGGGCTTTCAGCTTCCCGAATGTGCCTAACGGTACCTATACCCTTACTTTTACCAGTGTAGGATACAAAGAACTGAAGAAAGATATTTCTGTGAATGGCGGGGATGCTACCGTGAATGTATCGCTTCAGGAGGATAATCTGCAACTGGACCAGCTGATTGTCACCTCAAGCGGTTCTGCCAAAAAGAAGATTGAGTCGAGTGTGGCCATCACAACAGTAAGCGCCAAGCAGTTGGAGCAGCGTCCTCCTTTAAACAGTACAGATATGCTTAAAGCTGTACCGGGTCTTTCCGTGGAAAGCAGCGGGGGAGATGGGCCGGGAAGTGTGCGGGTAAGAGGTCTTGCCAGTGGCGGAGGCTATGTTTTCCTCGGCGTTATGGAAGACGGTTTGCCTGTACTGCCTACTGGTTTCAGTACTAACCCTTCGGCAGATCAATACTATAAAGTAGATCTGACTGTGAAGACAGTGGAAGCAGTGCGCGGCGGAAATGCCGCCATTATTATGGCCAATACGCCTGGCGCCCTGATCAATATCCTCTCACAGACGGGTGGAAATACCTTTTCCGGTAAAGCGAAATATACAAGGGGCTTATCTCAGAACGCTAACCGCTTTGACCTTAATCTGGGCGGACCACTGAGTGAAAAACTGAAATATAATATTGGTGGATTTTATAGAATGGACGATGGTGCGCGGCCGCCTTCATTCAGGGCCAATGAAGGGGGGCAACTGAAAGCTAACCTGACCTATGAATACAATACCAAATCGTATGTTCGGTTGTATGGCAAATACCTGAACGATAAAACCACTTGGCTGGTACCTTCTTATTATGCCTATGACGGTAGTGGACAAGGTCTTGCGTTACCTGGTTTTGACCTGCTGAAAGAAATATTGATCCCCAAAGATACGAAGTTTACACTTACGAGCCCGGATGGCAGTGTAAGGAATTATGATTTTGAAGATGGAGTCAAAATGAACCTGTTTTCTGCAGGAGCAGAGGTTAAGCATATCACTGGGGGGGAATGGAATATTAAAAACAGTATAAGGTACCAGAAAGCAAAGGGAGGCTTTACCGGATCAGTGGTTACAGCGGCTACAGCTTATAATCCTGCCGTAGATTATTACTACCTTGATGGACAGCAGATGGCTAATCCATCTGGTTTTTATACAGGTCAGTCTCTGATAGCTTCTGATACAAAAGACTGGCAATTGGCCGATAATTTTGAGGTTACAAAGCAACTTGGAAAACATTTTGTTTCCTTTGGTCTTGGCCTGCACATGTATAACTCCAATGCTTATACCCTGGCGGCCACTTTCTACACCGAAATTAAAGATCAGCCTCGCATTTTGCGGATTGCGCAAAATCAGGGAAATGGTTTTTCCGGAGTGAATATTTCGAGTTATGTAGACGGACTTACCTCCATCAAATCGGCCAGCCTGGCAGATGAAATTAACTTTGGCAAGCTCACACTGGATCTGGGTGTAAGAGTAGATAATTTCCGGGTGAAAGGAAACCGTCTCCAAAATACAGCACCGTTTACCAATACTACCGCTTTTGATGAAACCAATACCTATATGACAGGATCAGCAGGTATGAACTATAAGATAAACAGGGAGAATGCTGTTTTTGCAAGAGCAACTCATACCTACAGTGCAATTAACATTTCAAATTATTCCGCTTTCAATTTTAACCCTGAAGGTTTTAAGGACCGGCGGATATTTATGGCGGAAGCGGGGTATAAGGTGAATATAGAGAAATTCTCTCTCTTTAGCTCCCTTATCTATGCAAGTTTGAATAATATTTCATATTCTATGTCTGTACCTAATAAAACAGGTAGTTTTCTTAGTGTGCCTACTTTTGCGTCCAGTAGGAATATCAGTGCAGAGATTGAAGCCATTTACACCCCGGTTAAAAACCTCGACTTCAGACTTACCACTACCATTCAGGATAGCAAATTTACTGACTATGGCGTAATTGCCCCGGATAATGCTCGTGACGACCTGGCCGGTAAACCGTATATCTGGACAGGCAACCGGGCAGAAAGGATTCCGAACTATATGGCAGAACTTTCTATGGCCTATACCTATAAGATATTTGACCTTTTTGTAGGCTATCGCCAGATCGGAAAACGGTGGACATCGCCTAGTAACGTATACCGTTTGAATGGATACAATGAAATCTCTGCGGGTCTGGATATCCATATTCTTAAAAATCTGGGATTACGCGTATGGGGTGATAACCTGGGCAATAGTCGGGGGCTAACTGAAGGAAATATCCGTGGTGACCAGTTCCTTGCGAATGGTAACTTTGAGAAGGGATCTCTACAGATTGGCCGGGTTATTCTTCCGAGAAGTTTCTGGAGCTCACTTACATTCTCCTTCTGATATTTAAAACCTGTCGGTCGGCATTGCCGGGTTGCGGAGCCCGCGCAGGCCGGCCTGACGGTTTTCCGAATCTCCTAATTATTTAGACTATGAGAGCCATTTTATTACTTCTTTTTCTGAGTATTTGCACTGCACAGGCGCAGGAACGCCCCAAGCTTGTGGTAGGGGTGATCGTGGATCAGATGCGTGCCGATTATTTTTACCGTTATTACGACCAGTATTCGGAAGGCGGCTTTAAACGTTTGTTGCGGGAAGGGTATAACTGCCGGAATCATCATTATCATTATGCCCTTACGGTAACGGCAGCCGGGCATGCGTCGGTGTATACCGGTTCCTCGCCTTCTATTCACGGCATTGTTGGAAATGACTGGTACGATACCCGCAATAACCGGCGGGTGTACTGTGTGGGCGACAGCACGGCGGAAACAGTTGGAAGCTCCAATCCGGTAGTAGGAAAGATGTCGCCGAGAAATCTCCAGGTAAGTACTATTACCGATCAGCTGCGCGTCACCAGCCAGTTCCGGTCTAAAGTGATAGGAATTGCCCTTAAGGACCGGGGAGCTATCCTGCCTGCGGGGCACGCCGCCAATGCGGCCTACTGGTTTGACAGCAAGACCGGGAACTGGGTGAGCAGCACCTATTACCAGCAGGAGCTGCCTGCCTGGGTAAAGGCTTACAATGACCGGAAGCGTCCTTCGGAGCTGCTCCTGCAGAAATGGGAAAGGCTGCTGCCGGCTGACCGGTATACGTCAAGTACGGCAGATGACCAGCCCTATGAAATGAAGTTTACCCACGAAAAGAAATCTTTCTTCCCTTATGACCTGGCCGGTACTCCCGGTGATGCCTTCGGTATGCTGGCTTTTACACCGCATGGCAATACCCTGACCAAAGAGATGGCTCTGGAGGCCCTGAAAAATGAGAATCTGGGGAAGGGGCAGGCCACAGACTTCCTGGCGGTCAGCTTTTCTTCGCCTGACTATGCAGGACATGGTTTCGGACCTAATTCGGTAGAAGTGCAGGATGTTTACCTGCGGCTGGATAAGGATATTGCTGAAATCCTGAACCGCCTGGATGAAAGTGTGGGAAAAGGAAATTACCTCTTCTTTATTTCTGCCGACCACGGTGTAATGGATACCCCTGATTTCTGGAGTGGAAATAAGCTGCCGGCAGGAAGAATAGACTATATGGAAATGAACACCCGGCTGAAGAGTATGCTGAAGGAGCGTTTCGGGGATGAGCACCTGCTTAAAGCCTCGGAGAACTTCCAGCTTTACCTGGATGCAGACCGGATAGAAAGCATGAAAATCAACGAGGCCGACCTGTTTAAGGCCATCCGGAAAGTGCTGATGTCGTTTGACGGGGTGAAAGAAGTGATTGATCTGAAAGAGCTGCATAAGGCGCCCTTAAATGCCGGCATGGTGGATCTTTACCGGAATGTATATCATTCCAGAAGATCGGGAGATATCCAGGTAGTGCCGGAACCGGGATGGATCGCGGGGCCTGTTGCAGCCAATCACGGTACACCGTATGCTTATGATACGCATATCCCGCTTTTATTTTTCGGCTGGAAAATCAAAGCCGGTGAAACGTACCGCAAAACCAGTGTAGCCGACACGGCGCCTACTCTTGCCGCCCTTCTGAGTATCCTGGAGCCCGGGGGTAATATAGGGGCGGTGATCGAAGAGCTGTTCCGGTAATTTTGAAGAAGTGGGGAACCCATTACCAATGAGATATTCAAACGCGCAAAACGAATAAGCCTTCTTCACTTTCTTCATGTTGAAAATAAATACTTCAACATGAAGAAAGTGAAGTTAATGAAGATATCATTTCATCTGCAGACTTACGGTGTACCGAGAAGTAGCTCCAGCTGTTCGGTCAGCTGTTTTTCTATGTTGACAGAATATCCTCCGGCATAGTAGGCGATCCTGCCGTTCGTATCAATAATATAAAAATTGGGAAACCCTTCGGAGTGATATTTCTCAGCCAGGCTGTCGCCGTTCAGAACGGCGCTGACATAATCCATGTTAAAGGTTTTGAGCATATGCTGCACTTTATCTTCCGGACTGGAGGTATTGTCGTAAATGCTGATGATTTTCAGATTTTTATTTCTGAATTTTTCTTCGATCCGCCTGAGCCCGCCCATTGAGCTGTAGGCATGGGCGCACGCCACCGAAGTGAAGTTCATAAGCACTACATGGTTTCGGAAATTGTCGAGACGGAGCTCTTCCCCGTTGACAGCCGTTACCACGAAGTCAGGAGCGGGAGTGCCTGCCTTAAGCGGAACAAGAGCCGGCTTCTCAGTAAACGGTTTAGTCTTCTCATCCTGGTAATGCGCAGGTATCTGCATGGGGCTGAGAGCAGGAAAATCAGCGGGATTCAGGTCATAATTCTGGTAGGAATAGGAGGAAGTGACCCGTGAAGGAAGATCATTGTACATCAGCCTTGTATCGCTGATGATCAGTGCGGGCATAAGGCTGGCTTTATCAATGAAAATATCATGATGGTTATAGGTAAGGTAATCTCCGATCAGGGAGTCTTTTTTCTGGTAGTACCGGAAATGATAAGCCTCTTTTCCGGCAATCAAAGTATCCGGAAAGCTTTTAAGCCGTTCGGGGTAGGAGAGGAACTTTTCAAACTGCACCGCCCAGTATTGGGCTAATGAACGGATATACTGACTTCCCCGCGGTTTTTCCGTCTTGTAGGTACTGTCTTTGGGATAAAGGGTCACCAGCTGATCTCCGGCATACAGGGAAGTGGCCGCCTTTTCTTTCATCATGAAATATGACCCGGTGAATTTGTCATTTTGTACCACTTTTTCATAATTGCGGAGTGTATCGGTCTCCTGATTTTCGAAGATCAGATTGCGGGTTATGACAGAATAACTCAGCCGGTCGAGGCTCCGGAGCTTTGCGGAAGACATCTGTAAGGGGTTTTGAGCAACCAGCTGGCCAAAGGGAAAACATAAAATAAGGAAAAGGAATGATTTCATAAGGATTGTATTACTAAGTTTTTAGTAGTTCTCTGAAATTAACGCAGTATTATTTTAAAAGTTATATGAAAATATATTTATCTTCGTATTACAACTTAAATTCAGAAATATGAAAAGGAAATTATTGATTGCCGTTCTTTTCGCTGTAATTGCTTCGGCTAATGCGTGGGCCCAGACCGCCCCGGCTCCTGTTTCCAAAGAAGAAAAGGAAATCGCAAAACTTCAGCTGAAGGTGCTGGAAGACAAAGACAAGCTTTCCAAACTCTATCAGGAGAAAGAAAAACAGATAGCGGCCAGGGATAAAAAACAGACCGATGCCCTTTCTGCGGCGGACAAAAACGCCGAAATGGCTAAAAAGCTAAGTAATGATTCAGAGAATAAAAGCAAAGCCAAAAAGGCGAAAAAAAGTGCCAAGAAGGCTGAATCGAAAGCTAAATCTGCAAGAAAGGCCGATTCCAAGGTGAAGAAAAGTGAAAAGAAAATCCGGAAGCTGGAGAAGGATATCCCCAGAAATGAAGAAAAGCTCCGGAAGCTGGAAGCCCGGCTCAGTGAGAGTCAATAGCCTGATGAAATCCTGATTTATCAACCGGTACTGTTTTCAGTACCGGTTCCTGTTTGTTACAGGTTCAGCTCACCTTCCCTGCCAATGTCTAAAGGTTGCCCGGAAACAGCGCTTGCGGCCACCTTCAGAAAAGTAACCAGCTTATTCGTCTTATTGTCCCAGTAATGGGCCTCACCAGGTGTTACTTTGAGCACACGGATGTGCGGGTCTTCTTTCCCTTTCTCGAACCAGGCCTCCACCATCTTGTTCCAGTACTTGTCTATCCTTGCCGGCTCACGGGAGATTGCGGCCGTTCCGTTGATGCTTAAGAAACTGTAATCGCCCACGTGGGCATAAAGCAGGCTTACTTTATGGTTTCTGCTGAGGTTCTGGTGCGTTTCGCTTTCCGAAGAAAAAAGAAACCAGATGTTGCCTTCTTCATCCACTTCCTGCCGGCTCATGGGAATGGCGTGGGGGTAATCGCTGCCGGAGGGAAAAGTACACATCATCCCGATGTCTATCTTATCTACCATTTCTTTCAACTTCTCCATGGCTTCCTGCCTGTGCAAATTTTCTGTACTCATAAGGCTGTGTTTTAGTGTTGAAATTGAATATATTAAATCGACTATTCTATTACTAAACAGAAGAATACAGATATTATTGCGCAGCATGCAAAAGGATGTACGGCTGATCCGGGGCAGAGGAAAGAAGTCAGTAGGGCAAGGGGTAGATATTGTTAACGATGGCATAAATAACGATCCCCGCAATATTCCGGGCCCCCGTTTTTTCCAGGATCCTTTGCCGGTGATTTTCCACCGTGCGCTGGCTTAAGCTCAGGCGTTCGGCGATTTCCTGGTTCGAGTATTGTTCACACACCAGCTTTACGATCTCCTTTTCCCGGTCAGAAAGCTCATCCTGCAGGTTGAACAATGTTTTTTTCCGGGGAGGATTGTTCATGTACGATAGCAGCATCTGCTGATCGGATGTGCTGAAGAAAATGCCGTGGCTGTGTACCTTATGAATGGCATTAATGAAGCTGCTGCGGTCGGAATTTTTCGGTAGAAAAGCCGATATCCCCAGCTTGATCATATAGCCGAACACACTGCTTTTGTAATGGGAGGAAAGAATCATGATCCGCAGTTGGGGAAAATCCTTACGGAGAATTTCCACCAGCTCAAAACCGTTCATGGGCTGCATCTGCACATCAATCAGGGCAATGTGCGGAAATTCTTCCGGGGGTAATCCATGAAGGGTTTCCAGGAAAACGGGGCCGTTGAAGGCGGTAAAACAGACCTTAATGGTTTCTTCGGCTGACAAAAGCAGGCGAATACCTTCGGTGATCAGCTGTTCGTCATCAATGATGGCTATCCGGATAGGTAGAGTCATGGTTCAAAGGTATTTTAATGATCAGCCGGCTTCCCTGTCCTAAAACATTTTTCCATTTATAAAGTGCATTCATTGACTTTATCCGGGCTTCAATGTTCTTGAGGCCCATCCCCCTCCGGGTGGTGGCATAATCAAAGCTATGGCCGTTATCAGAAAGTATCATAAACAGTTGTCCCGGATTATCTTTGATCCAGATACTAATTTCGCCGGCATCCGAATGTTTAACCACGTTAGTGGTGAACTCCTGGATGATCCGGTACAACTGCACTTCTTCAAAAACACTTTTTCGCTTATAATCATTTGCCAGATGGAGGGAAACCGTAATCCTGTGGGACAAAAGGGAGATGAGCTCTTCGATGTAAAGAATCAGTCCCAGGTTTTCAAGGTTAACGGGGTACAGGGAATGGGAAATATTTCTGACTGTTCCGATCAGGTCAGAAACATAGCCTGAGATATCAGACGGGCCTTTTCCCGGTATCCCGGAATTATTGAGCAGCAGGGAAAGAACATTGAGCCTGTTCCCCATGTCATCATGCAGCGCTACGGCGATCCTCTTTCTTTCCTCTTCCTGGGCTTCGACTACCGAATGCAGAAGTTTTTTCTGGTATTCCGTTTCTGCCACCTTTAGCTGGTATTGCTGCTGCATGATGTTTTTCCTGTACTTCATATAAAACAGCAATATGGCTGAACAGAAGAGGAA
>JBEBRR010000055.1:0-25412 GCA_040394735.1 Leadbetterella byssophila
CACTTGGGAGGTTAGATCGTATCTTCCGTGGAACCACCCGAAAACGCCCAGCAGCAGCATTCCGACAGATCCGTTGAATTTGAGCGGATCGAAGCTGTTCAACTGCCGGTTCAGAAAGTAAGGAATCAGGAAGGCTATGCCCAGTCCAAGCAAGCCGATCAGCTCCAGCCTGATCACCTGCATCGGATAGGGATAGCTCCAGATCAGGGGAAGGTATTCCACCAGCAGCAGGCAAAGGAAAAGCTGGCACAATACGGAGAAGACCAGGTACAGCTTTTCACCGGAATGCTGCAGAAACATGAACGTGTAGTATAGGGCGCCTATGATAAAGAATCCTGCAAGAACGGCCATCAGACCTCCCATCCGGAATGGCCGGGTAAGCAGGTCAGTATAAGGGCCCGTTCGTACATTGAAGAAGGCATAATTTCGCTGATAATGATAATTCGAAACCCGCAGTGCCAGCAGGTGTTCTCCTGTCTTCACCAGGCTGTCAGGAAGAGGAATCACCGAGGCGTGTTTACCGGGTATTTCTTCACCTGGAGAGTTTCCCACTCTTCCGCCCGATCCGATATACCTGTCGTCCCAATAGGCGTCGAAAGCACCCAAAGCAATAATTCTCACTCCCCGGACCACGGGGTTTAAGCTGTCGCTTCTTAGCCCGATATGGAAACGCAATGTGGATATTCCCTTATGGGCGGTACCGTTTCCGGATTTCCAGTTTTCGTCATTGAATGATCGGGATAGCCATTCCGGCCGGTTTCCTGAGGCAATTTTTACGGTTACCGGTTCCGGCGGCTGTGAGGTACAGGCCCACAGCAGCAGAAGGATACCCGGGATAAGAAGACGGCTCTTGCAAAACATATTCAAAGATAAATCAATTTATCTCTCCTGGTGCGTTGTTCGCAGGATGCAGATGCTGTTGGCAAGATTTTAAGAATACACCTTCCATACGCCTGCTATTATTGCCGGAAAATAGATGAATATGAGACAGAAAATGGCAAAGATTTTATTAGGCATCACCTGGATCAGTACAGGAGGAAGTGGTATGGCCCAGGATAAGGCGGTGCCGCGGATCGATTCCGTGATGCGCCTTGCTTCAGAAAGAGGGATTTTCAACGGAAATGTACTGGTGGCAAAGGCGGGAAAGATTATTTACCAGGCGGGTTTCGGTTATGCCGAAGCCGGTAAGAAAGGGAAACTCCGCATGGAAATGCTATTTGACATCGGCTCGGTGAGCAAGGAGTTTAACGGCACCGGAATCATGCTGCTTCGCGAGCAGGGACGATTGGATCTGGATGACCCGGTATCCCGTTTTCTGCCCACCCTGCCTGATTGGGCAAAGCAGGTAAAGATCAGGCACCTTATCAGTTATACAAGCGGTATTCCGCTATTTGATCCGTTAGCCAATGAAAGTGAGGCCTCGGTTTTTGAGAACCTGATGAATCTGAAGACCTTACAGTTTCAGCCGGGCACCGCCTACCTCTACAATCATTATAATGTGTTTTTGCAGATGAGAGTGATCGAAAAGGCCAGCGGAATGGCCTATGGAGATTTTATAGCCCGATATATCCTGCAACCCTTAGGCATGACGAATACCGTTGTGGATTACCCGGTAACGGGGCCACGTATGGCTCAGGCCTTTGATTCGCAGTTCAGGGCCACGCATTACGCCCAGGGGATGACCGGCTGGGTAAGGCTTTCGACGGCTGATCTGTATAAGTTTGCAGACGCGCTCGACCATTACCGGCTGATTTCTCCTGCTGCTTACCGCGAGCTTGCGTGGAATTTTCCTTCGGGAGAGAGCAGCCTGGGATCTACGGGTTTTGAGGGGGAAAAGCTCCTGTGGCACCAGCATCAGGGTTCGAACAGCAATTATGAATCACTGGTATACAACAGCCTGTCAGACAGCATCGCCGTAGTGCTGATGACGAACCATCAGCAGATGAAAGTACACGGTATCCGGCGTGCGATTTTTGATGCTATCCAGGGGCGGCCCGTGGATGTGCCTAAGAAATCGGTTTACCTGGAGGTAAGAGAAAAAATGCTTGACGACGTACAGAAGGGTTTGGCGTATTATCGTCTGCTAAAGGCCACAGCCGCAGACAGGTATGATTTTTCTTTTGAAATCGGTGATCTTCTGAGCGCCGGCAAATTCCTGCAACGGAGAAAACATTATACCGATGCACTACTTGTTTTTGACGTGGCGGTGCGCCTGGATGGCCAACCTGCCGATATTTCTTACGGGTATGAACTCATGGGGGATACGTACCGGAAAATGGAAGATACGGCCCGTGCCCGGATGTTTTACCAAAAAGCAATAGAAACTGATCCGGCCAACCGGAACGCACACGGTATGCTTGAAACGCTGAAGCGTTCGAACTAGAAATCACCTTCTGGTTATTCTGAAGGTGATTTCTGCCGGGCGAAAGAATGCCGGTTCCGCCGGAAGTTTTAGGACAAAAAATGTCAGGCCGATTGAGAAAACTAGCTGTACCACATTTAAGGCTGTTGTTCATCCGTGCTATTTTCCGGCGGGTTAGTTTTGGGCAACGATCTTTATATCGAATTCAATATCATCGGAGATAATTTCACCCGCCAGGTCGTAAAAGAATTTTCCTGAATTATAGCGTACGTTCCATCGGGTGCGGTCGATGGTCAGTTTACCATCTGCATAAACAACTCCGTTCTTCACTTCTATTTTGGCTGGAAACGTAACGGCGTGTGTGATGCCTTTAACCGTCAGGTTTCCGGTAACGTCTGTCATTCCACCTGTGGCAGGTACCGCCCTGGTAATGGCAAAAACAGCGTAGGGGAACTTTGCGACATCAAAGAAATCAGGCGATTTGAAGTGACGTACAAGCTCATTGTTACTCCCGTGATCTATATCTGCAATGCTGTTCATATCCACTTCAATCGTACCGCCCGCCAGTCTGCCGTTATCTATTATCAATTCGCCTTTCGACAGATAGACGTAACCCGTATGTGACCCCTTAGATGCCAATGCCATGGATCCTTTGTAGGTGATGACACTTTCTTTCTTATCGACAACATATTTCTGGCCCGTCACTTCGTCCGAAGCTATGGCGTTTGGCACTGCAGAAGTTTCATTGTCCTTGTCTTTAGGTCCATGGCAGGCGGAGAAGACAGAAGTTATGATTAAGATGGAATAAAGGAGTGGCCGCTTGTTGCTGATAGCGAAGGAAGGAGAGTTTTTGAAAAGTTTCATAAGAATAAAAAATATTTTAATTTCGTTTACCCAAACGTACGCTGTCACATGAACACTCATTGTAAATGAACTGTAAAAAGAACTGTAAATGCATGTAAAATCTGTTTTTAGGGAGTATTTCTACAGCCGGCTGGTGGCAGGTCTGGGTATTGCCGTCGTGATGTCTGCATTTCTATTTATAGCTTCGTCTTTCGCAAAACATTCTGATCACGATTTACGGGCGAAGCAAACGAACATTATTATCCGTGAGATGGGGCACCGGCTGCTGCAGCAGGCGGGCGACCGGACTTCCCGTATATTGCCGGTTACCGAGACTAAGGAAGGTACATTTCAGCTCGCGTTTGAGCATCGATTGGTTTTTGATCATGACTCGCTCATTGCGTTGTCGCAGAGTTTACTCACCAAAACACAGTTTCCTTCGGGTTATACGGTTACAGTGCATGATTGCACAGATGGTGAAATCGTTTATGGTTTCCAGATCAATAGTATTGTACCGGATATTCTGGCCTGTGAAGGCAGAATTCAGCCCGGAGGCTGTTACATAATTGAATTTACCTTTCCTGATTTTTACGAGACGGCCCGCAACTATCCATTGATCGGTCTGGTCGGTACCGGTATATTGATGCTGTCGGCTGTTGCGTTGCTGATCGGGCGTTTTGGAAAAAGTGCAGCGTCTGTGTCCCATCTGGAGCACACTGCAATAAAAGAGCCTGTTCCGGAACCGCTTACTCTCGGAAAGTTTTTGTTTGATACAAAAAATCAACATCTGCTCCTGGGAAGTGAGGTAGTTAGTCTCACCGATAAAGAATGCAGGATCCTCGAATTGCTCCACATTAATTTCGGTGAGCTGACGTCCCGCGAAACGCTGATGCAAATCTGGCTTAGCGAAGGAATTATCATCGGCCGCAGCCTGGACATGTTCATCTCGAAACTCCGAAAGAAATTAAGCAGTGATCCTGAACTGAGTATTACGAATGTTCATGGGAAGGGATATAAGCTGGAAATAACGCCTTCCCACTGAATCGGGCAAAGTAAAATAGAGATTTTTGTATCTCTTCCTGCTACTTCCTGTAGGCTGGTCATGCCCCAATGCATCATTTATGTAAGAAATCATGTCAACCGTGTAAATATTTTGAATCCCAAAGCGATTAAATTAAAGTGATTAAATTAACTTTGTAATTTAAAGTACTTTTAATTATTGAAAATAAGACAACATGAAGGTTTCAAAAACAAAATTTGTCATCATCTTTCTTGTTTCGGCGTTTGCCTTTCAGTTTATTTCCAATTCGGTTCTGGGGCCAGAGGTCAGGCTGTTTCCCGGAAACGGTGAATGGTTCCCCGGAAGCGGATCAGCGACAGGTTGGAAGAGCACCCTGGCCGCTGTTTTATATCCTGTCAAAAAGGCATTGATAGGGCCGTTGTCGTTTTTAGGTAAAGATCCGGACCCGGTGCCCCCTCTTTTGCTTCTTGCGTTTGCTATCTACTGGACTGCCATCGCATTGGTTCTTCATTACTTATTCAATAAGGTAATCATTCGTAAAAGAGCCTGAGTTCGGGCCGGATCAGATAACAGGTTATTTCAAAATGTTGAAGAGGGCCCGTCAGGAAGTTAAGGCCATTAAGATGCTGATATGAATAGAATTGAAGAACTCTACCGGGAAGCCAGGTCTGACAAATGGTTTCGAAACTTTGCGGTTTTTTGTCGTATTGCCCTTTCTGCGAGCTTTCTGCCTTCGGGCTTTGTTAAAATAATGGGACAGCGCTTTGCCGAAGGCCTGGCCCATAACAATCCGTTGGGGCGTTACTTTGACGCTCTGCTGGCAACAGGATATTACTACACTTTTATCGGGATTACCCAGGTTACAATAGCCCTATTGCTGTTGATACGGAGAACCGCAGTTCTTGGTGCGCTGATGTATTTTTGCGTGATCATCAATATCGCTGTTCTTACCTATGCCACCCGTTTCCATGGGACACGGATTGTCACAATAATGGTATTGGCTTGCTTGTATCTGCTAATATGGGATTATGACCGTATCAGGCACATTTTCCCCGCCAGGCAGACTCCAGTCCCACAGGTAATGAAAAAGCCCTGGCGTTTACGTATCCTGTTTTCGGGATTTTGTATTGTAACTTTAGCTGTTATTATCATTGGTACTTCCTATTTATATGAGATCGTGCCCGGAGATACTGAAGAAGAAGCCCGGTATCAATGCCCCGGCAGTAAAAACCCGGAGGCCTGCGAGGCTTTCTGCGATTGTATCTATCAACAAGGTCAGCCTCTGGATAGTTGTCTGGCAGCTTTTGACAGGGCAAGAGATATCCGCGGAAATGATATAAAGTAGGATTTGGCCAATTCACTAAATAGAAATTCCAATACATGCGTATAAATTTTGCAGAGATGAACGGAAGACCAAAAATAAAATTAGAACTTACGACGATTGACAAGGTAGTAGAAATTCTTGGATGGGTTTCAATTCTTGCAATATGGGTTCTGATAGTTACAAACTATACGAGCTTGCCCGATACGATTCCTATACATTACAACAGTTCAGGACAAACGGATGGTATTGGCAGAAAAGGTACTATTCTGACTTTGCCATTAATTGCGACGGCTCTTTTTGCCGGACTGACAATCCTGAATAAATTTCCACACATTTTTAATTACCCGGCCAGCATAACCGAAAATAACGCATTAAGACAGTACACAAATGCGACAAGACTAATCAGGTATTTAAAGTTTATTATCGTAGTCATCTTTGGAATAATGTCGTTGCAGTAAAAAATATATATTTAATACCCGTAATTAAGGAAAATATGGCATACATAATTAGAATTTCAGTTGGCTTGAGGATTTGGAGGCGCTGAATGCATTTTTATGTATTCTTTCAGCGTCATACCTATGGCTTTCCTGAAGGTGGTGTAAAAAGTGGTTTTGGAATTGAAACCGGCGGTGGTTGCAATCTCCAGCATGTCCTGGTTTTGTAAATTTTCAGATAGCAGCAGCGATTTTGCTTCTGCCGTGCGGAGTTCATTAATGAATTGATAGAAATTTTATCCAGGCCGTTATTAAGCACATAGGAGAGTTCGTGCATGCCTATACCTGTTTTTTCTGATAGAACAGAAAGGGTAAGCGCCGGATCAAGATACAGTTTTTCAGTACTGGTTTTCCGGATTACGGTATCTTTCAGTTGCTCTACCTGCCGGCGGGTCAGCCGCTCATATGCCGGTTTTTCCTCCCTCTTTGCTCCCGGATGGTCTTCGGCCGGATAAACCGATTCCTGGGTGAGCGCCAGCCAGGCCAGCAGGATAATCACCGGGAAGTAAAATACAGGTGCATAGTCGTTGATTTTCGGATGAAGTATTCCAGACATCCGGATGAGAATAAGCGCAAAAACCGCAATTAAAAGGTAATTTACCCAGGCGAGGTCAATCTTTGCCGTAAAGGAGGATACTCTTTGCCGGTTTAACCTGTGCCTGCGCACCTGTCTGAAACAGAGTATCCAGTAAAACACTGCCTGGCCAAATAAAAAATACCGTCCCGTAAGGCCCGTACCCACCATGTGGTTCAGCCGGATATCTTCAAAGCCGGTGGTATGCTCCAGGAGGTGAACCAGTCGTACGGGATCATCTGCTTCCCACGGATTAGCAAAGGGAATTTCAGGAGCTAATGATTTCAAGGGGTCACCGAGGTGAAGCCTGCCTTCCGAATTAAGTCTGTGGATGGCCAGAGCTACAAAAAACTTGGTGACTGATGCCAGATGAAACTGTGAGCGGGCGTGGGCTTTCACCCCCTTCTCCATGTCGGCATAACCCAGGCCTCCAGAGAATAAAATGCTGTCTTTCTTTACAATTGAAATCATCAAACCAGGAATCTGCTCCCTTTTCATGACGTCTTCTATTTTTTGAAGGACTTCCCTGATTCCGGGAGAAGGAGTAATATTTACATCCTCTGAAAAGCCCCGTAGTGGCAGCATGATCCATGCCATAATGATGATGGTGTTTTGCATACTATTTTTTTTGCAAATTAGAGAGTGAATCCCGGGAGAAAGTTCGGTTTTATCCAGGCGGATAAAATACCCGCTCTCCTCTCACCGTCTGGTGCACGCAGAAGTGAATAGGGGAAGCCCTGGCGATTCAGAGAATCAGCCCGGTGGTTTACGCCACGGGTGAAGCGCTTGCTATACAGCGGGGAGAAGAGTGGCGCGTTGCGAGGCAATTTCAGGGAATGCCTCCGTCTCAACGTTTAGTCGCCTGTACTATTACAGATGGTTACGTCTGTTTTCAGATCCCTCTTGGTTTTTATGAATTGAATATTTCAGATCAGATGAAAAATACAATGTAGCAGAATCGTGTGCAAATTCAAACAAAAAAGGAGCCAAGATTACCTTAACTCCTTGATTTTCAAGTGGAGAAGATCGGGCTCGAACCGACGACCTCTTGACTGCCAGTCAAGCGCTCTAGCCAACTGAGCTACATCCCCGTTTTTGTGAGTGCAAATATACGTAAGAAAAATAATTTACCAACCCGCAATCATAAAATTTACTCCGGTGACCTGCCCCTGCCACTGTTTGTCGCGGTACGGGTAGGCCAGGTAAGGCTCAATGATCAGGTAACCCAGCAGGTTCATGCGTAAGCTTACGCCCAGTGACATGACGGCATTGTTACGGCTGAGCCGGGAGGCAGCGCTTGTGGCACCTTCAGCAGGTGGAGAAGACCGGGTACTCCATGTCATGCCGGTATCAAAGAAAAGGTTCAGGTCAGAAGCCACATAATTAAAGGGGATAAGCGCCAGCTTCTTGTGGCCGGTGAAGGGGAGTCTTACTTCCACATTGGCCACGGTCATCTGTTCACCACTCAGGCTGCTTTCGCCTACCTGGTTCCAGGACCCGATAAACATGTTTTTATCCAGCCCGTGAATGTACCAGGGATAGCCCAGGTAAAGCGGGTAAATACGGTTGAGGCTTTCGAGGTTGCGGGGATTCAGCCGGCCTTCGTAGTAGAATCTCCCGGCCAGCGTGAAGGGCTTCAGGTATTGGTATTTGCGGAAGTCGGTGAGCACCAGGTTATAATCTGTGGTACCAAAGTATTTGCCTGCTTCCAGCCGGTAACGGTAGCCTTTCAGCGGAGCTACAGACCCAAAGGTGGTGTTATCTCCCACCAGGGCGCCGAAAATCTGCGTGGTGTTAAAACCCGAGAGGCCGAGTTCCTCTTTGCTTACGCGTTCGGCCTTACTGTAACCGGTAGTGATGAAGTCTGCCAGGTAACCGGTATTGGTTACTCCCATCAGGCCGTGCCGGGGGTAGTCTTTGGCCCTGTAGGTATACCAGTTGTTGCTTACGCCGAATTCCAGGCGGGTCTGGCGGCTGAGCGGGCGGATGACATAGCCGGATAGCTGATCTATAAAGAGGCGGACTATGCGCTCTTTCATGACGCCTTCCATGTAGGTGATATTTCCCGAAGTACTGACGGTGTCTCCGGCTGTAATGTCATAACCGCCGTAGAGACGGTAGGGGATATGGCCGCCTGAAAATCCGAACTGCCATTTATGCTTCTGATTCAGGTAGTAAACCTGTCCGCCGAAATCTTCGATCTCTCCGTTCAGCGCCAGTGTAGCCGCAAGCTGGTTGTTATTCAGCATATCGCTGAAAAGCGCCATGACCCCTCCGGCCATCCCCGCACCGAACCGGGATACACCTGCAGAAATACCGGAGTTGGCCAGGTAGTCGAGCTTGAATTTTCCTTTGTAGGGCAGGTCTTTGTATACTTCCGATGTTACTACGGCCGGCCTTTGGGTACGGTCGAGGTTACGTTGTACTACGTCTTCACCGCGGGTGATTCTTCCCGGAGGAAGGATACCCGCGCCGGTATTACGGGTAATTACTTCGTAGTTAAGTGATTCAAGTGCTGAAGCCGGTGAAAAAATAATGCTGTATTCCCCTTTATTCAGGAGATTATATACTGCATCTCCTGATTTTGAGGCAACGGAAAGAGCAGGAGAGTAAGAGGTTATCCCGGAGATGCCCGTGTAATAATTGGTTACTCGGGTGATCTTTCCACTGGCGGGATCTGCTTTGTAGAGGTCGCGGAAACCGTCAGGTGAACTCAGAAAATAGACAAATTTCCCGTCTGCAGATACCTGGGGGTTGACGTTATCTACGCCGTCAAAAAGAGATAACACTTCTGTTTGCCCGGAGTCTATCGTGTAGCGGGCTATTTTCAGGTATTCTTTCTCCAGGTATTCAGTGCTTCCGCCACGGTCGGTGACGAAGTAGATGTACTTCCCGTCAGGTGACCACGCGGGCTGAACATCAGAATAGGTATCCCGGGTCAGATTTCTGAGTTCGGCGGTTCTCAGGTTATACAGGAATAGATCCACCGTGCCGTCTTTGATGCCGGTGATGACCAGCTGCTCGCCGTCAGGTGACCATGCCGGGTTGGTGAAGGCATCGAGGTCCGGAATGGCGTATTCTTTTTTACCGCCTTTAAAGGCATCCAGAACCAGCAGCTTATTGCGGGCTTTGGCCTGGATCACGAGAGCTACCTTCTGCCCGTCAGGCGACCACGTAATGGTAGATTCCATAAAGGAATAGGAGTCGACATGCTGGCCGAAGCCGTCAGTATTTATCTTTTTTATCACCTCGCCGGTAGCGCTTTCTGCAATGAAGAGGTTCATGCTCAGGACATCTTTAGAGGAGATGTAAGCCACATAATGGCCGTCAGGACTGATGGAAGGGGCAATGTTCATTTCTCCGCCAGGCATTGCAGAGGCTACCACACCGTCGGTCATGGTTTTCTCCCTTCCTCCTTCAAAATGGCTGTAATATTGTTTCAGGTCGTTTTTGAATTTTGTGGAGAAGGCATCGATATCCATACGGAAAATCCGGACAAAGGCTTCCTGTATGCCGTAGATGGCTACCTGCTTGTAAAGCGGGCGGATGATCTCGTCGCCGTACAGTCCGGCGATGTAGGCCCAGAAGGCCTGGCCCCAGCGATAGGGAAAATATTTATGCTGCTTGACCACCAGGTCTTCAATAGTGGGCAGATCATTGTTCAGCACGGCGTCGCGCATCCACAGGGCGGTATGCGGGTCGGTTCTGCCCAGCGAAAGATATTCTGCCAGTCCTTCGGTCATGAAAAGGGGAATGTTTCCCATATTCTGAAGGTTGGTGGAATCGCTGCCGTAGGTCATGGTCTGGTACTGGAACACATGCACCATTTCATGGCCCAGCACGTGATCTGTCTGGCGTTTGGTAAAAAACAGGGGCATGACCACTCGGGTCTTGAAGCCTTCGGTCACCCCGCCGGTGCCTTCGCCGATCCGGCCGCCGATGACGGTGGTTTCCTGGAAATCGGGATGAGAGTTGTAGATGATCAGCGGATTAGGCGTGATAAAAGACATCTTAAAGATCTCCTGGTGGTTTTTATACCAGTGCTCGCTGTTTCTGAGCAGCTCATCTGCCAGGGTCTTATTGTTCAGATAGTAATACAGGTCAAAATGGTTGCTCCGGAGCACCTTAAACTCATTGGCACGGTTCCGGGTCTTGTTTTGCCCGAAATATTCGCCCTGGGCAGCTGCCTGGGCAACACACAGGATCAGGCCGATCACAAAAAGCTGAACTTTCCCGGTCATAGCGTTAAATCTTGGGTCTGGTGGCTTTTACAAATTTAGGTTTCCAGTAATTAGAATACAAATTATCTTCCCGCACACCGGCCGAACTGGAGGAGTGCAGGAAGAGAATGATATCCTTACTAACGATCTTTGTAACAATTCCTGTATGATTGATCCTGGAGGTTTTTCCGATTTTAAAATAGACCAGATCGCCGGGTTGAATTTCCGTTTTTTTTACTGCGGGAAATATTTCCGCCTGCTCATAGGAAGACCGGGGAAACGGGCGGCCCAGTTCGGAGAAGGTTCTGAATACCAGTCCCGAACAATCCATTCCCTGTGCGGTATTTCCGCCATATCTGTAGGGCGTTCCTTTGTAACGCAGGGAGATGTCGGTCAATACGGCATTGCGGTTCACCACCGGCGCTTTCCGGCAGGCGTTGAAGAGTAGCGGGAGAAGAAGGACGAACAGTATTTTCCTCATTTTCCAAAGATAAGCCTGTCAAGTTCCTGGATCATCGATCGTCCGTCATCCAGACGGGGCTCCTCTACCGTATTCGAGAGGATCTTTCCTGATTTGTCAAGAATAAGATAGTTGGGAAGAATGTCAGTGCTATAATTTTTTTTCAGGAAAGGGTTATTGTACCCGTTCAGGTGGATACCCATGGGTTTCCGGCTTTTAACAAAACTCCTGTAGCTTTCGCGCGGGCTGAGGTTGATGAAGACAAAAGCCAGGTCTTTCCTTTTAGAATAGAAGCCCTCCACAAATTCCATAGCTTTGATATCTTCTATGCACAGGAAACACTCTTCGTCATAAAACCCGAGAACCACATTTTTTCCCCTGAAGTCTTTCAGTTCCACCAGCCGGCCTTTCAGATTTTCCACAATAAAGCCGGGGGCTTCTTTTCCTGTTTCCAGCACTTCACTTTTACGGAAATGGCTGGCAATGACCTTTTTGTAAACATCGTTATCCGAAAAATACATATAGTCGTCACCCAACAGCTTGATTTCTTCGGTGAGTCCGTCGAGGTTCAGGTAATCCAGGATCCTGGCGGCCAGGATCCTTTCGGTAATTCCCTGGCCCACAGTGTTTCTGAGGTTTTTAAGGTATTCATATTCCAGTGTACGTGAGTCTTTATGGCGAAACCCGGTGAGGGAATTCTGCATCAGGCCCTCGGCCAGCTGCCCGAGGTAAATAGACCTGCCCCGGATCTCCTCACTGAAGTCGCCCCAGTTCATGCTGAGGGTGCTGTCAGGCAGCTTATTGAAATTCAGGTAGCCCAGCTCTTTCAGCTTGAATTTCCCGGTAATGTCGGCCTTTTGCAGGGCATAGAAATCAGGGGTAAACAAGGAGGCCTGGTCATCCAGCAGCGCAGTCTGTTCCCGGATAAGGCTTTGGGTTTTCTGGAAGAAGGAAGAACGGGAAAAGGCTTTGAGATTACTTAATTCAATTTCGTAATCGTGATCCACCTCATATTTCTGACGCAACATGAGCTGATAGGCCCATTTGGGCGAACCCGGTCCCTCCACCCGGAGGGTATGATTAAAGTCGCTGTTATCGAAGGTAAGATGAATCTGGTCTCCCGGCTCTATTTTCAGGAGGTGTAAGCCATGCTCTCCAAAAGAAATATCACAATAGGCGATGCTGCGGAGGGGGAATTCCACCAGGTAAACGCTGTCATGGTTCATCTTCAGGGTGTATTCCCTGGGTTCGGAGATCCAGTCAGAATAATAGGTGAATGTCAGGTAGTCTTGTTGGGGATTGCTTATTTTCCCGGTAAGACGGAAGAAATCCTGCGCCATCACCAGGCGGGAGCTGATCAGTAGCCCGATCAAGAGGGTTTTACTCATTCATTCAGTAAATTTTGATACACTTCGAGCATGATGCCGTCTTTCAGCCCCAGGTCAGGAACGGCCATGTGCCTCGATTTGGCCCAGCGCATGGCTGACAGGTAAATATCGGAAGCAAAAGTAACCACGTCAGCACGGTCGGGATTCATTTTCAACTTGTTGATCCGTTCTTCCACGGTATACTGGTTAAAATATTCCACCGCTTTTTCGATATCTTCAATGGTACCCAGGCCGTTTTCGTCTTTGGGTACGTATTCAAAGATCTTGCTGATGTTTCCTCCGGTGCCTATAGAGGTTATCTCTTTTTGAGGTGGTATGTTGTCCATGATCCACCGTTGCATCTTTTTCCACACATCACGGTTAACCTTGCCTTCCATGAGCCGTACCGAGCCGATTTTAAACGACTGGGAGGTTTCTTTTATTTTGCCGTTATAAATATTCAGCTCCGTACTGCCGCCGCCTACATCAATGTGCAGGTAGGTTTTGTCATGGTCCAGCTCATGGACAATGACATTATTGATCATTTCGGCTTCTTTTTCACCGGAGATGAGGTTGATGGTCATCCCCAGCTCCAGCTTTACCCTTTCGCAGATATTGAGGCCATTTTCAGCTTCACGCAGGGCCGAAGTGGCGCAGATCAGGTAAGCATCTACTTCGTGCAGCTCCATCAGCAGCCGGTAAACCGTAAGCAGTTTTTTTAATTTGGCCTCACTGTCATAGCCGATCTTACCGTCGCGGAACACATCGTGCCCCAGCCGGAGGGCGAACCGTACATATTCCACTTTTTTAAAGACAGCTTTCCCGTCATCGTTTAAAACGGAGGAAATCTGCATCCTGGCGGCGTTGGAGCCGATATCTATTGCAGCTATTTTCATGCGCTAATCGGATTTTCATTTTACACAAAAGGGCTTGCCCGTGGCAAAAATATGTATAATTTTGAAAATATTTTAATCAGATTCTGAAACTAAGCGGCAGAATTAACATGCCGGAAAAGGCAGAAAGACGCAGTAAAGGTTTTTATCAGGCACTATGATCAGTTTTAATATAGAGGTGAGCGGTTTCCGGCTGACTGAAAGAAACAGGAAGAAAGAGCTTCTTAAAGGCATTATCCGGGAACACGGCTTTAAACCGGGAGAGCTGAACTATATTTTTGTGAGCGATGAAGAGCTCCTGAAGATCAATATTGAATATCTGAATCACCAGACCTATACCGATATCATTACATTTGACAATTCGGAAAGCGAAGAACGGATAGAAGGGGATATCTTTATCAGCGTGGACAGGGTGAGAGAAAATGCCTTGAAATTTAAAACCTCTTTTGAGCGGGAGCTGATCCGGGTTATGGCGCACGGTGTGTTGCACCTGGCGGGTTACAAGGATAAAAAAACGGAAGAGGCACAAGCCATGCGGGAAGCCGAAGAGCGGGCTTTGAACGCTTATTTCGGGGAAGTGTCATGATTCGAATTTTCAGGAGCATCGCGGTAAGTGCCCCATTTCAGGGCAGAACCATGATCTTGTGCGGAATACCGTCTTCAAGGTATTCCGGCCCGTCGGTCCGGAAGCCCAGCTCCCGGTAAAATCTTTCGAGGTATGACTGTGCGCCGATTTTAATGGCATGCTTTCCGAACCGGCGGTGACATTCCTGAATGGAGTATTCCATGATCTCTTTCCCGAAGCCGTGCTTGCGGAAGCGGGGAGAAACCAGTACACGCCCTATGGACAGAAACCCTTCAAACGACTGGCCGAGGTCAAATATGCGGGTATAAGCGGCCAGTTCGCCTTCATATATCCCCTGGCAATGCCACGCCCGCCGGTCTTTATGATCCGGGTCCTGGTAGACGCAGTTCTGCTCTACCACAAAAACTTCCGACCGGAGCGCCATCAGTTCATAAAGTTCTCTCACAGTGAGTTCATCAAAGAATTTACAGGTAAGGATCATTTTTTATAATTTTGCCAAAATTTAGAAAATGTTCCTCGATTTTCATACCCATCAGATTGCAAAAGAAACCGGTGTTCAAAATATTTATAATGTTATTTTGAGTGAGGAGACCATGCATGATAAGCAGTGGAAAAGCTATGAGGCGGTGTCAGTGGGTATTCATCCCTGGTATATTATGGATACACCATTGAATGAAATGCTGGCCTTCCTGGAAGAAGCGGTGGCACTGCCTGTGGTTAAATGTATCGGTGAGGCGGGGCTCGACAAGCTCAGGGGACCGGATCTGTGCATACAGCAGGAAGTTTTAATACGACAGATCCGGATAGCAGAAACGGTCAACAAGCCGGTGGTGATCCACTGTGTACGGGCTTATCAGGAACTGATGGCGGTAAAGAAATCGCTGAATCCGGGCGTGCCCCTGATTATTCATGGCTTTGCCCGGAAGCCTGCGCTGGCCGCGGAGCTGGTTTCCAATGGTTTTTATCTTTCTTTCGGGAAGGCCGTCCTGGATAAACCCTATGTGCAACAGGCTTTACGGGGTACAGTTGCCGGACGCCTGTTCCTGGAAACGGATGATTGTTCTGAAATGAGCATACGGACCGTTTATGAAAAAGCAGCAGCTGTCAGAGGCGTTTCACTGGATGAATTAAAACAGCTGATAAGTCAGAATTATACGGAAATTAAGTTAAATATCAAGTGAATTTTTACCACAGATGCACCATTTATATTCGTGTATCTGCGACCATTTTAAACTACATTTATGAGCGATTTATCGTGGCTTTCACGTTCGGAATTACTGGTGGGCCGGGAAGGCATTGAAAAGTTACAGCGGTCACACGTACTGGTGGTGGGCCTGGGCGGTGTGGGATCTTTCGCCGCCGAATTTATTTGCCGTTCAGGGATAGGTGAGATGACCATTGTGGATGGCGACGTGGTAGATCCCTCCAATCGTAACCGCCAGCTACCGGCCTTGTTTACCACACACGGCGTTTCCAAAGCAGAATGGATGAAGGAGCGGCTGCTCAGCATTAACCCCGGCCTCAGGCTTCATGTTATCAATGAGTTCCTGAGTCCGGAGCGCTGCAGGGAGCTGATGCTGAATCCCTATGATTATGTTATGGACTGCATTGACAGCATTACTCCCAAGCTTACCCTGATTGAAGAAGCTTTTAAATCAGGGAAGGCGGTGGTAAGTTCCATGGGCGCCGGAGGGAAGACCGATCCCACGAAAATCCGGGTAGCCGATCTTTACGAGACTTATACCTGTAAGCTGGCGTTTTACATCCGGAAGCGGGTGAAGAGATTGGGTGTTACCAAGGGAGTAAGGGCCGTATTTTCTACGGAGGAAATGGACAAGGATTCGCTCATCATGACCGATGGTTCCAATTTCAAGCAGTCGGCCTACGGTACCATCTCTTATCTTCCCGCCGCATTTGGCGGAGTGGCCGCCTCCGTGGTGATCCGCGACCTGCTGTCTATACCGGTAGAGACGTTGAAGCGGCCCGGGCGAATGAGCCGGAGCGTGATACGCAGGAAAGAGTAACTAATGCTTAATGGTAAATTGTTAATGCTTAATGATCTAAGAATGAGACCGTAGTTGAAACATTAAGCATTAACAATTTACCATTAACAATTAAGCATCAGCAATTTACTTCAGATGCGCGCGCAGCATCCAGGCGGTTTTTTCATGCTGTTCCAGCAGACCGGTGATGAAATCTTCGGTGCCGGTATCCAGTTGGTTCTCAAGTGCTTTCAGCTGTTCCCGGATAAAGATAATGATGGATTCATAATCGCTCAGGAGTGCTTTGATAAAACTCATGCTGTCATTTTTCTCCAGGGGTTTTTCTGACAAATGGGTAAGCTTCAGATATTCGGTCAGTGAAGCTGCGGCATAATGGTCGAGCTTACGCAGCCTTTCTGCCACCTCGTCCACAATAACCGCCAGTTCGTTATATTGCTGCTCAAAATAGGTGTGCATGGTATGGAAATCAGGGCCTTCCACGTTCCAGTGTGCATTCCTGGTTTTCATATAAAGGACGAATTCGTCCGCAAGTAGTACAGTCAGAAATTTGGTGACTTTGGTGTTGTCTTTAATTCCGATAGTGTTCATTTAATCTTGTGTTTTATAGCTATATAACAAATCTGAGTCTGAAATAGTGCTTATTAATGCCGTATAATCGCACCGCAGTGCTTTTCAGGATAAAATAGGGTGAAAACACCCTCCCAAAAATGGGTAAAAACCCTGTAGTGATTTAACCCGGCTTGCAGTAACTTGCAATGAATTTTATAGCCATGAAAACATTAATTTAACCCGCACCCACACGGCTTTGCCTGTTAAATTTTTTTTCAAATTAAAAACTACTATAATGAAAACATTGTCATTCTTATTGCTTTGTACCGTATGCCTTTCTTGTGGAAAAAAAGGCGTTGACCCTGCCGCAGCAAGCTGCAATGAATCTGTTGCCCGGTACCAGACCACCATCAATGCCTACGCTGCCTCACCTACGGCTGCCAACTGCCTGGCCGTAAAGAGTGTTTTAAGTGATGTTGTGAACAAGTGCACACTGCTGTCTGCGCAGGAAAGGGCAGAATATAACCGTGAACTTGACCAGATGACCTGTGACTGATTTGTCTCAGCGAACGGTCCGGATATCAAAGCGTAATTTTACGGGAGCCGTACGCGGAATCACCTGCTGGTTACGGATATAGGTCAGGTGGTAAACGTTGGAAATCAGTTTACCGAATTTTTCAAATACTTCTTTTACCTGTGCGGCGCTGCTGGGGATGCTGACAATCCAGCCATTGCTTATCAGTTTGGGAGGAATGCTGGTGTCCAGTCCGCCTTTTCCTTCCAGTCCGATAAAGAAGCCTCTTATTTTGTTGGTGTTTTTGTCGTTCTTGATCTTATTCAGAATGTTATCCATGTTATAGTAATTCTGATCCGACATGTTATCCGTTCCGTCGGTGAAGGTCACCAGGATACGGGATTGGGCAGGATAGCGTAACAACATCTCCACGCCCTCGTCCATGGCCCGGTAAAGAGCGGTGAACCGGTCAGAGTTCAGGTTGGAAATGTAACCCTTCAGGGCTTCCCGGTTATTGGTAATGGGGTAGGTATTGACATCCGTGGAAAAATCTACAATACCCATTTTAACCTCGGGGTGGGTAGTGAAGGTCTGATCGATGAAATTCATGGCGTATTCCTTGATTTTGGAGAAATCGCCACCGAGCGACTCACTCCGGTCAAGCACCAGCACTACTACACCCACGTCCTGGGTCTGGGTAAAATCCATGGTAAATTCCACGTCTTCCTTCCAGTTATTATTCCTGAATTCGTACGCTTTTATGGCTTCAATGTTATAGTTATTGTTCTGATTGTCTACAATTTTGAAGTTATCGATGACCACCTTGGTCAGCTGGCTTCCTTCGGTTTGTCCTTCGAAAGTTTGTGAAAAGTCAATCTTAATCTCTTTCGAGGTTTTCATTTCATCGAAACGGATCTCAGGGTTACGTCCTGTGGTATTCCAGAAATCAAGGTAGATCTGAAAAGAGTTGCCGGCACCGGGCTCATTGGAATCGCATCCGAAAATAACAACGGAAAGCAACAAGGCTTTGAAGATGAGTTTCATAGTATTATTAGGAAAACTTTTCATGAGAATGTAACGAAAACAATCCCATAAACTTTCATTTGCACGCTATTTCTTTGCAATTTTACACATTATTTTTCAAAAATGAACACGGGAACCTTAATTATTCCCGAAAGCCCAGAAAATGCAAGCCATCAGTTTTTACCTTTTATATCCGCTAATCCGGTTATTCGCTTTTATCCCTCTCCGTATTCTGTACTTCTTGTCCGATTACCTTGTGTATCCCATGCTATATAAGGTATTGGGGTACCGGAAAAAAGTGGTGCGCGAAAATATGCGACGGGTGTATCCCGAAAAGACGGAGGCAGAGCGGCTGGATATTGAAAGAAGATTTTATCACTATCTTTCTGATCTCTTTATGGAAACGGTGAAAGGCTTTGACATTTCGTATGAGGCGCTGGACAAAAGAATCGATATTACGAACCTCGACCTGCTGCAGAAGATCTACCATGAAAACGCCGGCGTAGTGCTCACTTTAGGGCACGTGGGGAATTATGAGTGGCTGGTTCAATATGTTCCGGAAGCGGGTAATCTTCAGGTGGCTACCCCTTACCGGAAATTTACAAATCCTTATTTTGACAGGGCATTCAAGGCATCGAGAGAACGGGGCGGTGCTATTCTTTTCCATACCCAGAAAACCCAGGAGTTTATCCGGAAAGAGAAGAGCAGGTATATTCTTGCCCTGGCCAATGACCAGTCGGCACCGGCTGAAAAGTCCTACTGGGTGAGATTTCTGAACCAGGATACCTCTTTTTTTGAGGGAACCGAAAGAATGGCACGCCAGCTGAAATTTCCCGTATTATTTGTCAATATCCGGGTTACGGGAAGAGGCCGGTATGCAATTACTTTTCAGCCGGTTACTGAAAACCCGGACCAGGAGCCGGTAGGGGATATCCTGGCGGGGCACGCCCGTTTGCTGGAAGAAAATATTCACCAGGCGCCTGAATACTGGCTCTGGTCACACAAGCGCTGGAAACATAAGAAACCCAAAGGCTTCACCTATGGGTTTACACGGGATATTTTGTAATAGTCTGGGGTAGTTAAGGTGGTTTTAACAGATGTACTTCATGTACCCTTTGACAAGCTCAGGGTGACAGTAGTTTGCAATGAATAGGTAACCGATGTTACCCTGAGCTTGTTGGAGGGCATGTGTTTAATTTAAAGAAATATTTTCCGCACCTACCAGACCTGACAGCTGGTTGTGAATTTCTTTCGTGATCTCGATGCGTACAGTACGCGAAAACAGGGCGATATCGTACTGATTCTGCGTGTCGTAGACATCAATCTTCAGCCCGAATTTTCCCGGGTTTTGCAATACCACCTTCCGGATTTCCTGTACAAGCGGCTTGTCGAGGGTATTGATGTCCAGTTTGATCTTCATTTCCCGCAGCCGCTTTTCCTTCATTTCACTGAGCAGGTCAATGGCCTGAGGCTTGAACTCCAGCTCATCTTCCTTGCCCCACCGGCCCATTACCTTTCCTTTGATGTAGATGAAGGCCTCGGGAATGAAGTAGCGGGAGTATTCGATGAAATCGCGGCCAAAAAGGGCTATTTCCAGCGAGCCGGTATAGTCTTCGATCCGGTAAATACCAAACTGATTACCGTTTTTAGACTGCCGTATATTGGCCGAAGTGACCACCCCGCCTATGGTAAATTCCTTGTCTTTGTTCTCTTTTTCGAGGAGGTTATTATCCAGAGGCCGGCAGAGACTCATTTCCATGGCGAACTGATCAAGCGGGTGACCAGAGATGTAAAAGCCTACCACTTCTTTCTCATACCGGAGCTTCTCTATATTGCCCCATTCTTCCACCCGGTCAATTTTAGGTGTCTGGATATTAAAGGCGGAATCACTGCCGAAAGAGCCGAAGAGAGTATTCTGGGAACTCATTTTGTCTTCCATGACCTTGTTGGCGTAACGGATCAGCCGTTCAATGAAGGTGCCGCCTTCTTCGGACACATGAAAGTACACCGCCCGGTGAATGTCTTCAAAGCAGTCAAACGCACCGGCGTACGCCAGCGATTCGAGCGTTTTTTTATTGACCGTGCGAAGGTTTACGCGGGTAATGAAGTCGAAAATATCTTTGAACTGCCCGTTCTTCTCCCTTTCCTCGATAATGGCATCTACGGCAGCATCGCCGGTACCTTTGATACCGCCCAATCCGAAGCGGATCTCATGCTTCTTGTTGACACTGAAGCGTTTCTGGGATTCATTAATGTCAGGCCCCAGAACCTCGAGGCCCAGCGCCTTACATTCTTCCATGAAGAAGGTGATTTTCTCAATATTTCCCAGCTGGGAAGTGAGCACGCCGGCCATGTATTCAGCCGTATAATGTGTTTTCAGGTAGGCGGTCTGGTATGCCACAAACGCGTAACAGGTGGAGTGAGACTTGTTGAAGGCATATTGCGCAAAAGCCTCCCAGTCGGTCCAGATCTTATCGAGCGTCTTTTCCGGATGCCCGTTTTTCAGTCCCCCTTCTATAAATTTGGCCTTCATTTTGTCCAGCACTTCCTTCTGCTTTTTACCCATAGCCTTGCGCAGGGTGTCGGCATCGCCTTTGGTGAAGTCGGCCAGTTTCTGGGAAAGCAGCATCACCTGCTCCTGGTAAACGGTGATCCCGTAGGTTTCTGCCAGGTGCTCTTCCATTTCGGGCAGGTCATAGGTGATAGGCTCCCGGCCGTGCTTCCGGTTAACATAGTTCGGAATATAGGCAATCGGGCCGGGCCTGTACAGGGCGTTCATGGCAATGAGGTCACCGAAGCGGTCAGGCTGAAGATCCTTCATGTATTTCTTCATACCGTCAGATTCGAACTGGAAGATGGCGTTGGTTTCGCCCCGCTGGAAGAGCTTGTAAGTCTCTTCGTCATCCAGCGGAATATTGTCGATATCAATATCTACCCCGTAGTTTTCCCGGATCATCCGGAGGGCCTCCTTAATGATCGTAAGGTTCCTCAGCCCTAGGAAGTCCATTTTGATTACCCCGGCATCTTCAATTACTTTCCCTTCGAACTGGGTCACCAGGAGGTCAGAGTCTTTGGAAGTGGAAACCGGTACGATCTCTGAAAGATCATAGGGGGCAATGATGATTCCGGCGGCGTGGATACCGGTATTTCTGACCGTTCCTTCCAGCTTTTCAGCCTGTTTCAGTACTTTCGAAGTAAGGTCTTTGCCCTGGTACATATCCCTGACCTGCTTGACATTCTCTATTTCGTCCGGGTTGAGGCCCAGTTCTCCCAGTGACTTCGGTCCTGAAAGGGGGGCATGGATGAGCTTCTGGAAATTCATTCCGTAGCCGGGCTTGTCGGGGATCAGCTTGGCAATCTGGTTGGCTTCTGCCAGCGGCAGATCCATCACGCGGGCCACATCCTTTACGGATGACTTGGTGGCCATGGTACCATAGGTAATGATCTGTGCCACCTGGTTTTTCCCGTATTTGTCTACCACGTAATCAATCACCTTCTGCCGCCCTTCATCGTCAAAGTCCGTATCAATATCGGGCATAGACTTCCGGTCGGGGTTGAGGAAACGCTCAAACAGCAGGTTGTACTTGATGGGGTCAATGTTGGTGATGCCGATGCAGTAGGCCACGGCAGAGCCGGCGGCAGATCCGCGGCCGGGACCGATCATCACTCCCAGTTCGCGGCCGGCCCTGATGAAGTCCATCACTATAAGAAAATATCCGGCAAACCCCATGGTCTTGATGGTATGCAGCTCGAAATTGAGCCTTTCTTCCGCTTCCGCCGTGAGAGAGCCGTAACGTTTCCGGGCTCCTTCAAAGGTAATATGTCTCAGGTACTCCCATTGATTCAGGGTATCATCGGCATGCACCTTAAATTCCTCCGGAATGGGGAAGTTAGGCAGCAGGATATCTTTTTTCAGGTTAAGGGTTTCAATTTTTCCTACTATTTCGTTCGTATTGTCAATGGCCGCCGGGATATCGGAGAACAATTGCGTCATTTCCGCGGTAGTCTTGAAATAGAACTGGTCGTTATAAAAGGCAAAACGGGTGCCTTTGGAACTGCCCTCGCTGTCGTCTGAGAACTCTTTGTTGCTAGGGGTGGAAAGCTTTTCCCCGGTGTTGATACAGAGGAGGATGTCGTGGGCCACCCAGTCCGACTGATCCACATAGTGGCTGTCATTGGAAGCAATCACCTTTACATTGTATTTTTTGGCAAACTTCAGCAGCACCTCATTGACCCGGATCTGCTCCGCCATATCGTGCCGTTGAATTTCCACATAATAATCTTCACCGAAACGGTCCAGCCACCATCTGAATTCCTCTTCAGCGGCTTCTTCTCCCAGTTTTAAGATCGCTTTGGGTACCATGGCCCCTATGCAGCAGGTAGTTGCGATCAGGCCTTCCTTATATTTTTCGATCAACGCTTTGGTCACCCGCGGGTATTTGCTGTAAAGTCCTTCCATATACCCCAGAGAGCAGAGCTTGGTGAGGTTTTTATAGCCTTCCGGGTTTTTAGCCAGTAAAAGCTGGTGATACCGCACATCTTTCTGCTCTTTGGTGAAGGTCTTGCGGGTATGGTCTTCCACCACATAAAATTCACAGCCTACAATGGGCTTTACCCCGTATTTTCCGGCGGTGGCCACAAAGTCAAAAACACCGAACATATTGCCGTGGTCTGTAATGGCCACGGCCGGCATTTCATCTTTCTGGGCTTTGGCGAAAAGTTTTTTGATGCCTGAGGCTCCGTCAAGCAGGGAGTATTGGGTATGATTATGGAGGTGGGAAAATTTCATGTAATTCTGACAGATTCTGAATGAACAAAGTTACATGTTTTTTTACAGGGAGGAAAGTACTATCAGTGAAAATGGAAGGGTGTATCAGCCTTTATTTACCGTCAGCGGAAAAGGGATCAACATTAATTTTCTAAGGAACAAAGGTATAAGCCATGCCTAACCTGATTCCGCCTTCCGCCACATGGTAATTGATACTACCCGGAGAGAAAGGAATGATTCCATGGACGCGGACACTAGGATTGGCAAAGATGAAAAGCCCGGACTTAAAGATATAGCGGCCACCAGTCCCTAAAGCGATCCCTATCCCGGTCTGATTAGAGGTTTGGCGGGGCCTTGAGATGTCCAGGTCAAGCAAAGGGCCTCCATTCAGGTAGATGTAATTTCCCAGGGTAATCTGCGCCATAACAGGCGCAGTGAGTATCTTTACTCTTTTTTCTGCGGGCTGAATTCTGTTATCCCCTGTAAATGCGGGATAAAGCAAAACCTGGTGCGCTGAATATTCAAGACCTGTTTCCAGGCTCAGTATCCTGGTTAGCCCGTGGATATAGCTGACTCCGAAATTGTGCATGGACCTGCCCTCATAGCTGCCGCCGCCCTCTACTTTCAGCAAAGTAAACAGGGTACTGCCGGCAGGAAAGGAATAGTGAATTCCAATACTTTTTCGGAACTGGGCAGAGGCCGGAGCGAGAAACCCTGAAAGAATGAGGAAAATGGCCAATAAGATAGCTTTCATCGTTTTGCAAATGTATTCCCTGCAAAAATAGGAAAAACAGTGGCCGGAGAATTTACGGTACTTGAGTTAAAGGTAAAATAATCGGGTAATGGTAATTTATGTCTTAAATGGCAAGGGAATCCAATTGGAATTCTACCCGGATCTTTTTAAAGATGGCATATTGGCCTTAGCTTTGTGAAATTGTTATTTCCATATATGACATTGAAGAATTATTGCCTAGGGCTGTTTCTGTTACTTTCTCTGTTTTCCTGTCAGCAGGAAGAACCCAAAAAGCCGGATACCCCGCCACTGACTTTTGAGATAACCTCCACGGCGGATGTCCAGAATTCAGAATATGTGCTTACCTGGACTGAGGCCAAAAGTTCAAACGGCAATCCGGTGACCTATACGGTAGTATATGGTGATACATTGGTCAGAGACATTGCCAAAACCACCTTTACGCTTAAAAATCTGCCTTATGAAGAGGGTACGATAATAGCAAGTGACGGCAGAGGGGGGAAGACGGAGCGAACCTTTAAGGTGAAAGTTCCGGAAAACTATACTGTTTTAATTCCTGATAAACTATTTGAACAATATCTGGTAGATCACGGTATAGATAATGCCATTGATGGCAAGGTGCTGTTTTCCAGAGTCTTAAATGTAAAAGAAATGGACTTGAGCGGTTATTTAATAACCGACCTTGAAGGACTTCAAAATTTCAGAAATCTTCACTTGCTTGTATTAAGCAGGTTAGCTATTAGGGAGGTTAAGCTGACCGGCCTCAGGAGGTTAAGGGAGCTTACCATTTTTCTTTGTGAAAAACTGGAAAATTTGGATTTTTCCGATGCGAATGATCTCGAACAGATAAGTATAAACCGCAGCCTGATAAAACAGGTGAATATTAAGAATCTGGTTTATCTGAAGCAAATCCATCTGTGGGACAATAAAAACCTTGAGTTTTTAGACGTAAGTAATAATTTAAAGCTGGAGAATTTTCAGCTCTCCTATGGTAATGTGAGAATGCTGGATTTGTCTAAGAATGCCGGTCTTCTTGAACTGGGCGTAGCCTATAATCCGTTAGAAAGTCTGAATCTTTTGAATAACCCTAAACTCAGAAATATTTCTGTTGATAGCAAAGAATTGACCAGTCTTACTCTTCCTTCCGTAAATCATGAATTAAGATCACTGGTTCTATCTTCTGAAAATATGAATGGTATTGATTTTTTCAGGTTCGAAAATCTTGAAGAGCTCGCTCTTGTGGGGGTAGAGCTCAATACATTTGATGGTTCCCGATTGCCGGCTTTAACGAAGTTGTCATTACAAAGAAATAAAATGAGTGAAATTAACCTGTTGAAAAACAACAAATTAACTTCCTTGTGGATAATTAACAATTCTTTGGAGGGTTTAGATTTATCGGGTTGCAATGATTTGAAACTCCTGGCTGTAAATAAAACGCGCCTGAAGGAACTTAAACTTTGTGATCAGCCACAGCTGTATGATTTATCTACAAGTCTGAACGATGATTTAATGTCGATATATGTAAGAGACCTTTCTCAGGTCAGCATGAGGTGGACTAAAGACAATCATACTGCGTTTAAAGTTTGTAATTAAAACAAAAATATCTAACTTTGCACCCCAATTTACTTTTTAATACTTAATCTGTTTTGTAAAATGCCAA
>JBEBRR010000056.1:0-25405 GCA_040394735.1 Leadbetterella byssophila
GATCCCGGTGAGATCGCCTCCGTGATCCTGCAGGACGTGGCCAATTTTGAAGGGATCTTCGGCCACAGCGTGGGAAACCTCGCCTCGGCCGCTTTCGGCACGGTGGTGCTGTCGGTATTCCTGCTGAGCTATGACTGGCGCCTGGCCCTGTGCCTGCTGGCGGCCCTCCCGCTCATTTATCCTTTCTTGTGGATAGCCAATACGTTCGTCAGGAAGCTGGCTAAAAAGCAGATCGCCGCACGGAATACCGTGGGCGCAAAGTTCCTGGAATACGTGCAGGGTATACGTCACCTGAAATCGTACGGCCTTACCGGCGAAAGGCATAAAGCGCTGGAAAATTCTTTCGAAGATCTTCGGCAGAAGAGCATTCGCCTGGAGGCCGTTCCCGGGCCGTTTATCGTCACCGCCGGCATCGTCTTTGAGATCGGCTTCCTGGCCATGGTAGCGCTGGGCTTGTATTACCTTTCCGGCGGCTCGCTCACTGTTCCCGTGCTGATCACCTTCCTGATCATGGGGTATAACCTGTATACCCCTTTAAAGATCGTAATGGTGGATTACCTGGTGCTGCGCTACATGAATGAAAGCCTGAACCGCATCACTGAGGTGATGGAAACCCCCACCATGGAAACCGAAAAAGATGAGCTGCCCACCCGGTACGATATCCGTTTTGAGAATGTGAGCTTCGGTTATCAGGATAAGATGACGGTACAAAACCTTGATTTAACCGTTCCCGAAAGATCCATGCTGGCCCTGGTGGGCCACTCCGGTTCCGGAAAAACCACCATCGCCTCGCTGATCGCCCGCTTCTGGGACGTCAGTGAGGGCAGCATCCGGATCGGCGGAGTGGATATCCGGAATACTAACCAGGACAAATTCTACCGCCTCATCAGCGAGGTATTCCAGGAGGTATACCTCTTTGACGATACCATCCGGAATAACATCCGGATAGGTAAGCCCGAAGCCACCGATGCTGAGATAGAGCAGGCCGCGGCGCAGTCGCAGTGCCTCGAATTTATCCTTGATTTTCCGGAAGGAATGGATACCCGCGTGGGGGAAGGCGGCAGCAGGCTTTCCGGCGGGCAGAAACAGCGCATCAGCATTGCACGGGCCCTGCTGAAAGACGCCCCCATTGTGCTCCTCGACGAAGCCACCGCCAGTCTTGACCCTGAAAATGAATTGCATATTCAAAAAGCCATCCGGGAGCTGGTGAGGTCGAAAACCGTGGTGGTGATCGCCCACAAGCTGGCCACCATCCGAAATGCCGACCGGATACTGGTACTGCAGAACGGCCGGATAGCCGAGTCCGGCTCGCACGATCAGCTGCTGGCACAGCACGGCATTTACCGTACTATGTGGGACATACAGGCAAGAGCCGGCGGGTGGAAAATAAAACCTTTGTGATGACGCCGAAAGCGGTGGCAATCCTCTACAAAAGCTTTGCGCCTGGTCCCGTTTTATACCTGACCCAAGCTTCAGGTCCCCGGCGAAAACCCATAAAAAAAGAGCCTTCGCAATGAAGGCTCTTTCTGCAGAGAGAGAGGGATTCGAACCCCCGGACCTGTTACAGTCAACGGTTTTCAAGACCGCCGCATTCGACCACTCTGCCATCTCTCTTTGATTAACGTTTCCGTTAAATCGGATGCAAAGATAGGCTTTTTTTCTTTCATAACAAGAGGCAAACCCGCTTTTTTTATTTATTTCAGACAGCTTTTTCAAAAAGTGCTGATCTTCAGAAACTTCGCTAAACCCGTTTGGTTTCGTCAACCGTAAATCATAAATCGTCCATTCTTTCCAGTCGGTACTTCCCGCCTATACTTCCAGCAAGCCGGCGAAATCAGAATAGGCCGGGACTTTCTTATCCGGGTCAGGAGCGAACGGTTTTTCTGCATTCAGCAGGTCTGTTACCACCGTCACCACCAGCCGCCGCACCGCCTCCAGCACCTCATCGTTTGTATGGTTCTCTACTTCTAAAATTAAATTACTATCTAACTTTCTAAAAGAGTAGAATTTAATTTCATACTTCGCATTTTTACCATATATTTCACTAATAAGGAATTTATACAGCAGCAATTGGCGGAACTTGTCCCTGTCAGGCAGGGTAAGATATTCATCAAGCGAAAGGTCTGCTTTACCCGACGGGTACCTGATCCTGAGCGGATCCACATCTCCCGTTTTATAGTCAATCACTACCAGCCGGTCGCCGTGGCGTTCGATCTTATCCACAGTTCCTTCCAGCTTCACCCTTATGCTGCCCACTTCCACTACCGTTTGAAACTTTCTTTCCAGTCCTTCGATATAAAACGGCTCTGTAAACTCACGCAGCCGCTTGTCAAAGTATTTTCCTACCAGTTCCCGCGCCAGGGTTTTAAGAACCGCATTCAGCCCGTATTCGAAGTCAAAATCAGGCTGGTTATGCTTCAGTAAAGTGTCAAATTCAGCCAGGGCATATCGTTTCTGACTCTGGAGTATCTCCCTGGTAATCAATGCACCTACATAAGGCTCGTCGGTTTTTTCCAATACATAATGAACTATAGAACCGAATATATTGTACCCTATAGCAGTATCATCGTTCTCTCTGGCTTTAATTTTCTCAATATACCGCCAGTAAAAGCCCATTTCACCGGTAAAATATTCATTCAGGGAAGTGGCGCTTAAACCTTTGCTTTCCAGGAAATACCTGACTTTCTGCAGAATTTCAGGAGTCTTGCGAACTGCGAGATTCGAAGACGGGGAATTACTCTCTTTGAAAACAGTAACTTCGGGATAAAAAAATCTCATTTTATCATTAATTGGCCCCAGCTCTTCTTCCAGCTGGTACAGGAAACGGCTGCGTTCCCTGCGCCCTACACCTGTACCGGTATCTACAGGATAAAGAATATTTACCTTACGGGCCCGCTGCAGAAGGCGGAAAAAGTGATACGCCATAATGGCATCCTGGTCAGAATAAGACGGCAGGTCGAAATAGGTCAGCGCATCAAACGGGATAAATGAATTATTCTTTTTACTTGAGGGAAGATTTCCCTCCGTAAAGGACACAAAGGTAACTTCCTCAAAATCAAGGCATCGGGTTTCCAGCATACTCATAACCTGCAGCCGGGCATCAGGCTGTTTTTCAAACGGCAGGCTCAGGTTTTTGATCAGTTCATGGAATAATATCCGGAAAGAGGCCGTGGTCAGTCCGTCAGATACGCGCGGCTTCAGCACTTCCAGCTTTTGAAGAAGAACGGTTGCAAACGGCGACTCTTCTGATTCAGCCACGGCCAGGGCTGCCAGAAACTTCTCTGTTCCGTTCAGAAACGAAAGCGGGTCACGGATGGCCACTACCGCCGCAAACAGATCACTGCCCCGCAGCTGCAGGTCTTTACGCTTCACATAGAGGTGTGTGCTGCGGGCCAGCTGCTTTTCCCATTGCGTAACCTGCCGCTCACCGGCCTGATGGGTCAATACACTTTTCAGAAGGCCATTTCCCATCAGGGCCCGCACAAGGCCGGTACGCAGGCTCTCCCCCTCCGTATCCATGAAACGCTGCAGGATTTCCAGTGCCGGCATCAGCATAGATCCTTTTAAAGCGGCTCCTCCTGATATGTTTACCTTAAATTCAAGCGTGGGCAACTGGATGAAGAGGGCCGGAAAATCATTCTCATCCAGTACCACCAATGCATGGCTTTGGGCGGCTGACCGCGCGGCCAGGTCAGCCGCCAGCTTGGCCTGCAGGGTTTTGGATGCAAGTGAATAAACATGCACTTCCCGGCCCGATTTCTGCAGGAGGTCGCCCTGGAAGTTCCATGCCCGCCCGTATTGCCCCGATCTTTTGTAGGTGCGCAGCTTCTTCCCGGCCTTATCCTGGGAATTCATATAAAAATCATCCGAATCCCAGATACATTCCGCCCGTTTTGCTTTAACCAGGGTAGTAATAATCTTTTCTTCCGCCCTGCTGAGGGCGTTTAAACCTATAAAATAATAGAATCCGCTGTCCGGGATGTTCTCTGTGGCTTTCCGGTAGGCCAGGCCCGTATAGCTTAACCCTCTCTCCGGTAAGAGCTGATTCAAACGCCCGTAAACGGCTGCCATTTTATCAAAGAAAGTAAAGTACCCGGATGAGGCCGCTGAAAATTCGTGCTCTTCCAGGTCCCAGCGCTTCAGCGCCTCTGCTTCACTCATATACCGGAAAAGCTCATGCGGGTCAGCCAGAAGGGCGGAATCGATCAGATCAAAATCGCGGACCAGCGTGGGAGCCCACGTCAGGAACTTCTCAAAAGACTGAGTGGGGTCGAGCACTTTCCACAGCTCATAGCTCTCAAAATACAGATCAACAGGATCCATCCGCTCCAGGCCTGACAAACCCTGTATGAAATCATCTACCGAGCTGATCTCCGGGGAGAAAAAGGGAATAGAAGACAGCCCCGCCAGCTCATTCCGGAAATAGAGGGCTGCCCGCCGGCTGGGCAGTATGATTTTCAGCTCCTGGAGTCTGCTGAGTTCGTGCTTTTCAAAAATATGAGCCGCTGCACGGCCAAGGAAACTATTCATATGTATAAATCAGTGGTGAGTAGTGAGTTTTATGCATTGTGAATACTAATTTATAAACATCCGTCAAGGTTTTTTGCCTGTTTTCCTGTTATTTTGCAAGATACTACATTATTCATGATTCAAAGCTTAAAGATAGGTATATTGGGTGGCGGACAGCTGGGAAAAATGCTGATTCAGACCGCCCTTGATCTCGACCTCCATATTGCTGTTTTAGACCCTGATCCGGAATGTTCCTGCTCTGCCCTCGCCACCCGTTTTGTATGCGGTTCCATCACTGATTACGACACGGTGTACGCTTTCGGAAAAGACCTGGATGTAATCACCATCGAGATTGAGAATGTCAATATTGATGCCCTGAAGCAACTGGAAAAAGAAGGAAAATCGGTTTTCCCTCAGCCGGGCGTCATTGAAACCATCAAAAACAAAAGTACCCAGAAACAGTTTTTTGCGGAACACGGCATCCCTGCTTCCCCCTTTATTCATGTCAGGAACCGTGAAGAGGTCATTCGTAACGCCGGTTTTCTGCCGGCCGTCAATAAGCTGTCGGTAGGCGGGTATGACGGCAAGGGTGTACAGCTGCTTAAAACGTCTGCCGACCTCGGGAAAGCCTTTGATGCGGATGGTATCCTGGAAAAATTTGTGGATTTTGAAAAAGAACTGGCCGTCATTGTAGCCCGGAACAGCCACGGGGAAACCCGGTGCTTTCCCCCGGTGGAAATGGTTTTTCACCCGGTAGCCAACCTGGTGGAGTACCAATTTTCTCCTGCACATATCCTTCCTGAAGTCAGTGAAGAGGCGGAAAACACAGCCCGGAAAACTGCTGAGGCCTTCGGAATAACCGGCCTGCTGGCCGTAGAGATGTTCCTGACCCGCGACGGACAGCTCCTGGTTAACGAAGTGGCCCCCAGACCGCATAACAGCGGTCACCATACCCAGAAAGCCAACGCCGTTTCCCAGTTCGACCAGCACTGGCGGGCTATCCTGAACCTGCCTCTCGGAGATACCACCCCCTTTTCACTGGCCGCCATGGTGAATATCCTCGGAGAAGAAGGCCATACCGGTGAAGCGGAAGTACAGGGACTCGACCAAATCCTAGCGCTGAAAGACGCCTTTCCTTTCTTTTATGGGAAAAAGCAAACCAAGCCTTTCCGGAAAATGGGTCATGTGAGTATTTTGGCCCCAGATTTTGAAAACTTAAAAGAAAAGGTGAATTTTGTACAGAATAATCTCAAAGTAATATCAAAAAAGCAATGACGGGGATCATAATGGGAAGTATTTCGGACCTGAAGATCATGCAGGGTGCCGCAGATATACTGGAAAAATTTGATATTCCTTATGAAATTGAGATCGTTTCGGCCCATCGTACACCGCAGAAAATGGTGGAATACGCCTCTTCAGCAGCTGAAAGGGGACTGAAAGTGATCATAGCAGGAGCCGGCGGGGCCGCTCACCTGCCGGGTATGGTGGCTTCCTGCACCATTCTGCCGGTAATCGGTGTTCCGGTAAAATCAGGCAACTCTATTGATGGCTGGGATTCGGTTTTATCCATCCTGCAGATGCCTTCAGGAGTACCCGTGGCCACCGTAGCCCTCAATGCCGCACAAAATGCCGGCCTGCTGGCCGTACAGATCCTGGCCACCTCTTCACCCCCTATGGCTTTAAAGCTCATGGAGTATAAAGAGGAACTGAAAGAAAAAGTGGCCCGGATGAACATAGAACTTAAAAACAGCTTTCAATAATGGAATTTGAAGAGAGAAACGAGGAGCGAAACCGTAAACCCAGAACCGCAGGTAACAATACACCGGTCATTGTACTGGCCATCCTTTTTGGAATAGTGGTATTGCTGCTCTATGCCGGCTGGAATCTTATGTCAGACGATGCCAGTAACATCACCGACATGAAAAGTGTGGAAAGGGCAGACAGCACTGACTCCGACGTGGTGGAAACCTCTACTCCTATTGCAGAAGAACGGGAAGAGATTGTGGAGGAAGTAAAAACAGAGCCGGCCCCTGCGCCGGTTGTCGCCGAAAAACCGGCAGAAACTGCTCCGAAGTCTACTTACAAGGGAGAGACGGCCGTTCATGTGGTGAAAGACGGCGAAACCTTCTTCGGCATTGCCAATAAATTCAATACCAGCAGTGATCACCTGAAGGCGCTCAATCCTGATATCAGGCCGGATGGGATAAAGGTGGGGATTACCAAAATCCAGGTTCCGGTTCAGGCCGTACATACCGTAGGCCCCGGCGATATCCTTCGGGTGGTGGCCAACAAATACGGGATAAGCGTGGAAGCTTTGATGGCGGCCAACGGCAAGAAAAAGAACCATGCCCAGCGCGGGGAAAAGCTTCTCATCCCTCACAAGAAAAAGGTATAATAAAAAGGCTGCCCGCAAAGGCAGCCTTTTTAATAAATTAAAACAAGTCCGTAAGCCGAATTCTGTTTTATTCTGTCATTTATCTGGGAAAGCAGTCACCCGCTTCCTCCATCAACCTACCCTCCGGCCGGAACGAGCCGCTCTTTGGCGCCGGTATATTTGGTCTTTCAGCTCATGAGGTTTACCTGAACCGCATATTTCACAATATACGTGGGGGTCTCTTACACCTCCTTTTCACCCTTACCCTTCAGACAAGCCTCCGGGCGGTAATTTTCTGTGGCACTGGCTGTAGAGATTAAATCTCCCCTACCCGTTAGGTAGCATGATGCTCTGTGCTGTTCGGACTTTCCTCCCCGGCAGTGCCGGAGCGACAGATCGACCTGTTTCTACTGCAAAAATACACAGAAGATACTCAAATGTTTCCCATAGCAACAGTTTTTTCGAACATCTTCACATTCCCTTTACGATCAGTTGAACCTTCGCCCGCGAATTCACCACTGCCAGGATAGCCTCATCGGTCACAATGACCTGGTCAGGATCTACCGACAGGATCTGCCCTTTCATGCGGATACCTTTCGAAAACTCTGAATTAATGGTTTCATGCACACTTTTGCGGGAATACTCAATAATGTCGTTCAAAGGAAGCCCGAATTCCTGCGCGATCCGTTTTTCCAGTGTACCCTCCAGCAGCCAGGCGGCCGCACGGTGCAGCAGGTTCCTGGTCTTTACATCCAGATGCACATTTTTCAGAACAACCATTTTCCGCTCCGGGGCATACACCGGAATACCCTGTATCCGGATCACCCCTTTGAAGCTGCCCGTGGTCTCGACATTAAATGTGATATACTCTTTCTCATGCCCCACCTCCAGGCCGGTCACCTCCACCTTATATTTGCCGTTACTGAATTCGAAGACCTCACCGATAAACATTCTTTTGCTGATGGTGTTGGCCTCTTCATATGAAATTACATTCAGCAGCTGTACATCGAACTCTTCCGGGATATGAGCCACCGTTTTCAGCCTGGGTACATCTGCCACCATGGAAGGCGTATAAAGCGGCGTACCTACAAATGTCTCTATAAAAATTTTGATCCCCAGCGTAGATTTCAGGCTCGCACCTACTGATTGCAAAGGGGTAAAGTATACTTCCACGGGATCGGCCTTGATCCAGGTATTGTATTCTTCTGATACCTGCACAGGCCGCTTGGCCAGGTTCCAGGCCTCAATAATATAAGGTTTGAGCGAGTAATTCTCCCGGATGGTATTATCGATCTGCCCGGCAAACATGGGCATATTCGAAGTAATTACCCTCCCGATGATAGGCCCGATGGGCACATCCACCAGGCTGGATTTGATCACCGGTTTGGTGATCCAGGTATAACCCAGACCTTTGGTCAGTGTTTCAATCTGGTAATCTTCATTCACCCCGAACCGAGAAGCAAATTTGATCCTGATCTCGAAGTCGGTGCTGGGCGCCTGCGAAATCCCCAGTACGGTAATTTCCTTTTGCGCCCATACCTTAAGAGGCACCTCGTAAGTCAGTGCTCCGTCTTTATTCTCTGTAAAAATGAGATTGCCCTTGCGCCACACCTTTATCTTCAGTCCATCGTAATTATTGTCAGCAAAGCTGTTATCCTCATAGATCAGGTCGGGCAGCCCCCTGTTGATCTGGTTCTGCAGATCCTCTAACGATATATCTACCGGTATGCTGATGATGGAAGGCTTCTTTTCAAATATCATAGCTGTCTGAATTTTCTTTAAAATCTCGGCATTCTGCCCGGTTGCAGACAGGGACACCAGTACCAGTAAGAGCAGCTTTTTCACTTATGCAAAAAAATTAAGAAATGAGGTATTTTTTTTCGTAATAAAATTATTTTTTAGCGTTTAAGCGAATTTAGATATCTATACAAACATCTGTCTTAATAACTTCCGAAATACTTTCTCAATACCCATTCTGCCGTGGCCAGGGCCAGAATAGCAGCCAGAATCCAACGTAGATTAATGAGATCCTTCAGGTCTTCCTGCGCCACTACCCGGTTAATCAGTCCTTTTTCTTCGAGACTGTTCCGCAGCTCGAAAATATGAGCGGCCGGGACAAAATCTCCCTGGTTTTCCCGGGCCAGCGTACGGAGAAGGCTGAAGTCTGCCGTAGTATTCTGTGTTTCCAGATCCGTATCTGACACCACAAACTGGCCGTTGGAGACCTCCTCCCTGCCCAGCACACGGGCACTGGCCTCATAGCTGTATACACCGGGGGGCAGGGTGGACAGCTCAAACCGGGAGGTACCCTCGCTGATGGTAAAATCATATACTTTCTCCCTACCTCCCTGAGGCTTAACCTTTAAACGAATATTCTGGTCAAAAATTCTCTCAAATATTTCATTATAAACCTCTGCCACAAAACTCACCCGCTGATCTACTTCGAAAACGTCTGACACCGGGTAAACCCTCAGCTTGCCTTTTTCTTCCCGCACGGAGATCAATTGAAGGGTTTTCAGGATGATATCATCGAGATTTTCATGATTTCCGGTCACCGCAAACTCTTCCAGGCGCCACTGCCACAGGCCGTCACCCAGGAAAGCGGCCATTTTCCGGGTCCCGGTCAGGTTAACGGCCAGCAGCGGCCGTGAAGTGTTGATCCCCGAGACATACTGCCCCAGAATGACGTCTGTACCTGTCTGAAGGGTGTAGTTCCCGAAAGGCACGCTCAGCGGCGGAAGATCGGCCAGCAGGGAGGCCTGGCTCTGCCCGATGTTGAACAGGCTGAAGGAGGGGTTCACCCGGGTGGTGACCTTATCGGTCCTGCCGGCCTGGCTGCTGATCCCCACAATATTCTGCATACCGTTAAAATACGAAAGATCGGACTTCCCTCCCAATATAAAAAAGACGGGCTTCTGCCGGGCCAGCAGGCCACCGAGGAAACGGGTATGCAGCTGAGCCGCATCCGGAAACTGGTGCAGGATCAGCACATCAAAGGTTTCATTCGCCAGGGAGGCCAGGTCGCTTTCCTGCAGGATTTTAATATTCAGTTCAAAGAGGTCGTTCTTTTCAATGATGCTTTTCAGTGCTTTAACATCCGGATGCGGCGCAGAAGCCAGCAACAGGATCTTTTCCTTCCCGTTCACCACATCTACCACAAACTCCCGCTGGTTATTCCGGGGTGTATACTCTCCGTCAAGCACCTGTAAACGGGCTATAAAGCGTTGTTTACCCACCGTCCGCGCCGGGAGCTCAAAACGAACGCTCTCAAATGTTTCTTCCGATCCGTATCCTACCGTACGGGTATTCAGCACCTTGCCTTCCGCATCCCGGATCTCCACACGGGCGGTCTGCCCCCTGAGAAGGTAAGAGCCGATATCCAGGCTTACCGTAAAGTTATTTCCCAGGTAGGCCAGCTTGTTGGCCGATACACCGGCAATGAAGGCATCACGCTTCAGCGTTGAATCCCCGAAACCCACTGTATGTACCCGGAAAGGATATTTCTGAAAGGTAGGCGATACGCCTTCATTCATAATGCCATCTGAAACAAGGATAACATCGCTGAGATTCTGTCCTTCGTAATTGCTTCTCACCGCATTCATTCCGCCCGAAAGGTTGGTTTTGCGGGCGGAGAAGGCTTCCGGATTGAAAACGGTCAAAGGCGCATCGTCGAGGTTACGGATTTCAATTTCGTAACCTTTCTTTTCGACGTCGTTCTGAAGCGCTTCCAGGCCGTCCCCCAGCTGTCTGAGGTCTCCGCCCGAGCGCATAGACCGGGAATTATCCACCAGCACCACCACTTTAGGCTTCAGAACCATCGAGCTAACCGTTTTTATAAGAGGGTTCAGCAACAGAAATGCCACCAGAAATCCCAGTACACCTCTTATTCCTGCCAGGAACCTTTTCTGGTTCGGGCTGAAAACAGATGCTTTTATGTAGTAGAGAGCTGCAAGAGCGATTCCCAACCCCAGGCAAAGCAGAATATACCAGCCCGGGGTTTGGGAAACGATTTCTGATTTCATATCGGTGCTTTACATTAAGAGGCCTCCGTCTACTACCAGCACCTGGCCGGTAATATAGGCGGAGTCATCGGAAGCGAGAAACATACAGGCACGGGCAATATCAGCGCCCTGGCCGGCCCGCTTCAGGGGAATAGACTTTGTCCACTCTTCCAGCTGGGCTGCATTGAGCTCACCGGTCATTTCGGTTTCAATAAACCCGGGAGCGATGGCATTGCAACGGATATTCCTTGAGCCCAGCTCTTTGGCAACGGATTTTGTAAAGCCGATCATACCGGCTTTGGAAGCCGCGTAATTGGCCTGTCCTGCATTTCCCATCAGGCCCACTACAGAAGAGATATTGACAATAGATCCGGCTTTCGCCTTCATCATAGGTCTGGAAACAGCTTTGGTGAGATTAAACACTGATTTCAGGTTGACTCTCAACACCTCATCCCACTGCTCCTCGGTCATGCGCAGAAGCAGGGTATCACGGGTGATCCCGGCGTTATTGATCAACACATCCACCTGACCGAAATCAGCCACCACATCATTTACGAGGTTCTCGGCATCGGCAAACTGCGAAGCATCAGAGCGGTAGCCTTTCACACGGGTACCGTAAGCGCCCAGCTCTTTTTCAAGCGCCTGTCCTTTTTCCACCGATGACAGGTAAGTAAAAGCCACATTAGCGCCGTTTTTGGCAAATTCTTCTGCAATTGCTCTTCCTATACCCCGGGATGCGCCGGTAATCAAAACGGTCTTGTTTTCGAATCTCATATGTTAATTTTTATTTCCTTCAATAACGACTACGATCTCTCCTTTGGGAGCTTTGTCTGCAAAAATAGTAAGAATTTCTGACAAAGTACCGCGAACGGTCTCTTCATACATCTTGGAAATTTCGCGGCAGACCGCCCCTCTTCTCCCGGCTCCGAAAACATCCCTGAACTGCTCCAGGGTTTTTATGATCCGGTGCGGCGATTCATAAAAGATCATGGTTCGGGACTCTTCCCTGAGAGCATTCAGCCGGGTCTGCCGCCCTTTCTTCACCGGCAGGAATCCCTCAAAAACGAAAGCGTCTGAGGGCAGGCCGGACATTACCAGAGCAGGAACAAAAGCTGTGGCCCCTGGCAGGCAGGTTACTTCAATCTCATTTTCAAGGCAGGCCCTTACCAGGAGAAAGCCGGGATCGGAAATACCAGGTGTCCCGGCATCAGACACCAGCACTACCTTTTTTCCCGATTTTACGGAATCTATAATTTTTTGTACGGTCTTATGCTCGTTAAAAATATGGTAGCTCTGCAAAGGCCTGGAAATTTCGAAATGCTTCAGCAGGATTCCTGTGGTACGTGTATCTTCAGCCAGGATGATGTCAGCTGATTTAAGCTCTTCCAATGCCCGGAGCGTGATATCCTTTAAATTTCCTACAGGGGTGGGAACAAGAGTTATCTGCATATTTTTTTGAACAGCCTTTTACGGTATAAACACAAAATCAAAGGTAAGATTTTAAAAGGAGGATGTCGCAAAAAACGCCCGAAAATTGACATTTTTCCTTCAAAATATCCAAAATGTTATGCACAAATGAATTTAACAACAGAATACTCTGTATCAATAAATTAGCTGGAATTACCACCAAAATCTTTGCATTCCGGATAAATTCATCCTGTTTTTCCGCCATATCGTTTATTCACAAAACCCACTGTCAATCCACATTTCCACAAACCGATACAACCTCTTAACATTTCCTTAAAATTCAGATTTTTATCTCCGTTTTTCACAGCTTCCCCAAAAGTTCCCTAAAAAATCCATTGCAGATTTTTCAAAAATTACTTGTGCGCTGAAAGCCCGAAAAATAAAAAAGTGTCACCCTTACATGACACTTGACCGGCTCACATTCCAAATTTACCCAACAGCCACCAGATCAGCAAAAAGACGATGATGGTACCAAAGCACCCGCCCCCGAATTTCTTGGCTCCCCAGCCGGCTAAAATAGCTTTAAGTAGTTTCTGCATAATAACTTTTGTATTTTAATTTCAATCAAAGAACGTCGTTTCCACCGTAATTTCATACAATTATAATTATTTCCCGGTGTTTTTTCAATCAGATGTATGCAGGCCTCCCTATAATTTTTGCCTGATCACCTGGCCCTACACCTGTTAACCAGGCCGGCATAACACACGGAGCATATTCTTGCCCCGCACAGAATTTACCTGGAGGTAAAATTATCAAACCCGTGCATTAAAAAAAAGAAAGATAAGCAGCCAACCCGTATATTTGTTGATCTGTTAAAAGCCGGCACCTGAAACCGGTCTAACTCCCTGCCCTATGTATAGCCGGAAGAACATTCTTTTCATCATTTTGTGCGGCTTCTTTGTCACCAACGCCGTTACTGCAGAGATCATCGGTTCCAAGATTTTTTCCCTGGAAAGTGTGCTGGGCCTCCCTCCTGCCCGGATCAATCTTCTTGGATTTAAGCTTGACTTCAACATGTCGGCCGGGGTGCTTAACTGGCCGGTGGTATTTATCATTTCCGACATTATCAACGAATATTTCGGGGTAAAAGGAGTGAAAATGATCTCCTATATCACCACTATCCTGATTGCTTATACCTTTTTTGTACTCTACGGCGCTTCGGCCCTTCCTCCCGCGCAGTTCTGGGTGGATCTGAATAAAACCGATGCCCAGGGCTTTCCCCTGAATATTAACAATGCCTATTCCATTATCCTGAACTCGGGCATGGGCATTATTATCGGGAGCATCATTGCCTTCCTGTTGGGACAGATCACGGACGCATATGTATTTAAAAAGCTGAGACTGATCACTGATAACCGGCACATCTGGCTGCGGGCCACGGGCTCTACCCTGCTTTCACAGCTGCTCGACAGCTTCGTGGTAATCTTTATTGCTTTCTACCTGTTCGGCAACTGGGATATAAAGCAAATCCTGGCCGTAGGTTCTGTCAACTACATTTACAAATTTGCAGTGGCTATCCTGGTAACCCCGGTCATCTACCTGCTTCACTTCCTGATCGACAGGTACCTGGGGAAAGAGAAATCAGAAGAGCTGATCCGTGAGGCCACCTTAAGTTAGCACCGTCTGCAAAGGGCCACCGGCAGGCTGTCTAATTTTTTATTGCCAGACGTACATGTCCGAGATGATGCTCACTGTGCCAGCGGTATAGATGAAGTACGTTACGTAATACGTAACCGGCTTTATAACCTGTATGGTAATAGGCCTTTTCGTAGCCTGGAGCATCCATATTTCTGAAAAGATGTACAATACGTGCATGCAGCAGAGCCAGTAGCTGAAGCGGGTTTTCCATATCCATAGCATAATCAGCCTCCTCTGCCCAGAGATCTTCGCGGTAACCCTTTACATGAGGAGTGTCTTCCGTAAGAGTCATCTTCAAGCGAATGTAAAAATTCATGTGAGAATCTACGAGATGATGGACTATCTGCCGGATATTCCACCCCCCGGGGCGGTAAATTTTTTCCAGATCTGTGGCAGTAAGGTTTTCTACTTCCGAACGTAGTAAAGCCGGAAAACCCGCCAGGTAATCCAAAGCGGCCTCAGCCTCCTCTACAGTGTATTCTCTTGTTTTGTCAAAACGCCCGATGGGGTATACCAAATGCTCCATTTACCAATATTTTTTTATCACTTTTAACAATTCATGGTGGCTTACGCCGCCTGCCACCACATCTCCGCCGAAAAGATAGTTATCCTTGCCCGAAAAGTCGGTTACGCTTCCGCCAGCCTCCTTCACCAGTAAAACCCCGGCCGCCATATCATAGCTGTTCAGGTTATATTCAAAGAAGCCGTCGTATCTTCCTTCCGCCACATAGGCCAGGTCCAGCGCCGCCGAACCGAAACGCCTCAGTCCGTGGGTATTCTGCATCAGCTCTTCCAGAATTTTAATATACTTATGCATTTCCTCAAAGCGGTAATACGGGAAGCCGGTGGCCATCAGGGTTTCCTGCAGCTTTACAGCGGCAGAAACATGCAGCTTTTGCCCGCCTTTCCATGCACCGCCGCCTTGTATGGCCCAGTAGGTTTCGTTGGCAGGAATGTGATAGACCACCCCCGCCAGCACCTCTTTGCCTTTGGCCAGGGCCAGGCTGACGGAGTAATGCGGTACACCGTGAACAAAATTGGCGGTACCGTCTAACGGATCAATGATCCAGTTGCAGCCATCCCGGTCACGGGTAGCCGCCGTTTCCTCCTCGGTGATGAAACCGATGGCCTGGTCCCATCCCGACAGCCACTCCACAATCATCTTCTCCGCTTCCTTATCCACGTAAGAGACCACATTATTGATTTCCTTATACTCAATATCCTTGGTATTGAACCGTCGTGATTCTTCCCGGATAAATCCGCCGGCCTTTTGTGCCGTGGCAATCAGCAGATCTTTAACCTTTTCTAAATCCAATGTATTTATTTTTATGTAAGTATATTAACCGTACTGCTATGGTCAGTAGCAGGAAAAGCAGGCCGTTCAGCATACTGAAACCATCGGAAAGCAACTCAAAAATAATATGGCCCGTGTAGAGTGCAAAACCATACATATAAAGTGTGACCAGCAGCGAAGCCCATTTCTTTTTGCCGATGGCCAGGGCTGCCGGGAAGACCAGCGGAGAGGCCCAGAGTATATTCAGATTATAGCGTGTAACGCCATGATCCGTACCAAACCAAAGCAGGAACAATATCCAGCCTGCCACACCCAAAACGGAGAAGAAAACCCGGTCAAAAGCAAGGCTGTTTTGCTTTCTCATCACCTGGAAACCTGTAAAGCCTGCTACCAGAAGGAAAAGGATCATAAAAAACAGAACCGGGCCTCCGGTCGTCCCTTTCTTTTCAGCGTGAATCTGGTTAAGATCATATTTCTGTAATACGAATTTCTCTGTACCCGAGGCCGTTCGGATCGTAGCCGAATCGAGCGCTTTCATCAGGTTATCCGGGATAAACATAGCATCTGCCCAGCCGGTTTTCCGGTCGGAATCCCGCCCTATGGCCAGATCCATGCCAAAATCGGCCCATTCCTGCCCGTTTTCATGCGCGTATTTATCGATCCATTGCCGGAAGGTGCTGTCAGTATTCAGGCGCTGATCAAACAACAGGCTGTCGCCACAGGCGATCTGCAGCACATCACGAAGCCGTGTACTGCAGTTGTCGGTGAAAAATTTATACCGGTAGGTCCGGTTTTCCGGCCGCAGGTTATCTTGCAGGTAGTCAAACAGCTTTTGTTTCTGCGCAGGAGAAAGGTTCAGCACCTGCTCGGTGATCAGGCGGTTAGTGCGGTTCCAGTACTCCATTTCCACATACGAATTGTTGGAGGAAATGATGTAATTCAGGTATCCCCGCAAAAATTTCATGTAAAACCCGGGCGAATAGAAATCAAATGTGCCGTAATTATAATTTATATCAATAAACTGCCCGGGGTCGCTTATCCGGATAGCACTGTGCCCGAAAGTGGAATACAGCTCATCGCCCGGTGAAATAGTCAGCAGAGAAACCCGCGCCTGGGGAGAAAGAGTCTGGGAAAAAGCCTGGAAAGACACCAGGAGCAGCAACAGTCGGAATAGCTTCACGGTTAATTCTGTAAATCGTGTTCAAAAATACAAAAAACAGAACTACAGCAGTCAAAACTGCAGTAACATTTGTGTATATTTCCGGGGAATTCCAGATACGGATTGCGTTAAAACCTCAAATGAGTAATTTTAACAGCTGGCCAACAGCTAAAAATTTAAACGTGTGAAAAGCATTCTCATTTTCCTGCTCACCTTGGTCTTCTGCACCCATACGGCAGCCCAGGATACCCCCGTCTCAAAAATCATTTTGGTCCGGCATGCTGAAAAAGCCAATGATGACCCGAAAGACCCCTCCTTATCTGAAAAAGGGAAGAAGAGAGCCGTTCTTTTAGCCGCCTTGCTGAAAGATGTGCCGGTAGATGCATTTTATGCCACCCCTTATAAACGGACAACCGAAACCATCTCTGTTCTTGCCAGGGCTAACGGCAAAGAGATTTCAACCTATAACCCTTCGGATAAAAACAGCATGTCTGCTATGGTTCAGGCCGGAAAGGGTAAAACCATCGTCATTGCAGGGCATTCCAACACTGTCCCGCCCATGGTCAATACCCTTATCGGCAAAGACGAATACCCTCTCATGGATGACGGGGATTACGGAAAGATCTGGATCCTGGTGTTTAAGGGCGATGAACTGACTGATCGCACTTTACTGAATTATTAAAACGGCAATCCGCCAAAATCATTTTTCTTTCCAATACCGCTTTAGAGGCCGGGCCTGGTCTTTATGCCATAAATTTATCCTGTTTTAAGGAAAATTAAAATACCCTTAAATGTTAATTCACTCAATAATAGATGAATATATATGTCGTTTTTCAGTAAAACCATAACATTTCATCTAAATAAAACTCACTATGAAAAGCCCGAAATTATTCTCAATCGCCCTGGTACTTCTCTTCACTACATTCATCTCCTGCGATACCAGTGAACCTGTTAAAGATGTGAAAGGCATACTGACGGCAAAACCCTGGTATTTTTTCTCTATTGACGGTGGCGAAGCTTATGAATGTGTAAAACAAACCAGAATAAATTTCCTGACGAACGGCACTCTTGAAATTGATACCTACGTCAGAACTCCGCAATATACCTGCGATGGCCCGTTCCGTACCACCTACACCTATACCCTGCTGGATAATAACACCAAAGTGGAATGGGGGGGTGAAGCGTTTTCAATAGCTAAACTGACCGATACCGAATTTATAAAAAGAGTAAACAGGAACGGTAAGGATCATGAATGGGTGTACTTAAGAAAATAAAAAGTTACTGATGGTATTCCTCATCGGTTACCGGCTCCATCCAAACCGTTTCGCCCTTTCCCCTTCCGGTAATTGCTACCTGTACAAAGACCGTGTCAGCACTGGCCCCATGCCAGTGCAGGATACCGGGCGGACATTTGACAGCATCTCCTTTCCGGAGAATGATCTTCGACCGGCCCTTTTCCTGGTAATAACCTACGCCACCTATAGCCAGTAAGATCTGCCCCGCCGGATGGAGATGCCAGTTGCTTCTGGCCCCCGGCTCAAATGTCACAGAGCCTACTGCGTTCGGATTGAGGCTGTCAGCCTCAACCAGGTTTTGCAGCCAGACCGTCCCTTTAAAATTAGCATTGGTGATTTGTACACCTTTCTGAAAAATGAGGTGATCTGAGCCGCCGGATGCCGGATTTCCGGGTTTTGTTTCGCTACCGCAGGAAACAGCCGAAATAACAGTTCCAAGGGCGACGAATTTTACAAGATGTTTCATATCATTATTTATTTAAGCCTTTTTCTCTCAGCCATTCCTCCATTACATCTGCCACCTCTAAATTGTTCAGATCCGAAAAAGGGAAATGGGTATTCCCATTGATCCCTGTTTCCGGTAAATGCACTACCGTTACATCCCCACCATGCCTGTTCACTGTATCCCGCCATTTCCTTGCCATCTCCAGCCTTGCCCGCCATCCGTCGGCGCCCGGGTTGCCGGCATCGTATTTCTCCGGTATAAAATCACCGTAATAAATAACGATAGGGATTTTTGTCAGCTGCTGAAATTCTTCTTTTGAAATTCCCACGGCTGTCAAAGGGCCTGCTGAGCTTTCTACAGGAGCGGGAATTTCTCCTTCAGGAAACAAAAATCCCGAACCGGGCTCATAAGATACAATAGCCCGGACGTTTGAATTTCTCACAGCGGTTATCCATCCGAACCCTCCGGAATGAGAATGGGTTACCAGGATCAGTTCTCCCACCCGGTCGGCAAGGGCTCCTACAGCATCTGTAACTACTTTTGTATCAATAGGACCGAGACTAGGTGTCATTGAACGGAAATACTGGTTAAGGGTTTCCGGGTCTTTTGAGAATTGGACTCCCGGAAAGTAATCGGGCCAGACACCTAACCGGAAAGTACCAAACCAGTTCTGCTCATCGGGTGTTGGTGAGATTGTCGCTTCCACAGTACTCCTGCCGGCATTTCCGCGTCTTGGCTGGTCAATGAGGTAGACACCGAAGCGTTTCCTTAAAAAAATATTCTGGAAACCCTCTCTTCCGTCAGGAGTACTCTCCCAGGTTTTGGAAAACTGACCTATCCCATGCCAGAACACCAGGGGCAATCTTTTTGCATTGACAGGCTTTTGATAAAAAACATAAGCATGATCTCCATGAAAGGTTTGACCGTCAGGACCGCGCTTCACAGGGTCATACTCACCGGGATGGGTGAGAACGGTACCTCCAACGGCAAAGCTTCCCTGCTCTTCAAGCAGGATGGGCGCTTTCTTTTTTACGGCCTGAGCAAACAGGCGGTCATTTGCATGAAGTGACACTAAAAATGCAAATAAGAGGATTATTTTATTCATAGAACAAACTGATTATTTCAGGTTTTGCTTAAAAAACGCTTCTAATTTATAGACAGCCTGTAACACATACTCCGGTTTCCAATAGGTCTGTATATGGGTAGCGCCATCAATCACGAACAATTCTTTGCTTTTTGCATGGGTAGCCTTAACAAATGCCTCATCGGTCATATATTTTGTATCGGCCTCACTGCCGGCCATCATCAGCAGGGGCTGATTGATCAGGTCCATGTTCCCGGTGGCATCCCAGGTCATTAAATCCAGCAGGCTGCTGGTGGTATACAGAAAGGTGGAATTGGGATGCGCATGGGTTCTGTAATAGTACTCATATCCTTCACGGTACAGATCGGTTGGCGTTTTGGCAATTTCTTCGTCGGTTATGCTTGCCACACCCGAAAAAAGGATTTTACCCCCTGCTGCTTCCTGTGCACGGGCTTCAGAGGCTTTCTCCAGGCGTTCTCCGATGGTGTTCAATTGGGAATTCTGAAAACCGTTACGTCTTACCTCGCCCGAATTGAACATACTCAAAGTAGCAACGGCTTTGAGCCGTTTGTCCGATTGGGCCGCCTTTAAGGTATAGCCCCCTCCGCCACAGATTCCTAAAGCTCCCAAACGGGAACCATCCACCCCTGCGTACCGGCTGATAAAGTCTGCCATCCCGCGAATATCTTCTGTCCGGTAGGCCGGCTTATCCGTATGACGCGGCTCGCCGCCGCTTGCTCCCTGGTAGGAGGCGTCAGCTGCAATGGTAATATATCCTGCTTCTGCCAGACGCTGGGCATACAGCCCGGCGGTCTGTTCTTTTATCCCCCCGTTAGGATGTGCTACCACTATGGCCGGATATTTCCCGGACTCATCGTAACCCGCAGGTGTATACACATTGGCCGCGATGTCATTCCCGTTCAGCTTATAGATGACGGGATGAATATTCACCTTTCCTTTTTCATTTTTGGTAATGGCTCCCTCATATACCAGTGTAAACGGGTTTTGCTCTGCTTTTTTATAATACTGCGATTGCCCGTTGGCTACTTCCGCCACCGTTATTGACGTTGCTATGGCGATGATTGATGTTAATTTTTTCATCTTTGATCCTTTAAAATTTTACTTTCTGCTTTTCAACACTTCATTCAGAACTTCCTGTGCAGATTTGGCCTCCTGCCGGCCGACGGTTGATTCTATAATCTCCACAAACTGCTTCAACTGAACCGGTGTCAGACCGACATTCAGACATAAATTAAAATGAGAGCGTAACATAGGTTCCACCCCCCCGATGCTGCAGAGTACCGAAACCGTTACCAGCTCTCTTTCCTGATAAGTCAGCACGTCCCGTTCAAATATATCTGCAAACAGATGCTCTTTCAGAAAGACCTCTACGGCAGGAGCAAATGCCGCATAGCCGGTTTGGGGTCCGGTTTCTGCAACACCGCTTAACTTTTCCAATAGGGCTTTGCCCCGTTCATATTTACTTCGGTCATCAGCAATGGGGGACGCTTCCGCTCCCAACACATCTTCAATTCCTTTTGCTTTGCGTTCATCCAGAACGGCCATAAACGTTTGCAGCCCCCTCAGGCTACGGGGGAACCCGGCATAGGCATAGACATGCATAAGAACCTCCTTAATCTGATTGATGCTTAATCCGGCCTCAAGTCCTGTATTCAGCTGTGTTGTCAGCTTTGCCAGATCCCCTTTCCCTGTTAATGCGGCAATACCCGCAATTGCTTGTTGTTTCGTGTCCAGATACTGATCATTTGCCGTTTGAGCATTTACCGTAGTGTTCAGAAGTACCGCCATAATCAACACGATTGACTTTATTTTTTTTACCCTGCTCATTTTAAAACCCTGCTTATTGAGAACTAATTTAACAATACAAAGTTCTTAAATTCAATGGCGGGCTTTTGTATATGGATTACGGTTTATCGTACCAATATTACTTCTATAACCGGTTTTGCTTTGATTTGTTTTCGCCCGGGAAAAGCCGATTCCTACTTGCTGTTCATCTTAACAGGACGAAGCAAACGCGAGAAAGCGAGGGATCCCATCTTCCATTTATCGTCTTCTTTGAACGGTTACAGAATAAACTTCTGCTTTCTTATACCAGATGCCGCCGCTTTTGATGACATCCAGTTCCTGCTGTTTTCCCCAGGAACCTCCCATGTGAACAAACATGGATTTTTCATGGAAAAGGCTGTCCAGAACCTCCACCTTCCTGTCAGCCATCCACTGCCATTTTTCCCTGGAAAGCTCAATGACTTCCTTATCTGTGGCTGTCTCCTGAGCAAACGATACCTGTATGCCCGCAACGATTAGCCATAATGCAAAAACTAAGGTTTTCATATCAATGATTTATTACAAAGTTCCGGTTTGTTTTTCTATGAATTAGTATACCAATTACGGATTTCCATACCATTATTACTGATTGCAATTCTATTGACATTATTGTTTTATTATAATACGTAATTTTGCTTTAGCAAAAAATAAAAGCGATGAATAAGGCATATAACTTTGATACGGTAAGCCAATATAATGCTTTTAACAACCATGAAACCCTCCACCCCCTGGTGAGCGTTCTTGATTTTTCAAAGGCTCACCGGCGGACAGGCTCCCGAATGACTTTTGGGTTATACTGTATTTTTCTGAAAGAAGTACACTGCGGAGATATAAAATACGGATGCAACCATTACGATTATGAGGAAGGGACACTGGTGTTTCTTTCCCCTGGTCAGGTGATTGATGTTGAAAATAAAGTAGATTATTATCAGCCTGTGGGACATGGACTGGTTTTCCATCCTGACCTGCTGAAAGGGACTTCTCTGGTCAAAAGCCTGGGGGAATACAGCTTCTTCAATTATAAAACCAACGAGGCCCTGCATTTATCCGCAAGAGAAAGGCAGATTGTTTTTGACTGTTTTGAAAAGATCGAATATGAATTAAGCCAATCAGTGGATAAACATAGTAAAAGATTGATTGCCTCTACTATCGAACTGTTTCTCAATTATTGCGAAAGGTTTTATGATCGTCAGTTTATTACCCGCGAAAACATCAACAAAGGAGTACTCGAAAGGTTTGAAGAATTACTGAACACCTATTTCATATCCGAAAAGCCTTCCAGTATCGGTTTACCTACCGTATCTCATTTTGCCGACGAGTTAAATCTGTCTTCCAATTATTTTGGTGACCTGATCAAAAAGGAAACCGGCAAAACCGCTCAGGAATATATCCAGAACAAAATTATAGACATTGCCAAAGACAAGATTTTCGACGGGAATAAGACCATGAGTGAAATAGCTTATGAATTGGGCTTCAAATATCCCCAGCACTTCAGCCGGTTATTTAAGCAACGGGTAGGTTTTGCCCCCAACGAGTTTCGGAATCTGAACTGATGTTGGAATGGTCATACAGCGCCGGTATGGGCAATCTGTTATTTCAAGGCTGTTCAGGTCTGACATGCTCAAAAGTAACGGTGCCGTTGCCCCGGCCCAATGCTGCCGCAAAGAATACCATTATCAGCACACAGTCAGGAATATCCGTTAATAAAAAAGGGTCTGAAACAATATGCTTCAGGCCCTTTTATCTGTCCGAGAGCATTTTACTGCTCTACTTCTTCTATTTTTGATTTCTTCGAGAATTTCAGGCTTTCTTCATTCTCCACATGATCTACCAGGATGGTGTCTCCCTCGCTCAGCGAACCTCTCAGAATTTCCTCAGCCAGCGGATCTTCCACGTATTTCTGGATAGCCCGGTTCAACGGCCGCGCCCCGTACTGCTGGTCATAGCCTTTCTCTGACAGGAAGAGCTTGGCTCCTTCGGTCAGCTCCAGGGTATACCCCAGGTTTTGGATCCTGGAAAGCAGCTTGCCGAGTGAAATATCGATAATTCTGAAAATATCTTCGCGGGTGAGCGAATTAAAGACGATCACATCATCCAGACGATTCAGGAACTCAGGGGAGAATGATTTCTTCAGAGCGTTCTGAATGGTTGACTTTATGAGGTCATCCTGGCTCTCCATACGCGCTTTGGTAGCAAAACCGATGCCCGAACCGAAATCTTTCAGGTCTCTCACCCCGATATTCGAGGTCATGATGATTATGGTGTTCCTGAAATCCACTCTCCGGCCCAGTGAGTCGGTCAGGATCCCGTCATCCAATACCTGAAGCAGGATATTGAATACGTCAGGATGCGCTTTTTCGATCTCATCGAGCAGCACCACCGAATAGGGCTTTCTCCGCACTTTCTCCGTGAGCTGTCCGCCTTCCTCATAACCCACATAGCCCGGAGGCGCTCCTACCAGCCGCGAAATACTGAATTTCTCCATGTATTCGCTCATATCGATCCGGATGAGAGCGTCTTCCTTGTCAAACAGGTATTCTGCCAGCTTTTTGGCCAGCTCGGTTTTTCCTACACCGGTAGGCCCGAGGAAAATAAATGAACCGATGGGTTTTTTCGGATCTTTCAGTCCTACCCGGGTACGCTGAATGGCTTTCACCAGCTTCTCTACGGCAGGATCCTGGCCAATTACTTTCCCTTTCAGGTTATCACCCATTTTGAGAATCTTCTCCCCTTCATTCATATTTACCCGTTTCACCGGAATACCGGTCATCATGGCGATGACTTCGCCTACATGCTCATCGGTTACATTAAAACGCTGTCTTTTTGACTCTTCTTCCCAGGCAGCTTTGGCATTTTCCAGCTGGTCGATCAGGCGTTTCTCGCGGTCACGCAGCTGGGCAGCCTCCTCGTAGCGCTGGCTTTTCACCACCCGGTTTTTCTCCTGCTTGATCTCTTCCACCGCATTCTCGAGATCCACTACTTCCTGGGGCACATTAATGTTTTTAATATGCACGCGGGCTCCCACCTCATCAATCACATCAATGGCCTTATCCGGCAGGAAACGGTCTGTAATATAACGCTCGGAATATTTAACGGCCAGTTCAATGGCTTCATCCGAGTAGGTCACATGGTGGTGATCCTCGTATTTACTTTTGATATTATGCAGTATCTCGATGGTCTCGTCAATCGAGGTGGCATCTACCATCACCATCTGGAAACGGCGTGCCAGTGCACCGTCTTTTTCAATGTACTGCCTGTATTCATCGAGGGTGGTGGCTCCCACGCATTGGATATCGCCCCGGGCCAGCGCCGGTTTGAACATATTGGACGCATCCAGCGAGCCGCTGGCACCGCCGGCCCCTACAATGGTATGAATTTCATCAATGAACAGGATGATCTGGGGATTCTTCTCAATTTCCTGCATTACAGCCTTCATCCGCTCTTCAAACTGGCCCCGGTACTTGGTTCCGGCCACCAGCGAGGCGAGATCGAGGGTAACCACCCGCTTGCCGAACAGCACACGCGAAACTTTCTTCTGAACAATTCTCAGCGCAAGTCCTTCCGCGATAGCGGTTTTACCCACACCGGGTTCACCGATCAGGATCGGGTTATTTTTCTTACGCCGTGAAAGGATCTGGGCCACACGCTCAATTTCCTTCTCCCGTCCCACGATGGGATCCAGTTTGCCGATCTCCGCCATTTTGGTGAGATCCCGGCCGAAATTATCGAGGATGGGTGTTCTTGATTTCTCATTGCCTTTGGTATCCGCCTTCTGGCCGAAACCGCTGCCCGTACCGAAACTTTTATCTTCGTCATCGGTATCCTGGCTGTCCATCCGCGGTTCAATTCCCGTCAGCTGGTATTCCAGCATTTCCTTGATCAGCTTGTAATCAATCTGGAATTTATTCAGGATCTGACAGCCGAGGTTGTCATCATCACGCAACACCGCCAGCAGCAGATGCTCGGTTCCTATCACGTTCGATTTGAAAATCTTTGCTTCCAGGTGGGTTATTTTCAATACCTTTTCCGACTGGCGGGTTAACGGAATATTGGCCAGGTTTTTAATGGTATTGGTAGCCGTACCTCTTGTGGAATTTTCGATAGTTGCTCTTAAATCTTCGGGATTCAGGCCTGCCTTCTGGATTAAACCCAGACCCAGACCTTCGCCCTCTCTGATCATCCCAAGTATCAAATGCTCCGTTCCGATGTAGTCGTGACCCAGCCGTAAGGCCTCCTCTTTTGCCAGAGATATTACCTCTTTAACTCTTTGCGAAAACTTGGGTTCCATTAGCTT
>JBEBRR010000057.1:0-25201 GCA_040394735.1 Leadbetterella byssophila
GAAATTAACCTGCCGTATATCTTCCCGGTAGACGGCGTGCCGAAACACCTGGTTCGCTCACTGACCCGCGCGAAATTCGAGCAGTTGGCTGACACCCTCCTGAAAAGAATGATGGAGCCATGCAAGAGAGCCCTGAAAAACGCCGGTATCTCTGCCGGCCAGATCAATGAAGTGATTCTGGTAGGTGGTTCCACCCGTATCCCTAAAGTACAGGAGGAAGTAGAGGCGTTCTTTGGTAAAAAGCCGTCGAAAGGTGTCAACCCGGATGAAGCCGTAGCTATTGGCGCTGCTATCCAGGGGGGCGTGCTGACCGGTGAAGTAAAAGACATCCTTCTGCTGGACGTGATCCCGCTTTCACTGGGTATCGAAACCATGGGTGGTGTGTTCACTAAAATGATCGAAGCCAACACCACCATTCCGACCAACAAGGTAGAAGTATTCTCTACCGCATCGGATAACCAGCCGTCAGTAGAGCTGCACGTGTTGCAGGGTGAGCGTCCTATGGCTGCCCAGAACCGTACGCTGGGTCGTTTCCACCTGGATGGCATTCCGCCTGCCCCGAGAGGACTTCCTCAGATTGAAGTAACTTTTGATGTGGATGCGAACGGTATCCTGAACGTGACCGCCAAAGACAAAGGAACCGGTAAGGAGCAGAAGATCCGTATCGAAGCTTCCAGTGGTCTGTCAGACGCCGAAATTCAAAGAATGAAAGATGAGGCCAAAGCTAACGAGGAAGCCGATAAGCGTGAGCGTGAAATAGTAGAGAAAGTGAACGGGGCTGACTCGCTGATCTTCCAGACCGAAAAGCAGCTGAAAGAGTTTGGTGATAAGCTTTCAGAAGGCAATAAAACCACCATTGAAGGTGCGCTTACTGAACTGAAAGCAGCTCACGGTACCCGGGATATCGCAGCGATAGACTCCGCTACTGAAAAGCTGAATGCGGCATGGCAGGCAGCCAGCCAGGAGATTTATAACGCGCAGCAGGCCACGGCCGGCGCACAGGGCCAGCCGGATCAGGGCACAGGTTCTGCTCCCGGAGGTGACGAAGGCGTAACTGACGTTAACTACGAAGAAGTGAAATAATCAGCCATTGCTTATAAATGAAAAAGCCCCGTTACCGGGGCTTTTTTTATTGTTAAGTGTATTAAGAACCGCACGTAGTTCAAAGTTTGAAAGCAGGATTTCCCGGAGTTCGATGTCAGTTAATGAACCTGCTCAGAGCCACATCGGAAATGACACTCAGCATGCCCCTAAAGTGACTTCCCTCCCTCAAAAAGCCGGATATACTCCACCAACCGCTCATTCTCCTTTTTCGTACCCACCGTGATCCGCAAGCAATCCTTACAGAGAATCACGTTGGTCCTGTCGCGTACAATAATCTTGTTTTCCAGCAAAAAGCCAAAGAGCTCTTTTGCCATTTTAAATCTCACCAGCAGCATGTTCGAATCACTCGGGAACACTTTCTCCGTAATTTCCATAGCTTCCAGCTCATTCTTCAGGATTTCACGCAGCGCCAGGATTTCCTTCACGTATTCCTCTTTCCTGGCCTCATTTTCCAGTGATTCCAGCAGCTTGGCCTGGGTAAGCTGGTTGATATTGTAAGGATATTTTACCTTATTCAGAATTTTAATAATTTCCGGATGAGCATAAGCAGAACCAATTCTCAGCCCGGCCATCCCCCAGGCTTTGGAAAACGTCTGAATGACCACCAGATTAGGGTATTTATCCAGCTCCTTCAGAAACGAAGGCTGATCCGAAAAGTCAATGTAAGCTTCATCTACTACCACCATTTTGTGTGGAAAAGCCTTCACGATCTGCAAAATGGCTTCACGATCGGCCAGGTTGCCGCTGGGATTATTGGGGGAACAGATCCAGATGATCCGGGTGGCAGAATTGATCGCATCAAAAACTGTATCCAGGTCAATTCCGAAATCATCGGTCAAAGGAGCTTCCTGCACAAAAATCTCTTGGATATCAGCACATACCCTGTACATACCATAAGTGGGCGGCAGGATAAGAATATTGTCTTTTTTAGGCTCACAGGTAATTTTGATCAGGAGATCAATGGCTTCATCCGAACCGTTACCCAGGAAAATATTCTCCCGCGAAACTCCCTTGATAGCCGCCAGCTTTTCTTTGCAGGCCCACTGGTAGGGATCAGGATAACGGTTGAAATTCTCTGCAGTTACGGATTGAAAAGGATTTTCATTGGCATCCAGAAAGGTGCCCTCTTTTCCCGAGTACTCATCACGGGCTGAAGAATAGGGCGTAAGCTTTATAAAATTCGGACGCATAAGATTTGATACTTCCATGGTTTAATGATAAATGGGAGTGCAAAGTTATAACTATCGGCTTCATATCCGATGATTATCTTTGAAAATCAGGGTACAGCATACGGGGTTGGTACCGGAAAATAAAAAAAGCGTAAAAAGTTAACCTTTGTGCAAAAAATTACTCTAATTAGAGGAGTAAACGATCTTTAAGCGAAATTTTTCACTGAATAAGCTATTGACGAAAAAAAATAAATGTAAAGATCAGGTAAGCGGAATATATTTGTTTAATTAGCACCTGAGAAGCACCAATAAACCAATACAATGAAAGAAACTGTGCGTGACTATCTGAAAGAACTCCAGGATACTATATGCCGTGAACTGGAGGCAGCAGACGATAAAGGGAAATTTAAGGAAGATATCTGGGAGCATGAAACCGGCGGGGGCGGACGCTCCCGCGTCATATCCAAAGGAAGAATTATTGAAAAGGGCGGAGTGAATTTTTCAGAAGTGACAGGCAAGGTAACAGACTCCCTTAAAAACCTTCTGAAGCTGAAAGGGGAACCCGATTATTTTGCTACGGGCGTATCTATTGTATTGCATCCCGATAATCCTTACGTTCCCATCATCCATATGAATGTACGGTATTTTGAGCTTTCTGACGGTCAATGCTGGTTTGGTGGTGGAATAGACCTTACTCCCCATTACGTAGATCCCAAACAGGCCCGCTTATTTCATGAGCGCCTGAAGACGGCATGCGATCAGACCGCCCCCACATTTTATCCCGCCTTTAAAAAATGGGCTGACGAATATTTCTATATCCGTCACCGCCATGAGTCGCGCGGAATCGGCGGTATATTTTATGACTATCTGAAGCCGGATGAACTCATTCCCCAGACGGGTACACGGCATAGCCGGCAGGAGCTCTTCCAGTTTATGCAGCATGTGGGAAATACCTTTGCGCCGGTCTATATGGAGATGATCCAGCATAACCACTCCAAAGCCTACACTTCTGAGGAGAAGAAATGGCAGCTGCTGCGACGGGGCAGGTATGCTGAATTTAACCTGGTCTGGGACAGAGGAACACGTTTCGGACTTGAATCTAACGGTCGCATTGAGTCTATCCTGATGAGCTTACCGCCCCAGGCCAACTGGGAATACGGCCACGAACCCAAGGAAGGCAGTCGCGAATACGAAACCTTACAATACCTGCGCACCGTAACCGACTGGATCAACTAAAATAACTCAGGTCCCAATCCGCGTCAGGGTCATAAAAGATCCTTCCCCTGTCAATTTCTAGAGGAGAAGCGAAATTATTGGAGTATAGCTTGCCCGTGCCCAGCCCTTGCGGCAGAGGGTTATCAAATTCAGCCGTAAACTGGCAGATGGCATTCAGACCGACATTGGATTCCAGCGCCGAGGTGATCCACCAGTTAATACCTGCTTTTTCAGCTGCGTTAATCCACTCCCGGCTTCCGCTTAAGCCCCCCATAAGACTGGGTTTAAGAATAATATATTGGGGTTTTACAGCAGCCAGAAGCGCTTCTTTCCGGTGTGGATTACCGATCAGCTCTTCATCCAGGGCAATCGGCACCGGGGTACTTTCGCACAGGGCAGCCAGGGTATCCTCCTGGTTTACAGCTATGGGTTGCTCAATGGAATGCAGCTCATAAGCTGACAAACGCTGGAGCTTTTCTTTAGCATCTGAAGGCGAAAAAGCCCCGTTGGCATCTACCCGTAAAACCAGGCTCTCTTTCGCGAATTCAGTCCGGATATATTTCAGCAATCCCAGCTCTTCTTCAAAATCAATGGCCCCGATCTTTAGCTTAATCGTTGTAAATCCCGCATTGATCTTTTCTACGATCTGCTTCTTCATGAAGTTTTTTTCACCCATCCAGATAAGACCATTGATAGGAATAGGGGAGTGCCTGATATAAAAGCTATTGTCAGAAATCTTACGGATTCCGCCATTCTGAAGATCAGCAAAGGCTGTTTCCAGGGCAAAATTTACACTGGGAAAAGCATGGAGATCTTCTTCGCTCTGGTCTCCGCGGTTAATCTTCATGCAAATGGCTTTGAGTTTATCTTCTGCCACAACTCCGAAATCCGGGCTCAACCCCGAAAGAGGGCCGGCTTCTCCCAATCCGAAAACCTCCGGAGTTTCTGAATCCCATACTTTGATATAGTATGAGTCTTTTTTTCTTAAAACTCCCCGCGAGGTTCCTGCGTCAAAACTAAAATTTAGTGTATGTTTGTAGAAATGTGCCCGTATTGCCATGATGATGATTACTTATCCCCTGCATCTTATCTACAAAGGTATTACTTCCTTCAGAAATTATCTTTTTGACAAAGGAATTTTGGAAGAATATGCGCCTGGAATCTCTACCATCGGGGTAGGAAACCTGACGGTGGGCGGAACAGGGAAAACCCCCATGGTCAATTATCTCTGCCACCTCCTTCAAGGCAGGCATATAGGGGTGATCAGCAGGGGATACGGACGGAAAACGACAGGCTTTCTTCCGCTTACAGAAGAAAGTACTCCCGAAATGGCGGGAGACGAGCCCTGCATGATGGCACGGCAGAATCGGGAGGTACATTTTTTTGTTTCCGAAGACCGCGTAAAAGGCTACCAACTGGCGCATAAATTACATCCGGAAATCAACACCTTTATTTTTGATGATGTTTTTCAGCATCGTTACCTTAAGCCCGGGGTCCGTATATTACTTTCGGATTACCATCGCCCGTTTTACCGCGACTATGTTTTGCCTTACGGCCGTTTACGTGAAACACGCGCAGGTGCAGCCAGGGCAGAGATTATTGTAGTTACCAAATGCCCTGAAAACCTGAATGAAGAGGAAAAAAAAGCTATTACGAGGGATATAAGAGTTTATTCCAGACCTGATGCACCTGTGTTTTTTGCGGTTTATTCTCCCGGACCGGCCGTCAATGAGCTGCTGCATATGCTTCCGGATGGTAACGAAGCCGTTCTGGTTTCCGCATTGGCAGATAACGACCTGTTCTACCGTCAGCAAGCCGCCCGTTACATGCCGGTACATCATTTTGCATTCCGGGATCATTACAATATACCGGGAGAAAAAATCCGGGAGATCCTTGCGTATAACAAACCCGTCATCACTACGGCAAAAGATATGATCAAGATTCGTGAGCATATCGGACAGGAAGATCTGGCGCGTTTTTATGTTCCCGAAATTAAGGTTAAAATGGATAACTCCTTCTCAAATTACATCAGAATGCAGATGGGTTTCGTTTAAAATAGCGTATTTTTGTGCAGAATTAATAAGGGATGTCAAAGTACCGGTTACTTTTCTTGTGCGTTTTGGCGGGTTTTAAAGCCTCATCTCAGGTGTTGGACGATTCCACCCGGCAGATTTACAGCAATAAAACGGTGGAGTATTTTTATGAGAATGATATCCTCCGCAATATCAACCGTTTCTACAATCCTGATTCATCCCTGAAAGAATATCACCTTTCCAGTCCTGTGCGGAAATCCGGCTGGCTTTACCAGGATCTGGGCAATGTAGGTACTGCTTCCCGCCCCCTCCTGTTCGAAAAAAACACGGAGGCCGGTCAGCAGATGGGAATGGAGGCCAACCTTCTCTATGCGCCCAGGCTATCTGATTTTAAATATTACAACACCCGGTCACCCTACACTTACCTGGCTTACCAGCAGGGTGGAGGGCATACCCAGTTCCAGGTCACTCATAGTCAGAATCTCAATCCCCGGCTGAACCTGACGCTGAACATTTTTAAATTCAACTCAGGCAAACAATACGGGTTTCTTCGGAGCGAAGAAGTGCTGGTCAACCACTGGAAATACGATATTTCGGGAAATTATGTCTCCAAGAATCAGAAATACCGGCTGATGGCTACCTTCTATCATTTTAATCATAAGCATTTTGAACAGGGAGGTATCGGGGGAGGAGATACCCTTAGCCTGCGTAACCTGGAAAGTAAATATTCCAGGAACTACGATGCGGCCCTGAAAGGCAACATCTTTAACCGGGAAAGGTGGAATAATTTCCACCTGTACCAGCAGTTCCTGATGAAAAATGCGTTACAAACCTTTCATACGCTCGATTACGAAAGGAAATTCTATTCCTTTGAAGATCCGGCCTTTACCGACAGCACCGGTGCCCGGATATACCGGGTCACTGCTCCGGAGACTGCTGACACCCTGAACTATCATTACCGGTTCCAGACTATTTCCAATAAATTCGGATTCAAAGGTTTTTACAAAGGCTTTAATTACCAGGTATATGCCAAAAGCCGCTTTTATAAGCTGACCAACACATTTTACCCGGCTTACTCCGAAAAGTGGCGCCCGGAACTGTTTGTAGGCGGGTTATTGGGTTATGTTTTCCCGGACTCCACCAATACACTGGATGTAAAAGCAGAAATTGAAAGCCATAAAAACTACCTTCTTGACGCCACCTTATTCTATAAAGGCTTTGAGATCGGTTTTTATAACTCGGCAACCCCGGCCGGTCTTTTTTATCAGCGTTTTGATAACGGGGTAGTTGATTATAACGGGAACAAAGCCCTCGACCCTGTAAATGCTAAAAACCTGAGCGTACGTTTTCCGCTGGCATACAAATCTTTTTCCCTGGTTCCTGAAGCCCGGTGGACAAGCATTAAAAACTATACTTTCCTGCAGGATGTAGGCAAGGTAGCCCAATCGGAACACGACCTGAACCTGTTGACGCTGGCTTTAAATGCCGGTTATCGGAGCAGGAATTTTGAAGCGCGTTACAAGTTTTTTTTCAATACCACCAGCGACGGTTCTGTTTATCCCGTGCCTGATTTTATTCACACGGCTAACCTGGAGTTTAACTTTCTGTACGCGCACGTTCTGAGAATCTACACCGGTGTTGATCTTTTTCTGCAATCAAGGTACCGGGCAAACTATTACTCTCCCCTGGTAAATCACTTTCTAGCTGTTCAAAGCCAGCATACAGGAGGAGTACCCGTCATGGACCTGTACGTAAAATTTCCTATCAGCAAAGGCAGGATTGCATTGAACTGGCAGTTCCTGAATAAAGGGTGGGGCTGGAATGGTGTCTTTACCACCCCCGGTTACATCGGGCAGCCGGGTGCGCTGATCCTGAAGATCGACTGGCCGCTATTTGATTAGAAGATTTTCTCCAGGTGAGATTCGAAATAGAGAACAGGTTCCGCTATACCTGCCTGAATTTCACCGATCATATTTTCCAGTACCCGTGCATTGAAATCCTCCAGTTTTACCGGGCTGCTAAAGCTGAGCTGGAGAGCAAAATTGAAAGTTTCCGGGTCAAGTTGCTCCACCAGCTTATACGCTTTGATATCTTCTACCCACTGATTCACAGCATCGGTAGCCTTAAATGCAAGATTAAGAAAATCATGCTCATGCCTTACCGGCACTACGAAAGTAAGGTTTTTAATAATCACACTGCACGGCTTTCGTTTATGAACCACGAAGCTCTGACAACCAGGAAGTAAGCCCCGAAAAGGATACCGCTGAACAGCAGATCACCAACCAGCATATTCTTGAAAAAAGGAAGTCCTGCCTGGTAAGAGGCGATGATTCCCGTAAGATTGTGAGGATAATGCCCGAGCGCCGGATCAGCGACAGCCGCCTGCGGATAAAAGAAAGCAAAATTAGTGATCAGGTAGAAAAGGATGGAAGCGGTCAGGCTGGCGGTGATGATCCGTAAAACGCTGATTTTTTTCAACAGGAAATATCCGGCCACAAGAATAATTGCAAACGTGGAATAAACCATAAACGTAGAGCTGTGAAAGCCGTATCCGTTCTTGAGTTCAATAAGAAAATCACTGAGAACAAGCGCCGTCAGAGGTACCCCGATCTTCCATTTCCAGCTCTTGAAGATAGCGGCAGAAAAAAGCATTACGGCTACCATGGGAGTAGCATTAATAGGATGTTCCACTACTCTTAACGCAGCTGCAAGAAAAATCAGCAATGCGGCCAAAAGGCCTTTACGGGTATCAGATTTCATTATCTTCCGGTTTTTTTTACAAAAATAAAGAAGTTTTCTTAATCTCTCAGCACCCAGGTATCTTTACTTCCTCCTCCCTGTGAAGAATTCACTACCAGAGAGCCTTTCTTCAGCGCCACGCGGGTGAGTCCGCCAGGTGTAACGTGGATATCCTCTCCGAAGAGAATATACGGCCGGAGATCCACATGTCGCGGTTCTATTTCCTCCCCGATAAGACAGGGGGAAGTAGAGAGGGAAATGGTAGGCTGGGCAATATAATTCCGTGGATTGCTCTTTATCCTGTTCCTGAAGATCTCGTGTTCTTCTTTCGTGGATTTCGGGCCGATCAGCATACCATATCCGCCAGCTTCATTGGCTTCCTTCACCACCAGCTTCCCGATATTTTCCAATACATATTTCATGCTTGAAGGGTCCTCACAAAGATAGGTTTCCACATTCCGGATGATGGGATCTTCTCCCAGGTAATAATTAATGATCTTCGGTACGTAAGCATATACCACCTTATCATCGGCTACTCCTGTGCCTAAAGCATTGGCCAGTCCCAGGTTCCCCTTTTTGTAGGCGTTGAAAAGGTGGGGTACGCCGATCAGCGACTGGGGGTTAAACGCCACAGGATCAATAAACACATCGTCCAGCCTTCGGTACAACACATCTACGGTTTTGAAACCTTTGGTTGTTCTTAGCTTCAGAAAGTCGTTTTCCACGATCAGATCGCGGTAATCCACCAGTTCCACCCCCATCTGCATGGCCAGGTAAGAATGCTCGTAATAAGCAGAGTTATAGATTCCGGGAGTAAGAACTGCAATGGTGGGTTCCGATTTTCCTGAAATATAACGCAGAACCTCAAAAAGTTTGTCGGTATACTCGCTGATAGAACGCACCTTGGCCTTGGAGATCAGCCTGGCAAGCCCCTGTTTCGACAGTTCGCGGCCCTGAAGCATATACGAAACCCCGGAAGGGCACCTGAGGTTATCTTCCAGCACCACAAATTCACCTTCCGCATTACGGATAAGGTCGGTACCGGTAATATGAATATAAATACTCTTCAGGGGCTTTACATTCATACATTCCCGGATAAACCCTTTGCTGCTGAATATCGTATCCGAAGGTATAATTTTATCCCTGAGTATCTTCTGATCAGAATAAATATCCAGGAGAAACTCATTCAATGCCCTGATGCGTTGCTCCAGCCCGCGCTCCAGCATCGCCCACTCCTTTGCCCGGATGATTCTGGGAATAATGTCGATAGGGATAATCCGTTCCATTCCTCCTTCTTCCGAATACACATTAAAGGTAATCCCCATGTTCATCATGGCAGCTTCCAGATTTTTCTGCCGGGTCTTTAATTCTTCCAGGCTAAGATTATTGAAATAACCATAAACCACTTCAGCGCCTTCCCGCGGGCGGGAATCCAGCTCGTTCAGTTCATCAAAGATGCCGTTGGTTTTATAATTCGCAAAATTCATAGGTAACTGCTACCAGTATTTAAAAAATTAAATATAAGCATTTATATCATCTCCCATATAAAATTCTTTAAAAATGGCAAAATATTTGGATTTTTTCCTGCAATTGTTCAATTCTAAAAAAACCGTAACAGAAAGTAAAACTTCTGTTACGGGATTTAAAAAAATGTTGTAATTTTGCACCCGTCAAAGGCGGGATGGTGGAACTGGTAGACACGCTACTTTGAGGGGGTAGTGGGCGTAAGCCTGTGAGAGTTCGAATCTCTTTCCCGTCACCAGGGCCTGGGTAGAAATACTCAGGCTTTTTTGTTTCCCAAGGTATATTCTTCCGCCATTTATTATTATCCCTTACTTTTCCTTGATCTGCTCCGCCAGAAAGGCAATCCCTTCACGAAACGACTTCGGATCGTAGCCCAGCTCCTTGACAGGCTTGTCCAGTATAAAACCGGTACGCGCCGGTCGTTTAGCGGTTTGTGTGAACTGTGAACCGTCGGTTTCGTTGATAAGTGACTTATCCAGTCCGAAGTAATCGGCCGTCATCACCGCCATCTGGTACGGGTTCAGCAGGTCTTTGCCACTGATATTAAAAATACCTTCCGCCCGCCGGCGTGCAATCAGAATACAGCCGTCAGCCAGGTCCTCAGCCAGGGTAGGGGTGCGCCACTGATCATTCACCACATTAATAGTCTTACCGCTTTCCAGGGAGCTCTTTACCCAGAGAATAATATTGGAACGGCTCATATCATGGGCTATTCCATACACCAGGATAGTACGGGCGATGGCCCATTTAACTTTACTGTGCATCACCAGTTTTTCAGCTGCAAATTTGCTCCAGCCATAAAAGCTGACCGGGTTAGCTTCCGCTTCTTCCGGGTAAGGCCCGTTGGCACCATCAAAAATAAAGTCGGTTGACAGGTGTATAAAAAACGAGCCTGACCTTTCAGCTGCTTCCAGGAGGTATTCTGTAGCAGTCACGTTCAGCTTCCAGCACTCTTCTTTCTCTGTTTCACACTGGTCCACATTCGTCATGGCAGCCGTGTGGATAACCACGTCAGGAGAATGCTGCTCAAACACTTCATCCACATTGGCTTTATCTGTAATATCCAGGGTGGTATAGCTATAGCCCTCGGTAAAAGGCAGACGGTTTGCACCACGCGCGGCAGCAATTACTTTTACATCACTTTCTCCTGCCAGTTTCTGAACCAGTTTCTGTCCCAGAAGGCCGTTAGAGCCTGTTATTAGTATTTTCATAAGTATATATTTTAGCTTTGAGCCATAATCTGTTACTTCCGGGCCAAAGCTCATGACTATTTCATAAGTAGCTATAACCGTATTTCCGGGTGATTTTTTTCCTTTTCATCTTTTTCACCGAGATCTTCATTTTCTGATCTTCTTCCGGCCGGTTAAAAGAATCGGTTTTTACCCCCGCAATCTCATCTACCACTCCGGTGCTGCCCACTACCTCCCCAAAAACCGTGTAGTTCTTGTCCAGGTGCGGAGTTCCGCCTAAGGTCTTATACACCGTGCGCTGCGCATCAGTATATTTCAGGCTGTTCCGGTTTTCAAAAACATCCAGTTCGGTATCCGTAAATTTCTTACCCTGCACAATATAAAACTGGCACGCGCTGGATTTCTTCTCCGGATTATTGTCACGGGCCGCTGCTATTACCCCCTTTTTATGAAAACGGGCCGGGTGATACTCGAAAGGCACCCGTTCCAGCTGATCTCCGCCGCTTCCCAGGCGGGCTCCTTTTTCCGCATTTTTTGAATTGGGATCCCCTCCCTGGATCATAAAATTCTGGATGACCCGGTGAAACAGAAGCCCGTTGTAAAATTTCGATCTTACCAGTTTCTCAAAATTAGCTTTGTGAAGCGGGGTTTCGTCATACAGAACAAAGTAGAGCTTCCCTTTGTCGGTTTCCAGGGTATACAAATAATCTTTCCTTTGCGAAAACGCAGATACAGCGAGTGCCAGAAAAGAGGTTAATAAGAGTAGTTTTTTCATAGGTATAATATAATTCCAGGTATTAAAGAGGCAAAACCGGGCATCTTCCTTTTGCTTCAGGGCCTGCTACCGCCTGTTTTTTATTTCCTTCAGGATCTCCCGCCCGCCATTTTCCAAAACCTGCAGGGCAACCGATCTGCCCAGCTCAGCGGGTACTGTACCTGCCTGCTCCACCAGTATGGTGCTCTGACCATCCAGGGAAGTAATTCCGCCGGTAAGCAGGATGCCATCCTCCGTATTCCGGGCATATCCGAAAACGGGGATAGAACAACCGCCGCTCATTTCTTTCAAAAATGCCCTTTCAGCAAGCAAGCATTCTTCGGTTAATGTGTTATTACAAGCAGTTTTTACGAAATTTTTAATCTCTTCATCCAGATGGCAGGAAATCTCCACCGCTATGGTTCCCTGTCCTACAGGTGGGACAAACTCATGCAGGGGAAAGCGGTGAGCGATCAGCTCATTATAGTTCAGCCGGTTTACACCTGCGTAAGCCAGAGCCAGGGCATCGCATTGCCCTTCCCGCATTTTTTTCAGGCGGGTCTGCAGGTTCCCCCTCATATTAACCAGTTGAATATGAGGATAGTATTTTTTAAAGAAGGCCACTCTTCTGACCGATGAGGTACCAATGACCAGGGGTTGCGAAAGATCCACCGGGCCATCAGACACCAGCACATCATTAGGCTCTTCGCGCTCGGTAAAAGCAATAAGTTCAAAATCTTTTCCCAGATCAGACTGCATATCTTTGGCCGAATGCACTGCAATCTGTATATCCCCATTCAGGAGCTTTTCTTCCAGTTCTTCAGTAAATACCCCTTTACTACCTATCTTGGATAAGGCCACGTCCAGCACCTTATCTCCATGGGTCTCCATAGCCACGATCTCTGTTTCCGCACCCGCTGCCTCCAGACGGCTTTGAATATAATGTGCCTGCCACAGGGCAAGCCGGCTGGCCCTTGTTCCTATTTTTATTTTCAATGTTCTATAATTTCATGAAAAAATATATTCCTGCAAAGCCTGTAATGAATCCCCATAAAGCTCCGATCACCACCTGCCGCAGATTATGCGCTCCCAAAAATAAGCGGGAAGAAGAAATAATCCCAACCAAAAGCAGAATTGCCAGTATGGCCGGTACCAGCTGAGGGTCACCATAGCGGTAAAACAAGGCAACAAAAACACCCAGAACACCTCCTATACCGGAAACATGCGCACTGATCTTATCAAAGAAGTTCAGAAGGAACAGACCCACAATATTGACCGCCATAGAAGTAAAAATAACGGCAGTAGGCATAAAAACACTTCCTTTGGCATTTAGAAAATAGGCCACCGCCAGGAAAAAACCTGAAGTAAAAAGATATACCCGCGGCCGCTCGTTCCGGTTGTTCAGGGTAAAGTCTTTGATAAAATGCATTCTGTATTGCAGATACACAAACAACAGCGGAATGATGGCGGTGTAGGTGAATGTCAGGAGAAACAGGGCCAGGAACAGCTTATTGCCCATGAAAATGTAAAAAACCGGTAAAGGCGCTATCCATTTCAGGGCCAGAACCAGGTAAGAAGGTATAAATACCGGGTGAAGTATGTAGGATATTCCTTTTGCTACTCTTTGAAGCACAATTAAAACGGGTTAAATCTCTTTTCTCAGGCGGGCCACAGGAATTCCTAACTGTTCCCGGTACTTTGCCACTGTTCTCCGCGCTATATTGTACCCTTTGGCTTTTAACAGCTTTTCCAGCTTGTCATCCGAATAGGGTGAGGTCTTCACCTCTTCATCTATGAGCGCCTTGAGAATATTTTTCACTTCCCGGCTGGAGGCGTCCTCTCCCGATTCCGTAGCTATGCCTTCAGAGAAGAAATATTTCAGAGGATAGATACCGAAATCGGTCTGAACCGATTTACTGTTGGCCACTCTCGAAACCGTGGAAATATCCATATCGATCTTATCTGCAATATCTTTCAGGATCATGGGTTTCAGCTTGCTCTCATCTCCCTCAACAAAAAAACTGAACTGGAACTCCACAATGGCTTCCATGGTTTTCAGAAGGGTCTGCTGGCGCTGCTTGATCGCATCAATAAACCATTTGGCAGCATCCAGCTTCTGCTTGACAAAAGTAACGGTTTCCCGGATCTGTTTATTTCGTTTATCTCCCCTGGAGTAGGTATCCAGCATGTCTGAAAATGATTTACTTATTCTAAGATCCGGGGCATTTTTAGAGTTCAGAATAATTTCCATTTTCCCGTTTACATAAGAAACGATAAAATCGGCCATGAGATAGGCCACATTGTGAGAAGTGGAAATCATATTCCCCGGTTTGGGGTTAAGGCGGGTGATCAGCTGAAAAACACTTTTCAGGGTTTCGTCATCCACCCCGAGTTTTTTCTGAATTTTGTCGAAGTGTTTTTTGCTGAATTCATCAAAGTAATCTTCCAGCACCGTCAGGGCCAGGTTGCTTTCTGCCGAGTTGGCCTTCTTTTCGATCTGAAGAATCAGGCACTCCTGGAGGTCACGCGCGCCGATACCGGCCGGTTCAAACTTCTGGATTTTCTTTAAAATACCTTCTACTTCTTCTTCATTGGTATAAATGTTCTGGCTGAATGCCAGGTCATTGCAGATAGACCGCAGCGGCCGGCGCAGATAGCCGTCATCTTCTATCGAGCCGATCAGTTGTTTTCCAATCATGGTTTGCCGTTCATTGAGCTGTAAAAAACCCAGTTGCTGCATCAACGACTCCTGCAGTGAGTCAACGGATATTACGGGCATTACTTCCCTCGATTCCTCATGATAGCTGTCCGACATCTTGTAACCGCCGTATTCATCACTGTCACCCCGGTAGTCTTTCAGGTTAAAATCATCCAGGCTGTAGGTGTCAATGCTTTGATGCTCATGATTATCATCGGAGTAGGAGTCTTCCCCGCTGGCCGAATACTTTTCCTGCTCAAGGTTCTTTCCCTCTTCCAGAGCCGGATTAATTTCCAGCTCTTCTTCAATTCTCTGGGCCAGTTCAGCAGTAGGAATCTGCAAAAGCTTTATAAACTGGATCTGCTGTGGTGAGAGTCTCTGCTGAAGAGATTGGTTAAGGATAAGTTTCTGCATCGGAAAGGTAGTTTACATCTAACTGCCGGAGTTAATATTCAAAATTACTAAAAGTTATCAAATGCCCGGCTGATTGTGCCCATTTTCATTTCCGTTTCTGTCCATTCCCGGTCAGGTTGCGAATCTTCCGTAATACCGCCCCCCGCATACACATAGGCCACACCCTCTTCCACCTTCAGGGTTCTGAGGTTTACAAACAGGTGACTTTCCGAGTCCACATTTACAGGCCCCAGGTATCCGCTGTAAAATTCCCGGTCATACCCTTCAATATCCCCGATAATCTTTTCGGCATTTTCTTTCGGCATCCCGCAGATGGCCGGGGTAGGGTGGAGCAGACCCAGCATAACTGAACTCAGGTTCGGAAAATTCACTTCCCGGTTATCAATGCTATAGAAGGTACGAAGGTGAAGAAGGTTCCCGGCCCTGACGGTCTTCGGTCCTTCTTCCTCAAATTCCCTTACCCTTATCTTCTTCAGGCAATTGATAATGTAACGGCCTACTATAGCCTGCTCTTCGATCTCCTTGTGGGTCCACAGGGCATCAACAGGCTTTATCTCATTTCCTTCCCGGTCAAATGCTGACTGCGTGCCGGCCAGTGACATGGTAGTAAAGAGTCCGTGGCTACTCTGAGATACCAGAACCTCCGGAGATGCACCAATCCAAACCTGCTTACTGTGAGGAAGATAAACCATACTTATCATAGCATCACTATGAAAAAAACTCAGGGTTTTGAATGCGAGAAAGTAATTGCTTTCCGTAATTCTGCCCAAAGGTTTACGTCGCGAAAGAACCACCTTCCTCGCCTCACCTTTTCTGATCCGGGCCAGTACCTGCCTTACTTTTTCCTGATATTCCAGGGCGTCACTCTCACAAGAAACAGCTTCATAGACAAAACCTTCTTCCTTTTCCGGGAGCTCCGGGTGACACTTCAGATCAGAAATATCTATCTGCGGACTGTGGAAGTCTGCTTCCCGTTCAAAATCGGCTTTCAGAAACAGAACAGGAGAGTTCCCCGTATCAAAGGGAGCAAAAGCAAACCCGGGAGGCAATTCTTCAAAGTCTACTTTTTCGAGCCATAAAAAAGGATCGTAGGAAATCAGCAGGCGGAATGTATGCTGCCGCGGGAGACGGTAAACCACAAAGGGAATGCCTGAAGCAACCAGGCCATTGACAAGGGCGGAAGTATCTACACTATTTTCCGTAGCTAACATATCCGTCATCTTCCGGTTTGAGTTCACCGTTGTTGTATTTTGAAGGACATTTCAAAAGTATCTTGTCGGCCTCAAAGTAGCCTCCATCCAGGTTCATCCGGCCTACCACCACCACTTTTTCAGATTTTTCCATATCCTGGGGTTTAGGCTGATGATGAATAACCCGGTATTGCGTATTCAGTGAGTCAATCATCAGGAACTCAAACTGATTCGGATTAACAGAGGGCTCATAACGTATTCCTATCGGGTCTCCGTTGGCGTTTCTGGGTAGTTCACCCACCACATGGACCGCTTTGGTATTGCCCTTTTCTGCCAGTTCCTTTGCTTCTTTAAAACTCAGGTAGGTGCTGGCATCTCCTATGGTGGAAATGATCATGGCAATGGCAATGGCCATCACTCCCAGGGCTATAATATGACTTTTTTTCATCTGCATAAAAATTTACGGGGGCCAGCCGTTATTTTCTAAGGCTCTTCACTTCCTTTTCCAGTTGGGTCACCTTTCTGTCCAGCGAGAACAGGTAAGCCAGGAAACCGGCCACTATAATGACCAGACCAGCCACTACCACATAAATTTTACCCTCCGAACGCATCACGTCGGCCATTTCCACATTCAGAAGAAAACTCAGGAGTTTCATTCGTTTATAGTTTCGTTAATTAATTTTATTCTTATCCGTAGACTCGCAATCCAGGTACCGATGAGGATCCAGCCCAATACGGCCGGGTAAAATATCATCCGCATTTTAGCATCCATATCACTTCCGAAGGCCGGATTACCTCCATTGCCGGGATGTAGGGAGTCTGTCAGCCGGGGCAATATCCATACCAGAGGCATAAAAGATGCAAAAGCAAATATATTATAAATGCCGGAAAGACGTGCCCGGCGCTGTTCATCATCAAATGAGCCTCTCAGGATGAAATAAGCCGCGTAGATCAGCAGGCCCACTTCCACAGCTATCAGCTTGGGATCTTTCGGCAGCCAGTCGCCCCAGGTATAATTTCCCCAGAGCATGCCGGTCAGAAAGCCGAGAATACCAAATACAATGCTCACCGCAGCAAACTGGGAAGCATAAATATCATCACGGATATTTCCCTTTTTCAGGTACTGTACCGAATATACCAGCGAGCTGACCATCAGAGCCATCATGGCAAACCACATGGGCACATGGAAATACACCATCCGGATGGTTTCGTTGAGAATTTCCCGGCGGGGCGTTTCTCCCAAAAATCCAAAAATAACACTAAATAAAAGCAAGGCCGCGCCCAGGAATTTCCACCAGTATTTTTTCATGTTTCAACTCTTCCACAAATAGGGAAATAACAAATAACTTAACGCTATAACAATTAAATCAATTCCAAAGATAGTCATTATTTCATCATAACTGGCCGAAAACTCCAGGCCATCCATTGCATTTTTGGAAAGCTTGATAAGCATATTGATCAGCGGCAGTAAAATGGGCAGGCTCAGAACCGCAAGAACCCCCGAAGCATTGTCGGTTTTAGAAGCAATCCCCGCCAGCAGGGTCAGGGAAGAGCTGAAACCCAGCGAGCCCAGCACCAAAGCAATCAGGTATACACCGTAATCGGCTACATGGTTTCCGAGCAGCGCCAGGTACAGGCCGAAGCCCAGAAGGGAAAGAACCAGTAAAAGTAAAAAGTTAAAAATGATCTTGGCCAGGATAATGGCACCGGGGCCCGCCAGCTGGTAATAATACAGGTGCCTGCCGGATGTCTCTTTCCGGAAGCTGTTCCCCGCTGAATTCACGGCAGAAAATAAGAGAATAATCCAAAAAAGGGTATTCCAGGTCAGCGCATCAAGCGTATTGGTTCTCAGCATGAAACTGATATAGCAGAGAAAGAGCGTAGATACCATAAACAGTACCATGGTATTAATGGTATTCTGCTGCCGGAGTTCCAGCTTGATATCCTTCCAGATCAGGTTCTTAATTTCTTTCATAAACGATTATCCGTTTAATAAACTCCACAGGTGTATCTTTCCGGTTAAGAAAATCTTCAAAGCTCTGCTCTACATAAAAATCAGGTTGCACAAAGAAATTTCCGTGCTTTAGACCCTCTGTACTGTGAACCAGCTTCATGAGGGGCAGGTTTACACGTATGCCCGAATGGGAAAGCTTCGCCGAATAAAACTGACCGGCAAATGAGCCCCAGTTGGCTCCGCCCGGAGGAGTACCTACAAAGATACCCCGGTCATGATTTTTTAACAAGGAAATCGTAAAGGTGGTGGCAGAATAGGAGCCCCCGTCCATCAAAACAAACAACCGGTGGGCATATCCGTACCGGTTGACCGGCTTAAACTTCTTCTTTTTGGCGATATAACTTCTGTAATACCCGTTTTCCGCTTTCCGGTTCAGGAACATGCGGCCGGCCAGCACAGGGATTCCCAGATAAGGTTTGAATACCTTCCGGAAGCCGGCCCGTGAAATGGAAACCGTATCATAAATCCGGAAAGGTTCGGAAACCAGGTAGGAAACCAGCCGGTTCACATTCACCACCGCGCCACCGCCGTTTCCCCTCAGGTCCAGGATGAGGTTCCGGATGCTGTCTTCTTCAATCTGTCTGAAACTTCGCTTTAACTGTTTTCTAAATTTATTTTCGGTAAATGGAAGCAAACTTTTCCTGCCACGAAAGGTAGTGATGTCAAGCTTTGCCGTATGGCTTAATGAGTCTGTTACCCCCAGGTCGAAATTTTTACGCAATACATTTTTATAGCGCCGGGTCATGTTCTTCATGGCTTCCCCGGGCGGAATGTATTTCATGGTTTGCATCCTGGAAAGGCTGTCTCCCGGAAGAATATAGCTCAGCTTTACCGAATCCTGCTTCCCGTACCAGCGGGTGTAAAGGCCGGAAAAGTTTCGTTCCGCATAATAATTTTTGCTGTACGGATTGCCGAAATCTGCCCCGTAAAGTGTTCTGAACCTGTAAAAATCGGCCAGGGGGGCAATGCCGTCAACCGACACAACCCGGGTTCCCCGAACCAGTGTGCTATCTTCCGACTGGTTATAATGGATATAAAATGCATCGCCGAATTTCCGGAAAATAAGCGGAAATACTTTAACTTCCCTGCCGAAATAGCGGCGTGGCAGGCCGATGGCCAGATGCAGGTCCTGCATTTCGCTGGTCAGGAAAGAAAGACGCTGATAGGCCTCCTGAACAGACAGGGAGTCTTCCGAACGCAAAGAGTCCAGGCGCCGGGAAAGTTGCTCCGGCATTTCATAATAATACAGTCCGGGGTAATATTTGACCAATAACCCGTGCAGCTGCTCCAGGTCTTCATTGAACTCACGCGATGATAATATCTTTTGAGCACCCGCCGGAGAGAATAAAAAGAAAAACAGGATAAAAACGCCGCCCGTTCTGAGAATAATTTGCATTCGCAATTGAAAAATCCCTTAAAATTACGCATCTTTTCTATTATCTTTGCAGCCGTTTTAAAAAGTTCTTTGAATATATGCTGAATCGTAGACTGGCGAGAGTAAGGGCAATGCAGGGTTTGTACGCTCTTGAGATATCGAAAGGGGCTAACTACTTACTTGCTCAGGAGCTGATATCCGAAGCTTTTGCCCCCGACCTGAACTCCATGGAGAAACAGGACCGCAACAAACTGGCGGGAATGGCCCGGCTGGCGCAATCGGTGTTTGAAGATGAAATCAGGAAAAAAGCGGCTGCAGGAGAAGAAGCAGTACCGAAAGAGGTTGGCACTTCCGTAGCCAGAGCCCGCGAATATTATCGCCTGAAAAATAAAAAGGATTTCGATTTCCATGCCGCCCAAACCCTTATTGACGCGGAAAAAACCTACGATATCTATCTGTATATTCTGAATCTGCTGGTTCTTCTGGCCGCCAAATCCGATTCTGTCCTGGGTAAAAATAAGGTAATCACTGCACTGAAAGGGGCGAAAGAGCTGGAATTCTATTCCCTCAAGCGCTCGGTAAGCCTGGAAAATGAATCCTCCCTGGTCAATAAGCTGTATAACGAAGCCGTCAAGGGTAATGCTCATGTGGCAGAATACCTGTCTGTGGTGAACAAGACCCGCGAAGATGAACTGGCCATTGTAAAATACATTGTAAAAAACATTATCCTCAAGCACGAGGTAAGCGCTGATTTCTTTGAAAAGCTGCACATTTTCTGGTCAGAAGACAAGGAGATCCTGCGGACCATGGTATTTCATACTTTTGATAACTATGTGGAAGATGAAGTAGTGATCATAGAAAAACTGGATGACCAGTGGGAGGAGACCAAAGACTTTCTCCGGGGCCTGTTCCGGGAGACCGCCATACGGGATGAAGAATTCCTCAACTATATCCTTCCGCATTTAAAAAACTGGGATCTTGAACGTATCATCGAAACCGACCTCATCCTGCTGAAGATGGCAATCGCCGAACTGACCCTGTTTCCCAGCATACCGGTTAAAGTAACGATCAACGAGATCATTGAGATAGCGAAAAACTACAGCTCGGAAAAAAGTAAGATCTTTATAAACGGTATCCTGGATGCCGTATGCAAGGATTTGCAGGCAAAGGGGCTCATCCGGAAAACCGGTAGAGGAATGCTGGATAATCGCTAGAACCCCGCCTGAATTGAAATTTTTCTTGGTGATCTTACGTTTTGATTCTATATTTATAAAACCAAAAACAACACATTTATGAACACTCAGGCAAAATCTTTAATAGCATTTCTAGCAGGAATAGCTGCCGGTTCCGCAATAGGTATTTTATTTGCACCTGAAAAAGGTGAAGTAACCCGGGAAAAATTATCCAGCAGCCTGGGAGACTACAGAGATCAGCTTAAAAACTTCATAAAAGATCTCCGCGAGAGGGGAGAAGAAGTGGCTTTGGAATATGCAGGCGGAGATAACAATGCCAAAGCTGAAGGGAAAAAGGTGGTGAATGAAGCACGTCAGAAAGCAGAGAAGCTGCTGGAAGACGTGGAAGATCTGATGGGTCAGATCAAGTCGAAAGCGTAATTAACTTATAAATTATTATGATATTATTACAAGCAGCAGGTGGCGGCGGAAACATGAGTTTCCTGATCATGATGGTAGGTATGTTTGCCGTTATGTATTTCTTTATGATCCGCCCCCAGCAGAAAAAACAAAAAGATCAACAAAAAATGGTGGAAGAATTAAAAGTGGGTGACGATGTGGTAACCGCTGGCGGACTCCATGGTAAGGTACTGTCGAAAGATGAAAGTACCGTAACCATCTCTGCAGGTGGCGGAGCCAAGCTTACTTTTGAAAAGTTTGCCATTTCCAAAAAAGTATAAATGTCTGTTACTGCCCGTAAAACCAAAGCCCAAAGCATCGGAGAGGCCTTTGAGTCGTTTCTGAATGTTTATAAGCTCAGGTCTCGTTATAACGAGACCTACCTGGTTACTTATTGGGAAAAGCTGATGGGGGTTTCCATCGCTCAGCGTACAGAAAAGATTTATATCAGCAAAGGAGTCCTTTTTTTAAGGATCTCCTCTGCTCCTTTAAGACAGGAACTGGTTCTGGCCAAGTCCGGAATCATTTCCCTCTTAAACAAAGAAATGGGAGGCGAAATCGTCAAAGATGTGGTGTTTATATAATGTTCGCTCCTCCTTATCTCCAACCGGGCGACAAAGTCGCTGTCACGGCTCCGGCCAGCCGGGTGCTCCTTCAGGATGTGATTTCCGGAGCAAAAATTCTTCAGCAGTGGGGGCTTGAAGTCGAAACCGGAGCTACTGCCGGGCGTTCTTTTCACAATTTTTCCGATACCTTTGAAAACCGTTTAGGTGAGCTTCAGCGCTTTTTAGATGCCCCTGAGGTGAAATGTATTTTTGCAGCCCGCGGGGGTTATGGCATTTCTGACCTGATCGATCATCTTGATTTTACATCTTTCAGAAAGCATCCGAAATGGGTGGTCGGCTTTTCTGATCTTACGGCCCTTCTGCTGCATCTCAACTCCATGGGCTTTGAAGCGGTGCATGGCCCCATGGCCAAAACGCTGAACTTTGATTCCTTTTCTTCCGCAATGCTGCAGGCCCTCCTGTTCGGACAAACCCCTGTTTACCGCCTTACCGGTCACCGGAATAACAGGGAAGGAAAAGCAGCAGGTGAAGCCATAGGCGGCAACCTGGTTCTGCTGGCCCACTCCATAGGTTCTGCTTCGGATATTTCCTTTGACGGAAAGATCCTTTTCCTGGAAGAGATAGGTGAAAAGCTGTATAACATAGACCGGCTGATGGTGCAGTTAAAACGCGCCGGTAAACTGAAGAACCTTGCCGGACTGGTGATGGGCTCATTTACAGATATGAGTGAGCCTTCTTTCGGCTTCACCGCCACTCAGATCATCCTTCACCACACCGCATCATATGATTATCCGGTAGCGTTGGGTTTTCAATTTGGTCACGAAAGTGTAAATTTGCCCGTAATTATGGGGAGAAACCATGAGTTGGAGGTAACCCCGGCAGGAGTTACCCTTAAAATGCTTGAAAATGTCATCTTTTGATTTCAAAAAATACCATGTCAGGGCGATGAACGCTTCTTCTGAAGCTGAAAAGGCCCGGATCAACCAGGAGCTGAAAGACCTGTATGAGGCGCTGGACGAAGAGTCAAAAAAAATATTTAACGAAGAGCTGCAGGCATTTCTTCTGAAAGAATATGCCGCTATTAATTCAATGTATACCGGAATAAACAATTAATCTATGAGTGCCACTTTACAGGACATTATCAGTCACGCTAAAGAATACGGGTTTGTATTTCCTTCTTCCGAAATTTATGACGGGCTCCAGGCCGTATACGATTACGGCCAGAACGGAGTGGAGCTGAAGAATAATATCAAGCAGGTCTGGTGGAAAGCTATGACCCAGCTGAACGACAATATCGTGGGTGTGGATGCGGCTATTTTTATGCATCCGCTTACCTGGAAGGCCTCCGGGCACGTAGATGGCTTTAACGACCCTATGATTGATAACCGGGACTCCAAAAAGCGTTATCGTGCAGATCAGCTCCTCGAAGGAAAAGCCGAAGAATATGCTGCGGCCGGTGACGAAGCCAGGGCTCAGACGCTTCTTCAGAAAATGGGAGCGCTGCTGGGCGCTGAAAAGCTGGACGAGGTAAGAGACCTGATTATTGAAGAAGGCATTGTTTGTCCGATTTCCAAAACTTCCAACTGGACAGAAGTGCGCCAGTTTAACCTCATGTTTTCCACCCAGGTAGGCTCTGTGGCCGAAGATGCCAGCCAGATCTACCTGCGTCCTGAAACCGCGCAGGGTATTTTTGTCAACTTCCTGAATGTACAGAAAAGCGGTAGAATGAAGGTCCCCTTCGGAATAGCGCAGATCGGGAAAGCCTTCCGGAATGAGATCGTAGCCCGCCAGTTTACTTTCCGGATGCGGGAATTTGAACAAATGGAAATGCAGTTTTTTGTACGTCCCGGCTCTGAAATGGAATGGTATGAAAAGTGGAAGGATACCCGCTTCCGTTTCCATAAGGCACTGGGCCTCCCTGCCGAAAAACTGAAATACCACGACCACGAAAAACTGGCGCATTATGCCAATGCTGCCGTAGACATTGAATACCAGTTTCCGTTCGGATTCCGGGAAATAGAAGGGATTCACTCCCGCACCGACTTCGACCTGAGAAACCACCAGGAGCTGTCGAAGAAAAAGCTGCAATACTTTGATCCTGATCTGGGTGAAGACGGTAAAGCCATCGGAAATTACATTCCCTATGTGGTAGAAACCTCTGTAGGAGCTGACCGCCTTTTCCTGGCGGCCTTCTGCAATGCCTATACTGCAGAGACGGGCGAAAAAGAGCGCACCTACCTGAAGCTTCATCCTGCGCTGGCGCCGGTAAAGGCGGCTATCCTGCCCCTCGTGAAAAAAGACGGCCTGGCAGAAAAAGCGCAGCAGATCGCCGACTCACTGCGTTTATCCTTCCGCACGGTGTACGATGACGGCGGCGCCATCGGAAAGCGCTACACCCGGCAGGACCTGATCGGAACGCCGTTTTGCGTGGCAGTCGACTATGAAACCATGGAAAACGATACCGTCACCATCCGCCACCGCGACAGCATGGAGCAGGAGCGCGTAAAGATCTCCGACCTGAAAGAAAAGATCGGCTACGCCGTAGATCCGCAGCGGATTCTTGAAGCGATATAAAATTGAAAAGGGCCGCTTATACTATGGATTATTACGGCCTGTGAAGATGTTAAAAAGGGAGCAAGATGCAAGGCGTTGAGGATGAGTCCGAAGAAACATACTAAAGTTATGTGACCAAAGGCGAATTCCGAAAACAACGCAGCAGTTTGTGCTCTTTTAACATCTTCAATTCTCCAACAACCACAGATCATTCTTATTCACATACGCCACTCCCCGGTTCCAGTATGCTTTCTGCCAGATATCTTCACTGCCGAAAATATTGATCTTATTCCCCGGTTCAATTTCACCGATAACAGTGGCCGCCGAGCTCGGGAAATCCCGCAGATAGGTTTTTTCCTTTACGATAGCCGATCGGTAGCTGGAAGGAAGATTGATAAGCAGGGCCAAAAGTACCATATAAGTTATAACCAGCGCCCAGTTATTCCGATAGATAGGTTTTCCCTGCATTCTTTTGGTAAACAGCACCCACAGCAGGAAAACACCTAAAAATATCATCGCGTAAAGAATAAAAATATAATACTGCTGGTAAAGGGCAAAAACAAAATTGATATTGTTACGCTCATACCCCGTAAATTTATTCACCAGCGCTATTTTGTTCATCTTGTCAAATACTTCATCGGTGGGCTTCAGGTTATAATAGCTGTTGAGGTAAAAAAGAGCTTTGGGAAAGTTCCCTTCGTTTTCGAAAATATAGGCCAGTCTCAGGCTTACATTTTCATTGTTGACCTTCGGGTCGGCGAATATGGCTTCATACATTTTCGCTGCCTCAGGATAATTTCTGGCTACAAAAAGAGAATCTGCTTTTTTTGCAATATCGTTTTGTGCTTTAGTATCAAAAGGTTGGACAAGGAGCGCAAAAAAAAGTAAAAATATTTTAATAAAGGGCTTTTGAACTGTAGCAATAAATGCATAGTTTTGCATCCTCATTTGAGAGAGACACTTTCTGAAATGAGTTTTGATTCCGTAGCTCAGCTGGTAGAGCAATACACTTTTAATGTATGGGTCCTGGGT
>JBEBRR010000058.1:0-25136 GCA_040394735.1 Leadbetterella byssophila
CCGGCAGCGGCAGCTTCTTCCGGTGGCGATACCATGGGAGCGCTGGTAAACCTGGCCGGAGATTTCTTTAATAAAGGAAATAACTCTTCGCAGGCCGGTAATGTGCTGGATAACCTGGCCGGGCTGTTCGGAAAATAAACCGGAACAGGTTAAGAAGGAATTTTAGGCGCCCTCTGACGGGCTCAGGATGACAGTGACTCTTATTACGTTACTACATCACCCTGAGCCCGTCAGAGGGCGTCTGGATTAATACTTTTCAGATTCCCCCGCTTTGTTCGTTATTCATTAAAAGCATAGACTTTGACAAAAAGCCTCATGAAGAAAATACTGGCAGGACTTATACCTCTTTCGCTTATTCTGGCGTTCAATACAGACTTTTACCGGATCAGGGAATATGCCCGGCATGGCTTTTCTCCTGTAAACCGCTTTGAGGAGTCAGTGGTACAGGATAAAAACGAGGTGATCATCGGCTTCTGGGATATTCCGGACAGGCTCCTGGTAGCCCGGAAATTCAAAAAAGGCTACTTTCTTGTGCAACGTGACCCCGCGGCCACATACCTGGTTCCGAGAGGAAAAAACCTGTTAAATGACCCGCGTACGGTGATACAGAACAAAAGCTTCCGGATGACGCAGATCAGGAGCGGGAACAGCGATCTGGGCGGACTTTACCCGCCGACGGATTTTCCCTATGAAGAGCTGCCGGCACTGGGTTACCGGCAAAGCGGGCAGGGCGAGTGGGTGAAAGGAGAAGCGGTGAACGAGACTCCCGCGCAGACCGGTATAAGCGGCGCCATAGCCTATGCACTTCCGGAAGGAAATAATATAACCCGGTGGGAGCAGTTCTCCGACCTTAATGTGCCGCAGGGAATCACCCACGTGGGAGGCTACGGCTTTCCTCTCTATAAGAACGAAAAGCTGCAGAACGGGAAGCTGAACCTGCTGGCTAAAGGGTTTACCAACCTGGTCAACCTGAACGCCCTGCCGCGTAAAGTGTGGGAAGGGAAAAACAGCTACTATTTTAACCAGCTGCACTATCTTCTCAAGGTGGCCGCCCGGAATATGCTGAAAGAGGGCAAAACGGGTGGAAAATATGGGGATATTGCGGCTATCGCCCGCCTGGAGAATGACAATAGCGACATTCCCTATTACAATGTTACCGTAGAAGGAGCCAAAGAGCTGGGGCGGTATATCTTCGGGGCTTCCTGCTGCAGCAACAGCATTGACGATCAGCGCTATAATATTGCCCAGAATGAAAGTGTGATCATGCTGGATGAAGAAAATATGAGGGTTTACAACTGGCCGGGAGGCGACAGCTATGCTTTCCTGGGCTATCTCAACCAGGGCATGATGGAAGCCGCAGGCCCGCGCTATCGGATTTTCTGGTATGCACAACCCGTGCAGAAATGGTCGTTTGCCCATGCGCTCCGGGGCGTTTCCCACCTTACTGAAAAAGACATTGAAGGAGCCTTTGACGAGCAGAATATTCTTATGAGGACTGCCGGATGGAAAAACAGCACCTGGTATGTGGATGCCTCCGGCGCCTATTCGAAGGTACCCTTCCTCAGCCTGACGGATATCTATGAAAAGGCAGAAGGGAAGATAGTGACCGATAAAGCCGGCAAAAGAAAATACAGGAACGGGAACTTCAACCTGAAGATATATAACCAGACCACGCCGGTGCTGGCTACGCCTCATGAGAACATCCGTTATGCCCTTAATAACAGCAAGACAGGGGAGCAGCTGTTCGGCCGGCAATATGTAGATCTTGGCACAGACGGCTCAGCCAGCATAAAGAGAGAATATACCCGGAAAGGCTTTAACTGGCACGAGAACGGGCTGGCAAGACCTTACCCTCAATACTGGGAGCCCGAAACCGGCATGTGGGTGGAAGGCATTTACCGCCGGGCAGACGGCATCATGGCCGATCTGCTGATGTTGGCCCGCCTCGAAAAGGGGAAATGGGATATTTCGAAAGCCAACCTGAAATATAAGCTTTATGGTGAGCACCGGCCCCGCACCGAGCCATGGACCTTCGGCGGAAACTCCGTAGAAGTCAGAGAAGTAGGAGAGAGCCAGATCTTCTACGATACCTTTATGCTGCTGCTTTCGGGCGGACAGGCCCTGTCTTCCTGGGACGACGGATACTTCTGCAATGAGCTGCCGGAGAAAGGGCAGGCCCTTTACGGAAAAGACGATTACTGGGGACGCTACCATTCCAAACTGGCCGCCGTGCAGACCGTGCTGAAGCCCCTGGAGGGAAGTAAAAGCACCGACTGGACCTATATTCATTTCTATTACCCCTTCTGGGGGCAAAAAAATTCCGAGGTTATTTCTTCCGGCATTTATTTTAAAGGCCGGCTGTATGTGTTCTTCCTGAATCCCACATTGGAGAACGGGGAAAAGCAGGAGCTGACACTTACAGCAGGCGGCAGAACGCACCGCATTGAGCTGACGGGGCACGAAGTGTACTACAAAGCCCTGGAGGTTCCGCAGGGCCTGAACCCGAAAGATTTTAAGCTGGGCTATACCACCATTTACGGCCGCAGGGTAAAGGTGAACGGTGCGGTTACCAATAAGATAGCAGAGCATTACGAGTAGAAGGCACCTGAACTTTCCTGAAATTCGCTACACCTGGGGCAGCCTGTAACCGTTATGGTATTCGGCAGCCAGGTAACGGTTGGCCTCCTTATCGGTAAACTTCCGGGTTTCCTTATTCCAGTATAGCTTTTGGCCGGTTCTGTAGGCAATGTTCCCCATTTGCGAAAAGACGGCAATATGGGCGCCCGCTTCTATAGGAGCATGCAGCAAGGAACGGTCTTTGCGTTGTATAGCCTGAACAAAGTTAGCCATATGTTTTTCCAGGCCGTTATCCTGCTCTTTCTGAAAGGGAACGGCCTCCATGCGCTCTCCTTCCGGAATTACCTCCCAGCCTCTTCTGTTCAGCACAAGGGTGCCGTTATTGCCTATAAAGGCTACCCCGTGATTTTTATGGTATGGGCCCAGGTCTATGCCTGTTCCGTGTTCCCACTGGATATTGAAATCATCAAATTCAAATACGGTGGTCAGCGTATCCGGGGTTTCGGCAGCATCATCCGGGTAGGCAAATTTTCCACCGGCGGCCATAACAGACTTCGGATCCGATACCTTCATGCCCAGCAGGGCGTAATCCAGCATATGCACCCCCCAGTCGGTCATCAGTCCGCCGGCATAATCCCAGAACCAGCGGAACTCAAAATGAAAACGGTTGGGATTGAATGGTCTTTTCTTAGCCGGGCCCAGCCAAAGGTCATAATGAACGCCTGCCGGTACAGGTTCATCCGGCTTCACGGGTATGCTTTTCATCCAGCCCTGATAAGCCCATGCTTTTACTAACCTGATTTTACCCAGCTTACCCGAATGCACAAAATCAATGGCATCCCTGAAGTGTTGCTGGCTCCGTTGCCATTGTCCTACCTGCACAATGCTGTTGTACTTCACTGCAGCCGCTACCATGGCTTCACATTCCCGGATGGAATTACCTATGGGCTTCTCCACATAAACATGCTTGCCGGCTTTGACGGCATCTACCATTTGAAGGCAATGCCAGTGGTCGGGTGTCCCGATAATTACGGCATCAACTAAATCGCCGGCCAGCAGCTCCTTATAATCTGTAAAGCGTTTGACTCCGATCTGCCGCTTTTTCAGCTCGGAAATACGTTGATCCAGGATACGCTCGTCTACATCGCACAAGGCCGTACACTCCACTTCCGGCTGCTTCAGAAGGGCCATGAGATCTGACCATCCCATCCCCTTTACGCCGATAAGCCCCACCTTGATTTTTGCGTTCTGCAGAGGCAGGGCGTGGGCCTTAAAAAATAACCCCGAGGCGGCCAGGACCGTTGCGCTCCGGATAAAGTCTTTTCTTTTCATGATTTCAGGTTGGTATAACCTTACAAACATAGAAAAATCCGTTTTGGGTCGCAAGGAGCAGGTGGTCAAAGAAGGTATAAATGAAAAAAGGAGACGCCTGTAAGTGTCTCCTTTTTGAGTAGCGGGGAGCAGGATCGAACTGCCGACCTTAGGGTTATGAATCCTACGCTCTAACCATCTGAGCTACCCCGCCGTGATTTGGAGGTGCAAAAATATAAAACTTTCTGAAATCCCGCAAGAAAAATGAAAATGTTGCGCAAAACTTCAAAAAAAACTTGATAAAGTATAGGCAAATTAAGATATTGTAAAAAAAAGGACGCATATGGCAAAATTTAAATATACCCAGGAATTCCCTTTTCGTGCCTCACCCAAAGTATTGTATAACTATATCAGTACGCCGGGAGGGCTGCAGCAGTGGTTTGCTGAAAGTGTAACCTTAAATTCAGATAATAAATTTGTTTTTAACTGGGACGGAAATGACCATGTGGCCGAGCTCACTTCTTCCAGGCTCAATAAGTCCAGCCGTTTTGATTTTACGGGAGAAGATGCAGGTAATTTCCTGGAATTTAAGTTTGTCACCAGTGAGTTGGATAACTCCACCTATCTCAAGGTTACGGATAATTCGGATAACGATGATGCGGACGATCTGGAAACCATGTGGAATGAATTAATATCCCATCTTAAAGAAATTGTAGGAGGCTGATTTTGAAATAGACAAAAAGATTTTGACTTTTGCAGTTTCTTAGGGCCGGCTGAACCGGGCTGCGGGAAGTTAATGTGTGTAAGGATGAAAAAAATAGACAAGCTTTTTGTCAAATCATATATCGGGCCTTTTATTCTCACTACCGCCATCGTAGTATTTATCTTCCTGATGCGTTTTCTGATGATCTATTTCAATGATTTTATCGGAAAAAATCTTGATGGAGTTGTTTTTGCGAAACTTTTCTTTTATTTCACGTTAATGACCCTGCCCATGTCGCTGCCGCTGGCTACCCTGCTGGCCACGCTGATGTGTTTCGGGAACCTGGGCGAGCGCTCAGAGCTTACGGCCATGAAATCGGCAGGTATACCCCTGACCCGGCTGATCCTGCCCACCTTTATTCTTTCAGCTTTCGTATCTGTTTTTTCGATCATCTATAATAATTACGTGAATCCCTGGGCTAACCTGAAGGGATGGTCGCTGCTCTATGATGTAAAAACCACAAAACCGGCGTTAAATATCCAGGAAGGTATTTTTTATAACCAGATTTCAGGCTACCGGATAAAGGTGGAAGAGAAAATGCCTGACGGCCAGAGCCTGAGAAATGTGATTGTTTATGACCACAACGGCGGCAGCGGTAATAAAAACGTGACCATCGCGGATTCAGGCCGGATGTACACCATCAATATGGAGAGCCAGCTGGTGTTTGAACTGTATAACGGGGTAAATTACAGTGAAGGTACCAACTACAATAACAGCACGCAGCTTACCCGTTATTCTTTCGGGAAAAACAGGATGGTTTTTCCGCTCAGCAGCTTCGGGATGAAGCGGACAGACGAGAATGATTTCACCTATCATGAATACATGAAGAGTATTCCGGAGCTGAATCAGAAGATCGATTCCCTGAACCGGGTGGTGGATGAAAAGTTGAAAGAGCAGGCCGTGGCATACAAACGCCTGGAGATGTACTCTTTTCCTGAGATTACGGGCGACACCGCCAAAAAGGTAACGATAGCAGGAGGGAAGTGGGCGGATTCGCTGCTGGCAGCCGTAGAAAAGAATACGGCGGTCCAGGAGCTGAACTCGGCTGCACGCAGCAAGGTAGAGAGTCAGAAATCGCAGATAGCAGGCGATATGAGCTATATGGTGAGTGTGGGGAAATCTATCTGGGCCGCTGACCTGGAACGCTGGAATAAGGTAACCACGGCTTTTTCCTGCCTGGCCATGTTCCTGATCGGGGCGGCCCTCGGCTCCATTATTAAAAGGGGCGGCTTTGGTATGCCGGTGCTTGTTTCCATTGCTTTCTTTATTCTGTATTACCTGATGCAGCAGATGGGCAATAAATATGCGAAGGAAGGGCTTATTCCGTCAGTTATAGGAGCCTGGATTCCCTTTACCGTGCTGTTCCTGATCGGGGTATTGCTGATGCGCAGGGCCAGGAATTTTTGATGGGGTGGAAGCCCCGGACTGCGTACGGGGGTGTATGGAGTAGCGCCCCTGCGTGGCGGGCGGTAAAAGTTTCCGACTACTCGGAACCATCCACTCGGAACTAACATAAAAACTTTCCACTTGAATAGGCTGAACTAACAATAATTCCGTATCTTTGCACCTGTTTTATTTTTTATCATTAATCTAGGTTAATATCAGATGTATTTAACTCCGGAAAAGAAAGGGGAGATCTTCGCATCGAAGGGCTTCCACAAAAAAGCGACTGATACAGGCTCTGCTGAGTCTCAGATTGCATTATTTACCTATAGAATTGCTCACCTTACCGAGCATTTGAAAGTTAACAAGCATGATTATTCTACCCGCTCCGGCCTTCTTAAGCTGGTGGGTAAGCGTCGTCGTCTTCTTGATTATTTACAGGAAGTAGACATCAACCGTTACAGAGCTATTATTGCTGAACTTGGTATTCGTAAATAAGCCAATATCGGGAATCCGGACCACCGGGTTCCCTTTTTCATTGCATTTTATCCCCGCGGAAATAAAGGATTAATCGTTGTATCGAAAGCGGAAAATACAACACATAAAATTAACTTCAATGTTTAATATTGTAAATCAGACCATCCAGATGCCGGATGGTTCCATCATTACCCTCGAAACCGGAAAGCTGGCAAGACAGGCAGACGGGTCAGTGGTATTAAGAAGTGGCAACCTGATGATGTTGGCCACCGTATGTGCGGCAAAGACCCACAAGGAAGGTACCGACTTCCTCCCCCTGTCAGTAGATTACCAGGAAAAATTTGCTTCCAACGGAAAAATTCCGGGCTCGTTCCAGCGCCGGGAAGGTAAGCTGTCTGATAACGAAGTGCTGATTTCCCGTCTGATTGACCGGGCGTTACGTCCTATTTTTCCCGAAGACTTTCATGCGGAAGTTCAGGTAATGGTGACCCTGCACTCTGCAGATGAAAACATAAAACCGGATGCCCTGGCAGCCCTGGCAGCTTCTGCAGCCATCATGGTGTCTGACATTCCGTTTAACGGACCGATCTCTGAAGTAAGGGTAGCTAAGATTAACGGTGAATACGTGGTGAACCCGCCGCTGAAGGCAATTGACTCTGCAGATCTTGACCTGATCGTGGCCGGTACTGCCGATAGCATCATTATGGTGGAAGGCGAGGCCAACGAGGTGTCGGAAGTGGAAATGGTGGAAGCCCTGCGTGTAGCGCACCTGGCAATTCAGACCCAGGTAGCTGCCCAGAAAGAGCTGGAAGCCAAAGCAGGGAGCACCGTTAAGAGAGAATATAATCATGAAGTGCATGACGAGACCCTGAGAGAGAAAATGTACAGCGGGCTTTTTGATAAGGTATACGCTGTATGTATGGAAGGAAGTCCGAACAAGCACTACAGAAGTGATAGCTTCGCCAGGATCCTGGAAGACTTTGTTGCGGCCCAGCCTGAAGAAGAAAGGGAAAATTCCCTGTTCAAGGTGTATTTCGGCGACATCACCTATGATGCTTCCCGGAAAATGGTTCTTGAAGAAAGCAAGCGCCTCGATGGCCGCAGCCTGACGGAGATCCGTCCGATCAGTGTGGAAGTAGACTACCTGCCTAACGCGCACGGTTCTGCGCTCTTTACAAGAGGTGAGACCCAGTCGCTTTCCACTACCACCCTCGGTACCAAGCTCGATGAGCAGATCGTGGATCTTCCGATGGTAAAAGGCTATTCCAAATTCTTCCTTCACTATAATTTCCCCGGCTTTTCTACCGGTGAGGTAAAACCTAACAGAGGGGTCGGAAGACGTGAGGTGGGTCATGGTAACCTGGCGCAGCGTTCCCTGGAAAAAGTAATGCCGGCCGGAGATGACAACCCTTACACCATCCGTATTGTAAGTGATATCCTGGAGTCGAACGGCTCTTCATCCATGGCAACCGTATGTGCGGGGTGTCTTTCCCTGATGGATGCCGGAGTGCCTATCAAAGCGCCGGTTTCCGGAATTGCCATGGGACTTATCACTGATCAGCAGAGCGGTAAATGGGCGGTTCTTTCGGATATCCTGGGCGACGAAGATCACCTGGGCGATATGGACTTTAAAGTGACCGGAACTGCTAAAGGAATTGTTGCCTGCCAGATGGATATTAAAATCGGCGGACTTTCCTTTGATATCATTGAGAAAGCCCTGAACCAGGCCAGAGACGGCCGTCTGCACATCCTGGGTAAAATGACTGAAGTGCTGGCTGCACCGAAACCGGATCTGAAGCCGCATGCACCGCGTGCCCTGACCATTGTGATTGACCGTGAACTGATCGGGGCGGTAATCGGACCCGGCGGTAAAGTGGTACAGGAAATTCAGCGGGAGTCAGGTGCTACTGTCAACATTGAAGAAAAGGATAATAAAGGATACGTCTCTATTTTTGCCACCAACGGCGATAGCATGGATATTGCCAAAAAAAGGATCGATGCGATCGTGAAGCAGCCTGAAGTAGGTGAAATTTACGAGGCAGTAGTAAAATCAATTCAGCCTTTCGGTGCGTTCCTTGAGTTCCTGCCTGGAAAAGAAGGCCTGCTGCATATTTCAGAAATCAGCTGGGAACGCCTGCCTAACATGGACGGCGTGCTGAAAGAAGGAGATCAGCTCCAGATTAAATTGACGGAAATAGACAAAAAGACCGGGAAATATCGTTTATCAAGGAAAGTTTTGCTTCCTCGCCCTCCACGGGAAGAAAAACCGGCTGTTGACAATAAAACGTTGAACAATAATTAATTTTTGATTGTTCATACTAGTGTTGATCTGAGTGTATTGTATCTGCTGAGTCTGAGTGGCTTTTCATGTTGGCAAGGATAAAAAAAAGCATAGCACAGCTACGGTTTTTTGGGGCACAGCAAACATAAAAAGAACAGGATTTGGGCTGATTAAAATGCACTCAGAGTAACACATGGGTTCCTTTTAAATTACTTTTTGACAACTGACACGAATGAGACAACTTAAGATCAGTAAACAGATTACCAACAGGGAGAGCCAGTCGCTCGACAAGTACCTTCAGGAGATTGGAAAAGTAGATCTGCTGACTCCCGATGAAGAGGTAATACTGGCTCAGAAGATCCGCGACGGAGACCAGCTTTCGCTGGAAAGGCTGACCAAAGCCAACCTGCGCTTTGTGGTATCTGTGGCCAAGCAATATCAGAATCAGGGACTTTCACTCGGTGACCTCATCAATGAAGGTAACCTGGGGCTGATCAAGGCGGCTCAGCGGTTTGATGAAACACGGGGTTTTAAGTTTATTTCCTATGCGGTATGGTGGATCCGTCAGAGTATTCTCCAGGCGTTGGCCGAGCAGTCACGTATTGTACGGCTTCCGCTTAACCGGGTGGGTTCACTGAATAAAATTTCCAAGACCTTCTCGGAGCTGGAGCAGCGCTTTGAGCGTGAGCCGTCACCGGAAGAGTTGGCTGAAGTGCTGGAAATCTCTGCCAATGAGGTAGTAGATACCATGAAAATCTCCGGCAGACACGTATCAGTAGATGCCCCGTTTGTGCAGGGAGAAGAGAACAGCCTTCTGGACGTACTGGAAAACGATACCGAGATCCGTCCTGACCAGGAGCTCATGAATGACTCACTGCGCAGGGAAGTACTGCGGGCGCTTTCTACTCTTACCCAGCGTGAGGCGGAAGTGATCATGTTCTACTTCGGGCTTAACGGTGAGCAGGCTATGACGCTGGAGGAGATCGGTGAGAAATTCAACCTGACCCGGGAGCGGGTAAGGCAGATCAAGGAAAAAGCCATTCGCCGCTTAAGACAAACCTCAAGAAGCAAAGCGCTGAAAGCATACTTGGGATAAAAGGGGCGATCCCCGAAGACTTCGTTAAATACCGAAGGTGTCTGAAAAGAGTGCAAAATGCAGGACGTTGAGGATGAGGGTGAAGGAGCATACCCTAGTATGTGACTGAATCATCTGAATTCCGGATACAACGCAGCAATTTGTGTACTTTTTAGATACCTTCTTTTATTTTCAGGTCTTTTCTTGCGTAGAGACACGTTTTGAAGCAAATTTGCAGGCGGATACATGGCAAAGAAAACAGGGATTTTCAGTTGGAGCAAAGGAAGTGGGAAAACCACCACCTGCGCATACCTGGCGGCGGCGCTGGCCACTATGCACCGGAAAGTCGTGTGTGTGGATCTTAACGGTGACCTCGGAGAATACTTCGGCCGGGACCGTGAAGATATGGAAACAGGCGGCCTGAGCTGGAAATACCGGAAGTGGGGTGGGGAAGAAGATGCCCTGACCGATGATGCCGATTACATCCTGGTAGATCTTCCTTCGCATCCTTTTCCTGAGCAGGAAGCCGTGTTCAGAGCACTGGATTCGGTGCTGATCCCGGTAGAGGCGGAATATTACGGACGGGAAGACCTGAACCGGACCCTGCAGGTGATTTCGGAATCTGATCACCTGCTCATAGCGGGGCTCGTGCTGACCAAGGGAGATCCCAACAGCAGCATCCCGCAAAGAACGGAAGCAGAGTTGAAAGAATATTTTTCGTTTTTTGTGTTAAATACGAAAATTTCAAGAAGCTATTATCTGTCCCGGCCGGTATTCTCATTAACGGATCTGAATAGAAAAGGGTGGCACAGCGGGTTTATCGATTATTTGAAACTGGCAAATGAATTACTAGAGCATGAATGTTAAAAGAAAAATGGGTTTGGGGAAAGGGCTGAGCTCTCTCCTGTCAGATACACCGGTAGAAACCGAAGCTGTACAGGAGGAGGTAGCGGATTCTTTTGAATTGCCTGTTGATGCCATAGAAACGAATCCCTACCAGCCCCGTATGCAGTTTGACGATACTGCGCTGGATGAACTGAAAGAGTCTATCCGCGTACAGGGGGTGATACAGCCCATTGCCGTTCGGAAAACCGGCGGAAAATACCAGCTTATTTCAGGAGAGAGACGGTTGAAAGCCTCCCGTATGGCCGGTTTAAAGACCATTCCGGCGTATATCCGTGAAGCTTCTGACAACCAGATGCTGGAGCTGGGGCTGATTGAGAATGTACAGCGGGAGAATCTTAATCCCATGGAAATAGCGATGGCCTATAAGCGGCTGATCGACGAGTGCAGGCTGAAGCAGGAAGAGCTGGCCGGGCGTGTAGGTAAAGACCGTACTACTGTTAATAATTACCTCCGGCTGCTGTCGCTTCCGGAGATCGTGCAGGAGGGACTGGCCGCCCGGAAACTGAGCATGGGCCATGCCCGGGCACTTTTGGGGGTGGAGAACCCGGATCAGCTGGTAAAGCTTTACGAAGAAGTGGTGAGCCGTGAGCTGTCAGTACGGAAAGTGGAAGAAATGGTCAAAAGTCTGAATGCTGAAAGCCGTCAGGGTATTTCCCGGAAATCTTCTGCACCGGCAGCCCCGAAGAGATTCCTCGACAGCTACCAGCAGCATTTGGGAGAAATGTTCGGCTGCAAAGTAATTGTGCAGGCCGATGCAGCGCAGCGGGGAGAAATAAAGATTCCTTACAGCTCACGGGCTGAGCTCGACGAGATCATGGATAAGCTAAAAAACTGACTTTGAGAAGGCTTTTATTTACGCTGATACCGGCTTTTCTTTCGCTGTGCAGTTATGCGCAGACCGATACGCTTGTGGTGGTAGGTGACAGCCTGTCAGTTAAGGAGGTAAAAACACCCTTTGATACCACCCGGGGTGCCCGTTTACAGAAAGTATCAAAAAACTTCTTTTCCACTACGCGGAAGATTGTGGGGATCGACTCGCTGACCGGGCGTGACCGCCCGCGGATCACTTTTCTGAGGTCTATGCTGCTACCCGGCTGGGGACAGCTTATGAATAAAGATTACTGGAAGTTGCCCATTGTTTACGGCGCGGCGGCAGGTGGGCTCATCGCCATTAATCGAAATAACGAAAGGTATAATTATTACCTGCGGCATGTGGAGATCCTGCAGGAAAATAACCAGAATTCCATGCCTCCGCTGGACAACCCCGGAGGAATTTCCATCTCCAAAGAAACCTATGCGCGTGCCGCATCGGCTTTTAAGCGTTACCGTGACCTCAGTATTATCGGTTTTGCCCTGGGTTGGACCCTCTTTGCCGTAGAGGCCAACGTTACTGCACACTTAAAAACATTTGATATTTCAGATGATATCAGCCTGCACTGGAGCCCCACGGTAATTCCCGGTGGCGGAACCTACGCAGCGGGTGTACAGGTAAGTCTGAATTTTAAATAGGCAGCAATGTGGAAAAGCGCGAACCCCGGTCCCGGAACTCATTACTCGGCACTCAGAACTAATATAACTAATATATACCTATGAAAATAGCCCTTCTTGGTTACGGAAAAATGGGGAAGGCCATTGAAGCCATCGCCCTGGAACGCGGGCACGAAGTAATTTTCCGGATCGATGTCAGCAATGCTAAAGACAGGGAAAAGCTTTCACCTGAAAATACGGACGTCATAATTGAGTTCAGCTCACCGCATTCAGCGGCAGATAACCTTCGTTTTTGTATGGAAAGAGGACTGAAAGTGGTGTGCGGCACTACCGGATGGCTGCAGCATAAAACAGAAATAGAGAAGCTTTGTGAAGCAAACAGAGCCTCATTCTTCTATGCATCGAACTACAGCATAGGAGTAAACCTCTTTTTTCATCTGAACAGGGTGCTCGCGCGGCTGATGGCGCCTCAGAAGCAGTATGCCATTTTTACTTCCGAAATTCACCATACCGAAAAGCTGGATGCGCCCAGTGGTACGGCCATTACCCTGGCCGATGGCATCATTGAGAATAATCCTGGCAAAACCTCATGGGTAAATAATATTCTGGCAAAACCGGACGAAGTACCCATCTGGTCTTCCCGGGAAGGAAAAGTACCCGGTACCCATACCATCAAATACATTTCAGACGTAGACGAGCTGGAAATAAAGCATACGGCCTACTCCCGCACCGGGTTTGCCTTAGGCGCTGTTGTGGCAGCCGAATGGCTGGCAGATAAGGTGGGAATCTATGGGATGGAGGATATGCTGAAAATGGAACAGTGAGGAAGTTAAAAACTAAAAGTGAATAGTGAAAAGTCAAGGTAGTTTCCCTATTAAAATATCGGTTCTTCCTTCACTTTTCACTACTCACTTTTCACTTACTTAATATGCATCCACTTCTTAAACTTCTTTTTAGCTACCGCATCGGTTGAGTTTTTAGGTGTCAGCGTAACTCTTACCCTCGGATCTTCCAGCAGGCGGATGTCATAGGTAAACTTAACACCTCCTCTTAGTACGGTTACTTTTGCAGTATCTCCTACCTTTTTTCCGGTGGTAATGGCCTCTACAGTAGTAAAAGGCCTTCCGTCCACCTCCAGAATCTCATCATTGACATTGATGCCGTCATTGTATGCTCCTGTCCCGTAATCTACCCGTATCACCTTTCCGTTACGCGCCATGGCACCGAAATAAGGTGTATTCGGGGCAGAGAGGCTGATTTTGGCGTCTACGTCCACCATCGCAAAATATTGGGTATAATCAAGGGTTTCCGTACCGAATACATATTTTTCAAAAAAGCTGCTCAGGTCTTCACCGGCTACCTTGGAGCACTCTGTAAAGAATTGTTCATCCGTAAAACCGATATCCTTTTTCAGGTACAGGTCGTTATACAGGTTCTGAAGCACATTGTCGAGTGATTTCTCTCCTTTGGTGCTGCCGATAATGATCATATTCAGCACATTGGCCAGCACACCCCCTTTATTGTAATAGGAAACAGTAGAGTTCTGGGCGTTCTCATTGGCCCGGTAATACTTGATCCAGGCATCCCATGAAGACTCTGCCACCGGCTGCACTTTGTTACCATACTGATTCTCAATGGTACCGATATTCCCTGCCAGCAGGGCCAGCATGCGGTCCGTGTCAATAAGTCCCGCTCTCCTCAGGATATCACTCTGGTAGTAATTCGTAAATCCTTCTGAAACCCAAAGCATATGGGTATAATTTTCATTTTCATAGTCAAAAGGCCCCAGTGCATAGGGCCTCAGGCGCTTCACGTTCCATAAGTGGAAATACTCATGCGCCAGAAGACCGAGGAAGCTTTCGTAGCGGGCCGGGTTCTGGTATACCTGGGGAGAAGTCTGGCAGGTAGTGGAGTTCAGATGCTCCAGTCCGCCGCCGCCGGACGCCAGGTGGTGAATAATAAAAAGATAATCTTTGCAGGGATGTTTTCCGCCGAATACATTATGGCTTCCGATCACCACCCGCTTATAATCACGGATCAGCTTATCTTTATCGTATGTCAGCGGCTCCATGGAATAATTGGCTATCCGGTGTTTCACTCCCAGCGCCTCAAATTCCAGGATTTCGTGGTTGCCGATCTCAAAAGGGCTGTCTACCAGCAGATCAAAATTTTCCGCTTCAAAGGCATTTTTGCTTACTTCCGGCAGGGCCACCGATACTTTTTCGAAGCTGGCATGCGGGATGATCTTCACCAGGGATTTCCTGTTCATCAGCTGTGGAACGTACAGGAAAGTTGCCGCACCGTTAAAGTAACCGTGGGAAGCATCCAGGAAATTGGTTCTTACACTGATCTCGAACGCATATAACCGGTACGAGACCTCGATGGGCTGCCCGTTATGGCCGGTCACCTTCCAGGTATTTTTATTGATTTTTACGGCTTTTACGGCTTTACCGCCGGCAGCAGCGGTCAGGCCTTCCACATTTTTGGCGTATTCACGGATGAGGTAGGAACCAGGTGTCCAGGTGGCCATTTTGAAGTCCACATGATCTGCCCGGAGTATTTCGGGATCATCAATGCGGACTTTGATCTCAAAGAAGTGGGTGTGGGGTTCGGGCATGGCCACTTCGTAAGTGATGGCATAACCCGCTAAAAGGTTAGGAATCTCTGCAGCTCTGGTGGCCAGTAAGGGCGCCATCATCAAAGCTGACAACACAAAATATCTCAGCATAAATGTTTGAAATTTGATTTACACAAATCTACAATTTTTATGTGCTTTGAACGTTTTTTCGGGGAAAATAAGTCGATTATTTTCCTAATTTTGCCCAATTATCAAGTCACCTATGAAATTCAAAACACTGGCTCTCGTGCTTTCCTGTTTTGGAGCCTTTTCGCAGAACACCCTCAGTTACTCTTCCATTGAGTCACATTACAATAACGGTGTGGAGCTTTTTGGAAAGAAAGCTTACAGTTCAGCCCGGAAAGAGTTTCAGAATTACATATCGCTTTCTGCCAAAAGTCTTAACCCCAATAAGTTTAACCTGGCCAATGCCGAGTATTATTCGGCCATGTCTTCGCTGTACAGCAAAGCACTTGACGCCGATATTGAGGTAGAGCGCTTTGTGCTGAACCATGGCGACCACCCCAAGGCCAGAATCATTTTCTCTGACCTGGCCGACCGTTATTTTGAGCAGGGGGAGTACAAGGATGCCATCCGGTATTATGAGAAATCACTGGAAAACCGGGCGGATAACCTGGATACCTATGAGATTCGTTACCAGCTGGGCCTTGCCTATTACCAGCTGGGCGACTTTAATAATGCCCTCAAAAAGTTTGATTATGTGAAGGGTACGGTAATAGATAATGCCGTGAATGCCGCGTACTATGCAGCGGTGATCAACTTCCGGAACGGGAATTATGACCTGGCGCTGACCGATCTGCGTAGGGTGGAAAATGCACCGGCTTACCGCCAGGAAGTACCCAACTGGATCGGCCAGATTCTCTACAAGCAAAAGAAATACGATGAGCTCCTTGCGTATGCCGAACCGATTATTGCCAGGCCTGACGGCCGCAAATACGATGATCTGGCCCTGCTGGCTGGAGAAGTAAGCTATTTTAATAATAATTTTGAGAAGGCAGCGCTGTATTATGACAAGCACAAAGCGCTCAAAAAGGCCAAAACCAGCGCCCAGGTCAGCTTCCGGCATGCTTTCAGCTTATATAAGGTAGGAAAATTTGAGAATGCAGCGGCCCTGTTCAAGACCGTTGCCGGAACCAATGACGAGCTGGGCCAGCAGGCGGCCTATTACCTGGGCATCTGTGCCCTCCGCCAGGGAGATCTCAATTCGGCCATGGCGGCATTTGATGCAGCCAGAAAAGCTGATTTTGACAAGGCTATCCAAGAAGAAGCCGCCTATAACTACGTGAAAGTGCTGGTGGAGAAAGGAAACAGTCAGCAGGCCATTGTGGATCTGCAGAATTATGTCAGAGATTACCCGGAAGGAAAATATGTGGATGAGACGAACGAGCTCCTGAGTGAGATCCTGTTCGAAACCAGTAACTATGTTTCAGCCATTAAGTATATCGAAGGATTGAAAAAAACCACGCCGAAGATCGATGAGGCCTACCAGAAGCTGGCCTATAACCAGGGTGTGGCAGAATTTAACTCGGAAAAATTTGAACCGGCTATCGGGTATTTTGATAAGTCGCTGACCAAACCCGTTAGCCGAGACCTGGTGAACCAGGCGAAATTATGGAAAGCGGAAGCGCTCTTTCACCTGGAAAGGCCGGAGGCAGAAGACCTGTACCGGGAACTGCTGACCTCTTCTGACAGGATTGCCCGGTTGAAAAGCCAGTACAGCCTGGGCTATATCAGCTTCAACCGGGAAAGATATACGGATGCCCTGCGTCTGTTCCAGGATTTCAGAACAGGGGCAAGGGGAGAAGCTTCCCTGGCTGCCAACCTCGACGACGCCAACCTCAGAATAGGTGACTGCTACCTGATGGCCAAAAACTTTACCCAGGCCCTCAATACCTATGACGAAGCTTACCGGAATAATAAGTCCGGCAAAGACTATGCACTTTACCAGAAAGGGATGGCGCTGAAATATCTCGGGCGGGAACCGGAGGCCAAAAGTACCTTTGATCTGTTCACCCGATCATTCGGTAATTCAAGGCTTATTGATGACGTGCTGTTCCAGAACGGAAACCTGGCCATGGAAAGCGGAAACTATCCCGCGGCCATTGCCGTATTTACAGACCTGTTAAAGAAAAAGCCTACTTCCGAGCTGGTACCCCACGTGCTTCTCCGGAGGGGGATAGCTTATAACAATGTGGAGAACTACGATCGCGCTATTGCGGATTTTAAGCTGATTCTGGATAAATTTGGAAAATCACGGTTTGCTTCCGAGGCTTTCCTGGGCATCAGGGAGGCACTAAGCCAGGCCAACCGCTCCGAAGAATTCTTTGAGATCGCCGAACAGTATAAACGGAATAACCCGGAAGGGTCATCTGTTCAGGGGCTTCAGTTTGAGACGGCAAAAGACCTCTACTTTGCTGAGAATTATGACAAAGCCATCTCGGCCTTTACCCGTTTTATCGGTCAATATCCGGGGTCTGTACTGATTCCTGAAGCCAACTACCTGCTGGGTGAGTCGTATCTGGCTCTGAAGAATAAAAACGAGGCGCTGAAATATTACCAGGAGATAGTGAGTGGAAACCAGCTGGAATTCCTGGCACAGGCAGCCATGCGCTCGGCCGTTATCTACTATGAAATGAAGCGCTATGATGAGGCCATTCAGAATTACCAGCAGGTAACTTACAGTACTTCTGACCAGCGCGAGACCGTAGTAGCTTATGAAGGACTCATGAAATCGTATTTTGCCCGGAATGATTTTGATAAGACCATTGAAATGGCCGATAAGATCCTGTCTGCCGGCGGAAACGTGGTGGCAGGTGCCGTGAACCGGGCTGAGCTGTTCCGCGGGAAAGCGCTGATGGGCAAATCAGATTTTACAGGAGCAAGAGCCCAGTTCCAGAAAACCGTCGGGCTGGCCAAAGATGAATCGGCGGCAGAAGCCAAATACCGGATAGGAGAGATCCAGTACAGGCAGAAAGAGTATGATGCCTCTATCAAAACCATGCAGGAGCTGGCCAATGATTTTTCTGATTACCTCCTGTGGTATGAAAATGCCTTTCTGCTGATTGCAGACAACTACATTGGCAAAAAGGATACTTTTATGGCTAAGGCAACGCTGAGCTCCATCATTGAAAACTCGGAAAATAAAGAAACGGTGGCCCTGGCCAGACAGAAATTAAATTCGATAAAGTAAGCTATGAGCTTAGAGCTATGAGCTATCAGCCTGTAAGCAGGCATGGAAAATAGCTCAAAGCGGTTCGCCGCCCGGCTCAAAGCTCACGGCTCAAAGCTAATTTTGAAACCAATGAAATACACCCTGACAATAGCTTTCCTGGCTGCAGCGTTGGTGGCTGCTGCCCAAAAAAAGGTCGTAAACGAGGAAATTAATATTACCAAGGAGCGGGAAGTGAGCGTACCTAAAGCGACCAAGCTCACCGAAAAGATTCCGCAGTCTAAAGCTCCGGTTACTGAAAAGAAGATGAACTATTCTTTTTTTGACCGTAAGCCTACCGGTATAGAAGAGGTGGAATTTACCCCCAACGTTATTCCTCCCCTCGATAAATCCCGGACCAAAGAAGATGTTTTGGGTTTTGACAATTACCTGAAGCTGGGGGCCGGGAACTACGGCCGGATCTTCGGTGAGTTATTTATTAATTCCTCCCAGGACCGCAAATTCGTTTATGGCCTTTCTGCATTGCACAATTCAACAAGGAAAGGCCCCGTAGACGGTAATTTGTCTGGTCAGTCCACCACTAAAATAGGAGTGGACGGGAAGTATCATCAGAACACCTATGAAGTAAAGCTGAATGCAGGTTATGAGAACCGCGGCTATCATTTTTACGGATATGATACTACCGCCAATCTTGAATATACCCGGACCGATCTGCGCCAGCGGCTGAACCTCTACAGCTTTGCTGCTACCATTGAAAATACCCGCCCGAAGCCCCGGATCGACTATAAGCTTTCTACCGGTGTATATGCCCTCAATGACTTTTACGAGGCGTCTGAACTGGACTGGGGCACCCGTCTGAATACATTTTTTCCGATATTTGAAGATAAGATCAAAGCGGTGATCAATGCGGAAGCTTACCTGACCCAGATGGCAGACAACCAGGCCGATAATCCGACAAGGAAAAGAAACCTCTTCAGGATAGAGCCTGCCTTCAACTTTGATTTCGGCAGCTTCTCTGCCCGAGTGGGCTTCAAAGCGGTGAACCAGTCAGATCCGTATATCAATGCCAATACGACCAAAGGTTATCCCACTGCTACCCTTACCTATAAAACACCTTCCATGGTGTACTTCTTTACGGGGGTAGACGGGGATATCGTGAGAAATACCATGCGCTCACTGTTGACTGAGAATCCCTGGCTGAAAGAGCAGGTCAGCATTCAGAATACCTATAAGAACCTGGATGTATTTATTGGTGCTCGTGGAGATCTCTTCTCCGGCGTAAGTTTCAATGTCAAAGCCTCCTACGGAAAATACCAGGATCTCTATTATTTCGATCAATACGACGGCTCCACGTTTTCACCTACCGGTAAGCCGCTGCACGTGACCAAATTTGATGTGGTATATGATGAAGCAGAAACCGATTTTATCAACGGTTCGCTGGAAGTAGGCTATTCGGGAAATGAAGTCTGGAAACCGGTTCTTACCGTAGATTATAACTATTATGAAAAGGGTGTTTTTGAAAAACCGCTGCACCGGCCTGCCATTGCTGCCCGCCTTGGGAATACAATAACTCTGACCGACAGATTGGTTTCTTCTGTTGATTTTTATTATATTGGCGGCATATTTGCCAGGAAAACAGGTGCAATGAATGGAGAATATGATCCGACACAGCCGGTAGTGAAGCTGAAAGATATCGTTGATCTCAACGCAGAATTCACTTACCTGTTCACCGATCATTTCGCGGCATTTGTAAAACTGAACAATATTCTGGGTAAGAATTATCAGCGGTATTACAATTATCCGCAACTGGGACTTAACTTCCTGGCGGGTATCAACATAGCTTTGTAAAACATATGAATATTCAGTCAGAAATTAGAGATTATATTCTTTCTCATGATTTTGTGATGCTTCCGGGAATCGGGGCGTTCGTGGCTGAATATTCCCAACCCTATTTTGACAAAGACGGTGAAATTGTGCCGCCGGAAAGAAAGATCCGGTTCAATCCCCTGCTGAGAAACGATTCTGATGTTGATATTCTGCAGGTATTCAGGGAAAAGATGAATATTTCGGATGCCGAAGTTCAGGAACAGTATTTTGCTTTCCTGGATACGGTGAATGAGCAGATAGCTACCTATAACCGGTACTATTGGGAAGATTTCGGCATACTCCTGACAGAAGGGCCCGATGCCGTCCTCCAGTTTCTGCCTTTCAGGCCTTCCGTATATGATGAGCCTGCAATAACCCAGAGTGTACAGGATAGTCCACTGCTGATTGATCCGGAGCTTGCGCAGGGCAATGGAGATGTTCCGGCTGTTAGCCCGGAAGTACCGGAAGCTCATACCCGTTCAGAAGAAAATGCTTCTCCGGGAGAAGAGCGGGAAGATATTATTGCGGGAAAAGAACTTTACCAGGAGTTCGTTTCTGATGATTTAGCGGAAGAAGAAGATCCTGATTCTGAAGATGAACCGGAAGAGGGCGGCAATAAAGCATTGAAATACCTGGTTTTCGCATTACCTTTGGCTCTGCTGACCGCTGCCCTGGTCTATATGGTATTTTTTAAACCTTCGCTCCGGGAAAATGTCAAAGAAAAGGTGGGGCCTGTATTGAATGAGCCTGACTTTGGTGGCGAAGAAGTGACTGTAGATACCTTATATATGGATCCGGAACCGCAGATCACAGAACCGTTGCCTGAAGAGCATGTGGTAAGAGTGGGTATCTATAAAAGATCAAAAGATGCCGATAAAATAGTGGCTTTCCTGGCAGAAAAAGGGTATGAGGCTAAAATACGTCCTCATGGCCCCCTGTTCAAGGTTTATCTGGTGGCGGATACAGAAGAGCAGGCCATCCGTTATATCAAAGAAGTGGAGCGATTAATTGACGATACGCCTATTTACGAAAGAAAAAAGAACAATGGATAATTATATAGAAAATAAAAATATTCAGACACGGGCATGGACCTACAGCATTGTCCTGTATGCTGCCCTGCTTCTGACGCTGTACTTTATCAAAATAGTATACGAGCCACCGCAGGATGACCTGGGCTTTGGGGTAGACCTCAACTATGGGGTAGACCTGGTGGGATCAGGAGATATTCAGACCACCAACAAGGCCAACGATTCGAAAAACGCATATGATGTAAAACCGGAAGCCGGGGCCAGGGCCAATGTGAAAGCTACTCCGGTACCAAGTAAACCCAAGCCGGAAACACAGAAAACCGTAGCCAAAGCTACTCCGGCCAAAGTGCTTACTGCGGATGAAGATACCAGGGTAACGGTGAAAGAACCGGCAGAGAAAAGTAAGCCGGCTGCAAAACCGGCCGCCGAAACTTCCAAGCCAGCTCCGGAAAAAACCGCCCCGGCGCCGGTACCGCCCAAGCGCACCGTAGATAACAGCTCCATTATGAAGAAATCTTCGGGGTCAGGTGGCGCCACAGGTTCTAACGGAACCACCGGCACGCGTGACGGAGTAGGTGGAAATAATAACGGCGACGGAAAACCCGGTGAAGTAGGTGATAAAGGAGACCCGCGCGGTACACCTGACGGCAAAAGCCTGTACGGTAATCCCGGTAAAGGGGGCCCGGGACCCGGTGGTTCCGGCAGCAGCGGAACTTCAGTGAGTATTTCCGGATGGAAAAATAAAGGAAACCTCCATATCAATAAAGATAATTCCAGCGAAACCGGTACCATTGTATTTGATGTGGTTATCAATGATTTTGGTGATGTCATCAATATTAAAAACAGGCCTACTTCGCTGAGTCCTTCCGTAGTGAGCTATTACCGGGAACAGATACGTTCCAAGTTGAAAGCTACACTGCAGGCTGAAGGAACACCACCAAGCCGATCCTCCGGAACTATTACCATCAGAATCACCAGAGGCTGACATGACCTATCAGGAGACCGTTGACTATCTCTATAGTCAATTACCCGTATTTCAGAAAATCGGGAAGACAGCGATCAGGCCCAGGCTCACCAATATTATCCGGCTTTGTGAAATCCTGGGGAATCCCCAGGATAATTTCAAAAGTATTCATGTGGCGGGCACCAACGGGAAAGGCAGCAGTTCCCATTTTCTGACATCCATATTAATGGAGGCCGGGTATAAGACCGGTCTTTATACTTCTCCGCATCTGAAAGACTATCGCGAGCGCTTCCGGATCAACGGAATGCTGGTGCCTGAGAATTGCGTAATTGATTTCGTCCGGGACTATGGCCGTGAATTTGAAAATCTCAGGCCCTCGTTTTTCGAAGTGTCAGTGGCATTGGCATTTAAGATTTTTTCGGATGAACAGGTCGATGTGGCCGTGATTGAAGTAGGGCTTGGAGGAAGACTTGATTCTACTAATATAATTAGCAATGTAGATTTATCCCTGATCACTAATATCGGGTATGATCACACGGATGTTCTGGGCCATACTCTCGATAAGATTGCTTTTGAGAAGGCAGGCATCATCAAGCCGGGCGTACCGGTAGTGATTTCGGAATATCTCCCGGAAACACGGCCGGTATTTGAGGAAATTGCCGGAAAGCAGGGATCTCCTGTTTTTTTTGCTCAGGACGAATGGGAAACCCGGGGAGTGGATGAACGTATAGACCAGCTTCATATAGAGCTTATTAACTGCAAAAGCAGGCAATCGTACGCACTGGAATCCGGCTTGACCGGTACTTATCAGCAATCGAATATCCGGGGCGTCGTGGAAGCTGTGGAACAGCTGCGCAAGACAGGATACACGATAAACCATAAAGCTCTGGAAGAAGGGATCCGTAAGGTTCTGATCAATACAGGGCTTAAAGGGCGCTGGCAGATTCTGCGCAGGGAGCCCCTGATGATCTGTGATACCGGCCATAACGATCAGGCTTTCCGGATCACTATTAGCCGGATACAAGCAGAGCCCCACTGCCGGCTCTACTTTATCCTGGGTTTTGTACAGGACAAAGACATTTCGCGTCTGAGCAGCTATATACCACAGGACGCAGTAGTTTATCTCTGTGAATTCGACTCTTTCCGGGCCCTTAAGGCAGAGCAGTTGCTGCAGTTAAAATTCGAAAATACTAATAATATTAGCATTTTTAAAAATGTGAACGATGCTATTGAGACAGCAGGCCGGGAAGCCGGAGTGGGAGATATCATCTTTATTGGCGGAAGTACTTACCTGGTAGCTGAAATAAACGAATTATAATATAACGTGGCGAGAAGAAAGTTAAGCAGATTCCGGCATAATGCGGATGCAGACAACGTGATTGAACGCGGAAAATCTCTTTATACCACCATCAAGGGAAATTGGAACGAAGCGTATTTTAAGAATAATAACCCTATTGTGCTGGAGCTGGCCTGTGGCAAAGGGGAGTACACCGTAGGATTGGGCAGCCGTTTTCCGGAAACTAATTTCATAGGTATCGACATAAAAGGCGACCGGATTGCGCGTGGCAGTACCAGAGCCCTGGAACTGGGCCTTAAAAATGTAGCCTTCCTGCGTACAGGCATCCAGTTTCTGGATGAATTCTTCGCTGAAAATGAAGTGTCGGAAATCTGGCTGGTGCATCCCGACCCGCAGCCGCGGGATAAAGAGGAAAAGCGACGCCTGACGAACCAGCCCTTCCTGAATTTATACAAAAAATACCTGAAAGACGGAGGGATTTACCACCTGAAGACCGACAGCGAATTTCTGTTCAGCTATTCACTGGAAGTAATGGAAAATGATCCTGAATTTGAATTACTCGGCGCTACAGGAGACCTGTACAACTCGCCCTTAAAGGAAGGCCATTTTGAGATTGTCACGTACTATGAGCGTTTCTTCACTGAGAGAGGGTCTAACATTCATTACCTGAAGGCCCGGTTGCACAAAAAGAAACAGTAAGATCGGAGCGGTGGAATTCCTGACTATTTTGCGGTTTCCGACTACGCACGAACTGACTGGCAGCAGCGCCACTTATCGTATCGGGCGTAGTCGGAATATTCGCTTTTAAATTACTTCGAAATTAATTCTGCGAAATATTTAACGGTTCTCACCAACTGAGAAACGTAAGACATTTCGTTATCGTACCACGATACGGTTCTTACCAGCTGGGTATCACCCACGGTCTGAACACGGGTTTGGGTAGCGTCATAAAGTGAACCGAAGCTCATTCCGATGATATCACTGCTCACGATCTCATCTTCTGTATAACCGAAGCTCTCGTTGGCAGCACCTTTCATGGCGGCATTCAGTTCTTCCACTGTAACTTTTTTACCCAGGATAACGGTAAGCTCAGTCAGTGAGCCGGTCAGGGTAGGTACACGCTGGGCAGAACCGTCCAGTTTACCTTTCAGGCTCGGAAGTACCAGGCCGATCGCTTTGGCAGCACCTGTGCTGTTGGGAACGATGTTCTGGGCTGCAGCTCGCGCGCGTCTCAGGTCGCCTTTCGGATGCGGCGCATCTTGCGTATTCTGGTCGTTGGTGTAGGCATGAACTGTAGTCATGAGACCGTTGACAATGCCGAATTGCTCATCCAGCACCTGGGCCATCGGTGCCAGGCAATTGGTAGTACAGGATGCGCAGCTGATGATGGTTTCAGAACCGTCCAGAAGCTGGTGGTTGACATTGAAAACAATGGTCTTCAGGTCACCGGTGGCAGGAGCAGAGATCACTACCTTTTTCGCTCCGGCGGTAATATGGGCTTTAGCCTTGTCGGCGTCGGCAAAAAATCCGGTACACTCCAGTACTACATCCACATCGTGATTGCCCCACGGAATCTGAGCCGGATCTTTCTGTGCATAGATATTAATAGTATCACCATTTACGATTATTGAATTATCGGTAGATTCCACCGTGCCGTTAAATCTTCCGTGTGCCGTATCATATTTTAACAGATGCGCAAGAACCTTGGGGCTGGTAAGATCGTTGATTGCTACCACATCAATACCCTCCATATTGTAAATCTGACGATATACAAGACGTCCGATTCTGCCGAATCCGTTAATCGCAACTTTAATTTCTTTCATTTGAATATGTCGTTAAGTTTCCGCAAAGTTAGCACTTTTCTCGCTATACGGAATGATAATTACTGCTGATTTTCATGCGATTTATCATGC
>JBEBRR010000059.1:0-23401 GCA_040394735.1 Leadbetterella byssophila
TTATCTTCTTCCAGGTTAAGAGCCAGTCCTTTCAGACCGTTCTCAAAAGCGATCAATTCTCCCTGTTGTACTTTTGAAAGGCCATAGATACGGGCTACGCCGTCCCCTATCTGCAGTACGGTGCCCACCTCTTCTAATTCTGCTTCGGTTCTTGCCCCGGCAAGCTGCTCACGCAGTATGGCTGAAACCTCATCTGGTCTTATCGATGCAATTGACATATATTATTTTTTTGTAAAACGATTTGACTGATATTCCTACGGTTTTGATTCATAGGGATTTTCGGGTGCGAAATAAGCAATAAAATTTGACATTTCCCATAAATCCCCAAAAAAATACCGGCTATTCTTGTATTTTTCCGGGGACAGCCCCTTAGCGGTCTGCGGGTACGGCCGGACACCTGCAAAATACCCGGACAGACCCCTCCGGATCAGAATTCAGAACATTGATTTATAATCACTTGCCTTAAAAATATAGTTGATTTCGGGTTCAATTGCAGTCAGCTCCATTTCTGTCACTTCCCCTTTTTCCGAACGGGTGGTATAGCCCAGCACTCCCCTCCCTTCCCGCGCTATTTTCGCCAGTTCCGGGTGGGCATTATACGCAAAGTAATTCTGCTGTCCGCCTTTGCCTGATCCGGCAAAGGCCCTGGCCATCTGGCCTCCCAGATCTGCCAGTGATTCTATCTTCTTTTTGGAAACCCACATGAGTACGTCCGATTTATCCTTGTCGTTTTTGACAGAGTAACCCTCGCATTCATACCCCATAATGGTTTTGACCTCTGCCATTTTGGTCACATGGACAGAGGCATTTTCCTTCTCTATGGTTTCATTCAGCTTATCCTGGCGCATGGCGATGCCGATGACCATCTTGCTTTCCATAAAGGTGAACACTTTTGCCTGACTTATGTCTATAACCATGAAATCAATACCGGCAGCAGTCTTATTTCCTTCACTGCTCCCCATAAACTTCATTCCCACTGCCGTACCTTTGGGAGAAAAATAGTATTTATTATCCATCCACGTGCTTTTGCCCTTCCGGCCGGTAGTAGTGAGCTTATAGGTCATCGAAGAGGTAAAAGCGTAAGAACTTTCCGGCTTGACTCCTTTCATACCAAAAGGATTATCCTGGGCACTCAGCGCTGCGGTTCCTGCCCATATGCAGCATAACAAAAGAAGATATCTTTTCATAGTTACGTTTATTTTTTCTTAAAGTTAAAATAATCCTGCGGTTTTATATGCAGTAACGGGTCAAATTCAGATATTAGGGGCTTCAATCTTAATTACCATTATGCCAAAGAATATCATATCAGGAACCTTCATTGCCTTTTTCGCAGCGTTGTTGTACAGTTGTTCACATCAGCCCGGCGACTCCCCGAACCAGCTTACCCCGGAAGAACAGAAAGAAGGCTGGACGCTTCTCTTCGACGGGCAGTCGCTTAATGGCTGGCACCTGTATAATCAGGGCAACCGGCCCTCTGCCTGGAAAGCGGAAAACGGCGAGCTGGTTTACCGCTCTGACAGCGCGCGGGTGGAACATGAAGACCTGGTCACCGATAAGGAATACGAAAATTACGATTTCCGGTTTGAATGGAAAATTTCAGAGGAAGGCAACAGCGGCGTCTTTATCAACGTGGTGGAACGCAAAGACATTCCTACCGCGTGGGCATCCGGACCGGAATACCAGCTTTTGGACAGCCTTCATCCGGATTACGCGATCAATCCAAAGAAAAGACCGGGCTGTCTTTATAATTTCACTGAACAAAAGAACCCCGTACCGGCCCGGCCTGCAGGAGAGTGGAATGAGGGACGGATAGTGCAGCAGAACGGAAAGATCCGGTTTTTCGTGAACGGTATGCTCACCGCCGAGCAGGATCTGACCACTGAAAACTGGAAGGAGATGATCGCGGCCAGCGGCTTCAGCTATTTCCCGGATTTCGGAAAGGTGACCAAAGGAAGGATAGGGCTACAGAAATGGTATAAGAGCGTGGCCTTCCGGAATCTGAAGATCAGGGAGTTTTCCTGAGGGTTTCTCACAGATTGCACAGACGGATACAGATTTATATTTTCTGTGGGAATCCCTGCAATCTGTGAGAAAAACCGGTGCCTGCACCTCCTTATATCTCCACCAGTTTCATTTTCGGAACAAGTGTTTTCATGATCAGCCAGGCCACGAGGTACATGACCGCACAAATGGTAAACATAATGGTATAACCGGTTTCTATATGGCCCAGCTCCTTATAATGATCAAACAGGGCCCCGCCCAGCTTATTGATCACCACACCGCCCATACCACCGGCCATTCCGCCGATACCCACCACAGAGCCTACCGCTTTTTTAGGAAACATATCCGATACGGTAGTGAAAATATTGGCGCTCCAGGCCTGGTGTGCTGATGCTCCTACCCCTATCAGCAATACAGGGATCCAGTAGCTGATGGTCCCCAGCGGCTGGGCGGCAAGCACCACCAGGGGGATCACCGCGATGACCAGCATGGCCCGCATCCGCCCGTCGTAGGGCGCATAACCTTTATTTATGAAATACGTAGGAAAATACCCGCCGCCAACACTACCGATCATGGTCATGCTGTACAGAACGGCAAGGGGAAGCATAATGTCTTCTCCTACCATATTATACTGGTCTTTCAGGTAGGCCGGAAGCCAGAACAGGAAAAACCACCAGACACCGTCCGTAAGAAATTTACCTGTAGCAAATGACCAGGTCTGCGGAAAGGTAAGCAGCTTAAACCAGCTTACTTTCTCATCACGGGTTGAGTTTTCTACTTCTTCCACCACATCCGAGTTGATATAGGCCAGTTCGGCCGCTGAAAGCCGGCTTTGCTTTTCCGGCTTTTCATAGAAAAACATCCAGAAGAACAGCCACAAAAAGCCGACTATCCCTACCGCAATAAATGCCATTTCCCAGCCCCAGTGCTTGGCGATCCACGGCACGGTAAGCGGTGCGAGAACCGCCCCGATATTGGCTCCTGAATTGAAGATTCCGGTAGCAAAAGCCCGTTCTTTCTTTGGAAAATACTCAGCTGTAGCCTTGATGGCCGCCGGGAAGTTACCCGCCTCCCCCAATGCCAGTACCGCCCTGGAAAACATAAACCCGATAATGGAGGCAGAAAATGCAGTTATACCTAACCAGCCCAGCCCGGCAATGATGGTTTCGCCCAGGGTAATGGAATAAGCATGAATGATGGCTCCCACAGACCAGATGATAATAGCCCAGCCATAGCCCCATTTGGTGCCCAGCTTATCTACGAAACGCCCGGCGAAGAGCATGGAGATGGCGTAAACAAACTGAAAAATGGCCGTAATATTAGCGTAATCGGTGTTTGACCACCCGTAGAGTTCTTCCAGTTGCGGCTTCAGCAAACTGAGCACCTGCCTGTCGAGGTAATTGACCGTGGTTGCAAAAAACAGCAGCGCACAGATGGTCCAGCGGTATTTACCGATTGTTTTTTCCATATTCTATTTAAGGTTTAGGTTTGATTTGGCCCACCCGAAAAGCCGCGTCAGGGTTTGGGTGATCATTTCGGGTTGATCGATATTTTTAAACAATTGAGATCCCAGCCCTACGGCATTCACCCCGGCAGAGAACCATTCCCGGAGGCTGGCTTCTGTAGGTTCCACTCCGCCGGTCACCATGATCTTCACGCGGGGCAGCGGCCCCCGCAAAGCTTTGACATACGCGGAGCCCAGCACGTTACCCGGGAATATTTTCACGATTTCTGCTCCCATAAGGGTGGCCTGCTGAATTTCAGTGACCGTCATGGTACCGGGAATCCAGGGAATGCCGTTCTTCCGGCATACTTCTCCCACATCAGCCGTGGTAAAGGGCTGAACCACAAAACCGGCGCCGGCGTCAATAAACTGCTGTGCCGATTCACCGGTAGCAATAGTGCCGATACCTAACAGCAGATCCGGACAGTTTTCTCCTGCATATTTTACCAGTTCAGCAAACACCTCGCATGCGTTTTCTCCCCGGTTGGTAAATTCAAATACGCGTACTCCCCCGGCATAAGTAGCCTTGAGCACCCGTTTACATGTTTCTGCATCAGCATGATAAAAGACAGGCACCAATGGGTTAGCCAGTAAAATTTCTATGGGAGTCATTGTTCTATTCGTGTTAAAACATCTGTTAGGGTCTGCCCGGTGGCATCTCCGTATTCCTGCAGTTTTCCGAATGCGGCAGAAGCCGCAAAATTGACCGTAGCCCGGGAATCCTGCTTTTGGTAGAATCCGTAAAGCAGGCCAGCCATGAAACAGTCGCCGCTTCCCACCTTGTCTACTACACGGTCGGTATTAAATTCTGCCGAAACTACGAAATCCTGGCCGGAAAGCAAAGTAGCATAGTAATTTATACCTTCCTGTCCCGAATCAAAGCGGAAGGTATTGGCCACTGCCTTCACTTTGGGAAACTTCTCCATGATCTTCGCGGAAGTGCTCTTCGCCTGGCGCACATAGCCTTCTTTATCGGCATGATTTACGGCTACATCCGGGTCAATGTCTATTCCCAGCAGCGTATTTGCCGCCCAGATATTGCCCATAACCACATCGCAGTATTGTACGATCTCCGGGATAACCTCCACCGGCTGCTTCCCGTATTTCCACAGTTTCGCCCGGTAATTCAGGTCAAAGGTCACGGTAATCCCCCGCGAGGCGGCCTGGCGGGCCGCTTCAACACACAGGTCGGCTACCTCCCGGTTCAACGCCGGGCTGATAGCGCTCAGGTGGAAATAGGTCACTCCTTCCAGGAGGTTATCCCAGTTCACATCCTCTTTCTTCAACCCGGAAAAAGAAGAATGCGCCCGGTCATAGATTACCCCTGCATTTTTCAGATCAGCTCCCTGCGGCAACATATAGATACCGATCCGGTCGCCGGACCAGATGAGCTTACCGGTTTGTATATTTTTCTCTTTCAGATACGCCTCTATTTCCCGGGAAAGCGCATTTTCCGGCAGAGCCGAACAATAGGCCACCGGGATGTTCCAGTTGGCCAGCGCCGTAGCCGCATTCAGCTCCGCCCCGCCCACAAAAACGGGTGTAGACGCCTCCCTGATCCAGGTTCCGCCCAATTGAGGCGAAAGCCTGAGCAGTATTTCTCCGAATGTCAGTACCATACCTTAAAAGTTAAAAAAACGGGAAGCGTTATGATAACAGATGTTCTGCACCACTTCACCGGTCCAGGCCAGGTCATTCGGCAGCTCACCGTTCTCGATATCCTCTCCCAGGATATTGCAGAGGATCCTCCGGAAGTATTCATGACGCGGGAAGGAGAGAAAACTCCGCGAGTCGGTCAGCATCCCGATGAACCGGGAGAGAAGACCCATATTCGACAGGGCATTGATCTGGCGGGTCATACCGTCTTTCTGATCCAGGAACCACCATCCGGAGCCAAACTGTACCTTCCCGGCAATGGAACCGTCGTTAAAATTCCCGACCATGGCGGCGATCATTTCATTATCGGCAGGGTTCAGGTTATAAATCACCGTTTTGGCCAGCTGGTCATATTCGTCCAGCTTTCCAAGGAAGCGGGAAAGCGCCGCGGCCTGCGGGAAGTCGCCGATGCTGTCCCAGCCGGTATCCGGCCCCAGCAGCCGCATGGCCCGCCGGTTATTATTACGGAGCGCACCCAGGTGGAACTGCTGGGTCCAGCCCAGCTCAGCATACATCACTCCCAACGCATGCAGCAGGGCTGACTTATACTCCAGGGCCTCTGATCCACTCAGGGGCTGCCCGGCCAGTACTTTTTTAATTGCTTTATCGGCTCCCTCTTCTGTAAAGTCGGCCGCAAAGATTTGTTCCAGGCCATGATCGGACAGGCGGCAGCCCAACGCTGCGAAATCACGGGTCCGCTGTGCAAGCGCCTTTTTAACGGTATCAAAGGAATTGATTTCAAAGCCGACTATTCCACCCAGCTTTTCAATGTGTGAGGGGAAGCCGGGGTTATCGATCAGGATGAATTTATCCGGGCGGAAAGTAGGCAGCATTTTCAGCTCATTCCCCTCTGCAGCATAGGCTTTATGGTGCTCCAGGGAATCCAGCGGATCATCTGTGGTGCACACTACTTTCACATTCATCATTTTCAGGAGGTTCCGGCAGGAGAAATCTTTCTCGCGAAGCAGTTCCGAAGAACGCGTATAGATCTCCAGAGCTGAATTCCCGTTCAATACCTTATCAATCCCGAAGTACCGCTGCAGCTCCAGATGCGTCCAGTGGTACAGCGGATTCCGGAGGGTGTAGGGCACGGTTTCCGCCCATTTCTGAAATTTCTCTTCATCACTTCTGTCGCCCGTGCAGTACGACTCGTCGATTCCGTTGGTGCGCATGGCCCGCCACTTATAATGATCGCCGTACAGCCAGGCCTGGGTTATATTACCGAAGTTGGCATCGTTCGCAATCTGGTCCGGAGGAAGATGGTTATGGTAATCGATCACCGGCATGGCCTTCGCAAATTCATGGTAAAGAATCTCCGAGGTTTTGTTGGTCAGCAAAAAGTTTTCGTCAAGAAATTTTTTCATAGGTATATTCAGCTTTCAGCTATTTATAAAGACACTCCCCGTTTCCAAGGAATAAAATCTTCCTGGGCATTTTTAACGGAGAAGGCCTCGGTTTCGCCGCTCGCTACCCGGATCACATGCTCCAGGATACGCTCTCCGGCTTCTTCAATGGTTTCTTCCCCTTCTATAATCGTACCTGTATTGATATCAATAATATCCGGCATCTTCCGGAAAAGTTTCGTATTGGTGGCCAGTTTTATCACCGGCACAATGGGGTTACCCGTAGGGGTACCCAGCCCGGTGGTGAACAGCACTATATTGGCCCCCGAGCCTACTTCTGCCGTGGTAGACTCCACATCATTACCCGGTGTGCAAAGCAGGGTCAGCCCCGGCCGGGTCACTTTTTCCGGGTAATCGAGCACATCGGTCACCGGTGAGGTTCCGGCCTTCTTGGCGGCCCCCGCCGACTTGATAGCGTCGGTAATCAGGCCGTCTTTTATATTACCGGGTGAAGGGTTCATGTAAAAGCCCGAGCCTACCTCCTCTGCCCGGCGGTTATAGACCGTCATCAGGTGATTGAACTTCCCGGCCAGCTCTTCAGTGACGCAGCGGTTACTCATTTCCTGTTCCACCCCGCACAATTCCGGGAATTCAGCCAGGATCACCGAGCCCCCCAGCGCCACTACCAGGTCAGAAGTATAACCGATGGCGGGGTTGGCCGAAATGCCCGAGAAGCCGTCTGATCCGCCGCATTCCAGCCCGATCACCAGCCTGGAAAGCGGGGCTGGCCGGCGCGTGATCTTATTGGCCTCGATCAGACCTGCAAAAGTCTCTTTAATGGCTGCACTGATCAGGGCCTCTTCCGTTCCCATTTCCTGCTGCTCAAAGAAAAGCACCGGTTTATGGGCCCCGCCCCTCTTTTCAATTTCTTCCTGGAGCATGGCATACTGGGCATTCTGGCAACCCAGACTCAGCACTGTGGCTCCTGCCACATTGGGATGGGTGACGTATCCTGCCAGCAGACCGCAAAGTGCCTGCGCGTCCTGCCGGGTTCCGCCGCAGCCCATATCGTGCACCAGGAATTTCACCCCGTCCACGTTGGGGAAAATCCGCTTGGTGGTGGCGGCATCCGTTGACGGCACCACATCGGCATTCAGGATATCCTCCACCGTTTTCCCGGCGTGATAGAGGTCGATCAGCTGCCCGGTCTGCCGGTGATATTTGTCATTTTTAGAATAGCCCAGCTGGTCTGTCAACGCATTTTTCATGACTTCCAGGTTCCGGTTTTCACAAAAGACCATCGGCAGAACAATCCAGTAGTTGCCGGTTCCGACCGATCCGTCAGCCCGGTGATAGCCCATAAAAGTCCTGCCTTCAAACCGGGAGGTGTCCGGCTTCTCCCAGTCTGTTTTCCGCTCTCCTACCGTAAAGTCAGCCGAGGCGTGCTTCACGTTGAATACATTGATCCACTCCCCTTCTTCGATCACCGCCTGGGTTTTGCCCACCAGCACGCCGTACATGATGATCTCCTCCCCCGCCTCAAATTTTCTTTCAGCGAATTTGTGCTTTGCGTCAATGTCAGATCTTAATACAAATACTTTTCCCTCAAACACCACTTCCTCCCCCGCTTTCAGATCGGTGAGCGCTACGATGACATTGTCACCGGGGTGAACTTTCAGAACCTTTCTTTTCATTTGCCCAATTCATTACGGATATTCCTTTGTGTTCTTTGCATGACATCATTTAACCAATCATCTGCCCGATCAGGTACCGGGAGCCCCGGCTGTTCAGCGTATCGAGGCTTTGCGTCACGGCTTCTTCCAGTCCGGGTATGTCGCGCAGGTCGGCGCCACCCCAGAACTCTCTATTCCCCAGCACACTCCCTACCAGCGGGGTTTCTCTGTATAACCGGTCAAAAACACCGGCCTGCTGGTCCTGGAGCAGGTATCGCGTTCCGTCAAACTCCCCATACCATTTGCCTTCCTTCTCTGCCGCAGGTCCGCCTGTCGCAGGTTTCATAAAGCGGATATAGGCTGCCAGCCCGGCAGCCATACGCACCGGAACGGCCCCGTTCTTCCGGTAGTATTCCTGTAGCAAAGATACTACCCGCATTTCTATTTTCTGCGTATAATTCAGGGTGATATTTATCCAGAAATGTTCAATAAACGGGTTTTTAAACCGGTCAATCACCTGCTTACCGAACGCCTCGCTTTCTTCTTTACTTAATGCATAAGGAATGGAGGGCGCCACCTCCTTAAACATCAGGTCGCTAAGGAAGGTGAAGAAGTCGGCATCGTTCATGGCTTCTTTGACCGTAGCAAAGCCGGCCAGGTAGGCGAGGCCGCAGGTCAGCGTATGTGTACCGTTTAAAAGGCGCAGCTTGAGCTCCTTGAACCGGGTGATGTCAGGTTCTACAAAAGCACCGGCCTTTACCCTCACAAAACTCAGCTTGTCCGCCACCTTTTCATCACCGGAGACAGCCCACAACGCATAAGGTTCTGACATGATGCAAAGGGAGTCCTTATAAGGCAGCTCCCGGCGGATCTCCTCTGCCAGCTCTCCCTTCGGCGCACCGGGAACGATCCGGTCTACCAGTGAGTTGCAAAACGTATTGTGCTTTTCCAGCCAGGTCAGGAATGCCTGATCCAGGGCATTAAAGCGGGCCAGATCAAAAAGTATTTTCTTCAGCTTATCGCCGTTATCGCTGATGAGTTCCGTAGGAATAATCACCAGCCCGCGGCTCTCATCCCCTTTATAATGCCGGTAACGGCGGTACAGCACGGCCAGCAACTTCCCGGGGAAAGAGGCGGGAACTCCCGCGTCAATGTTTTCCTCTACCGCCACTATTCCTACTTCCGTGGTATTGGAGATCACTATTTCCAGCGATTCACTCTCCGCAAAGGCCAGTATTTCCTCCCACTGAACCGAGGCGGTCAGCACCCGGCTCACCGCGGTATTGATCACATTTTCTTTCACGAGGCGGTCTCCCGTGATACCGCGTACACACACGGTATACAGGTTATCCTGTTCGGCAAAGGCGTCAGTTCCGCCCTGCCCGGTACTTTTGACCACCACGATCCGGCCATTGAATATACCGGCCTTGTTAGCCTGGTCAATAATAAAATCCGGTAACGCCCGGAGTAAAACACCTGTACCGAACTGCAATACTTTCTCGGGCAGGTTTAAAAGCTTCTCCGCCGGAACGGTCCACTGCGGGGTATTTTCCAGCAGGTATTTTCGTGATAATCCATTCATGGGTTTACGGTAATTTTACGGCCTGACGGGCTAGCAGTTTCCAGGTATTCTTTTCTTTGGCCCACACCAGAACGATATGGAGCCGGATGGAACCGGCCACGCCACCGTCAAAAGTGTCTGCCTCCAGGGTATGCCTGACCACTGCCGTATTGCCGGCTACGGTTATCTTCTGGTCTTTGAGCGCTATTTTCCGGAAATCAGACCTGCCGCTGACCAGCGTTTCTATGAATTCTTCCCGCGATTCCACTTTTCCGCTGGAATGGCCGTAGCTAAGTTCTTCATGGGTAATATTTTCCAGGCCTTTCTGATCCGGGGTGAGCATCAGCACCCGCAGTTGTTCTGTTGCTTTCTCCACTTCCTTCTGCGAAGTACCGTACACATTCATAAACAGCGCGATAAAGGTTAGAATTAATTTCATCGTTTTTTATAAGATATCGTGTTCAAATTTCAATAATTCGGTCCATAGTTAAGAGCCGCCAGCCGGGTTTTCATTCGGCTACTTCAAAATCCAGCGGCTCAGATCACGCAGCGCCTGCATGTTCTGAAATTCAGGGCCGATGATGCGGCCGTCTACATATTCATTATACAGCCACGGATCACCGATCACAAACACCCGGCCTTTGCCGTAATGAGAGACGGCCATAACTATATCTTCTCCCTTCTTCACCAGCGCTTTTGCCGGTGGGCTGGCCTCCAGGGTTACTATCTCCTTGGCGTATACCTTCCGGGTATTTCTGAAGATCTCATTACCCGGCTCAATGTGCAGGGCCGCCAGCTCATAATCTTTTCCACCGGGTATAAAATTGATGTTCTTCCCGGTGAAACGTATGCCGAACGCTCCGGTCAGCTCATTGAAACGCGGAATCTCACAATTGGTGGTATCGTTGGCCAGCAGTACCAGTGTCCCCCCGCTTTTTACCCACTCACTGATGACCTTAACGTGCTGCGCCCCGATATAATTGGGTTCAGCAGTTTCTTTAGGGGTGTCCGGATCCACAATAATATAGGCCTGCACATCTTTCAGGTTCCGGGCCGAAGGAGCTTCCTTCAGCGCCAGGGTTTTAGCCCCCAGGTCACTCAGCTCCTGCCCCCAGATCCAGAAGCCGGAATGCATCCGGTCTTCCCAGGTATAATGAAACTGTTCCGTATTCCCGTTCAGGTCTTTCCGGAATTCCCGGTTAAAATGATAATCCAGGGCTACCGTTTTGGGTTTCAGATCTTCTCTTTCTGCTGCAGCTTCTATTTCCAGGCTGGCAAAAATAAAGGGCCCCAGTCCTTTCAGATCGTTCTTGCGGATCGGCTCACTGATATAATATTCAAAGCTGCCGTCACGGTAGGGATTGCCGCCCAGCCCGCCCACGCTCACCGTCCGGTTCAGGCTGAGACTGCCGTCTTTTTCCTTTTCAATAAATTCTTTCAGAATACCTTTATAGCCTTTCCGGGCATTTTCCAGGTATCCGGCAGGAATATACCCCTTCCGTACCGCTTTGGCCAGGGTGTACACAAACATGCAGGAAGCCGAGGCCTCCCTGTAGTTCCCTTTTCTCCGGGGCAGATCCAGGATCTGGTACCACACGCCTGACGGGCCGTCCTGGTAACGGGCAATCACCGGGGCCAGCCGCTGCACGTATTTTATCAGTTCCTTTCTTTTCGGATGCTCTTCCGGAAACTCATCCAGCACATCTACGAGGGCCATGGCGTACCAGCCCATTGCCCTGCCCCAGAAATGCGGTGATACTCCCGTTTTCTTATCGGCCCAGGCCTGCTCCCGGCTTTCGTCATAGGCATGGTAGATCAGTCCGGTTTTCGGATCCACCGCATATTTTTCAATCAGCTCAAACTGCCGGAAAATATCTTCAAAGTGTTCCGGGCGGTTAAAGATCCTGCTGTATTCAGCAGCAAAGGGTTCTCCCATGAACAGGCCGTCCAGCCACATCTGGTAAGGGTACCGTTTCTTATGCCAGTACCCGCCCTCCTTCGTCTTCGGCTGGTTTTCCAATTGCTTCCATAGCAAGTCTGCCGCCTTTTTGTACTTCTCTTTTTGGGGAAGCGACTGCTGGTACAGCATGAGCAGCAACCTGCCCGTGGGGATATTATCGATGTTGAAATCGTCATACTTATAGCTGGCAATGCTCCCGTCTTCCTTTACATAGAGATCGGTTTCCTTTTTTATATAATTAAAGTACCGGGCATCTCCGGTTCTGACCCATACTTTTTCCAGGGCTTTCAGGATAAGCCCCTGCTCGTAATCCCACCGGGCCGGCTTGGTTTCCGATACCCGGATGGAGTCAGGATGCGCCTTTATAAAGGAATCTACCATCCAAACCGAATAGGGAATCTGGGCAAATGCCGTCTGCCCTGCCAGCAGCAGAAATAGGAAGAGGAACCCTGTATTTTTCATGCGCATATTATTAACCGTTGATGATTGCCCCGGAACTCACTGTCCGGAACCGGGAACTATTTTCGGATTTTAATAATAGAAAGAAAATATGGGAATAAAAGAACAAAAGCAGCAAAATAATTCCGGGAACGTTTCCGAAAACCACCCTGAATTGTACTATTTCAATATCAAAAAGTAATAATTCATTATCCCCCTTTTTCACAGATTTTTCTACCCGGCACTGATTTCCGGGAATATTATAAGTTTTTCCTCCTTTCGTTATCAAATCGGCAACGTTACCGATAACGTTACCGTTAAAAAAACCAATAAATTCTTTGTTTATTTCAACTTACTCCTCCATTCTTGCCTCTACAAAAGAGTCATTTCTGGACAGATGAATATACATTTGCTATATATATTTATTGTACTTTTCAGGGTAACTGCCTGTGCCGGTAACCCGGTGGCCGGCATTCCGGTGGCCGGCAATCCGGTGCAGGAAGAAACGGATGCCGTAGCGGAAAGGATGCTGCTCTATCAGCGGGAGAACGGCGGCTGGCCTCAGCCGGGAGGTGATCCCATCAATTATCAGAAGGGGCTGACGGAAGAGCAAAAAAGCAAAATACAAAAAGACAAGAAAAAATCAGACACCACCATAGATGACCAGGCCACCGTAAGGGAGATCAGCTACCTGGCAGAGGCCTATACGAAAACCCGGAACAAGAGGTACCTGGCTGCAGTGGAAAGAGGTGTGGATTATCTGCTGAAGGCCCAGTATCCATCCGGCGGGTGGGGACAGTTCTTCCCGGATACCACAGGCTACCGGAAGCACATCACATTCAATGACAATGCCATGGTCAGTGTACTGGAAGTGATGCGGGAAGTAGCCGGCCGGGAAGGTGGATTTGCCGCTCTCCGCCCTGACCGGGCACCGGCTGCCAGCCAGGCCATCCACCAGGCGGTAAAGTGCATACTGAAATGCCAGTACGTACAAAACGGAACCCTGACCGCCTGGTGTGCCCAGCATGACCGTGACACCTTTCTGCCGGCCAAAGCCCGGGCTTTTGAGCTTCCGTCATTAAGCGGTTCCGAAAGTGTGGGCATTGTGCGTTTCCTGATGAGTATTGAAGATCCCGGTCCGGAAATTAAAAAGGCCGTGAATGCAGCCATCGCCTGGTTTGAAAAGGTAAAAATTCAGGACATGGATACCCGGCTGGTCCGCGACGACAGCGGGAAGGCCGTAGACCGCATCATTTTCTCTTCTCCCGGTAAAGTCATCTGGGCCCGGTTTTACGACCTGGAAACCAACCGCCCCTTTTTTACGGGGCGCGACAGCCAGCCCAAAGCTGAACTGAAAGATATAGAAACAGAAAGAAGGGTGGGTTACTCCTTCTACGGAGATTATGCCTCCAAACTTTTAACCAAAGAGTACCCGAAATGGAAACAAAAATGGGATATCTGATCAGCTTTTTCCTGGTGGTTCTTGCCGGACAGGCAGTAGCTCACCCCTATGACTTTGTGGTGGCCACTGACGGCTCAGGGCAATTTAAAACCGTCCAGGAGGCCATTAATGCCGTGCCTGATTTCCGGAAAAACACAACCACCATCTTCATTAAAGCGGGAATATATAAAGAGAAAATTGTTCTGGCAGAGTCCAAAGCCTATGTGACGCTGATCGGTGAAAATGCGGAAAGCACTATCCTGACTTTTGATGATTTCGCCACGAAGAAGAATATTTTCGGAGAAGAAGTAGGCACTACCGGCTCCGCTTCGTTCTACGCCTTCGGGGAAGGCTTCTCTGCCAAAAATATTACATTCCGGAATACGGCAGGGCCGGTGGGTCAGGCAGTGGCGCTCTGGATCAAAAGCGACAGAGCCGTTTTTGAAAACTGCCGCTTTCTCGGTTTCCAGGATACTCTATACACCTTCGGGACAGACAGCCGTCAATATTACAGGAACTGCTATATTGAAGGTACGGTAGATTTCATTTTCGGGCCTTCCATTGCCGTTTTTGAGAACTGCACCATTCATTGTAAGGGAAAGGGCTATATCACTGCTGCGTCTACCCACCAGTGGCGGCCCTACGGCTATGTTTTCAAAAACTGCAGGATCACGGGAGAAGCAGAGGAAACCCATTTCCTGGGCCGGCCGTGGCGGCCTTTCTCACGTGTCGCTTTTCTTGATTGCGACCTGGGGGAAGTAATACGGAAAGAGGGCTGGGACAACTGGAGAAACCCGGCCAATGAGAAAACAGCGTACTATGCAGAATATAATAATACAGGTGCGGGCAGTGATACTGCCCGGCGGGTTCCCTGGGCCCGGCAGCTGACCGCCGAACAGGCCGCCGAATATACCCTGGCAAAAATTTTCGGGGACTGGACTCCCCCTTCCTTATAAATACCAAAGCAATTAACCTTAAACAACAGGTGTATGAGTAAATTTATTCCCTTTAAAAACCCGGTGTCGCAATGGCTTCTGCTTTTCGCAGTATTCTTTTCCTACTCCGGCTTTGCCCAGTCTAGGGTCAGCGGAACAGTGACAGGGACCGACAACGAAACCCTCCCGGGAGTGACCGTCCGGGTAAAGGGAGGAACAGCAGCCACAGCCTCCAATGCTGACGGCAGATACGAGATCTCGGCCTCCTCCGAAGCTGTTCTTGTGTTTTCCTTCCTGGGAATGAAAACGCAGGAGGTGGCAGTGAACGGCAGAACGGTGATCAATGTAACACTGGAAAACGACGAAAATACCCTGGACGAAGTGGTGGTATCCATCGGTTACGGAAGTGTCCGTAAGAAAGACCTCACCGGCTCAGTGGCTTCTATCGGCAGCGACAAACTCACAACCATTCCGGTAGCTTCTGCCATGGAAGCCATTGCCGGCCGCCTGGCCGGGGTACAGATCTCTACTACCGAGGGCTCTCCCGACGCGGAAATGCGGATCCGGGTGCGGGGTGGCGGTTCCATCACCGGCGATAATACCCCGCTGTTCATCGTTGACGGCTTCCCGGTAGCCTCCATTTCCGATATTGCCCCGGCAGATATTGAATCTATTGACGTCCTGAAAGATGCTTCCTCCACCGCTATCTACGGAGCGCGCGGTGCCAACGGGGTCATCATCATCAATACCAAGAGTGGAAAAGCCGGAAAAGTAAGCGTGAGCTTCAACAGCTACGGCGGTTTCCGGAAGCTGGCCAGCCAGATGGAGGTGCTGAGCCCTTATGACTATGCGCTGTGGCAATATGAAAGAGCCCTGCTTGATAACAGTCCCGAGACCTATAGCCGGTATTTCGGCAATTTCCAGGACATGGACCTCTACCGGGAGGTAACCCCGAACAACTGGCAGGAGCAGACGTTCGGTCGCACCGGCTATATGTTTAATAATAACCTGAGCGTTAACGGGGGCAGCGAAAAAACGCGGTATACAGTGAGCTACAATAACATCCAGGATAAGGCCATCATGCAGCTGTCCGGTTTTCAACGGGACAACCTGACCTTCCGGATCAATAACCGCCCTTACAAAAATGTGGTACTCGACCTCTCCCTACGGTATTCCGATACCCGCATCGAGGGCGGCGGCACCAATGAGCAGAATGCCTTTTCTTCGGCAGATTCCCGCCTGAAGTTTGCCATGATCTATCCGCCTATTCCTGTACCCGGACTTACCAGCTCGGATGATACGGACGAGGGTTTTAACCTTTTCAGCCCTGTTCAGTCGCTCAGGGATAACGACCGTTACCAGCGGAGAAAAAATTATAACCTGAACGGCAGCATTGCCTGGAACGTTCTTCCGGCGATGACCCTGAAGGTAGAAGGTGGCCTGGACGATTACCGCAATACGGATAACCGTTTCTACGGCACCACCACTTATTATGTCAATAACATACCTTCTGCCGAAAACCAGGGGCTACCCGCCATTTCCTTTGAAAAGCAGGCCCGCCAGTCGGTGAGAAACACGAACACCCTCAGCTATGACTTTAACCGCCACCTGGGCAGCGGGCATAAGCTCAATGTACTGGCCGGCCAGGAATTTATCCTGACCACCCGTGAAGTTTTCACTTCCGTGGTACACGGATTCCCCAAAACCTTCACCTTTGATGATGCCACCAAGCTGTCGTCACAAGGCATGGCCAACTCGGTTGAAAATTACTTAAGCCCGGATGAAAAGCTGTTCTCCTTCTTCGGAAGAGCCAATTATGATTATCAGAGCAAGTACCTGCTGACGGCGACCTTCCGGGCCGACGGCTCCTCAAAGTTTTCGGAAGGCAACCGCTGGGGCTATTTCCCCTCCGTAGCCGGCGCATGGCGGATATCGGCTGAACCGTTTATGGAGTCGGCCGCAGGCTGGCTCGATGACCTGAAACTGCGGGCCAGTTACGGTACGGCAGGAAATAACAATATCCCGGCCGGACAAATGGCCCAGACCTTTAACGTGAGCAATACCACCTGGGTCAACGGCTTCAACAGCTTCTGGGCGGCTTCCAAAACCATGGCCAATCCGGACCTGAAATGGGAAACCACCATTACCCGGAACATCGGTATCGACTTTGCCACCCTGAACGACCGTCTGACGGGTACCATTGATGCCTACGTGAATACCACCAAAGACCTGCTTATCCTCTTCCCTACCCCGGGAACGGGCTACGATAACCAGTACCGGAACATGGGCGAAACCCGTAACCGCGGTATTGAATTTACCGTGAACGGCCTGGCGGTTAAAAAGAAAGATTTTGAGCTGAATATCGGTGCCAATATCAGCTTCAACCGGAATAAAATCATGTCGCTCGGACTGATGGAAAACTTCTACGGTGAATCGGGATGGGCTTCCACGGAGATCGGGGCCGACTACTGGATAGCCAGCGGCGGATCGGTAGGGGAAATGTACGGCTACCTGAGCGACGGCCGCTATGAGGTTTCCGATTTCTCCGGTTACAATGCCGCTACCGGCCGGTGGGTCCTTAAAGATGGTATAGCCGATGCCTCTTCCGTAGTAGGTACCCTGCGCCCCGGAAGCATGAAGCTGAAAAACATTACCGAAGGGGATAATGTGGTGAACGTTTCCGACCGGACGGTCATAGGAAACGCCAATCCCAAACACACCGGCGGATTCAACCTGAGCGGGCGTTTCCATGATTTCGATCTGGCGGCCATCTTCAACTGGAGCTATGGAAACGACATTTACAACGCCAATAAGGTAGAATATACCTCCACCAGTAAATACCATTCGCGGAACATGATCGATCTCATGGCCACCGGGAGCCGCTGGACCAACCTGACGCCTGACGGCACCATCAGCAATGACCCGGCAGAGCTGGAAGCCATGAACCGGAATACCACGCTCTGGTCACCCTACATGAGTCGTTTTGTGTTCAGTGACTGGGCGGTGGAAGACGGTTCATTCCTGCGGCTGAATACGCTGACCTTAGGCTACACCCTTCCGTTCAGCATCAGCAGCAAGGCGAAGATTGAGAAAGTCCGGCTCTACGCTACCGGCTACAACCTGTGGCTCCTGACCAACTACTCCGGGTTTGATCCGGAGGTTTCCACCCGCAGAAGAACACAGCTTACTCCGGGGGTAGATTATTCGGCTTATCCGAAAAGCAAACTGTTTGTGGTGGGATTGAACCTGAACTTTTAATGTGATCTATTAGAAGAAAAAATTATGAAACGAATATTTTCAACAGTATTAATCATAGCTCTTGCAGCCGGCTTAAGCGCCTGTAAAGATATCCTGGAAGCCCCCACGAAATCATCGCTGGATGAATCGGTGATCTTTTCCACGCCCAGCCTTGCGGAGGGCGCCATAGCCGGGGTAATCCAGTCTTTTGCGGAAACCAATTCCTACCGGGGCAGATACCTGGTATTTTACGGTCTCAATACCGATACCGAAGTGTATAACTCCGTAAAAAATACCACTTCGGAGCAGTCACGGCTTTCCAACTACAATACCAACGTGAACAATTCCCAGATGAATACGGATAACAATGCCTGGGCAAAGTTTTACGAAGGCATTGAACGGGCCAACCTGGCCATCCGCGGCCTGAAAACCTATGGAAATGTTCAGCAGAGCAAAGAGTTGGGGCAGCTCCTGGGTGAAATGCTTACCCTCAGGGCGGTGGTGTACAGCGACCTCCTGAAAGGCTGGGGCGATGTACCTGCCCGTTTTGAGCCTGTCAATTCGGAAACGGTTTATATGGAAAGGGCCGACCGGGACGTGATCTACAAGCAGCTCCTGGCTGACCTGGAGGAAGCAGCGGAACTCCTGGCCTGGCCCAATGAAACGGCCGTCACCCAGTCCGTGGAACGGGTTAACAAGGCCTTTGCCAAAGGACTGCGCGCCCGCCTGGCGCTGGCTGCCGGAGGCTACGGGCAACGGAACGACGGTTCGGTCAGAAGAAGCAGCGATCCCGATCTGGCGCCTGAAAAAATGTATGCCATTGCTAAAAAAGAATGCCTGGATGTGATCAACAGCGGCACGGCCCGCCTGCTGGGTTTTGAAGAAGTGTTCCGGACCTTTGCCGCAGAAACCAACCGCGCCGGGCTGGAATCGCTCTGGGAAATTCCCTTCAGCGAGGGCCGCGGCCGGGTGATCTTTGACCTCGGTGTAAAGCATGATGTGGTCAGTGACTATACAGGACAGAACCGGGGCGGCACCAACGGGCCTAATCCCATCATGTATTACGAATACGACAAGGACGATGTTCGGCGCGACGTTACCTGTGTACCTTACAAATGGATAGCCAGCGCCTCTTCTCCGAAAGGGGTTCGCCAGGAGCCCAACAGCCTGGGGGGATGGTATTTCGGAAAATACCGCTACGAATGGCTGAACAGGCGGGTAACCTCCACCAATGACGACGGTCTGAACTGGATGTACATGCGTTATGCCGATGTGATCCTGATGGCCGCCGAAGCTATCAATGAACTGGACGGTCCGGCCGCCGCCGCACCCTACCTGAAAATGATCCGTGACCGGGCCTTCCCGGCACAGCCGCAAAAGGTAACCGAGTTTATGCAGAAGGCCACCGCAAGCAGGGAAGCCTTCTTCCAGGCCATAGTAGATGAAAGAGCATTGGAATTTACCGGTGAAATGCTGAGAAAAGGCGACCTGATCCGATGGAACCTTCTGAGCACCAAGCTGGCCGAAGCCAGAACCAAGCTGCAGCAACTGGACAACCGCGAAGGGAAATACGCCGCCCTCCCCGCCCGGATCTATTATACCATAGGTTCCGATGGCGAAACGGCGAAGATCTATGGCCTCAATTTTGGCGATACGGATGCCACGGGCGCTTCGCTGGGGTATGAATATAACAAGACCTGGACACTCAGCGCCTCCGGCGATGCGGTAAAATACTGGGATGCACTGTATCTCCGTAATCCCGATCAGCAGCAATTCTGGCCTATCTGGCAGGTATTCCTGGATACCAGTAACGGGAAGCTGACCAATGACGGATATAATTTTAATTAAAGGCTCAATGCTAATTGACACCTATGAAAAAGAATAAATTCTTCCTATATACATTAAGCCTCGCGCTGGCCCTGGGTTTCCAGGCCTGTGAAGACCGGCTGGCCGATGAGATCACGGAGCTGAATGTCAGCCGGCTCTTTTCGCCTACGGCCGTGGAAGCCCGGATCGTTAACCAGACTTCTGTTCGGCTGACCTGGTCAGAGGTGCGGCACGCCGGCGCTTACGCCGTGCAATTGTTTGAGGGGACCGGCACCTCCGGCACCCCGGCCCTGAGCTTTGAGGGCATTACCCTGGAAGACCTGCCGTACACGGTGGCGAACCTGAACGGTGAGACCGAATACACCGTGCAGGTAAAAGCCACCGGAGAAAACATCGCCGACTCCAAATGGGTAAGCGTGAGCGTGACCACCAACGCCGAGCAGTTGTTTCAGCCGGTAAGCCCCGATGATCTTAAACCTACTGAAGTCACCCTCCGCTGGCCGGCCGGACAAGCCGCCGATAAAATCGTCCTTACTCCCGGTAACATCGAACATAGCGTTACGGCGGCTGAAGTAGCAGCCGGAGCAGCTACCGTTAGCGGGCTGGCGGGTGAAACCACCTATACCGCTAAGCTGATGCGCGGCAGCGGAACGCGCGGTACCGTAACGTTCACTACGCTGATCGACCTCGGTGGCGCCATCGTAGTTTCACCGGGAGATGATATTGCCTCTATCTTCCAGAATGCAAAAGACGGTGACGTCTTCGGGTTACTGCCGGGCACCTACCCTTCCGGCGACATTCCCATCACCCGTTCCATTTCCATCAAAGGCGCCCGGCCTAACGACAAACCGGTGCTTAAGGGCACTATATTCCGGGTAAGTGACGGCGCCGGACTGGAGCTAAAAGACCTGACCCTGGACGGAACCGGATCACAGGACGGCAACCAGACCATTATTTATGCTGCCGGTACCTTTAAAAACCTGGTGATTGATGGCTGTAACATCACGAACTATACCAAGGGTACACTTTATGTGAATAATGCTACCCTGATAGAGGCAGTCAGCATCACCCATACCCTCTATTCCAATATCGAGTGTAATGGCGGCGACTTTATTGACTTCCGGAACGGGCTGGCCCTTAAGTTTGATTTCATCAACAATACGGCTTATAACAGCGCCCTTGCCCGCGATTTCTTCCGGATGGACGCCGGGGGCTCTACGAATTTCCCGGATGTGAAGAGCATCATTACCATCCGGAATAATACCTTCAACAATGTTTCCAATGGCAATAACCGTCGAATCCTGTACATCCGGCTGGCCGGCCACGAGATTTCTTTTGAAAAAAATATCCTGTCCAATACCCAGGGCTATTACACCAACCAGGCGTCTACGAATATCGTGAAGCTGGACAAAAACAATTATTTCAATGCACCCAACTTTACGGGAAGCACACAGTCAGGGGCCAAAAATGACGCCAGTGGCACTCATACCGCCTATGATCCCGGCTATGCCAATGCCAGCGAAGGCAACTTTAAGGTAAGTCACGAAGAACTGAAGTTCCAGGGAATCGGGGATATGAGATGGTTGAAATGATATAAAAGAGTGTCCTTCGGTAACTCAGCCTGACAGTGGCAACTTATAGGTTGCTATTGTCAGGCTGAGCTTGTGAAGTCCGGACAATTCACCCCGATCAACTTCTGTGTACTTTCCGTTAAAAAACAATAAGCCCCACCGCTTTTTTTGCCGATCTTTGGGCTTAAAACAGTTTGTTATGCTTATTATTCCTGATGATCAGATAGCAAAAAATCTCGGCTATGCTGAACTCATTGAAGCCCTGCGCAGGATATTCCTGTCGGATTACACCATGCCCCTGCGGCATCATCATTTTTACAGAACGGCGGAAGGACAGGAGAATACACTTATTCTCATGCCCGTATGGAACGATCAATACATGGGCGTAAAGCAGGTAACGGTGGCACCCGGCAATGCAGAACGGGGTATGCCTTCTATCTTTGCGCGCTACACCTTAAGCAATACCGTTACCGGAGAGCCCCTGGCGATGATGAATGCGGCCGGGATCACAGCACGCAGAACAGCCTGTACCTCCGCCCTCGCGTCATCCTTTCTCTCCCGGAAAGAGGCAGAGCACCTGCTGGTGGTGGGAAGCGGAAAAGTAGCGCAACACCTGGTGCAGGCACACCGGGCAGTAAGGAATTTCCGTAAGATCAGCATCTGGGCACGGAATCCCGGCAAAATGAATCAGCTGGTAGCACTATTAGCCCGGGAGGGGATACCGGCAGCACCCGTGAACGACCTCGAGGCCGTGGTACGAGAAGCGGATGTGATCTCCTGTGCCACCCTTTCTGCAACTCCCGTAATCAAAGGAGAATGGGTCAGGCCCGGCACTCACCTCGATATGATCGGCTCGCACAAACCCGATACCCGTGAAACCGATAACGATGCTATACGAAAGAGCTCCATTTTTGTAGATTCGCGGATGGGCGCCCTGCATGAGACCGGAGAGCTGGCCCTGCCCATCGCAGAAGGGGTTATTTCTGAAAAAGATGTTAAAGCCGACCTCACAGAGCTTATCCGGGGCGTTCACCCGGGGAGGGAAAGCGAAAAAGAAATCACTCTTTTTAAATCAGCCGGCCTCGCTGTGGAAGACCTCGCCGCGGCCCTGCTGGTATACGGAAATGTAGGCAAAATGTAAGGGGTGATAGAGGATAGTGAAGGAGCGCACCGGCAACATTTAACGGAACCCCTCCTGAATAATGCAGCAGGTGCTACTCTTCAGCGGCCCGCTTCGTCCAGCACCTGCGTATATTTCTTCAGGCATTTCAGTATAAGATAGAGAGACAACGAAACGGCTGTACCATAGACAAAAAACATATTGTATTCAGCCCTTCTTTCTCCTACTTCTCCGATAATATTAAAGACCATAAAGATCACAAATACCGCCAGCAAACCGTTTTTTTCCTTTTTCAGCACCTTCTTCCAGCTAAATACCATATTGCTGGTGCAAAATCCTGATATTTTAGGGATAAAAGCAGGCGTTTTTTCTGCCCATTCCACATAGGTCTGTCCGAACTTTCTTCTCAGGAACTGCTCTTCTGCATACATGATACGCTCATAGTAAAGCCAGTAAAACAAAATGAAAGCTACCACAAACCATACATTCTGCACCAGCATAGCTGGCCCCAGCCACATGAAAAAATTCCCCAGGTAAAGCGGGTGCCGTACCAGGCTGTAAATACCCGTGGTGTTCAGGGTGTCGGCCACCTGGCCTTCTGCCGTGTTACGTCCTGAAGTATTTTTAGGAGTGTGGCCTACGGTATAGATCCGGATGATCAGCCCGAAAATACTTACAGCCAGGCAAATCAGCTCATAATAAAAGTCATAAGGTTCTTCTTCCGAAGCGCTGGCCTGCTCCCTGAGATAATGGGCCCCCATAGCCACGAGTAAAATAATAAGGGGGAGAAAGCTTCTGAACCTGAAAAGCCATAATCCTTCTTTCTCGAATTCTTCCTGCAATGCCATTTTCTGTTATTTAGTTAGGTAAAGTTCAAATATACAGAATAAAATCTGTAAAAATTTGGGAATATTTAGCATATATTATGTAAAAGAAATAAACGCTGAAATTTCTGATGGAGCAGCCGCCCCCCGGATAGGTGTACCTCACCTTCTTAAATTCCTGGCGGGATAAGGAGGAAGTCGGAATAAGGAAATTACTTCTGCCCGGATCAAATCCCTCCGGGATAGGGAAATGATTTTGGGGATAAGATGTGTGCAGAAATTTATTCCTAAGGGATTAGGGGTTACATAT
>JBEBRR010000060.1:0-22405 GCA_040394735.1 Leadbetterella byssophila
TCCAGCATTCGTTTGTGTGCCTCCACCAGCTTCTGATATTTGTCTTTAAAAGTGGGTGAGAGAATGTCACCCAGGCGCAGTCCCTGCCGCGAGATCTTATCGGCATAAGACGGGCCGATCCCTTTAAGGGTGGAGCCGATCTTTGCTTCCGCCTTGGCCTTTTCAGAGGCAGCGTCCAGCAGCCGGTGTGTAGGAATGATGATCGCCGTTTTCTTGGAGATATAAAGGGTTTTACTAAAATCTATCTGGTAAGGAGCCAGGGCCTCGATCTCTTTCCTGAAAATGATAGGGTCAAGAACTACCCCGTTTCCGATAATATTTATGCTGTCAGGCCGGAAAATACCGGAAGGAATCTGGTGTAATACATGCTTTTTTCCTTCAAATTCCAGCGTGTGTCCTGCATTGGGGCCGCCCTGAAAGCGGGCTACTACTTTGTACCGGGGAGCCAGAACATCCACAATCTTCCCTTTACCTTCATCTCCCCATTGAAGGCCTAGTAGAATATCAACCATTTTTGAAACCAGTTATTTAAATTATTTGCCAATCTTGTTTTCACATTCCGAATTCCGGCAGGAGCCGTAAAAAATCAAAGAATGATGTAATACATTGAAATTCAAGTGATCACCTACCATATTCTGGATAGATTGAACTCTCGGATCACAAAATTCCAGAACTTTGCTGCAATCTAGGCAAATTAAGTGGTCATGTTGCTTAAATCCGTAGGATTTTTCGTATTGGGCCAGATTCTTCCCGAACTGATGTTTGGCTACCAGATCACACTCTACCAGCAGGTCGAGGGTATTGTAAACGGTAGCGCGGCTTACCTGATATTTTTTATTTTTCATGGAAATATACAGATCCTCCACATCAAAATGATCGTCTCTGCTATAGATCTCTTCGAGTATAGCATAGCGTTCGGGAGTTTTCCGAAGTTGTTTGTTTTCCAGGTATGCCGTAAAAATTTGTTTTACTGCCTGAATATTACTTTTTTCAGCGATCATAGATTTAACAGATGGTCCTACAAAATTAATAATTAAGTACTTAGAATTGATCTAAATATCCGGAGAGTGTACAGGGAAGACTAAATCAGCGGAGCTTAAAAAGACAGTTTAATGCCCAGATGCCCCTCTTTATTCCACCCGATGCTCGTATTAAGAGCATCGTGTTTTTTCTTTTTATTGTAGAGGTCTACAGACTGTATCCGCTTGTCATTTCCGAATTCCATAAGGCAGATTCCTGCTGCGATCATCCCCACACCGCCCAGCAGGTTAACCACAGGCCTTTTGAAGTAGGTGTATTCCACATTGTTGATCACAGTCGTTTTTTTTGTGCCGATCAATGCGTTGATGCTCAGGGCAAAGCCGGCTGCGGATACCCCTGCGCCGGCAGGAATCAGGATCCGGGAATGTTTCATCTGCCTTTCCGCATCGTAGGCTTTGGATTTGGCGAAGAGGTCAAAAAGCATGGAGTTATTAAGCCGGACACCGTTACGGTATACGGCAGAAGTAAAGATCTTCCTTTTCGCGGTGAGGGTGTCTGCTGTTTCCTGAGCAGCCAGCCGCCCTGTAAAAATTAAAAGTAACGAAAGGATAATGATCTTATTCATTCAGTTCATATGGTTTCATCTCTTGATACATTGCTGACCCCTTCTATTAATTCCAGGCGTTGCAAAAGTTCGTCCAGATGTTTTGTGTCAAAAACGTAAACTTTGATTTTTCCCTCAAATATACCATCAAAAGTTTCAACGGAAATACCCCTCATATTAATATGAAGCTCATTGGAAATAACTTTTGAAATGTCCTGGATCAGCCCTACCCGGTCAATACCGTTCAGTTTGATGGTCACAAGGTAAGACTTTTCTATCTGGCTGGCCCACCGGGCCTTGATCACGCGGTTGCCATAATTGGAGAGCAGCTGATGGGCGTTAGGGCAACTGTTACGGTGAATCTTGATGCCTTCATTGATGGTCAGGAAGCCGAAGACGTTATCGCCCGGAATGGGGTTACAGCAGCGGGCCAGAACGTAGTCGATCTGCTGCATGTCATCGCCGATCAGCAGGGTGTCATTTCCCTGAACCTTTTTGAATTCCCGTTCAAAAGACTTGGCGTCTTTGAAGGCTTTTTCGTCCAGCTCTATTTTTTTCTGGCGATTGGCCAGTGCTTCTTTCTCTTTTTTGAATTTGCTGATCTCATCCGGCAGGTTATGCCCCTTGCCGAAAGCATAAAAAAGGTCGTTATAATCTTTTTTGTTAAAGTAGGCCCGGAGCTGGTTGATGGTCTCCAGGTTGTTTTCCAAGCCCAGGTTTTTGAGCTTGCGATTAATAATTTCTTTTCCCTCGCTGATGTATCCTTTGTTAGATTCCTTTAGAATGTCTTTGATCCTTGCTTTGGCTTTGGAGGTAACCACGAAACGCAGCCAGTCTTCGGAAGGTTTCTGGTTCTTGGTGGTCAGAATCTCCACCTGGTCGCCGCTCTGGAGCACGTGGCTGATGGGCATCAGGGTGCCGTTGACTTTCCCCGCGGTACATTTTTTGCCGATTTCTGTATGAATGTCAAAGGCAAAATCAAGCACGGTAGCACCTTTCCGGAGAACTTTCAGGTCGCCTTTGGGAGTGAAAATGAAGATTTCTTCATTAAAGAGGTTGCTCTGAAAATCTTCAATAAATTCGATGGCGGAGGAGTCGCCGCTTTCAAGGGTGTCACGCACCTGGTTGATCCACTGATCCAGGGGTTTGTCGAGTGAAGTGCTGTTGCCCTTGTATTTCCAGTGGGCGGCATATCCTTTTTCGGCTATTTCATCCATCCTTTCAGTACGGATCTGTACTTCTACCCATACGCCGGCGTTGCTCATTACAGTGGTATGCAGTGACTCATAGCCGTTAGACCGCGGTGTGGAGATCCAGTCTTTGAGCCGGTCGGGGTTGGGTCGGTATTCATCCGTAACGATGGAGTAAGCCTGCCAGCAGGCAGCTTTTTCTTTTTCCTTTTCATCAATAGGAATGCCCTTCAGGATGATACGTATGGCAAAAAGATCATAAATACCTTCGAAAGGAATATTGGTGTTCTGCAGTTTTTTCCAGATCGAATAGATATGTTTGGGGCGGCCTTTGATATAAAAGTCGAGGCTGGCTTCTTCCAGTCTTTTCTTAATGGGCTTCATGAAATTATCAATAAGCCGTTTGCGGGAGGCCCTGCTTGAATTAAGTCTGGCGGTGATGTCTTTAAACTCTTCAGGATGCGTGTATTTCAGATACAGGTCTTCCAGTTCAGATTTGATCTGGTATAATCCGAGGCGGTGGGCCAGGGGCGCATAGATATAAATGGTTTCGTTGGAGATCTTGAGCTGTGAGTTCCTGGCCATGCTGTCGAGCGTGCGCATGTTATGCAGGCGGTCGGCCAGCTTGATAAGGATCACCCGTACGTCCTGCGACAGGGTCAGGAGCATTTTCCGGAAGTTTTCAGCCTGTGCCGACTGGGTCTGTTCAAAGCTCTCCCCGATCTTGGTGAGACCGTCGATGATCTGGGCTACTTTCGGGCCGAACCCCTTTTCTATTTCTTTAAGAGTGATGCTCGTATCTTCCACCACGTCGTGAAGCAGGGCACACACAATAGAGGTGGGCCCAAGGCCGATTTCTTCCACACAGATCAACGCCACTTCCAGCGGATGGTAGATGTAGGGTTCGCCTGATTTTCGCCGCATTTCCTTGTGGGCATCCATGCTGACAGAAAGGGCTTTGCGGATCATTTTTGCATCCCCTTCCTTAATAAGCGCCCTGGCTGCTTTCAGAATCTTCCGGTACCGCTTGGCGATCTCCTTCTTCTCCGGTTCGGAATAATATTCCGTAGTCACTTTTTCGGTTTCCACATTCATTTTTCTATCGCGGATTAACTCACAGCACGTAAGTTTGAAATATAATGTGTAAGATACAAAAAAAATCTGCAATTATCAAGGGTTTTCTTTCTCTCAGGGGTATTTATTTGGGAAGAGTGAAATTTGTTATTGCCGATAATTCTTATCTTTGTGCGAGTTAAAAAGGAAATGGTGTTCTTCCTTCCCCAACCGCTTCTCCGGAGCTGATGACGCCTGATTAATTAAATATGTAACAATTTAATCAGGTAGAGTATGTCTAAGTCATTCGGTAAAAGAGTAAAAATTACAATCCGACTTTTCTTCCGGAAATACCCTGCACTCCCCTATATTCTTAAATGGCTGTTTATTTCCCTGCTTACCGGGATTTTTATCGGCAGTGCTTCGGCAGGTTTTCTTATTTCGCTGGATTGGGCTACTGATTTCCGGGAGGCTCATTCCTGGCTGATTATCTTTTTACCCCTGGGCGGTTTCCTGGTGGGCCTGTTATACCACTATTTCGGGCGGGAGGCGGAGGCCGGCAATAATCTTCTTATTGATACCATTCACCGGCCTGAAAAAATCATTCCTTTCCGGATGGCTCCGCTGGTGTATATCGGAACCATTGCTACCCATTTTTTCGGAGGGTCGGCCGGAAGGGAAGGGACGGCTCTGCAAATGGCAGGTGCTATTGCTGACCAGTTTTCAAAGCCGTTCGGACTTTCAGCAGCTGACAGGAAGGTGCTGATCATTTCCGCTGTAGCAGGAGGCTTCGGCTCGGTGTTTGGTACCCCGCTGGCCGGCGCCCTGTTCGGACTGGAGTTTTTCCTGATGGGACGCATTCGTTACAATGCCGTTTTCCCGGCATTTATGACGGCTGTTATTGCTGACCGGGTTACCCGGCTATGGGGAGCACATCACACCTATTATTCGGTGGGCCCGGTACCGGATGTTTCATTTCTGAATATGATTTTTGCCGTAATCGGGGGTATATTTTTCGGCTTATGTGCTGCCGCTTTCAGTAAGGCCATACACGGGGCGGGCCGTTTTTTTAAACGCAGGATTGCCTGGCCGCCGCTCCGGCCGGTGGCTGGAGGAATTATGGTGGTGGTAGCCGTTTTTATCCTGGATACTACCCGCTATCTGGGTTTGGGTATTCCGGTTATCGTCAGCTCCTTTGAGTACCCTTTACCCGCCCGTGATTTCCTCCTGAAAATGATCTTTACCATCGTTACCCTGTCGGCCGGTTTTAAAGGCGGAGAGGTAACGCCCCTGTTTTTTATCGGTGCCGCTTTAGGAAGTTTCCTGGCCTTTTTTATACCCTTGCCGGTAGGCCTGCTTGCCGGTATGGGTTTTGTGGCCGTATTTGCCGGCGCTACCAATACGCCCGTTGCCTGCAGTATGATGGCCATTGAACTTTTCGGTGCGGAATGCGGAGTGTATGCGGGCCTGGCCTGTGTGGTCTCTTATTTATTGTCAGGGCATAACAGCATCTATGGGAAACAGGTGATCGGCGAGGCCAAGCATGAGCGGTTCTCGTTTTTGGAGGGGAGAAAATTGAATGAGCTGTAGGGTAGAAATTTGTTTTTGCCGCCATTCGGCATTAAATCCCTAAATTTGCGTTTTATAATTTTTATTTACAAGATGTTTAAAAGGGCATTCTTTTTTCTGCTTATCGCTGTGCTGTCCGGTTGCGGCAAGGGTTCAGATGCTCCGGAGACCCCGGTCACCATCGAACGGTTTGACCGGGAGCTTATGGAAGTGAAGTCGGAAGCAGAGCTTAAAAAGCTGCTGGAACAGAACAGGGCGGTAAGTGATTTGTTGTTTGGTGTTACGGATACGTCTTTCACCGGCGATATTTTTCACATGGTACAGCATGCTGATGCGCGAAAGCTTTACGAGCAGACCAGAGAGACTTTCGGTGACCTGAAGGCCATGGAGCTGAGCTTCGGGCGGGCGTTTGATGAGATCCGGAAGCTGTATCCTGATTATACGCCACCACGCATTGTTGCCGGGTTCAGCGGACTCAGAAACGACCTGGTGGTGACAGACTCACTGGTGGTTATATCCCTCGAATCCTTCATCGGATCTAAAGCGCTTTACCGGCCGGACCAGCCCGATTATATGCTCCGGCGGTTTGCCCCGGAGTATGTGGTGCCTAATGTGATCCGGTTTCTGTCTAACCGCTTTAATAAGGTAGATTTTACAACCGACTCTTTTACCACCGACATGATCTTTTTCGGGAAATCGCTGGAATTCAGCCGGGCGGTGCTGCCGCATGTGGAGGACTCTCTCATTATAGGTTATACCAACCGTGAAATGCAGAATGCCTTTGAATACCAGGATGTGGTCTGGGCGCATATTATAGACCGGGAGCTGCTGAACAGTGAGAACCCGGCGGTGAATGCCAAGTATTTTGGTGAAAGGCCGTATGTAGGGGAGATCGGCCCGGATTGCCCCGGCCGGATCGGCCAGTGGCTGGGATGGAGGATAGTGGAACTGTACAGGATGAAAAATCCTGAGGTAACTATCCAGGAGCTGATGCGTAATGAAGATGCCGGAGCTATTCTGAGAGGATCAAAATACCGCGGCCAAAAAGATCAATAAATGACTGATTCCGCTGTAGAAAATAAACCCCGCTTCAGCATTAAGGGCATGAAAGAAGCCCTGAAGCTTTTCAGGTTCCTGAAGCCCTACCGGGGTCTGTACCTGGCAGGAATGGTGATGCTGATCTTTTCAACCCTGACCACGCTGATGTTCCCTATCCTGGTAGGCGAAATGACCAAAGTGCTGGAGGGGAAATCGGCTTTCAACCTGAATCATGTGGCGATGGTCTTCGGAATAGTTTTACTGTCGCAGGGTGTTTTTTCTTACTTCCGGGTCCTCTTTTTTGCGGTGGTAAGCGAGAAGGCCACTGCCGATATCCGTAAGCTTCTGTACAGAAAGATCGTCACCACGCCTATTCCTTTCTTTGAAAATAACCGTGTGGGTGACCTGATCAGCCGGCTCTCTTCAGATGTAGGAGCCGTGCAGAATGTGCTGACCACCACGGTGGCCGAGTTTTTCAGGCAGGTGGCGACCCTGGTGCTGGGACTGGCTTATCTGTTCTATGTTTCCTGGCAGCTTACCCTGTTTATGCTGGCTACATTTCCGGTAACCGTGCTGGCGGCTCTCTTGTTCGGCCGTTTTGTCCGCCGGTTATCCCGGGCGGTGCAGGCCCGCCTGGCCGAAGCCAATATTGTTGTGGATGAAAGTTTTCAGTCGATCTCTACGGTTAAGGCCTATACCAATGAAAAGCTGGAGTTCGGGCGTTACTCGGCGCTGATTGCTGAAGTAGTAAAATTATCGGTTAAGCTGGCCCGGTACCGGGGCATTTTTATTTCGTTTTTTATTGTGGGTCTGTTCGGCGGGGTATGCCTGGTCATCTGGTTTGGCGGGAACCTCGTGCTGGAAGGGCGGCTGATCCTGTCTGACCTGGTGGCTTTCCTGCTGCAGTCGTTATTTATAGCCGGCTCGCTGGCCGGCTTAGGGGAGATTTATGCTTCTGTTCAGCGGTCTATCGGGGCATCGGAACGGATTTTCGAGATTCTGGAAGAACCTTCGGAAGTAGATATAGACAGGGAGCCAGAACCGGTACGGTACGAGGGAGAAATCAGGTTCCGGGAGGTGAGCTTTGCTTACCCGTCCCGAAAAGATGTTACGGTGCTTAAGGGAATTGACCTTTCTATCCCGGCAGGCCAGAAGATCGCTTTGGTGGGTCATTCGGGCGCGGGTAAATCCACCATTGTGCAGCTCCTGATGAAATATTACCCCCTGGAAGAAGGGGAGATCCTGATGGATGGAAAGAATATCAGTGAGATCAATGTTACCGAATTGCGGAGCAATATGGCCATTGTGCCCCAGGAGGTGCTTCTTTTCGGCGGATCTATCCGGGAAAACATCGAATACGGGAAGCCGGGAGCTACGGAAGAAGAGATCAGGGAGGCGGCCCGAAAGGCGAATGCGCTGGAATTTATTGACCGTTTCCCGGAAGGCCTTGAAACGCGGGTAGGAGAAAGAGGGATAAAGCTTTCCGGTGGCCAGAAGCAGCGGATTGCCATTGCCCGCGCCATTTTGAAAGACCCCGCCGTGCTGATCCTGGATGAAGCTACCAGTGCGCTGGATTCCCACTCGGAGCGCCTGATCCAGGAAGCCCTCAAAGAGCTGATGAAAAACAGGACGTCCATCATTATAGCGCACCGGCTGGCCACCATTCAGCACGTTGACCGGATCTATGTCCTGGAAGAAGGCCGTATCGTGGAATCCGGAACACATGAAAATTTGTTATCTGATTCAGAGGGTGTTTATGCACAGCTGGTTAAAATGCAGTTTGACGCCCTTTTAAATCCCAAAGAACAGGTATGAATGAATTGAATGACATATTAAAGAATACGGGTCTCCGGGTCACTGAAACCCGGCAGGTGATCCTGGAACGCTTCCGGGAGAAAACCACGGCCATTTCGCAAAGCGATATGGAAAACGATTTGGGGGAAGATATGGACCGCGTTACGGTTTACCGGACCCTGAAGACCTTCGTGGAAAAAGGGATCATCCATAAAATACTGGATGATAAAGGCGGTGTGAAATATGCCTTATGTAAAGGACAGTGCCACCCGGGGCATCACCATCACGATCACCTCCATTTTAAATGCTCGGTCTGCCAGGAAACCACCTGCCTGGAAAAGCACCTGATTCCTGAAATCAGCCTGCCGGAAGGTTACCTGAAAGAAGAAGTAAACATCCTGGTTCAGGGCGTATGCCCTAACTGCAAATAACCCCGTTATGTATCAGATCAAAAATGCCGTATTCAGTAAAAGTTCAGCTAAAATAGAGCAATGCCCGCCCGACAACCTCCCGGAGATTGCTTTCATCGGGCGGTCTAACGTAGGCAAATCTTCCCTGATCAATATGCTGACCGGGATAAAAAACCTGGCTAAAACCTCCTCTACTCCCGGTAAAACCCAACTGATCAACCACTACCTGGTAGACAATGCCTGGTACCTTGTAGATCTGCCGGGATACGGCTATGCCAGGGTGCCGCTTTCCGAAAAAGCAAAATGGGAGAAGATGACCTGGGACTACCTCCTGGAGCGTAAAAGTCTGCTCTATGTTTTTGTGCTGGTAGATATCCGCGTGAGTCCGCAGAAAAGTGACCTGGAATTTATCCGTAAGCTGGGCGAAAACGGAATAGCCATTAAAATAATTTTTACCAAGGAAGACAAAGTGAAAACGATGGAAGGGCAACGCAATATAACCGCTTTCAGAGAGGCACTTAGCGAGGAATGGGCAATTCTGCCCGAGTATTTTGTCACCTCGTCGGAGAAGAAAAGCGGGAAAATAGAGATGCTCGGATTAATTGAAGAAATCGTATTCAATAGTTTTTAAATTATTTTAATATATATTTGTGTTCTACTGTAATAATTAAATAATGGCAACAGAATACCTTGGAATAGATATCGGCGGAACGAATGTAAAAATGGGAATTGTAGATTCCGAGACAGGTAATATAAAGAACTTCTACAGTCATGAGACCAGCTCGTGGCGGGCTTCCGGAAGGTTTGTGGAACGCTTGGGCGATGCCATAGTGCTTCAGCTGAAAGAAAACCCGGAAGTGAAGAAAGTGGGTATCGGAGTACCCGGCCTGATTTCAAGAGACCGGAATACCCTGATCGAGATAACCGCCATTCCGGAAACCAACGGTATTCATATTATCCCGGTTTTAAAAGAACGATTCCCGGAGCATGATTTCTTTCTTGAAAATGACGCCAATGCAGCGGCATTGGGGGAATATTATTTCGGGGAAGAAAAGCTGCCCGAAGATTATATTTTTGTGACCCTGGGCACCGGGGTAGGGGGGGCTGCCATTATTGACAAGCTGGTGTTTAAAGGCGGCGGCGGAAATGCAATGGAACCGGGGCACATGCCATCTGAAAACGGCAAAGTGCTGGAGCGGATCATCGGTAAGAATGAGCTTCTGGATATGGCCAATACCATGCGGGCCGTATTCAAGGGAGAGACCCGGCTTCCGGCAGACGGTACGATTTCCACTACCGGCCTGGTAGCTGCTGCCTCTGAAGGAGATGAGCTGGCATTGAAGATTTTTGACAAGGTGGGTGCCCTTTTGGGAGACGGCCTGGTGAGCATGATCCGTATCCTGGATATCACCACCGTACTGATTGGCGGCGGCCTATCGGCGTCGTTTGATTATATATTGCCTGCTATTAACCGTCAGCTGCAGTACTGGCTGACGCCTTACTATATCAAGACACTGGATATCCGCAGGGCTACCCTGGCCAATGATGCCGGCCTGCTGGGTGCCGCCAGTCTGTGTTTTTAAGTTTTTCCGGCTTTGAAGAAAAGTACGTACCCGGTATTCTCGCATGAATATTTCATGCAGAAGGCACTTCTCCTGGCAGAGGAAGCCTTCCAGAACGACGAGATACCGGTAGGGGCTGTTGTGGTAGCTGAAGGGAAGAAGATCATCGGCAAAGGATACAACCAGACGGAAAAACTGACAGACGTTACCGCCCACGCCGAAATTCTGGCGCTTACGGCCGCTTCTAACTTTTTAGGAGGAAAATATCTCAAAGATTGTACTTTGTACGTTACATTAGAACCCTGTGTGATGTGTGCCGGCGCGTTAGCCTGGTCACAGATCAATACGGTGGTTTACGGTGCAGCGGATAAAAAAAGAGGATTTTCCCTGTGGACTCCGCCGGTGCTGCATCCTAAAACCTACGTTATTTCCGGGATTCTCGGGGAAGAGTCGGAAAAGCTGATGAAATCGTTTTTCAGGAAGCTCAGAACCTGATTCCGGGCAGTTCCCGGCGGAAAAAGGGGAACGGAATAGCCTGCGGGCTTGTTCTATAGGAAGTGAGATATCAATTAATTAAAATAAACAAGTTATGGCCTTTACATTAGCTCCGCTCCCATATGCAAATAACGCATTGGAGCCTTTTTTTGACGCACAAACCATGGAAATCCACCATGATCGTCATCACAATGCATATGTGACTAATCTGAATGCCGCCATTGCGGGCACAGATTTAGATAAGCAAAGTATCGAAGAAATCTTAGCCAATGTCAGCAAGGCCTCACCGGCAGTGAGAAACAATGGTGGCGGACATTATAACCATGATCTTTTCTGGAACATTCTGGCACCTGCCGGCCAGGGCGGAGAGCTTTCAGGTGACCTGAAGGCAGCTATCGAAGCGGCTTTCGGTTCGGTAGATGAATTCAAAGCCCAGTTCAAGGCAGCGGCAACCTCGCGCTTCGGTTCGGGATGGGCCTGGCTGATCGTTAAAGCAGACGGAACCGTAGGCATCACTTCCACTCCTAACCAGGATAACCCCCTGATGGATATTGCAGAAGTGAAAGGAACGCCGGTTCTGGGTCTGGACGTTTGGGAGCACGCCTATTACCTGAAATACCAGAACAAACGCCCGGATTATGTGGATGCTTTCTGGAATGTGGTGAGCTGGGACGCAGTGGCGAAAAGATTCGCTGCAGCAAAATGAGCTGATCACTAACGGCTTTGCCTCTTCTTCTGAACCACATTAGGCATATAAGTCATATAAGTAAGTTTTTCTTGTATGTTTAACTATCTTATGACTTATATGCCTAATGTGGTTCAAAAAAGAAAGGCGGAGCCGTTTCGCTTTTTACCCGCAACTGTTCACTTACTTCCCGTGCTTTCGCGTTCCACCAAGATCGGCTCCAGTACCACCTTCTCCGGGTTTTCGTAAGGATTCTTCTTTTTAACCATAGAAAGGAAAATGCGGGCGCATTCGGCTCCCATCTTATGCGGCTGCTGCTCTATGGTGGTCAGTGAGGGTGTAATAAATTCCGAGAAGACCTCATTGGCAAAACCCATCACAGCCACCTGGCCTGAGGGCACCCCTTCTTCTTTCAGCTGCCGGATTACCCCCAGTGCCGTAAAGTCATCACCGGCAATAATGGCATCCGGCAAGGGGCAATCCTCCATCATGTTTCTGACCTCTGTCTTACCGCCTTCAATTGACAATGTACCGTACCTGACAGTGTCGGGCTGAATCGGGATATCATAGGCTTTCAGGGCCGCCAGGCAGCCTTCCACCCTTTGTTTGAAAATACTGATTTTTTGTGGAGGGGCAATAAAGGTGATATTCCGGAAATTCTTTTTCAGCAGATGTTCAGCGGCTAAGTAGCCGGCCTTGAAATCGTTCAGGGTAACGGAAGGCACAGGGAAGTTCTCTATGGTCCGGTCAAAAAGAACCAGCGCTTTGCCTTGCCTGACTACCGTTTCAAAATGGCTGATGTCATCTGAAGTTTCCAGAGAAAGGGAAGCAAATATCCCGTCTACCTGGGCTTCCAGGAGAGTCTTGACCCCCTGCTTTTCATTTTCCAGGCTTTCATTGGTCTGGTAAAGCAGGATACCGTAACCGGCCGTTTTTAAGGTCAGCTCTATGCTGTGAATAACCGAGGCAAAAAACTGAACCCGTGCGCTGGGGACAATCACCCCGATGGTAAATGTTTTTCCCGACTTCAGTGAAGCTGCCAGCTTATTGGGACTGTAGTTCATCTTCTGGGCCATGGCCCGCACCTGGTCTTTGGTTTCGGTGCTGATGCTTCTGGAATCATTCAGCGCCCTGGAAACCGTGGATACGGTGATGTTGAGTTCGCGGGCGATATCGTAGATGGTGACTTTCTTTTTCAATATTTTTTACGAAAAAATTTCTATAATCTTTGGTAAATATAACCTGATGGTCTAATTTTATGCAACCGATTGCGTTATTTTTATTCAACCATCACCTGAATGTATTTATTAGGTATAGATCTCGGAACATCTTCTGTTAAGATTTCAGTAGTTGACGCGGCTACCCGCCAGGCTGTTTCATCCGTACAATATCCCGAAACCGAAGCCGAAATCCTTACTCCTCAACCCGGCTGGGCGGAACAAGATGCCGAAATCTGGTGGAAAAATACTAAAAATGCGATAAAAAAATCGCATGCTACCGGAAAATATGACCCCGGGGAGATCAAAGCCATAGGGATAGCCTACCAGATGCACGGACTGGTGATGACAGACGCAGAAGGAAACCCGCTCAGGAACTCCATTATATGGTGTGACAGCCGTGCGGTGCAGACCGGGGAAAAGGCTTTTGATGCCCTGGGCCACGCGTATTCCCTCCGGCATCATCTTAATTCTCCCGGTAATTTTACAGCTTCCAAACTGGCCTGGGTAAAAGAAAATGAACCCCGTTTGTATGAAAAGGCCGATAAGGTGATGCTTCCCGGCGACTTCATCGCGTGGAAGCTGTCAGGGGAAATGACGACCAGTATAAGTGCATTGTCGGAAGGCGTTTTCTGGGACTTCCGGTCCAATACGCTTTCCCGGAGCATCCTGGATCACTTTGGTTTTTCTACCGGCCTGTTCCCGGAAGTACGGCCGGTTTTCTCTGTGCACGGGGAGGTTTCGCCGAAGGTGGCGGAAGAGCTCGGCCTGAGCCGGGGGGTGGCCATAGGATATAAGGCCGGAGACCAGCCCAACAATGCGCTTTCCCTGAATGTGCTGGAGCCCGGTGAAGTAGCTGCCACGGCGGGTACTTCAGGAGTGATCTACGGGGTGAGTGATGAGTTGGTGTATGACCCGGCTTCAAGGGTGAATACGTTTGCCCATGTGAACTACCTCCCGGGGCATATCCGTACCGGTATCCTGCTGTGTATCAACGGTACGGGCATCCTGTACAGCTGGGCCAGGAAGCTTCTGGGCAGTAATTTCAGTTATCCCGAAATGAACCGGCTGGCGGGTGGCGCAGCTCCGGGAGCAGGCGGGCTGAGGGTGCTGCCTTTCGGAAACGGGGCCGAGCGTATCCTCCGTAACCGGAATATCGGTGCCCATATAATGAATATCGACCTGAACCGGCATTCGGCCGCCCATGTCCTGAAAGCCATTAATGAAGGCATCGCCTTTTCTTTCCGGTATGGTCTGGATATTATGCGGGAGAACGGTTACCATCCATCCGTGATCAAAGCCGGAAACTCCAACCTCTTCCTGAGCGAAGTTTTCCGGCAGGATTTTGTGGGAGCCACAGGGGTGCCGGTAGAGCTGTATGAAAATGACGGAAGTGCGGGAGCTGCCCTGGGGGCAGGCCTGGGAACGGGGTATTTTAAAACCCCAGCAGAGGCATTCTCCAACCTGAAAAAGATCGGTACGGTAGAGCCGGACATCTCCGGGCGCTATGATGAGCTATATGAAGAATGGAAAGGAATTTTAAATTATAAATTAGAAGAAAATGGCAATAGTTAAAGGCGAAAAGGAATATTTCAGGGGGATAGGGGAGATCAGGTACGAAGGGAAAGACACCGATAACCCGCTGGCGTTCCGGTATTATGATGAAAACAGGATAGTACAGGGTAAAACCATGAAAGAATACCTGAAGTTTGCCTGTGCATACTGGCATTCTTTTAACGGTAGCGGCGCTGATCCTTTCGGTGAGCCGACCCATATATTCCCCTGGGATGTGAAAGCCGACCCGGTAGAACGGGCAAAAGATAAAATGGATGCCGCGTTTGAGTTTATCACTAAAATGAACCTGCCCTATTACTGCTTTCATGATGTGGATGTGGTGGATTATGGCTCAGATGTAGCTGAAAATGAACGCCGTCTCCGGGCACTGACCGAATATGCGCAGCAGAAGCAGGAGGAATCAGGCGTGAAGCTTCTCTGGGGTACTGCCAACCTTTTCTCTAACCGGAGGTATATGAACGGTGCGATTACCAACCCGGATTTTCACGTGCTGACCCATGGTGCGGCGCAGGTGAAGGCCGCGCTGGACGCCACCATTTTCCTGGGCGGAGAGAACTATGTTTTCTGGGGCGGAAGAGAGGGCTACATGACCCTGCTGAATACCGATATGAAACGGGAAAAAGAGCATTTTGCGCGCTTCCTGCATACCGTCAGGGACTATGCCCGTAAAAACGGCTTTAAAGGAACCTTTTTCATTGAGCCCAAGCCCTGCGAACCCTCCAAGCATCAGTACGACTACGATGCAGAAACGGTGATCGGTTTTTTACGGCAGTACGATCTGCTGGCCGACTTCAAATTGAACCTGGAGGTCAACCATGCTACCCTGGCGGGGCATACATTCCAGCATGAGCTCCAGGTAGCTGCTGATGCCGGCCTGCTGGGCTCTATTGACGCTAACCGGGGCGACTACCAGAACGGTTGGGATACCGATCAGTTTCCGAATAATATCAATGAACTGGTAGAATCCATGCTGATCATCCTGGAAGCCGGGGGCTTCCAGGGCGGAGGGATTAATTTTGATGCCAAGATCAGGAGAAATTCTACGGATCCGGAGGATCTTTTTTATGCACATATCGGTGGAATGGATATATTTGCAAAATCGCTGCTGATTGCGGAGGAAATTCTGCAAAAATCAGATTATGCGAAATTAAGGAAAGACAGGTATGCTTCGTTTGACTCCGGACAGGGAAAAGCGTTTGAAGAGGGCAGGCTGTCACTGGAAGACCTCCGTGACTTTGCCGCTTCCAATGGAGAACCCAGGCCGTTAAGCGGAAAACAGGAATACCTCGAAAACCTGGTGAACAGATATATCTTTTAAACCTATTCAACCTGAATGAACTCCCTTAGCACCCGGGATTACATCGTATTCCTGATTTATTTCGTGATCGTGGCCGGTTACGGTCTTTGGATTTATAACCGCAAGAAGAAAGAGAGCAGCAGTACCAAAGATTACTTTCTGGCAGAAGGATCACTGACCTGGTGGGCTATCGGAGCTTCTCTCATTGCCTCCAATATTTCGGCCGAGCAGTTTATCGGCATGAGCGGCTCGGGATTCAATTTCGGGCTGGCCATTGCCGCTTACGAGTGGATGGCGGCGGCTACACTGATCATTGTGGCTATCTTCTTCATTCCGGTTTACCTGAAGAACAAGATCTTTACCATGCCGCAGTTCCTGCATCAGCGGTATAACGGTACGGTAGCCATGATCATGGCTGTTTTCTGGCTTTTGCTTTATGTGGTGGTCAACCTCACTTCTATCCTGTACCTGGGGGCACTGGCCATTAACAGTATTTCAGGGCTGGATATTACCATGTGCATGTATGGACTGGCCATTTTTGCTATTTTTATTACGCTGGGCGGCATGAAGGTGATCGGCTTTACCGATGTGATCCAGGTGTTTTTCCTGATCCTGGGCGGTCTGATTACCACCTACCTGGCCCTGGACCTGGTGGCCGATAAGCACGGAGCGGAGGGAGCCATGAACGGTTTTTCCATTCTTACAAAAGAAGTTCCGGATCATTTTCATATGATCTTTAAGCGCGATAACCCGCATTACCTGGATATTCCCGGGCTGACCATGCTGCTGGGCGGTCTCTGGATCGTGAACCTCAATTACTGGGGCTGCAACCAGTATATTACGCAGCGGGCCCTGGGGGCCGACCTGCCCACTGCCCGGAACGGGATCCTTTTTGCGGCATTTTTAAAGATGCTGATGCCGGTGATCGTGGTATTGCCGGGCATTGCGGCTTTCTTCCTGTACCAGAAGGGTCTTTTCCAGACCGAAATGCTGCAGGGCGGGGAGCTGAATCCGGACCGGGCTTACCCGGTGCTGCTGAACCTGCTGCCATCCGGCCTTAAAGGCCTGTCTTTTGCGGCTCTGACAGCAGCCATTGTGGCTTCACTGGCGGGCAAGGCCAACAGCATTGCCACCATCTTCACGCTGGATATTTTCCAGAAAAAGATTAATCCGGGGGCTTCTGAGAAATCGCTGGTCAATGTAGGTAAGATCACGGTGGTGATTTCCATGATCCTGGCGGTTTTGATAGCTCCCTACCTGGGCATTGACAAGAAAGGCGGTTTCCAGTATATCCAGGAGTATACAGGCTTTGTTTCCCCGGGTATTTTTGCCATGTTTATCCTGGGTTTTTTCTGGAAGAAAACCACTTCCAATGCGGCCCTGTTTGCTACTATTGGCGGTTTCCTGCTGTCGGTCTTTTTTAAAGTGCTGCCGCAGTTTGCCGATCTTTCCTTCCTGCAGGGGATGGGCTTTGCCGTTCCGAATGCGGAGGGAGTATTTGAAATTCCTTTCCTTGACCGGATGGGCTTTGTGTTCCTGATCTGTGTGATTGCCATGTATATCATCAGCACGGTAGAAAACCGCAGGGGTATTGTACCGAAAGGGCTGGAAGTAGACACGCGTATGTTCAGGGCCCACCCGGGCTTTGTGGCCGGCTCCCTGATCATTGTGCTGATGCTGGTGGCGCTGTATTCGGTGTATTGGTAATAGCTGAGGGTGGGTATAGTTCCGGGTACTTAGTCGCGGGTAAGTGGCAGAAATCCGGAACTACATACTTTTTAGAATCTCCTGACTAATTCATGTCACCCCTTTATGCAAAATATACCTTACTGTTTTTACTGGTATCCGGACTTTATGCCGGTTACGGTCAGACTGTTCAATTCAAGCATATCACCGTTAACGAGGGGCTGACCCATAATCACGTCACCAGCCTGTACAGGGCGTCTGACGGCTTTCTCTGGATAGGTACCCCGGCCGGGTTGAACCGGTTTGACGGCCACAGTGTACGGATGTATAAAAACCGCTCAGGCAGTCCGGCCACCCTGAAAGACAATTCCGTTTCCCAGATTTTTGAAGGCCCGGGGGGAAATCTCTGGGTACGTACAGGCCTGGGGCTGAATGTGCTGGATATCCGCAGGGATGCCTTTTCAGGAAATACGGACAGCCTGCTGCGCACTATGGGGATCAGGGAAGGGAATATCCTGGATATCTGCAGGGATAAAAACGGCTATTTCTGGTTTCTGCATGCAGAGGAAGGGCTTTTCCGTTATGATGAAAAACAAAACCGCAGCATACCGTACCGCGGCCGGAGGGATTCACGGCCTACCGGCATGGCCCTAGGGGGAAAGAATACCGTGTGGGTGATTTTTGCTGACGGCACGTTTGAAACGGTCAATGCGCTTACGCTGGAGACCATGTCGGTCAGGAGACCCGGCAACCCGGAGAATTCGGAATTCCGCATCCTGGTGGACCGGAATGAGGACCCCTGGATTTATACGGCCAATACCCCCTCAGGGGTGTACTGGTGGCCTGATTTTTCCCAGCCTCCCATACATTTTTCCGTTAACACGCCCGGTGCCCGCCTGAATAATAATACGGTAATGGGCCTGGCCCAGGATCAGGAAGGCCGGGTATGGATTGCCACGGACCATGGCGGGGTAAATCTTTTTGATCCTAAAAACCGGAAAATGAGCTACCTCATGTACGAGGAGTTTAATGACCGGAGCCTGAGCCATAACGGCACGTCTACCGTTATCTGCGACTCTGACGGCATGATCTGGATAGGAACCTATAAGGGCGGTGTGAACTACTACCACGATAACCTGATCCAGTTTCCGGTGTACCGGCACCACAGCACCGCCCCTGCCAGTCTGCCTTATGATGATGTGAACCGCGTGATCGAAGACCGGAACGGGAACCTGTGGATAGGTACCAACGGCGGAGGACTGATCTTTTATGACAAGCAGAAAAATACCTACCGGCAATACCTTAATTCACCTGATGATCCGTCCAGCCTGGGCAGTAATGTAATTGTGAGCCTTCTTCTTGACCGGGAAGATAACCTGTGGGTGGGTACCTACCACGGCGGGCTGAACCTGTTCCGGAACGGCCGGTTTAAACGTTACCTCCATGACCCTGCCCACCCGGAAAGTATCAGTAATAACAGTGTATGGGAGCTATTTGAAGATTCAGAGGGGCGTTTCTGGGTAGGCACGCTCTTCGGAGGGGTCAATCTCATGGACCGGCATAAAGGTACTTTCCTGAAACCGTCGGGTGATTTTACCGGCCCTTCTGCCACCTATATCTGCGCCATGATGGAAGACCGGGAGGGAAACCTCTGGTTTGGTTCGGCCACCGGTATTGAAGTGCGCAATAAATCAGGACAAAAGATCACCCGCTACGCGTATGATCCTGCTAAAAAAGGGGGGCTGAGCAATGATTATATTTCCGATCTGCTCCAGGATTCGAAAGGCAGGATCTGGGTAGCCACCCGCGACGGGCTGAATTTGTTTGACCGCGGAACGTTCCGTGTATTTAAAGATACAGACGGTCTCCGTGACAATACCATTCACACCCTCCTGGAAGATAATGCCGGTAAAATCTGGATGAGCACTTCGAAAGGCCTTTCCGTGCTGTCAGACAGCCGGGAAGGAGGATGGGTGATCCGCAATTTTGACCAGCATGACGGGCTGCAGTCCGTGGCCTTTAATGAAAATGCAGCCGTGAAGCTGCGGTCGGGTGAGCTGATTTTCGGCGGGCCTGCAGGGTATAACCGGATCCGTCCGGAAGATATTTCACATGAAGAGGTGTTTCCGCGGCCCGTTATTTCTGATCTGCTTCTTTTTAACAGGAGTGTAGGCGTAGGCGAGGTGGTGGAGGGCCGGGTACTGCTCAAACAGGCCATGGAGTACACAGATGAGATTGTGCTGAAATACGATCAGAATATCTTCAGCCTGCGTATTTCTCCCCTGTATTTCCTGCATCCTGAACGGGTCAGGATCAGGTACACCCTGGACGGCTTTAACCGGGAATGGCTGGAGCTGGACCCCAGTTCAAGGGTAGCTACGTTTACCAACCTCAATGCCGGGGAATATATCTTTAAAGTCATTACTTCTACCGACGGGGAACAATGGAGCGAGCCGGTGACCCTGCTTAAAATTGTTATCCGGCCACCTTTCTGGCTGACCGGCTGGGCTTACGCGTTTTACCTGCTGTGCATCGGCGGAGTATTGCTTGCTGTGCGCCTTATGGAAAGAAGAAGGCAATACACCCGTTTTGTGCTGCAGCAGGAGCGCGAAGAAGCCCGGAGGCTGAAGGAGCTGGACCAGCTGAAGACCCGGTTTTTTACCAATGTAAGCCACGAGTTCAGAACACCTGTCAGCCTGATTATCTCGCCTATAGAGAAGCTGGCACGGGAAGAAAAAGACGCTGCCCGGAAAATGCACCTCGACCTGGTGCACCGGAATGCCCGCCGACTGCTGAACCTGGTGAACCAGCTGCTGGATTTCAGGAAGATCGATACGCGCTCATTGCAGCTTCAGAATACGGAAGGGGATATTATGGCGCAGATAGAAGATCATGCCCGTTCTTTCCGGGATATGGCAGAAAGTAAGGAAATTGAGTACTTTATTGCTATCTCTGCCAAAGGCGTGAGGTGTTACTTTGACCAGGATAAGCTGGAGCGCATTGTGTTCAATCTCCTCTCCAATGCCTTTAAGTTCACCCCTGTGGGAGGGAAAGTAAGCCTTACCGCAGCACTGGAAAAAGACGGAACGGATGCTTACCGCCTTAAACTGGAGGTGGAGGATACCGGGATAGGCATTACGGAAGAGTCGCGTTCCAGGATATTTGAGCGGTATTACCAGGATGACATCCTGCAGTCGCTGCTGAACCAGGGAAGCGGGATAGGGCTGTCAATTACCCGGGAATATATTCACCTGATGGGTGGAACCATAGAGGTAAACAGTGAAGTGGATGCCGGCAGCCGGTTTACGGTATCGCTTCCAGTGCATGGAAACGGACCAGCCACGGCCGGCAGTTCTCCGGTGTTCCCGGTAAAACCCGAGGTTAAAAGCGGGATAGCCGGCAAACGGGTGCTGGTGGTGGAAGATAACGAGGATTTCCGGTTCTACATCCTGGATAACCTTCGTGAGCACTACCAGGTAGAAGAGGCCAGGAATTTTACGGAAGGCTGGGAAAAAACCCTGTCTTTCCACCCGGATATCGTTGTTTCCGATGTGAATATGCCCGGGAATACAGGCATTGAGCTTTGCCGGAAGCTGAAATCTGACGCGCGCACTATGCATATTCCGGTGATCCTGCTGACGGCGCTGACAGCCGACAATTACCAGCTGGAGGGAACCGAGGCCGGGGCGGCCGATTATATTGTGAAGCCGTTTAATGTGGAGCTGCTGCTTTCCAAGATCAAAAGCCATATCCGGCAGAAAACTTCCTTTGAAAAAACCTATAAAAAGCAGCTTGTGGTGGAACCGGCAGAGACAGAGCTGGAGTCGCTTGACGAAAAGTTTATGCGGAAAACCCTGGAAGTGGTCGAAAAAAATATTTCCAACACGCTGTTTTCCGTAGAGATGCTGGCCGATGAAATGAATGTCAGCCGGGTGGGACTTTACAAAAAGGTATTCAGCTTAACCGGTTATTCTCCCTCTGAATTTATCCGGAACATCCGCCTGAAGCGGGCGGCCCGGCTCCTCGAAGAAACGGGAATGACCGTGGCTGAAGTGGCTTATGAAGCAGGCTTTAATAACCCCAAAACGTTTTCGAAATACTTCCGGGATATTTTCGGTAAGCTTCCTTCGGATTACCGGAAAGGAAACTGAGCCGGTTTACATAAATTTCCGGTATAAAAGGGCCTGAATGGCCCTTTTTGTTTACAAAATCACCCCTATTTATTAACATTTCCGTCCCTTCGGTCTTGGTGAGACCCTGTACTTTTGTCTAATAATTTCTTTGTTTAATCCTAATTCAGAAGAGGCCGAATGGGCCTGTCAAGAAGTAATGAGAAAGTACAGCCTGATCTTTATTTTGCTTTACGGGTTGCATCCGGTCTTTGGCCAGAGCCCTGGTTCCTATACCAAAACGGAACGGGGAATACGCCTTGCCGTTCCTCCGGCAGATACCCGGCCGGCTATGGACGTGCAGGTGGGGGTTATCAGGGACAATATTTTTCATGTGACCGCGCAGCCCGCCGGCACTGCTGTGAATAAAACGCAGAACCTGGTGGTGCCGGAAAAACGCTTTTCGGGTTCCTGGCAGGTATCGGAAGCAGGAACGGAGCTTCTGGTCAGCACAGCGAGGGCCACAGCCCGGATCTCCCGGCTGAATGGAACCGTTCGTTTTGAGGATGCCGCCGGTGCCGCATTGCTTTCGGAGCGTTCGCGCAGCAACAGCACGTTTACGCCTGATGCCTATGGCGGTGACAGCTTTTACCGGGTTCGTCAAACCTTTAATGTCAGTGCGGATGAGGGCCTTTATGGCCTTGGGCAGCACCAGAGCGGTGTAATGAACTACAATACAGGCCGGCAGGTGACGCTGCTGCAGTATAATACCATGATCGGTATTCCATTCCTGTATTCCACCCGGAATTACGGCTTACTCTGGCATAACTATTCGATTACCCAAGCCGGTGATACGCGCCCGTTGCTGCCGTTATCGGCATTCCGGCTTCACTCCCCGGAAGGATATGAAGGGTGGCTGACTGTGAAATATTATGATAAGGCGGCTCCCGGGAAAGTGATCTTCAGCCGGCCGGAATCAGAGATCTCCTACCTCTACCTGAGCGATCAGGACCGCCTGCCCAAAGAAGTGGACCTGGCGGGCAGTGTGGCCGTGTACGAAGGGAAGATCGAGTCGCCCTATGAAGGGCTGCACCGTCTTCACTTTAATTATTCCGGTTACCTGAAGGTATGGGTAGACGG
>JBEBRR010000061.1:0-21921 GCA_040394735.1 Leadbetterella byssophila
GAGTCACTGGGTGAACTGCAGCGGGCCATTGAAAATGTGGAGGCGGCCTGTGCCACACCGCTACTGATCCAGAGTGAATTTTCAGAAAATATTGCCCGCGGAGTGGATGAATTCATGATTCGCCAGCCATTGGGTGTGTGCGCCTGTATTTCGCCCTTCAATTTCCCCGGTATGATCCCCTTCTGGTTCCTGCCGTATGCCATTGCCTGTGGCAACACCTTTGTGCTGAAGCCCTCGGAGAAGGTGCCCCTGACCATGCAGAAAGTGTATGGACTGATCGGGCAGATCGGTCTGCCGGAAGGCGTGGTGAGCCTGGTGCATGGCGGTAAGGAAACGGTAGATGCGCTGCTGGACCACCCCGAGGTGAAGGCTGTCAGCTTTGTAGGGTCTACCCAGATCGCAAAATACGTATATGCCCGCGGGGCAGCTAACGGCAAACGGGTGCAGGCCCAGGGCGGAGCCAAAAACCCGGTAGTGGTTTTACCGGATGCCGACCTGGAAGTGTCATCCAGGGTAATTGCCGACAGCGTTTACGGCTGTGCCGGACAGCGCTGCCTGGCGGCCTCTACGGTGATTTCCGTAGGCGACCAGAAAGGCGCCATCAAAGAAGCGCTTTATGAAACCGCCCGCAAACGAAGCACCGGCTACGGTTTACTGAACGAAGTGGAAATGGGGCCGGTGATCAGCCGGGAGAGCAAGTCGCGGATCGAAGAGCTGATCGGGAAGGGCGTCTCCGAAGGCGCCAATGTGCTTCTGGATGGCCGGAATACCCGGATCGACGGGTATGAAAACGGGAACTTCATCCGGCCTACCATCCTGGAGAATGTGCCCTTAGGTGGCGAGATCATCCGTACGGAGATCTTCGGCCCGGTGATGACGCTGCTGTCGATGAAAACAGTGGATGAAGCCCTCCGGTTTATAAACGGCAACCGATACGGAAACATGGCCTGCATTTTCACCACCAGCGGGGCCTATGCCCGTAAGTTCCGTTCCGAAGCCAATGCCGGGAATATCGGCGTGAACATCGGGGTAGCGGCGCCTATGGCCCAGTTTCCGTTCAGCGGCTGGAACGAAAGCTTCTTCGGAGACCTGCACGGGCAGGGCCGGCACGCTATTGAATTTTTTACGCAGACCAAAATTGTTATTGAGCGCTGGCCGAAAGAATGGTCAAGGAAATTTTAAATACATGAGTAACATGAAAATCGCGAATGCCCCCTGCTCCTGGGGGGCGCTGGAATTTGACCTGGAAGCGGAAGCGCCCGGGTACAAACAGGTGATCCGAGAGATCGCGGAAACGGGGTATACAGGCACCGAACTGGGCGACTGGGGGTTTATGCCCACTGATCCCGCACAGCTAAACGAAGAGCTTGGTCAGGAAGGGCTGGATCTTTTAGGAGCTTTTGTCCCGGTAGACTTCAGCGATGCGGACAGCCATGACGCCGGGGTGGAAAGCGCCCTGCGGGTAGCCCGCCTGATGTCGGAAGCCGGGTTCCCGGAAGCATTCATTGTTCTGGCCGATAATAACGGTTCCTTACCGGAAAGAACCCGGAATGCCGGGAGGATACGCCCGGAACAGGGCCTTACCGGTGAACAATGGAAAACCTATGCCGCCGGCGTAGAGAAGGTGGCCCGCGCGGTAAAAGAGCAGTACGGGATGCGTTGTGTTTTTCATCATCATTGTGCAGGTTATGTGGAAACGCCCGCCGAGCTGGAAAAGCTGATGCAGCTGACAGACCCGGAGCTGCTGGGGCTCTGCTTTGACACCGGTCATTATGCCTATGGCGGGGGCGATCCGCTGGAAGGCCTGAAGCGGTGGCGGGAACGGATCCGGCACGTCCATTTTAAGGATTACAGCGCCCGGGTGGGCGAGACAGCCCACGAAAACGGATGGGATTACTTCGAGGCGGTAAAAAACGGCGTATTTTGCGAGCTGGGTAAAGGAGAAGTGAACTTCCCTGCGGCAGTGAAATTCCTGAAAGACACCGGCTATGACGGATGGATAGTGGTAGAACAGGATGTATTGCCCGGCATGGGCAGCCCTAAAATTTGTGCACTGAATAATCGTAAATATTTGACAGAAACAGGACTATGAAAACACTTAAACTGGGCCTGATAGGTTTTGGCCGAATCGGGAAGATCCACTTTTATAATATTCAACAAAGAATCCGGGAGGCGGAGATCATGATGGTATCTGACCCCGGAGCCGACCTATCGGAAACGGGGGTAGCTACCGGTACACCTGACGATATCCTGGAACACCCGGAAATTGAGGCGGTGATCGTGTGCTCACCTACCGACACCCACGCTGATTTCGTGGAAAAATGTGCAGCAAAAGGCAAGCATATTTTCTGTGAAAAGCCCCTGGATCTTTCATTAGAGCGTATCTCCCGGACCCTGGAGCTGGTCAGGCAAAGCGGCGTAAAGCTGATGCTGGGCTTTAACCGGCGTTTTGATGCTAACTTCCTGAAGATCAAAAACCTGGTGACCAGCGGAAACGTGGGTAACCCGCACCTGATAAAAATTACCAGCCGTGACCCCGGTCCGCCGCCGTTGAGTTACCTGAAAGAATCGGGCGGCATGTTTCTCGATATGACCATTCACGACTTCGATATGGCCCGTTACATTATGGGTAAGGAAGTAAGGCAGGTGTATGCGTCGGCAGCCGTTTTCTGGGGTGAGGATATCGAGGCTGCCGGTGACATTGATACCGCGGTGATCACCCTCAAATTTGAAGACGGCTCCATGGCGGTCATCGACAACAGCCGGAAGGCGGTTTACGGCTATGACCAACGCCTGGAGGTGTTCGGTTCCAAAGGCATGGTAAACGTGGATAACAACAAGCCGGATAACCACTTTTTCTACAACGAGAACGGGGTACATTCTGCTTTGCCGCTGCATTTCTTCCTGGAGCGATACACGGAATCCTACCTGTACGAGATGCGGGAATTTATAAAGGCGCTGACATCCGGTGAAGAGGTCAGTGTAGGGGGAGCTGACGCCCTGCAGGCCACGCTGATCGCCCTGGCAGCGAAAAAATCTGTTCTCGAAAACCGTCCGGTGAATATTGACGAGGTTCGGCCGTGAAGTGGTCAGGCAGGAAGATAGAGGTACATCCTGTATGTTCCTGCTGACCTGTTCCATTATTTCGAATTTAGTACAGATTAGGGAGTTAGTTCCTTTTTTTGTACAGAAGCCCCGCAGTATTGGAGACAAACGGAATGGATGGTTTCAAGTCATCTGAAGAAAATATTTCCGATAAATTTGTCCGAAATAAAAATGCACCCTATATTTGATGCAGGAAATGCAAAAATATGTTTTCAAAAGCCTGTGAATACGGCATCAGGGCGATCATTTACATTGCCACGGAATCGCTTGAAAACAGGCGGGTGAAGATCGGCGATGTGGCCGACAACACCGGCTCACCCGAGGCCTTCACGGCGAAAGTCCTTGGCCTGCTGACCCGGCACCGCATTGTCAATTCGCTGAAAGGGCCTTACGGTGGTTTTGAGCTCAGCATTAGCCGCATGAAAGAAATACGCTTGAGCGATATTGTTTTTGCGATAGACGGTGATTCCATTTACAGGGGGTGTGCGCTGGGCTTAAGTGAGTGCAATGCCGCCGAACCCTGCCCGATGCACGAGAAATTTGTGAAAGTAAGAGGTGAGCTCCGGAAAATGCTGGAAACCACTACCATCCATGACCTGGCTACCAAGCTGCAGGCCGGTGAATCTATTTTAATGCGATGATGAGAAAATTTTTTATACTTATTTACGACAAAATTGTCCGAAATAAAATAACCCTTTTCCTGGCTTTGTGCTTATGCACCGGAACATCCTTTGCGCAGGGAAATACGGAAAACTGGGCCCTGAACCCTGGCGTGCTGGGTACCCTTGGGCTGATCGTCATAGTGCTGCTGGTGCTGGTTCTGATCGTGTATTTCCGGGTTTCGGAATTTATCAGCAGAATCAGGAATACCGCAGAGGCGGAGAAGAAGCGAAAGCTTTCGGAGGCGCTGGTTGAACTTGAAGGTGCAGAGATAGACGCCATTCTGGAGAAGCGAAAGGCGGCGCTGGCCTACCGTTTATCCGGGCAGGAGCTGGGCAGTGTGCTCACGGCAGAAGACACCCGCGGAGTTATTGCCGGAGTTACCCATGAGCCCGGTAATCCGCTGGTGGATGAAAAGAAGCGGACAAAGCTGGACCTCGAAACACCGGATGAGCTGAAGAAAATTGTGATCTGGTACCTGGGTGCTGCCGTATTCTGGCTGGTATTCGGTACAGCCGTAGGGCAGTATGTGGGAATGAAGTTTGTATGGCCCGAAATGGACAGCCTCCGGTGGCTTTCTTTCGGGCGCCTGAGGCCGGTGCATACCAATACCGTGTTCTGGGGCTGGGCCTCCATGGCCATGATCGGCTTAGGGTACCTGGTGGTAGCCCGTACGTCCAATACCTTGATCCACAGCTATAAATGGGCCTGGATAGGCTGGGGGCTTATCAATCTTTCCGTTTTAACCGGCAATATTTCACTGATGGCGGGCATTAACAACGGGGGCGGCGAATACCGGGAATATACCTGGCCGGTGGTACTGCTTTTTGCTTCCGCCCTGATCATTACGTTCAGGAACTTTTACAAAACCGTAGCACAGAGAAAGGTCAGTGAGATCTATGTGTCTAACTGGTATCTGCTGGGTGGCCTGCTCTGGACCATCACACTGGTCACCATAGGTTACATGCCCTTTTTTCAGGACGGGCTGGGAGAAACCGTCATCCAGGGGTATTATATGCACCAGGGCGTGGGAATGTGGTTTATGACCTTCACCCTGGGCCTGATCTATTATTACCTGCCTTCCTCCCTGAACAAGCCCATCTATTCCTATTCGCTGGGCGTGCTGGCCTTCTGGACCCAGATGCTTTTTTATACGCTGATCGGTACCCACCATTTTGTGTTCAGCCCTTTGCCCTGGTGGCTGCAGACCGTGGCCATTGTTTTCAGTGTGGGCATGTTTATCCCCGTGGTAGCAGGCACTACTAACTTCCTGATGACCATGCGGGGCAGCTGGAGCGATATTTCCAAAAGTTATGTGCTGCCTTTCTTCCTGGTAGGCGTCATCTTTTATTTCACGGGCTCTTCGCAGGGAAGCCTGCAGGCCTTCCGGTTCACCAATTTCGTCTGGCACTTTACTGACTTTAATGTGGCCCATTCCCACATGACCATGTACGGCATCATCAGCTTTATACTCTGGGCCTGCATCTATGCGGTTCTGCCCAAGCTGACGGGTCGTGAACCCCGGCAGTTTTTTGTGGGAACCCACTTCTGGATGGCGTTTATCGGGTTATTCGCCTATATGATGGCGTTAATGGCCGGCGGAACACTCCGCGGTCTGAGCTGGATGGAGGAAAAACCATTTATTGAATCGGTTGTGCTGATGCAACCCTACTGGGTATGGCGGGCCATAGGCGGCTCGCTGATGTTTTTATCCCACCTGATGTTTGCGTATAACTTCATGGTAATGACCCGGCAACCCATGACTAACCATAACCGACATGATCAATTTTCATAAAGACCATAAAAGCTTAGTGAACACCTCCCTGGGCGTATTTGCGGGGCTGAGCATCCTGGTAGCCGTAATTCCGGCTTACCGGATGCAGCAAACACAGCCCCTGCCTTCTATGCAGCCTATGACCGAAGCGCAAACCAAAGGACTTGACCTGTACATTTCGGAAGGCTGTGTGGCCTGTCACACCCAGCAGGTAAGAAACATAGAAATGGACCGGGTGTGGGGCGGACGGCCCTCCGTTCCGTCTGATTATTACTACAGCAAAAAACGGATGGACCTCTGGCGGCAGTCTCCCTCCCTGCTGGGAAGCGAACGTACCGGTCCGGACCTGACCAATGCAGGAAAACGCCAGGCCGGGCAGGAATGGCACTTGCTGCACCTCTATAACCCCCGGATCGTCGTAAAGGAATCGGTCATGCCGGGCTATCCCTGGCTGTTTTCGGAAAAGAGCGAAAAGCAGGTTTCAGACAAAGACGTGGTGCTGCCTGTTCCTGCAAAATTCCTGAAGAATCCCATCCGGAAAATCGTAGCTTCCCGGGAAGCGCTGGACCTGGTAGCCTACCTGGTGTCACTCAAACAGGCCGATATGGAGTCGGTAAACGGGTTTATACCGGCCATAAGGAAAGATAAGCCTGCGGCAGGAGATAACGGTTCTGCCGGCCTGCCTGACGGAGCGGCCCTGTATTCCGGTACCTGTGCGGCCTGCCACCAGGCCGACGGAAAAGGCCTGCCGGGGGCCTTCCCGGCCCTGGCAGGAAGCTCAATAGTGAATGACGCTAACCCCGAACTGCTTATCCGGATCATCCTGCAGGGCTATGATGCCCGCCCGGAATACGGGGTGATGGCGCCTTTTGCCGATATGCTGACAGATGAAGAAATAGCAGCCATTGCCACGCACGAACGCAGCAGCTGGGGCAATAAGGCACAGGCGGTTACGCCGGAGGAAGTGAAAAAGGTGAGAGAGTACATTCAGACATTAAACCAGTGAACCCCATGAAGAAAGCAGGGTTATTGATTTTGTTCCTGGTATGCCGGCCTGTTTTAGCGTTGGCCTGCGAGGTATGTAAAGCAAGACAGCCGGCAGGGTGGCAAGGCATTACCCACGGCGCTGGTCCGCAGGGCAATACCGACCTGGTCATCACCTGGGTGGCAGTGGCCATTGTAGGGATCACCCTCTTTTTTAGTATCAAATACCTGGTAAAGCCGCAGGAGTCGGCCCCTGGCCATATTAAGAATAGTATAATCGGGTAGCGATGGAAGATAACAGAATTGTAAAAGTATTCCTGGATGATGATCCGGTGCCGTTTGGAGAATTTTCCCCACCGGTAAAATTTGTGCTGGATACTACTAAAATTCCGGACGGGAAGCACCGGCTGAAGATCGTTGCGAAATCTACGGATAATGTGGAAGGGGTTCGTACCATTCCGTTTGAGGTAAGGAACGGCCCGGCCATTTCCGTGGTCGGACTGGAGGATAACGAGATCGTGAACGACCATATCCCGGTAACCATTAATGCCTATGGCAGTGAACGCAGCGATATCTTTGTGGTCACCGGCTCTGAAACGCCCAAGGCCGTGCCTTCATGGGTATGGGCGCTGCTGATCGCCTTTGCGGGCTTCGCCCTTTTCTATCTCATCATGTATCTTAACCCGGATCTGTATACATCTTTTGTATAACGGCCGGCCATTGTTGAAAAATTACATTTAAAATCAAATATCATGAGCATTACAACTGAAACCATCATAGGACAACTGGTAGCCGATGACTACCGCACGGCATCAGTTTTTAAACGGCACGGAATAGACTTCTGCTGCAACGGAAATACAACTATAGCCGATGCCTGTACAAAAAAGGAAATAGAAAGCAGTAAGCTGTTAGAAGAACTGGAAGACGCTACCCGTAAGGCGGGCGAACAGGCGACCGACTATAAATCGTGGTCACTGGACCTGCTGACCGATTACATTGAGAAAAAGCACCACCGTTACGTTGACGTGCGCATACAGGAGATAATCCCTTTTCTGGAGAAAGTAGTACGGGTACACGGAGACCGTCATCCGGAGCTGCAGGAAGTGGAGCAGCTCTTTAAGGAATCGGCCGGTGAACTGACCGTTCACATGAAGAAAGAAGAATTTATGCTCTTCCCGTATATCCGGAAAATGGTACATGCGGGGAAAGAGGGTGGATCAGTACAGGCCCCTTTCGGAACCGTGCAGAATCCCATACAGGCCATGATGCACGATCATGACGGTGAAGGGGATCGTTTCCGGAAAATTGCAGCGCTGACCCATGACTATACACCGCCGGCCGATGCCTGCAATACTTACCGGGTCACTTTTTCACTGCTTAAAGAATTTGAAGATGATCTCCATCTGCACATTCACCTGGAAAACAATATCCTGTTTCCGGGGGCCATCGAAATGGAAGAAGCCATGGCTTCTGCCTGAGTCCGGCACAGGCAGGATGAACCCGATTTATCCGGAGAAAAAGTAGTGTGATTCAGATAATAAGGTTAAATTTCCCGAAATAATTAAGTACAATGGAAAACACCCGGTCAGAGGTTAAGAAGAGTACCCGGCAGACCCAGCCTGTCAAACCCCGGATAAATGAGCTGATCAGCGATTGTAAGTCGGTAATCCTGGCTACAGTGAATGAAGAAGGAACTCCTAATGCAAGTTATGCGCCTTTTGTCCGTATTGAAAACCGGTTTTATATTCTGGTATCGTTTATGGCACGCCATACCCGGAACCTGAGAGATGTGGGCAGAGTTTCGGCCATGTTTATAGAAGATGAAGCAGGCACCCGGCAGATTTACGCCCGTGACAGGCTGACTCTGGAGGTGAAGACCCGCGAAATGGAAAGAGGTACTGCCCTTTGGGAGGAAGCGGTCAGAAGGCTGAAGGAGCGTCATGGAAAGGTATTGGATATCCTGGTAACCCTGGAAGATTTCATCATGATTGAGCTGACACCCGTCACCGGTTCATATGTTAACGGATTCGGAAGTGCTTACTATGTCAGTGGGCAACTGGAAATTGCGGAGCACCGGAATGATGTGGCTCACCAAAAAACATAAAAGCCGGTAATTAAGAGAGGAATGACAGACAGGAACTGCCGCAGGGTGGTTCCTGTTTTTGTTAAACCATCCCCTGTCGGTAATTCAATGCTCCCGGAAATCGGCTGATATTTAACATAAGGAAGAAAAAAAAACGGAAATTATTTTGAAACCGAAAAGTTGCGTATATATTTGCAACTGAATGGTTTCTTAAAATAAAACAATAACCGGATGAGACGTGATATTTTCCAGGCCATCGCTGACCCTACAAGACGGGCCATCATTGCTCTGATTGCCCTGCAGGCTATGACCCCCAATACCATTGCCGAGCATTTTGATACCTCAAGGCAGGCCGTATCCAAGCATTTACGCATACTGACAGAATGCGAGCTCCTGAAGCAGGAGCATAAAGGCAGGGAAATTTATTACCGTCTTGAAATTGACAAAATGAAAGAAATAGACAAATGGCTGGAACAATTCCGTAAAATATGGGAAAACCGGTTTGATAATCTTGACAGGTTACTGGCCAAAATTCAGAAGAAATGATACATAACAGAGAACTTCGAATGTCCAGGACGGTCAGGGCACCTATTGATCTTGTGTGGAAAGTATGGACACAACCGGAATACATTGCAGAATGGTGGGGTCCGGATCATCACACCACTACCATTCATCATATGGATTTCCGGGAAGGTGGTGAATGGAAACTGACACTTCACAATCATGCCAACGGACAAGACTATCCTAACCGGAGTGTTTTCAAAGAAATTATCCCGTTCAAGAAGATCGTTTTTGAACATTTCAATCCGCATTTTATTGCTACAGTAGAATTTGAAGCTCTGGGACAAGAAACCCGGATAGAATGGAGCTCACTCTTTGATACGAAGGAAATGCTGGAAACGGTGATCAATGTATTTAATGCCCGAAAAGGACAGGCGCAGAATTTTGACCGACTTGAAAGATATCTTAAACAAGCAGAAACAATGAAAAACAACCTGTTATTTGATTTTTCCGTAAACAGGGAAAACAATACAATAATTGTAAAACGTGAATTTGATGCCGGTCTTGAGCTGGTATGGAAAGCCTGGACAACCTCCGGATTGCTTGACCAGTGGTGGGGACCTGAACCCTGGAGAGCAGAGACCAAGACCATGATTTTCGAGGAAGGAGGATTCTGGCTTTATGCCATGGTAGGTCCTGAAGGAGAAAAGCACTGGAGTAAAATGGAGTATATTTCGATCGTGGAGGAGAAATCTTTCTCCGGGAAGGACGGTTTCTGCGACGAAAACGGAACAATGAACCCGGAATTTCCGCAGAATTTATGGGAAAGTCTGTTTACCGCAACGGGCGGACAGGTACTGGTAACGGTTACCCTCACCTTTGACCATCTTGCAGACCTGGAGCAGACCATAGCCATGGGCTTCCGGGAGGGCTTTACCATGGGCTTAAATCAGTTAGACAAATTGTTGCTGAACCTGAAACAATAAAATAGCATGGCAGAGATTTCAAAAGACATTCTTGAGTATAACCATTCGCAGGAGGAAGAAGACCGGGCTATCTGTGAATTGCTTGCCGGGGAGATCAGTGCGCATTTGCCTGAAGGGGAAAGCAAAATATGGCACGGGCATCCTGTCTGGTTCCTGGACGGCAACCCTGTGGCAGGATACAGCAAAGAGAAAAAAGGGGTCCGCTTAATGTTTTGGAGCGGGGCAGATTTTGACGAAGACGGTTTAAATGTAAGAGGGGAAAAGTTTAAAGACGCTTCCCTGTTTTACCGGTCAGCGGAAGAGGTTAATACCGGAGATTTGAAACGCTGGCTTGAAAAGTCAAGGGATATCCAGTGGGATTATAAAAATATTGTCAAACGGAAAGGTGTTCTGGAACGGCTGAAGTAGATTCAAAGCGGCCGGTTACAGGGAAGGGTGGAGGCGAAGCGTCGCATCCACCTGCAACACCTGCTCTGTAATAAACATTTGTTCGTTGTTGTAGATGATGAAGTCGGCCAGGGCCAGGAACTCTTCCTCGGTTTTCTGGTTCCGGATAATATTTTCAATCTGTTCCTCTGAGCGTCCGTCTCGTGCTTTTATCCGTTCGATGCGCAGCGGCAGGGGGCTGCTGACCACAATGATCTTGTCCGGTCCGGAACCCCGGCGGCCGACGTCCCGGGTCATGAGGGCAGCTTCTTTTATCACATATGGGGAGTGATGGCGTGAGGCCCATACTTCAAAATCTTTCCCTACAGCCGGGTGTACCACGGCGTTTAACTTTTGAAGCAGACCCTGATCCCGGAAAACTTTTTCAGCCACATACGCTTTATTGTATTTTCCGTCAGGCGAGTAGACTTCATCTCCAAAAAGAAGGCGCAGGGATTGCACTATTTCGGTATCCTCTTCAATCAGCGCCTTCGCCCGTTCATCGGCCTCGTATACAGGTATACCCAGCGCGGCAAAAACTTTGGCAACGGTACTTTTCCCGGTGCCTATGCCTCCGGTGATTCCAACTCTGAGCATATTTCCGTATAGGTTTTCTTCTTTTTTACAAAATAAGCCCAAACTATGGATCCCGCATAAAGTTTTTTAAATCCTGCAAAGCTTTTCGAGCGGTTCCGGATGAGGTAAGGCACCCACCAGTAGAACATAAAATGCGATTTCAAAATGGCCCACAGGCCGCTTAAAGCTCCCCGGAACAGGAAACGTACCCCTGTCACTCCGTCAAGGGCCAGACGGATGAACATCAGAGGTACAAGATAGGGGCCCGGCAGGTTCTTGAACATCATGGCCAGGCTATTCCTGAAATTCAGGTAGGTTTTGAAAGGATTTTCTGCCGGAAGTGTTCCGCCACCAACATGATAGACCACTGATGCAGGCTGATAAATCACGTCATATCCTTCGTTGTGCATCCGCCAGCAGAGATCGATCTCCTCCATGTGGGCAAAGAAACGGCTGTCAAAGCCTTTCAGTGTCCGGAAGACCTTCGCCCTTACAAAAAAGCAGGCGCCTGAGGCCCAGAAAATACCGGAGGGGGTATCGTACTGCCCCCGGTCTTCTTCACGGTCCTCAAAAATACGTCCCCGGCAAAACGGATAACCCAGTACATCCATAAACCCGCCGGCTGCACCGGCATATTCAAAGCAGGTTTTCTGATGGTAGTCGAGAATCTTGGGCTGGACAGCGGCAATATCGCTGCGGGTCAGTGAAATCTGCAGCAGGGGGGTGATCCACCCGGCCGTAACTTCCACATCAGAATTAAGCAGGATAAAATAATCGTGATTCAGGCCGGCAAGTCCCCGGTTATATCCTTCGGCAAACCCGTAATTTTTATCCAGGCAGATCAGTTGTACCCCGGGGAACGAAGACCGGAGAAAAGAAACGGAGGAGTCAGTGGAGGCATTGTCTATTACCACCACCTCAGCTTCCGGGCTGTTATTGAGGGTGTTCTGAAGAAACTTTTCCAGGAAATGCTTCCCGTTATAGTTCAGAATAACTACGGCTGTATTTTTCAAGAGGGGTCAGTAGATCTGTTATTTTTTAAACAGGCTGTCCAGGTCAAAACCCGGAATCTTAGGCATTATACCGTCAGTTACCTTGGCCATTTCTTCTTTCGCTTCTTCTTCTACCTTGCGAAGGGCGTTATTAACGGCAGCCACAATGAGGTCCTGAGTAAGTTTGGCGTCTTCCGGTTTAAACAATTCGGGTTCCACCTCAATACTCAAAAGCTCCTTTTTGCCATTGACCCGGGCTTTTACCATTCCTCCGCCCGCTTCACCTTCTGCCGTAATTTCACCGAGTTTTTCCTGGGCTTCCTGCATTTTGGTCTGCATTTCTTTTACTTTGCCCATCATATCAAATATAGACATACTTCGCTTATTTTAAATTAACTTTGTAAGTAAATCACTTTCGGACGCAATTTGTTCAAGAAAAAGTAGAAACTCTAAAAAACTAACGAAAATATTGACACTTATGGTACGTTTCACAGCCCTGCTCATGTTGATCGGTTTCAGTACTTCTGCCCAGATGGTAGAAGAAAAACGATTAAAAACACATGTGGAATATCTATCTTCCGACCAGCTGGAGGGGAGGGGAACCGGGACGCCCGGTGAAAAGAAGGCGGGGGATTATATTATCAAAAGCTTTAAGAAGGCCGGCCTGAAACCCTACCCCGGTCAGAAAGACTTTCGCCAGGAATTCATGGCTAAAAAAGGAGCTGCCGGAGAAGTAAAGGCACACAATATTTTAGGGTATATAGATAACGGCAAGCCTTACACCATCATCATCGGGGCGCATTATGACCACCTGGGCAAAGGCGACCAGGGGAGCTCCCTGAAGCCCGATTCCAAAGGGGAGATCCATAACGGTGCAGACGATAATGCTTCAGGAGTAGCCGGTATGCTGGAGCTGGCCCGGTATTATGCCACCAATAAAAAAACGGAGAACTATAACTTTCTCTTCGCTGCATTTTCAGGCGAAGAGCTGGGTCTCCTGGGTTCCAAATACATGACAGAACACTCGGGCATTGATCCGAAAAAAATTAACATGATGATCAACATGGACATGATCGGCCGCTACCGCGAAGACAAGGGGCTGACCATCGGCGGGATCGGCACCAGCACGGCGCTGGAAAAATGGGGGCCGGAATTGGCCATGTGCATGGAGCTGAAATATAGCCTGGACTCTACCGGTATGGGGCCCAGCGATCATTCTTCTTTTTACCTGAAAGATATTCCCGTGCTTTTCCTGTTTACCGGGGCGCACGAAGACTACCATAAGCCCAGCGATGACGCCCATCTGCTGAACTATAACGGCATGAAGCTGATTACCAATTATGTGATCCAATTGGTTTCACACCTCGACGAACTGCCGAAGATCGACTTTAAGAAAACTTCCAACCCCCATGCCAACGCCACCCGGAGCTCGTTTAAAGTGACCATGGGCGTAATGCCCGACTATTCCTACTCCGGCAAAGGGCTTAAGATTGACGGAGTTTCGGAGGGTCGCCCGGCGGAAAAGGCCGGCATCCAGGCGGGTGATATCCTCCTGAAAGTGGGGGATAAAGAAATTAAGGATGTGTATGGCTATATGGAAGTGCTGAATACTTCGGAGAAGGGGCAGACGGTTTCGGTGATAGTGAACAGGAAAGGGGAGGAGGTGACGTTGAAGCTTACTTTTTGAACCATATCAGGCATATTAGTACATATAAGTTTTTGATGATGATGAAATAGGAGTTTTAAGTTCATATAAGTTTTTACCACATAGCTATGACGAAGAAATATTTAAATGAAGTTACCTATCGTATCTTAAGGTGTGCGATAGAAGTGCATAAAATGTTAGGCCCGGGCTTACTGGAGAGTATTTATCATCAGTGTCTTAGAAAAGAACTTCAATTGCAGGGGATACCTTTTGTGAGTGAATTACAGGTACCTGTAGAATATAAAGGTCATACGATTGAGGCTACTTACCGCCTCGATTTTTTGGTGGAAGATAATATCGTTGTAGAATTAAAGGCAGTTGATTCATTACATCCCGTTTATGATGCACAATTGCTGACTTATATAAGCTTTTAAAGAAACCGAAGGGAGTTTTGATCAATTTCAATAGCAGGAATATTATTCACGGAGGATCAAAGCAAATGGTCAACGAATACTTTAGAATCTTACCCGAGTAAATTTATTAACTAATCTTATATGCACTTATATGCCTAATATGGTTCAAAAGAAAAGAACACTTGTGTTAGGGGCCAGCACAAACCCCGCCCGTTACGCCAACATGGCCACGCACCGCCTGCTGAGCCATGGCCATGAAGTAGAGCTGCTGGGCCGGAGGGCCGGAGAAGTGGCCGGCCATCCCATCAAAACGCTTGCCGGCGAAATCAGCCAGGACATCCATACTGTGACGATGTACCTTTCTGAAGAAAATCAGAAAACCTACGAAGATTTCATCCTGGACCTGAAGCCGCAGCGGGTGATCTTCAACCCCGGTGCGGAGAACCCGGATTTTGCGGAAAGGCTGAAAGCCGCCGGTACAGAGCCCATAGAGGCCTGTACCCTGGTCATGCTGGCTACCGGCCAGTTTTAAGCAAATCGTTAAATAAATATAGAAAAATAGTTTGTTTTGATATAGTGATTTTGTAAAATTCGCAATAATTATAAATTTTCCACAAAAAAATCGTACAAAAGTGATATTGTGTTTTAGTATAAGTGGTTTATAATGTGATTTTTGTGCGTTTTTTGTGGAAAAGTTAGAATTTAGTAAATAATTCAAAACGTAATTAAAATCACCCATGAGAACTATTTTTTACCTCCCTTCTAAACTATTTGTGCTATCTTCACTACTATGTTTAGCAAATATTGCCTATTCTCAGGATAGCAATCAGGACAGCCATACCATCACCGTTAACATCCCTGAAGTGGCCCTGCTGGACATTGAGCCCAACGCCTCAAAAGATATTACCGCCACTTTTACGCATAGCGGTGAGGCGGGAGACCCGCTTACGGCTCCGGCTAACAACACCAGCTTATGGCTGAACTATTCTTCCATTCTGAAAACCGGAGGGGCAACGGCCCGGGCCATAACGGTAGCCATAACCTCAGGAACCGCCCCCGGCGTATCCATCAAGGTTACGGCCGGAACCGCTACCGGCGGACAGGGTACATTGGGAACTCCTGCAGCTCAGGTAACGTTAACAGGCTCAGCTCAGTCCATCATTACCGGAGTAGGTAGTGCCTATACCGGTGACGGAGCTTCGCAGGGCCATCAGCTGACCTATGTTTTTGAGGCTGCTGATGCTAATTATGCCAATTTAAGGAGCAATGACGGCAGCCCTGATGTAGTAACGGTGACCTACACCCTGGCGGATAATTAATTTACGCAGCCGAAAAAAATTTAATTATATGCGAAGTCTGCTATTGGTCTGGGCCTGGTTGACTTGCTCCTGCTTTTCAGCGGAGGGGGCTATCGTGGTGCTCAACGGGCTGACCCATATTCATAATGCCACCAGCGGAACAGAACTCCAGGGGAAAGTAAGATTGAAGAATGACGGGAAAGGTCCTGCCCGGATATTGATCTACCGGCAGGACCTGGTGGCGGAGTGCGGCAAATCGCCGGATTACGTGAACAACAGCGGGAGTGCTTATTCTTTAAGCCGGTGGCTGAGTACCAATGTGGATGAAAAGACGCTGGCAGCAGGAGAAGAATATGAGGTAATCTATACCGTAAAAATACCCCTCGACGAGGCTGTAAACGGGAGCTACTGGCAGGTGCTGATGGTGGAGGGGGCGGACCCGGTTAAAGAAGAAAGTGTTCATGGTGTATCTGTGAATTCGAAGGTGAGATATGCTATCCAGGTGGTGGTTAACGTGGGTGGTTTTGAGAGTCCGGCGGTCGCCTTTGAGAACATAGACTTTAAAAAGGGAGATAAGCCTTCTTTATCCGTGATTCTCAGGAACAGCGGTAAATATACCGCTGTGGTCAGGGTAGTTTTAGAGCTTTATGACGAGCAGGGGGCTAAAGTGAAAAAGCTGGAAGGTACCGGCAGAAGGGTGTACCCCTCGTTTTGTAACTCATTTGTAATTGATCTGGAGGGAATACCTCCCGGGAAATATGCAGGCGTGATCATTGCGGATAACGGAACGGATCTGTTCGGCTCTAATCTTTCACTGGAGCTTTAGGTATTCTTTCAGACCCTGTGTTTCAATCATTATCAGTTACTGCATTTGAAAATATGGATTTACATACTTGGAATACTTTGGAGTATACATTCATTTTCCCAGGAAAGTGTCCGGATTACGCATGTGCCCGCACCGGATACCCTGATGCCCGGTGATTACCTCACCCTGGTTTTTAAAACCGTCCGGACAGCAGACTCAGTTACGGCCCGTCTGATTATACCGGAACAGTGGCATTTGCTTTCTCAAATGCAGGTTCCTTCCGGAAACGGGAGGAATTTTTATTATTCCGTAGCTTCCAAAAGCAATAGCCTGGCCGGCCTGTACCCGGTGAAATTCGAGGTTTTTACACAGGGGAGATTGCAGGATTCCCGGACGGTGAACGTACCGGTCAGGGAAATCAGCCGGATAGATATATTAGCGGTTTCCCCGCCTGAATATGCAAAAGAAGGCGAAACGCTTTTTAGCGAGTTTGTAGTGCATAACCTGGGTAACCGGGTAGAAAACCTGCATTTCTCAGGCAGCGGAGGTGTGGTTGAAACCGATAGTATGCACCTTCAACCCGGAGAAAGCGCTGGGATAAGAATGAAGTGTGAGGTGCCTCACACGGACCAGACCAGCTGGCTTCTGTCACAGGGATTATTTGTGACCGTGGCCGGGAATGCCGAACCTTACCGCAAATATATCAGTATACCTGTTTATGCCACAAAACCTAAGAAAACAGACAGCTACCTGAGGCTTCCGGTAGAGGCCGGTGCCACCTTTCTTCAATACCGGATGGGAGACATCACCAGTACGGGATACCAGTATTTTGTAAATGGAAAAGGTAGCCTCGACTTTAAGAAAAGGCATAGGGTGGATTTTAGCCTGCGGGGGCCCAGCCAGCGTTTTTTTCCTGTGTTAGGAAATTATGACCACTATTCTATGACCTACGCCTACAAAAACCGGTTCAGCATTACGGCAGGAGATTTTTATCTTTCATTCAGTAACCTCATGGAATTAGGCCGGTACGGCAGGGGAGTATACGTGGAGGGAAGGGTGAAAAATTTCGGGTCCAGGGTATTTTACCAAAAGGCCCGTCTTTTCCCTATGCAGAAGGATTCTTATGGCGGAGAAGTAAGACTCTTTCTGAAAAACGGGGAAATTGCAGCGTCTTACTTTTCCAAAAACGCATTTGTGCAGAATCAATGGCGGATTACCCGCATGGCCGGACTTTCGTCCAGGATTCAAAGCAGAACGGTCAGCTGGGAAGGGGAGTGGTCAGTGGGGAACACGCTAAACCAATATGACATGGGCGTTTTCAGCCGCTTCAACTACAGCTACCGGAAGTTCACAGCTTCTAATAACCTGATTTATACCGGGAAGAACTATTTCGGGTTTTATACGAACAGCAGGCTGCTGGTTTCCAATATCGGGTATTTTTTCAGTTCCAGGGCGGGAGTAGGTGTTACGCATAACTACTCGCTGGTCAATCCCGGTCTTGACATTACGATGTATCATACTTCACCGTTCACCCACAGTTACATAGCCTATCTTACATTTTCGCCCGATTCGAGGAACCGGTTTTTCCTTAATTATACTGTCGGAGACCGCAAAGACAGGCAGAAGCCCTCCACTTACGATTATCATGAGAACCTGGGCAACTTTTTCTATAATTTTGAAGAACGGAAATTCCGGTTAATGAACCAGTTGCGTTACGGATATACCCGGAATAACCTGGTAGAAGGTGATCTACCACCGCGGAGAACCTATGCCAGTGGTATTCTGCAGCCGTCCTTCCGGCTCTGGCGTGAAGCCTGGCTGGGCGGCTTTGCAGAATACCAGTACACCAGCCGTTTTTCGGATCGGGACCGGCTTCAGCATCTCTTTTTCTGGGGCGGGAACCTCAGCATACTTCAAAACCGCATTTTTCAGCTCAACCTGATGTACCGGACAGCTATGCCCCGGATGAGCTGTATCAAAGCAGATCTTACCTCAATGCGTCTGCGGTAATTGATCTGAAGCATCACCGGCTTTCTTTCCAGGGAGGAAATATTTACCACCCCAATCCCGGGTTGAGGGATCAGAATACGCTGTTCTTCTCACTTACCTATACGCTTAAGCTGAATGTGCCGGTGGCCCGGAGAAAAAATACCGGCCGGGTGGTCGGGAAAGTGACCGGGTTGTATCCTGACATCGGGAAAGGCGGAATGCTGATCCGGCTGGGGGAAAAAGAATACCTGACGGGGCCTGCCGGCGAATTTGCATTTAACAACATGACAGAAGACAGGTACCTGTTAACGCTGCAGCGTATGCAGGCGGCCGACGGCGTGATACCCACCGTAAAGATCCCCATGGAAATAGTTGTCAGGAAAGATTCCGTAACGTATCTTGAAATACCGTTTTCAAAAACAGGAGGTCTGCAGGGCAAAGTGAAGTTTATTGAAGATAATAATACACAGGCCGGAAAGCCCCTGGTGCTGTTCAAGTTGTATAATGAAGAAAGCAGCTATCTTACGGATCTGAAAGAGGGGGACGGTTTTTCCTTTAAAGAGATCCTCCCGGGAAACTGGACCCTGAAGGTGATTGTCCGGGATTCCCGCTACGAAGCAGAAATGGAAGAACAGGCAGTTACTATTGAGCCGGATAAAATCAGGGAAGTCAGACTGGTCATAAAAGCAAGAGGAAGAAAGATATTTTTTTCCAACCAGAATTTTCAAATCTCGCTAAAGGAATGAAGTTTCTTATACAGGTACTTGTTGGGATAATGATACTTAATCAGGTAAGCGCGCAGAAGTCCGGTACGGCTACCGCGGGTTTTACATTGCCTCTGGTAGGAATAATGGATCTGGAAAGCGCTTCGTCCAAAAATATTTCTCTGGTGCTTTCAGGCCCTGCCGAAGCGGGGAATGCGATAGCCTTGCCCGCCACCAATTCTTCCCTGTGGTTAAATCTGACCTCGGCGGTAGCAGCCTCACAGACCCGCCGGGTTACGGCCCAGGTCTCAGGAAGCATTCCTGCCGGTGTTTCCGTTAATCTGCTGGTGACCGGCCCATCCGGAAGCGGTGGCGGCGGCAGCGCCAGGGGTACTCCGGTATCATCGGTCACCTTAAATAACTCTGCCCAGACGGTGATCAATAATATAGGCGGAGCTTATACGGGCAATGGCGTAAACAATGGTTTCCAGTTGAATTACTCGGCCGCGCTTCAGAACTACAGCCAGCTGCGTTCAGGCGCCGGTACTTTTACAGTAGTGTTTACTCTAATAGATAATTGACATGAGAAGAGTTTTTTGGCTGCTATGTATTTTATTATCGTCTTTAGAGATGTATGCACAGAGTATTACGGTGACAGGAAATTGGACTATCCCTAACTTTAATGCCCAGAAACCGGTAGAAGCGGGATCGGACTACAATCCGAATTATATAGAAAGTACTTCTAATGAAACGCTGCTGAATGTAAACAATGCAGGAATATTACTGCCTACTTTTCACGTTGCTGTTACAGGGCCCACATTACCTTCCGGGCTTACTCTGCAGGTGAGGAGAACAGGAGGAGGAACTGCTATCAATTTATTGGGAGCTAATCTCGGAATTTTATTAGGTAATTATACAGGGACCCCTCTAAACCAGTATCTTACTCTTACCCCGATGCAACAGCCCTTTTTCAGTTTTTCGGGAGTTCTTCTTTTAGCCTCAGTAAACAATATCCCCGTCCAGTACCGGTTAGAAGGCTTATCTGCACTTTTACCGGTTAATGCCTACAGCCTCACGGTAACCTATACCGTTTCACCTTAAATATTTCACTGCCGGGTCCAGATTTCTTTGATGGGATCGCCCTTCGAGCTTTTTCCGGAGTGGGTCCACTCATCTCCGCTGACAGCCGCATCAAACTGCAGCTCAGCACCTACACGCGAATTATCGCGGGAAAAGAACTCAATGATCTCGGTATACTTCCCGTCTTTCAGGGTGTATCTTCCGCCACCGGTTCCGGAAAATTCGCCGGTTTTGGTATTAATGGCCAGCCACTGGAAATGGCCGTCAGCCATCATTTTATAGGTTCTTCTGGCTCCCGGGGTTATTTTGCCTATTTCGCCCTGGGCGTTGGCCCGGCCGGTAATGACCCAAAGGCCGGTCAGGGCATTTTGTGCCTGGGCATCTACCCGGCTGAAAGCAGCGCCGTTAAACTCCAGGGCTTTCTTTTTGGTTTTGAAGATATAAGACTGCTGTGTTCCTACCATGGAAGGATCAGCTGAATTGAACTCCACGTGGATATGCACGCTTCCGCCTTTCTGAACTTCATACTTCCCGCCCCAGGTTTTAAGAAATGCATCCGGCTGATATTCGGTGATCGAAATGTAGTTGCCGGTGGCCAGGATGAGCGTGGTTTTACCGGCTTCGCTGTTTTTCCACCCGCCGGCCAGGGTCTGGCTTGTGGCCTGAAATGCTATCAGGCAGAAAAGAGATAAGATCAGAGACTTCATGATGTTAAGAGTTTGCATTAAATTTGCCCTAAAAAAGATAAATGCCCAAAGTATTGTTCATAGACCGTGACGGAACCATCATTGCAGAACCGCCCGTTGATTTCCAGGTCGACTCCCTTGAAAAACTGGAGTTTCTTCCGAAAGCTATTTCAAATTTAAGAAAAATATCGGAAGAAAAAGAATTTGAGCTGGCCATGGTGACCAACCAGGACGGCCTGGGAACCGATTCTTTCCCGGAAGATACCTTCTGGCCGGCCCATCAGAAGATGATGCGTACCCTGGAAAATGAAAATGTACGCTTTGATGAGGTATTTATCGACCGCAGTTTTGAGCATGAAAATGCACCTACCCGGAAGCCCCGCACCGGGCTCCTGGGGAAATATACCGGGAATGAGGAATATGATCTCGCCGGTTCCTTTGTGCTGGGCGACCGCCTGACTGATATGCAGCTGGCTGTGAACCTGGGCGCCCGGGGAATTTTGATCGGGAAACAGTTGCCGGAAAGCGCAACAGAAGAACAGAGGAAAGCTACGGCCCTGGTAACCGATGACTGGGACGAGATTTATAAATTTCTGAAAATGCCCGAACGGGTGGCAGAAGTACGGCGCACCACGAAGGAAACGGACATCTACATCCGGCTGAACCTCGACGGACAGGGAAAAAGCGATATCACTACGGGTGTCGGCTTCTTTGATCACATGCTGGACCAGCTGGCCCGTCATTCCGGGGCTGACCTGACCATTCAAGTGGAGGGCGACCTGCACATTGATGAGCACCATACCATTGAAGATACGGCCCTGGCTCTCGGAGAGGCTTACCTGAACGCCCTGGGCGATAAAAAGGGCATCAGCCGCTACGGTTACCTGCTGCCTATGGACGAATGCCTGGCCCAGGTAGCCATTGACTTCTCCGGCCGGCCCTGGCTGGTCTGGGAGGCGGAGTTCCGGCGGGAAAAGATCGGCGAAATGCCCACCGAAATGTTTATGCATTTCTTCAAATCTTTTTCGGATACCTCAAAAAGCAACCTGAACATTAAAGTGGAAGGCGATAACGAGCACCATAAAATAGAGTCGATCTTCAAAGCCTGGGCCAAAGCTATCAAAATGGCCGTTAAACGCGATCTGAAGGAGATTGACAGGCTGCCAAGCACGAAGGGGGTACTTTAATTGTAAATGCTTAATTGTAAATTGTTA
>JBEBRR010000062.1:0-21826 GCA_040394735.1 Leadbetterella byssophila
GTACAAACCCGAAATTCGGGTTAACAAAATCTACCTTACCCGTTATGCCCTGGCTTACGGTTTTCTTTGCGGTAAAGCGGCTCCGGCCGGTCGGATGAAGCTTCCCTTCGTCCACCAGGTCTTCCACCATCAGCTTTACAAACATTTTGTCCTGATCATCGTACACATTAAGATGATTGTAGAGATCGTTTAAGGTGTAGATGCGGTCAATATTATTTTGGAAGAAAGTCAGGATCTCATTTTTCTGAGACCTGATCTGCGTTTTTTTTATTCTTTTTGTCATTTTTTTCAGCTTTGAGCTATCAGCCGGGCGACGCTTTGTTATCAGCTGTTAGCGGTTTTTTATTTTGTCGCTTTAACTCATCGGGGTATGATAATATCAGCAGACATTTTCCAGTTCCATTACCAGTAAACCAAAAGGTTGGAGACAAGCAACAGAATCTGAGAACGTGCTCTTTTGCGTGGATAAAAGTAACTGATTTACGGGGAAATTCAGTTCAGGTGTCCGGACTTCATTGGATATGTTCTGTAATATCAACAGTTTTTCTTCCCCGTTCGTTCGAATGAAGGAAATAAGGGTGGGGTCATCGATGCCGGCTTCCTCCAGATTAGCCGGCGCAATCTGCGCCAGCGCAGGGTGGGCTTTCCGGAAGGTAATCATCCGGCGGTAGTGGGAAAAGACGGAGTTCTGGTCTTGTGACTGTACCGCAAGGGGCCGCAGGCGGAGGTCATGGCTGTAATGTCCCCGGATCCAGCCCGTCCGGAACAGGTCGCTATGCCGGTAGTTCCACAGGAAAGGTTCCCGCAGGCGGAGGTCCGGCTTTTTACCTTCCGTGGCCAGCTCTTCGCCATAATACAGGAAAGGATTGCCCGGGAGGGTCATGAGCAGGTTCACGGCGGCCATGAGTTTCCGGCTGTGATTTTTCAGAACGGAGGCCATGCGTTCCTGATCATGGTTACCCAGAAAGGGGACATCGATAAAACCCGGGTTCACGGATTCGTAGATCCGGTAGCTTTCAAGCAATTTGGCAATAAGCTTTTTGCTGTCGCGTTCATGCAGCAGCACATCGCGGATGTCATAACAAAGCTCAAAATTGAAGCTGGCGGTCAATCCGCGTAGAAAAGGGGCCACCCCGGAAGGTACCGACCACACCTCACCTACCAGGTAAACAAAGCCAAAATCCTTTTCGAGCTCTTCGCGCAGGGCTTCCCAGAAATGAACGTTCCTTTCCGGTGGCAACCAGGCAGGATAGAGATGTTTGGCGGCATCCAGCCGGAAGCCGTATACGCCTTTGCGTAACCAGAACCGGGCGATTTCCAGGATCTCGATGCGGGTAGGAAGGTTTTCCAGGTTCAGGTCCGGCATTTCCTCCGAAAAAATACCGTAATATTTTTCCTTATGTCCGGGAATCTTATGCCAGGGTTTCCGTGTAGCAGTATCCGGGGTGGCATGGCGCGTACCCAGGCCCAGGTTACGGATCACTTCGGGCGATTTCCAGATATAATAATCGCGATAAGGACTGTCAGTTGAGCGCTGTGCGTCGGTAAACCAGGGATGATGGCGGCTGGTATGGCTCACCACCAGGTCAAGCAGGATTTTTATACCTTTCTGTTCCGCGGCTTCCACCAGTTCCTCAAAGTCAGCCATGGTGCCGTATTCCGGATCGATTCCGTAGTAATCGGTTACATCGTATTTATGGTAGGAAGGTGAAGGGAAAACCGGGGAAAGCCAGATTCCTTCCACCCCCAGGTAAGTGAGGTAATCTAGCTTATGAATAATGCCGCGCAGATCACCGATACCGTCGCCGTTTCCGTCGGAAAACGATCTTACAAAGATCTGGTAGAAGAGGGCAGGTATCAATGCGCAGAATATTTTTAAGCAAAAATACATATTCCTTTCCAACCTTTTTCCTTTCCGGTATGTCTATAGGAAAAAAGGGTAAAGGGTGTAATTTGGCGGCGGATTTCCGCTTGCGGGTCCGCCGCCCAAATTCTGAAGATTTTCAAAAAGCCCTTTGCCGGGTGACACTTGTCAGCGAATGCGTCGCAGGGGGCACCCTGAGCTTGTCGAAAGGCACATGAGGAAATCAGAACATTAGAAGCCAGACACCAACGGCTGATGAATAAGTCTGGCAGCGGTCCGCCGCTGCGGCTAAATTTTATACAAATGAAAAAGATTACTTTGATCGGATGTTTCCTGGGTTTGCTGGCCTGTGCGGATATGACAGAAGATATACCGAGCCTGAACGGACCTTCAGGGCCTCACGGCCCCGCAGGCCCCAAAGGAGATTACGGGGACTTTACAGGTGAAAAGAGCCGCCTGCCGATCGGCGAATGGAAGCTCGAAGCGTATGAAACCGGCAGGGTAAATAAAAGTACGGTGCTGGAGTTTAAAACCCAGCGTAACCTGGCCGGAAATTATATTCTCAGCGGTATAAGCACCGTTAACTTTTACGAGGCAGGCTACACCCTGAGCGGAAATAACGGGATAAAAATAATCAATCTCTCTATGACGGAAATTGGCGGACCGGCGGAGGAAATGGCTTTTGAAAAGAAGTATTTCGAGCGCCTGGCATCGATGAGTACCTTTTCCTTCAGAGACAACATGTTGATACTCAGGAATAGTAAAGGGGAAGAGATGATCTTTAAGTGAAAATTAACAGTGAACAGTTATGGTGCATTTCTGCATTTATAAATACTAAAGTGTTCCGCAACTATTCACTGTTAGTTGTTCACTGTTCACTAATAATAAAAGGCAGCCAGATATGAAAAAAATAGCATTCTTATTCTCTCTCGCGGCGTTCAGCGCCTGCACTGACAAAAATGTACCGGAGTCGGTGAATGTGGAAATACCCGCCGCGTTTTCGGCGAAGACTACCTCTTTTGCCGTGGATTTCTGGAAAACGTACGAACAGGAGAACGGAGGAAGCTATTTCCTCTCACCGCTGAGTCTTAATATTGCCCTGGGGATGTTACTGAACGGGACCGAAGGGGAAACCAGGGCAGAAATTCAGAAAGTGCTGGGCTTCAGTGACGCTGACCTGGTGACGATCAACGCATCTTATGCCGAACTGATAGCCAAACTTCCTCTGGTAGATCCGAAAGTCACTAATACCACCGCCAACTCCGTATGGTATGAAAAGGACTTTGCAGTGGAAAAGGCTTACCTCGATGCCCTGAAGAAGAATTTTAATGCCGGAGCCTATGCGGAAGATTTTGGTAGTGCCGCTACGGTAAGTAAGATTAACCGCTGGGCGGCTGACCATACCAACGATAAAATCAGGCAGGTGCTGGAGAAGATCGAGCCGCACCAGGTGCTTTTCCTCCTGAATGCACTTTATTTCAAGGGCGACTGGACTGAGGAGTTTGATGAGAAGAATACGGTGAAGGCGCCTTTTTACGGAGCTACCCGTGAGGTAAGCCAGGATTTCATGTCCCTGCAAAAAGATTTCGGCTATACAGAGAACGCATCGTTCCGGATGCTGGAGCTGCCCTACGGGAATGAAAAATATGCTTTTATAGCGATGCTTCCGGTGAACGGTACCGCCGATGAAATGATCCGTAAGCTGACCCGGGAGCAATGGGATGCGGCGCGGGCCGGCCTGGTGAAGCAAAAGGTGCAGGTAACCCTGCCCAGGTTCAAAATGGAGTTCAGTAAGAACCTGAATAAGGTATTGCAGACCATGGGGATGCGGAAAGCCTTTACCGGCGGGGCGGAGCTGGGAGGGATTTCAAAATCCGGCCGGCTGTATGTAGATTTTGTGAAGCAGGATACCTACCTGTCTGTAGATGAAAAAGGATCGGAAGCGGCTGCTGTCACCAGTATTGGGGTAGGAGTTACTTCTGCTCCGATGTACCCGGTTTTCCGTTGCGACAGGCCATTTGCATTTGCGATAGTGGAGAAGACCTCTGACACCATCCAGTTTATAGGGAAGGTGAATGATGTGGAGTAGGAAGGGGTGGTGTCAGCCCTTCTCCGCTTCGTAAATCTTGGCATCTACCAGGAAACGAAACCAGAAACCCTGCAGGAAATGAAAGATTAACCCCTCTTTCCCGTCTCTAAACCCCATTTTTAAAAAGTAGCGGTATCCGAAATAAAGGAATACCCGCCAGAATTTCGGATAGGAATAGTATTTAAGCCGCTGATAACGGCGAACCTCCATGGGATTCCCGTTTTTATCGGCTTTTACTGTTTTATCGTTGGCCTCCTGTAACAGCCGTATAGCATCCTGGGCCTCAAGTGTAGCCCACTTGTTATGGCGGGTTGTAAAGGTGGTTAATGATTCCGTGATAATGTCAATGACGTTTCCTTTCAAAACGATGGCCTCTCCTTCAATAACAAAATGCTGGTCATACTCCTTATGTTCACAGTAGCCGAATCCCTTTCGGAAAATAATGCCGTGGTAAACCGGGTAGTGCCCGCCATGCCGTATCCACCGGCCGAGAAACATGGTCTGGCGCGAAGCCATAAATCCGTTTATACCGGCAGGAATTCCTTTTTGGAAGTGAGCGATAAGTTCGTCCTTTAATTCCGGGGTTACCCGGTGGTCGGCATCCAGGTTCATCAAAAATGCATTGCGTACAGGCACGTTTTCAAAGACCCAGTTGCGTTGTATCGAATAGTTCACAAACTCGTGCTGATACACCTTCACACCGGGGTACCGGCTGATCAGGTCGAGGGTGTTGTCAGTGGAATAGGAATCTACCACGATCACCTCGTCTACCCAGGAGATCAGGCTGTCGAGACATTCAGTGATGTTTTGTTCTTCATTGAATGTCAGAATAATAGCAGTTAACGGAATTTTCATAGGGTACAAAGTTCCGAAATTATTTCATTGATCAGTGAAATAATTACATATAAGAATTTCACAATAATGTTGATTAACAGAACTATACGATATATAAAGTCTGAAATTATTTCCCTGATGACGGAAATAATTACACATGAGAATTTCAGAATAATATTGATTAACAGAGTTATACGGTCTACAACGCCTGAAATTATTTCACGGAGGAATGAAATATTCGCAGGCCGTTTTCTTCCGGCAAAATTACACACCCGGCGGGGAATACTTTAATCAGGATTTTTTTGGATTACAAAATCATAACCGGTATCTTTGCACTTCCGATTAAGGAATGGTTTCGTGGCCGAGAGGCTAGGCAGAGGTCTGCAAAACCTTGTACAGCGGTTCGAATCCGCTCGAAACCTCAGAAAGCAGGCTCAAGGGCCTGCTTTTTTGGCTTTACAGGGGTTAAGGGAAACATTTGCGGAGAGTTTCCTGGTTTGGATAGAGAGGTAAAGGGGCCGCAATTCTGTCAGTTCTTCGGACGTAAATGGAACAGGCAGTTTGTTTCGACAATAACCACAAAATGGTGCTATTATAGCCCGGGCAAAGAGCCTTGTCCGCACCCCTGAAAAGAGGATAGACTTTTTGGGTTTGACCCCCAATGTACTATGCTTAAGTTTTTGAGAAGAGCGGAAGACGGGTCTCGAACCCGCGACCTTAACCTTGGGAAGGTTACGCTCTACCAACTGAGCTACTTCCGCGTGCAGAATTAAAAAAAATCGCTGAGGTCAGCGATTTTTAGTACTCGGAGCGGGAATCGAACCCGCACTCCTTTAACGGGAACAGGATTTTAAGTCCTGCGTGTCTACCAGTTCCACCATCCGAGCCCTTGCAGACAAAAAAAGCTCCCATTTTCATAGGAACTTTTCTGCTGTTGGAGCGGAAGACGGGTCTCGAACCCGCGACCTTAACCTTGGCAAGGTTACGCTCTACCAACTGAGCTACTTCCGCATTCTTGAAGAATCTCTCTCCGTTAATGTGGGTGCAAAGATAGAAGGAGTTTTTTTTATGTCAAAATTTCTGAAGAAAATTTTACTCGTTTCTTCAATTGAATCGCTAATATTGTACTCAGATATGACAAGAGAAGCAGACTTTTCAAAAGGGCTTATCCCGGCCATTGTTCAGGATCACCTTACCGGTAAGGTACTTATGCAGGGGTATATGAATGCAGAAGCCCTGCAGCATACCCTGGATACCGGGAAGGTAACTTTTTTCAGCCGGTCGAAAAACCGTCTCTGGACCAAAGGAGAGACTTCGGAGAATTACCTGACCTATATAAGTCATTCGGCAGATTGCGACGGAGATTCCCTGCTGATTCAGGCCCGGCCAGCCGGACCGGTCTGTCATACAGGCTCAGATACCTGCTGGGAAGAAAGGAATACCGGAAAAGTGGCGTTTATACGCTACCTGACCGAAATCATTCATGACCGTAAAAATAACCCGACGGATCAGTCATACACGGCATCACTGTTTGCAAAAGGCATCAATAAGGTGGCTCAGAAGGTAGGTGAGGAAGCGGTGGAGCTGGTGATTGAGGCCAAAGATGATAACAAAGACTTGTTTCTCGGGGAAGCGGCCGATCTGCTTTTCCACTACCTGGTGCTGCTGGAAGCCAAAGGAGTGGAGCTGGATGACGTACTGGATGTTTTAATTAAACGACATAGCACATGATCAATTATGCAATCCGCCTCGTTCTGACCGGGGCGCTGGTGTATTTAATGCCCAAATTACTGAGCGGTCTGACCGTAGATACTCTCACCACCGGGATTATCGTGGCTTTTGTAATGAGTCTCCTGAATACCTTTGTGAGGCCACTGCTGGATCTCATTTCCCTGCCGATCACTTTTCTGACCCTGGGGCTTTTCTCCCTGGTGATTTCAGTGGCCGTAGTTTACCTTTGCACTTACCTGGTAGACGGGTTTGATGTCAGCGGTTTCTTTACAGCCCTGATATTCAGCTTCCTTTTGTCAATTGCCAATGCGATTGTAGGCAGCTTCCAGGATTAAGTGATGAGGCAGAGATTTTTTTTATTCCTTTTCCTGGCTTCACTGGCAGGGTGCTCCTATACTGACCCCCTGGAAATTCCCGGATTGGATACCGCGGCCTTTAAAGGCGACCGGGGAGGATGTAACGGCGACCGGGAACGGCAGATCGGCCTTCTGAAAGAGAACAGAGATCGTTTCCTGGGGATTTCGGAAAACGAGATTTTCGAGGCTATCGGCCGGTACGACTACCAGGTGCTGGATCGTAAGAACGAAAAGGTTTTTGTGTACTTCCTGGAGCCGGGCCCGCAGTGTGAACAGATGCAGTCGCCTACGCAGGCAGAAAGCCTGGTACTGTACCTGAATGCCGTTAAGCTGGTGAAAGAAGCCGTGATCCGGAAGGGCGGCCATATAGAAGAAACAACAAATTTATAGATTATGCGTAAAGCGGAAATGGTAACCGATAAGGGTACTTTGGTAATTGAATTTTATGATGACGATGCCCCTTTGGCCGTACAGAATTTTATTGACCTGTCGAACAAAGGATTTTATGACGGGCTGAAGTTTCACCGGGTAATCCCCGGCTTTGTGGTGCAGGGCGGTTGTCCTGACGGAACGGGAGCCGGTGGTCCGGGATATACCATTCCCTGCGAGCTGGACGGCACAAAGCAGTACCATGACAGAGGTGTGCTTTCTATGGCGCACCGGGGAAGAAATACTGGCGGGTCCCAGTTTTTTATCTGCCATAACCGGCAGAACACAGCTCACCTGGACAGAAACCATACCTGCTTCGGAAAGGTGGTGGAAGGACTGGACATTATTGATGATATCCGGCAGGGCGATACGATTCAGAAAGTGACGGTCATTGAGGAGGTAGTATAGGGAGTAACCCGTTTGGGTTTTGCCTGGTCCCTGCTTCTCGACTTCGCCCGAACCGACAGGAAAGATTGCCACTTGTCAGTTCGGGCGAAGTGAAGAACCAAGCGAAGTTATCAAAGCCGGATCCCGAAGCTGAATGCCTGCATATCTCTCGGGATGGTCTGGTTACTACGGAAGAGCTCGTTCAGGTCATACCGGAAGAAGATGGCCCCTCCGTTTCTGCGGCCTATTTCAGCCGTGAGTCCGTATTTCAGGTCGTTCAGGCCAAGAGACTCATTGTATTTCTCTTTGCTTTTATTGTCTTTATAAACTACTTTGGTGTATCCGCCGATGCGGTAGCCTACATAACCGCCCACACCGAGCCGGAAGCCTTCTTTTTTCAACCCGATGTTCAGGAGAACAGGGAAGTTGATATGTGGAATCACAAACTTGCTTTTGTCGGTAGAATTGTTGCTCTCTGCGAATCTTGCCTGGCCGTTTTCGTATTGCAGCACGTGACTGTTAATGAGCATGAAGTTATGCCATGCAAACTCCGGTCCGTAGCTGAGTACCAGGTGGGTGTTTTTTCCATTGGCCAGCGTGGCATTGCCGCGGAAAGACAGGGCTATGTAACGGGAAGGCCATACCCGCAGCTCGCTGAGGTTATCAGGACTGACGTCTGACTGCCCGGTATAGCTGTTCAGTCCCAGGTAGACGGCGAAGTCCGTCCGGGAGAAGAACCGCCCCCTGTAATAGCTCCTGGAGGGGCCTGAGTTGTCAGAGGAAATCCGTACGTCAAAGCCCTTTTTATCATTGGACTCATACGATACGATCTCGTCATCCGGGGCATTGACCGCGGTAGAGAAATCGCGGGTAGTAATGGTGACCCGGTCGCCGCTGCGGCTGAGGGTCATCAGGGTATCCCGTGAATTCCGGCTTTTTTCCAGCAGAACCCATACACGTTCCCTTTCCACAGAATCCACGTCAAAAGCTTTTAATACGTGATGGATGTTCAGGACCCGTGGATAAGCCACGTCAAAAGATTTGTCGCTTTTCACTTTGATCTTTTTATGAAAAACGTTGTCGTTATACTCGATGATGGTGGTATCCGACGGGGAAGCGAACGCTTGTACGCTTAATAACAGGGAGAGAAACAATAGCTTTTTCATATGCGTTTACCTGAATATTTCTTTGAATTTGTGAAACCCTTCTTTGATCTGGCGGGATTCATTGGCCAGCAGACCGTTCTGGTTATGGGCAAAAACCGTGGCGGCAGGCTTGATTCCGGAGCGGTCAAGATCCGGCTTTTCACCATTGGCTACATATTTGACCTCGCGTACCACTCTGGTAAGCAGCGGGAGCGGCTCATCGGCTGTTATTACGGGAGCAGCAGGCTCCCGGGTTTCCAGTTCCAGCGGTACGTGGCTATCCAGTATGGCAAAGTCTGTGAGATCAGTGCTATGGTACCGGTAGCTGATCTCCGGGTTCAGGCTTTGCAGGTCTGAGAGAAGTTTTTTTGCCTGCCGGGGAAGGTTTTCCTCTTCGGCGTGTAAAGTTTTGACGGTGGATACCCGTTCGGGAGCGGGCACCGGCCGGGCCGGATTTCCCGGGGTTACGGAAGGGGCTTCGTCAACCGTGGCGCCGGCCTCTGATTCTGAAGGCAGGGATTCGGCTGCAGTCTCCGGCCGGGATACTTCTTCTGCCGGTTTCGGAAGCACAATGGCCGTGTCGGTCTTCATGACGTCTTTGTTCAGATGAAGAAAGACCAGGAATCCCAGGGCCACTATTACAGCGGCGGCCGTGGCAAAATATTTCGTTACTGCTTTTTCTTTCTTTTGAGGGGAAATTTGCTCCAGCCTGCTGCGGAACAGCTCATTGGCCCGCTCGGAAGGAGTTATTTCCAAGTCTCTTAGTTTTTTCGAAAAATGATGATCTGTCTGATTCATGTTCCTAAAAATTAGAGGTAAACTGAAATTCATTTAATCGTTCCTGCAGGGCTGCCCGCGCCCGGCTGAGCTGGGATTTGGACGTACCCTCAGAAATGCCGAGAAGCTCTGCGATCTCTGCGTGGGAGTATCCTTCAATGGCGTACAGGTTAAATACGGCCCGGTAGCCTGAAGGCAGCTCGTGAATCAGCCGCATGAGATCTTCTGCTTCGAGAAGGCCCTCTGTGGTATCGGTTGTTTCACGTATTTCTTCCACTCCCACTTCCAGCATTTTTTTACTTCTCAGGTAACCCAGGGCCTGGTTAACCACCAGTCTTCTGCTCCAGCCTTCAAAGCTGCCCTGGAAATCAAACTGGCTGCTTTTTTCAAAAATCCGCATCATACTCTCTACCATCACATCTTCAGCGGCCATACGGTCTTTGATGTAGCGACAGCAGATGGCGAGAAACTTCCCCGAATACTTCTCATAGAAAGCACGCTGGGCGTTACCGTCGCCCCGGATGATGGCCCGGGCCAGGTCGTGCTCTGTTTTGAAAAGAGGTAATATTCTTGCCATAAATCGGTTTTTCATATACAAGATGCGGAAACCGGGGACCGGGGTTGCATTGCCTGGTGAAATATTTTTAAGTTTAAAGTTAAGAGCCGAAAGTTAAAAGTTGCGAAACATTCTTTCCTAATTAAATACTAAATGTACCCTAACTTTTAGTTTTTCACTTTTAGTTTTTCACTTCTTCCCTTGAAACTCCACTATCTTTGCATGATCATGACCATTTTAGATAAAATAATAGCGAACAAACGGGAAGAGGTGGCCAGAGCCAAAGCAGAAGTTCCGGTGGAGGTACTGAAAGAGGCCGCCTTTTACAGCCGCCCGGCCTTATCGCTGAAGCAAAGGCTGCTGGAAGAAGATACTTCGGGTATTATCGCGGAATTCAAGCGGAAGTCGCCCTCCAAGGGAGAGATTCACCCCGGAGCGTCTGTAGAGTATATTGTACGCGATTACGGTACGCACGGCGCTGCAGGTATCAGTGTGCTGACCGATACCGATTTTTTCGGCGGAAGTAAAGAAGATCTGATGCGGGCCCGCCAGGCCAACGGCTTCACCCCGCTGCTCCGGAAAGATTTTATGATCGATGAGTATCAGCTTTATGAAGCGCGCGCGTGGGGAGCCGATGTGATCCTGCTGATCGCAGCCAACCTGACGCCGGAGGAGATTCTGCACCTCAGCCGGAAAGCCAGAGAGCTGGACCTGGAAGTTTTACTGGAGATTCATGATCGCGGGGAGCTGGACAGGAGCCCGCTCGACTTTGTCGATATATTAGGGGTGAATAACCGGAACCTGAAGAATTTCGCCGAAAACAATGTAAATGCATCGCTTGGCCTGGTTGAATATCTGCCGGACACCCTGGTAAAGATATCCGAGAGCTGCATCAGCCAGCCGGATACAGTGGTACAGTTAAAAAATGCAGGCTATCAGGGTTTCCTGATGGGAGAGAATTTTATGAAAACGGCCCGTCCGGGAGAAAGCCTGGGCTTATTTATAGAGGAAGTAAAAAACAGAATTCAGGTTTGAAGATCAAAGTTTGCGGAATGCGGGAGGCCGGGAATATCCGTGATGTGGCGGAACTGGGCCCCGATTTTATGGGATTTATCTTTTATGACCGCTCTCCGCGGTATGTGGGAGAAGATTTTGTAATGCCGGAGCTTCCCGCAGGTATACAGAAAACGGGGGTTTTTGTAAAGGCGCCACAGGAGCATGTGCTGCAACTGGCCGGTCAATACGGGTTGAATTATGTACAGCTCCACAGTGATGAAACACCGGAGTATTGCGATGCCATAAGAAGAGCAGGCCTGAAAGTGCTGAAGGCCTTTTCAGTGGATGCTTCGTTTGACTTTGAACAGGTAAAGGGATTTGAAGGAAAAGCAGATTACTTTTTGTTTGATACCAAAGGCGAAAGGTACGGCGGGCACGGCAAGACGTTTGACTGGGAAATCCTTTCGGGTTACTCCGGAAACACCCCGTTTTTTGTGGCCGGCGGAATCTCCAATGATAATGTGGAAGGGCTCCTGAAGCTGGAACACCCTTTGTTTTATGGTATTGATGTGAACAGCCGGTATGAGATTTCGCCGGGGATGAAGGATGTAGAGGCGGTGCAGAAGCTTTTTTTTAAGCTGGATAAATAATGGCGAAGCGGGTTATAGTATTTTATGAGAATGATTCGCTCTCAAAGGTGAGAATATAAACCGCCGCGGAAAACCCGCGGAGCTAAAATCGAGTAAAGAAAATGACAAAATACGCAGTAGACGATCGTGGGTATTACGGAAACTTCGGGGGAGCGTTTATTCCCGAAATGCTTTATCCGAATGTGGAAGAGCTGAGGCAGAATTATCTTCAGGTTATGAATGATGCCGGTTTCCAGGCTGAATTTCAGCGTCTGCTGAGAGATTATGTAGGCCGGCCTACGCCCTTGTTCCCGGCTGAAAGATTATCGGATAAATTCAACACACAGGTTTATCTGAAACGGGAAGATCTGAATCACACCGGTGCGCATAAGGTAAACAATACCCTGGGGCAGATATTACTGGCGGAACGGCTGGGAAAGAAAAAAATTGTGGCGGAAACCGGCGCCGGCCAGCACGGGGTGGCCACAGCTACCATGTGTGCCCTGAAGGGGCTGGAATGTATTGTCTATATGGGGGAAGTAGATATTGAAAGGCAGGCACCCAATGTAGCCCGGATGAAGATGCTGGGAGCAGAGGTAAGAGCCGCTAAAAGTGGCTCAAGAACCCTGAAAGATGCCACCAATGAAGCCATGCGCCATTGGATCAATAACCCGGTGGATACTCATTATATTATCGGCTCGGTGGTAGGGCCGCACCCCTACCCGGATATGGTAGCCCGTTTCCAGTCGGTGATTTCGGAGGAAATCAGAAGTCAGCTGCTGGAACAGACAGGTTCAGAAACGCCTGACTATGTGGTGGCATGTGTGGGGGGAGGCTCCAATGCGGCTGGTGTCTTCTATCATTTCCTCGATGACGAAAAGGTGAAGATCGTAGCGGCAGAAGCGGCCGGACTGGGAGTGAAGTCGGGGAAGTCGGCCGCAACCACTTTTTTAGGGAAGCCGGGAATTCTTCATGGCAGCAAGAGTCTTTTAATGCAGACCGTTGACGGACAGGTGGTGGAGCCGCATTCCGTTTCTGCAGGACTCGATTACCCGGGTATCGGGCCGTTGCATGCCCACCTTTGGGAAACGGGCCGTGCCCGGTTCATGGCCATCACCGATGAAGAAGCCATGCAGGCCGGCTTTGAGCTGGCTAAGCTGGAAGGAATCATCCCGGCGATAGAATCGAGCCACGCGCTGGCCGCTTTGAACTACCTGGAGGCGGGCCCTTCTGAAAAAGTGGTCATCGGGCTTTCGGGCAGGGGAGATAAAGATCTGGCCACCTATATGAAGTGGATGGAGCTGTGATTTCTTTAAAGAAAAAGTACAACACTGGAGCCGTGCTGTAAGCCAATTAAAAGCCTGCTATTTAGTTCAGGCTATTAATCAGGCATCCAGCCTTGAATGGGTGATTTTGGTAAAGAAGTTTAGCATTCAGGAAATTAAGTACTAAGTTTAAAGGATAGAATCATAATAATCAGAAAATCATCCCTAGATGATCAGAAATTATCTCTTACGCTCCCCGGCCTGGGTTATCACGCTTTTTGCTGCAGTGGCGGCTTTTTGCACCTACCTGTGCTTTTACCCGTTCCGGAGGGCCTACACGGCCGCCACCTATGATGACCTGTATTTTTTGGGTGTACATTTCAAGATCCTGATCATTACGGCGCAGGTGCTGGGTTTTGCGGTATCAAAGGGCATTGGTGTAAAGGTAGTGTCCGAAATGAAACCACAGCACAGGGCCAGAGGTCTGCTGTTATTTACGGGAATTTCGCTGATCAGCATGTTCCTGTTTTCGGTTACTCCGGCGCCGTATAACCTGTTTTTTGTATTTCTTGCCAGCTTACCGCTGGGGCTGTTCTACGGGGTGATCCTGGGCTTCCTGGAGGGCCGTAAGAGTACTGATATCCTGGTAGCAGCGCTGACGGCCTCCTTTATTGTAGGATCGGGTTTCGCCAAAACGGTAGGAAACTGGGTATTGGAAAACCTGACCACTGACGAGTTCCGGATGCCGTTCCTTGCTGATGTGATCATGTACGGTCCTTTACTGATCTGTGTCTGGTTTCTGGCACAGGTGCCGCCGCCGGGAGATGCGGATAAGCGGGACCGCGCTGAAAGACTCCCGATGAGCAGGGAAGAGCGGAAAAGCTTTATGAAGGAGTTTGGCCTGGGCATGGTGCTGTTTGTGGTGTCTTATTGTATTCTGACAGCCTACCGGGAGTTCAGAGATAATTTTATGCCGGAAATGTTCCAGGAGCTGGGCTTTGCCGGTAAGCCCGAGCTGTTTACCCAGACCGAGATTCCGATAGCCATCGCCATTCTGATGATCATGGCGGCTATGCAGCTGGTAAAAAATCACCGCAGAGCTTTTAATATTATACAGGGTTTATTATTGCTTGGGGCGGTCATTATTGCAGTAGGCACATTTTTATTCCAGACCGGCAGTATGAGTGCCATCATCTGGCTGGTGACGGTGGGCTTCGGAGCTTACCTGGCCTACTCCATGTGTAACAGCATCTATTTTGAGCGTATGCTGGCCGGTTTTAAATACGTGGGAACTGTAGGATTCATGATCACATTGGCTGACTATTACGCCTACTTCGGCAGCCTGGGGGTACTGTTTTATAAAAACTTCTTTCAGCATTCCATTTCCAACCTGAACTTCTTTATCGCTATATCCTATGCGGTAAGCGGGGTGTATTTTGTACTGGTATTGTTTTCAGTGGGGTATTTCCGGCGGAAACAGGTAGTTCAGCAGAATCCCGGGCCGGCAGATTCTGCAATCAGAAATAAGTAAACAACCGGTGTGCTGCTGGGCTCAAATTTCTTCTATTACCGACTCCCCCTTCGATAAATCCCCCGAGGTCCATTGCCAGGTTTCGTGGAGCCGGATTTTCCCATCAGGCAGAATTTCAGGAACTGAACTGCAAATGCCTGTCATGATCTCTCCTTTGTCATTTACCTGGTGGTAGCGCATATCAATGTTGCCTGCCTCATCGACCAGGCCGATCAGGTGCCCGGAGATGATTTTTCCGCCGGCGTATTCTGAAGTCAGGATGTTTCCGTTTTGTTTATAGACAAAAACGGTTTCACCGGAAGTTTCTCCATTTCCGGTATTACTGACGGGGTGAAAAGTTCTGTTGTTGTAATCCAAGTTTAATACTTTAGGTTGGCATAAAGAGGAAGAATATCACTTATTGAACAAACTCTCCACAAATGCCATCTTGTTAAACACCTGGAGATCTTCCATTTTTTCACCTACACCGATGTATTTCACAGGAATTTTGAATTCATCCGATATTCCGATTACCACACCCCCTTTGGCGGTGCCGTCCAGCTTGGTGATGGCCAGGGAGTTCACATCGGTGACACGGGTGAATTCGCGGGCCTGGATTACGGCATTCTGGCCGGTGCTGCCGTCCAGTACCAGCATTACCTCATGCGGTGCTTCGGGAAGCACTTTCTGCATGACGCGTTTGATCTTACCTAATTCATTCATCAGGTTGACCTTCGTATGGAGGCGGCCGGCAGTATCAATGATAATGACATCGGCTCCTTTCTCGAGACCCACTTTAACGGCATCGTAAGCAACGGACGAGGGGTCGGTGTTCATGCCATGATCTATAACCTCCACCCCCACGCGCTCTCCCCATAGTTTCAGCTGGTCTACCGCGGCAGCGCGGAAGGTATCTGCCGCACCGAGCACCACCTTCTTCCCGTTTTGGGTGAAATTATGAGCCAGCTTGCCGATGGTGGTGGTTTTACCTACACCGTTAACACCTACAACCATTAACACATAGGGCCTGGGCAGGTTTTCGGTTTCAAAGCTGTTGGTGACATCCTGGGAGTTGTTTTCCTGAAGCAGGGCCGCCACCTCTTCGCGGAGAATGCGGTCGAGCTCCGCTGTAGAAGCATATTTATCCCGCGCCACCCGGGCTTCGATGCGCCGGATGATCTTCACCGTGGTTTCCACACCTACATCAGAACTGATAAGAATCTCTTCCAGCTCATCAAGGACGTCTTCATCTACTTCCGATTTGCCCACAATGGCTTTGGTAAGCTTATCGAAGATCCCCGTTTTGGACTTCTCCAGTCCTTTATCTAAAGATTCCTTTTTCTCTTTGCTGAAAAAATCAAAAAAGCCCATTTCAATAAGTTGAATTAAATACAAAAGTATTCAGTTTAAACCACAAAGTCATATGAGCCATATAAGAATTTCAATTTAAAAAACTTATATGGCTCATATGACCTGGTGGTCCGTACCTTACTTTTTGTCTTTCGGAGCCGGTTTTACCTGCGCGTTTTTGTCTTCCACTTTTTTGCCGTCTTCGAGGCGTTTGGAGACCTCAATGAACGGCCCGGTAATCACCTGGTCACCGGCTTTCAGTCCGGAAAGAATTTCAATATTACCGGTAGTGATGTCGGTGATACCCGTGGTTACTTCCCGTTTCTTCGCTACGCCGTCTTCATTTACAAACACAATCTCTTTCGGCTTTTCCGTTTTGGTGTTGTCTTCACTCACGGTTCCGGTACGGTTTTCACCTTCCGTTTCCTCCGTTTTCTGTGTACGGGTGGTTACCGCTGAGATCGGGATGATCAGTATACCGTTTTTCTTTTCGGTAACGATGTCCACCGTAGCGGTCATTCCCGGCTTGAAAGGGTATTTTTTACCAATGGAGTGATCGATGAGATCACGGTAAGATTCGGGAAGAATCTTAATTCTGACCTCGAATTCTGTTACAGACTCGGTGCTGTTGCTTGCCGCTGCTGTGAGTGATCCGCCGGAGCCTATGGCCGTATTGGCTACCCGGGTGACTATTCCCTTAAATTTCTTATTCTGATCACTGTAGGCATCCACATCCACAATAACGGTGTCGCCCATGTCTACCCGGATGATATCATTTTCATTTACATTTACCCGCACTTCCATATTGTTCAGGTTGGCGATGCGCAGCAGTTCGGTACCGGCCATCTGGGAGGTACCCACCACTCTTTCGCCCAGCTCCACGGCCAGTTTGGAAACAATTCCGCTCATGGGGGCATATATATTGGTCTTACGGAGGTTTTCCGAAGCATCTTTTAAGGCAGCTTCAGAGCTGTTTATCCCGAACCGGGCCGCCTCATAGTTCGCTTTGGAAGAGGCCAGGTCCTGGCGGGCGGCCAGGAGGTTTGCCTCGGCCGTCTGGAAGTCGGACAGAGAAACCACTTTGTCCTCGTACAGCTTTTTCTGGCGGTTAAACTCGGCTTCCATGCGGGCAAGCTGGGATTCGGCCCGTGCAATAGCCGCTTTCGATTGTTCAGCAGAAGCTTTGCTCTGGTTTACCCCGGCTTTGGATCTTTCTACCAGGGAAATGTAGTTTTCGGGCTGTATCCGGAGCAGTAGCTGACCTTTTTGAACCGAATCGCCTTCTTTTACATACAGGGCAATAATTTCTCCCGGCACATCAGGGGATATTTTCACTTCTACTTCCGGCTGAATTTTGCCGGAAGCGGAAACCGACTGGGTGAGATTTCCGGTGGCCACTTTCGTGATCTCTACCTGTGTGGGCTTTTCGGCGCCGATCCACCCGGCTTTTTTCCCGATGATGAGGAACAGTACCAGGGCAGCCAGTATGCCTGATATCACCCATATCATTTTTTTGGACTTCTTTTTCATATATAATCTGTCGGTTTAGAATTCAAGCGGTTTGTTCTGATAAAAATCTAATACTTTGGTCCTGAAAATATAATCGTATTTGGCGATCACGAGGTTGGTATTGGCCCGGTCGAGATTGGTTTTGGCCAGGTTATAGTCAACAAAGGTGCCTGCTCCGGCATTATATCGCTTTTCTGCGGCCATAAATGCTTTGTTCAGGGCTTCCGCCTGCGCCAGGGTAGCCGAATATTTTTTGCGGGCATTGAGCATATCAATGTAAGCCTGGTCGATGTTCTGCTTGATCTGTATTTCCGTAGCTTTATTCTGCAGGTCTACCTGTTTTTTCTGTATCTGTGCCGCCTGGGTCTGGTATCTGACATTGAAACGGTTGAAGATCGGAATGTTTAAAGAAACCCCGAAGCTTAGGTTCTGGTTATTGCCCAGCTGGTTAAAGTAGGGAATATTCTCCATGCTGTAGCTGGTTTCAGGCCAGTTGATGACCAGGGGAATGGTTTGTCCCTGGAACTCGGCAGAAATAGGAATCGGCCGCGAGGAAGTGGTGATTTCTCCCGCCCGTTTGGCCACGCTGGAATATGCCGTACCCCAGTTGGTGCTGAAAGAAAGGGTAGGGTGACCTAAGCCACGGGCAATGGCGATATTCCGGTCTGCTGCGCTCATCCGGATCTTCCCGGCTTTGAACTCCGGGAGAAAGCCCAGTGCGGTCTGGTAGATGGTGGCGGCGGAACCTTCCTGGCTCAGCATTTCCGGGTCCGGAACCTCACTTTTCACAACGCTGAACATCATTTCCAGCGGCGCATTCATAGCTCTTTTAAGGGCCAGGAAGGCAGATTCACGACTGTTCTCGGCATTCACCAGGGATAGCTCATCGTTGGCTTTCTGGGCATCCAGGTCAAAAAGGTTGGTTTCAGGGAGCGCGCCGCCGTTTATCAGTTTCTGAGTACGGTCATATTGGAGGCGGGTAACCTCCAGCTGTTTCTGCGCCACCTCAATGAGGTCTTCAGCAGACAATACATTGAGGTAGGCCACAGCCACCTGCAGCGCAATGTTATTTTTTTGGGTCTGTACGTCAACGTGGGAAGCCTCCAGGGAGAGCTTATCTCTCTCCACGGCATTTTTGAGACGATTTCCCTGGTAGAGCGGAAGGCTGAGTCCCACCCCCATGTTATTGGTTCCGATGGTCTGGGTAACGATACCGTTGGTGAAAGGGTCAACGTTCCTACCCGTATTGCCGTTGCCGCCCATAAAGCCGTTTACGGAAGGCAGGCGCTGGGCTTTGGACTGGTTCAGAATGTTATCACTGTTTTCTACGGCTGCTTCCGACTGCCGGATAGTAATGTTATTCTGAAGCGCATATTCTATACAGTCGCGGAGAGTAAATGAACTCCCGCTCTGGGCACTCACACCCTTCGAGATCACCAGAAAGAGGAGAATATGTAAATACTTCATATCAATTGAAATGGGTTTTAAAGATGCTTTGAAAAGCACAGTGCAAGTTTACTATAATATAATTTGCGGTATCCTTATTTTTATTTGAACGGTCGAATACAAAGGGTGAATAATCATTCTAAGGGGTGAGCGCGGGGTAAGCGCCTTATATTTTCTTGGGAGTGGTGCCGAACTTTTCCTTAAAGCTTTTGATGAAGTGGGGTACGGAATCAAACCCTACAGCCTCGGCTACCTCATCTACCGTATTCAGCTTGTTTTTGAGGAGAAAGTGGGCATGCTCCAGCTTTTTGGCCCGGATACGGGCAGCCGGTGACTCTCCATATTTTTCAGAAAACTCCCTTTTGAAAGCCGAAAGGCTTCTTCCCGAGATTTTTGCCAGATCATGAATGGTCAGGTTTTTAAGATAGAAGGTGTTCACCACATAGTCCAGGTCTATTTTTTTCCCGCTGAAGTTTTCCAGGAGGAATTTCCGGAAATTCCCTTTCGTATCGGCATTGATCAGGTGCAGCAGAAGTTCCTGGGCTTTCAGCCGGAGAAAGTGCTCAAGGTACCGGTTCTCCGTGCGGAAGTAGGGCAGGACCGACTCCACAAATTTTTCAAAAGACTCATCGGCTGCCAGCTTGAGCACCCAGGAGGGCGACTGCCGGGGCGGACCTTCCTGGAGAATGCCTGTATTCTGGTTGACAAATTCGCGGATGAGATTACTGTCAATAAAAAACACCAGGCTCTTGTAGCCGGCATTGGTCGACTCGGAATACAGGTAATATCCTTTTCTGACAAAAAGCAGATCCCCCTTTTTTACATTGAACTCGGTCTTTTCCGAACGGAAGATTTTGTCACCTTCCAGGATATAGATCACTGTATTTTCTTCAAAGAAAATCTGGTTATTAAAAGGATAAAGATTGCTCCGGAAAGCCACGAAAGTATTTTTCCTGAATTTCAGGGATTCAAAGGGCTGGGATGATATTTCGGAAGGAATTCTGAGCATCAGGGCAAATTCTGCTCCGCTAAGTTAACTTACAGACTTTACGAATTCAAGCCGGAGAGTACAAGATATTCCGCCAGGAGGGCTTTTTGATGGATATCCGAGTGCCAGAATATCTGATAGGCAGGTTTGGCAGCCCATTTTTTGATCCAGGGGTGTGCAAAGGGGGCGAACGGCGCCCCGATAAAAGTATGGAACCCCCGGGCGGTGATCCGGGAGAGGTTGACGGGCACCCGTTCCTCCCCGAGCTTTAGCAGCGCCGATTCCATGATGAGGCGGTTCATGAAGGTCTTTTCCCGTGACAGGGCTTCCTTCAGGGAAGTAATGATGAGCGGCCGGAGGGGATCGAGGGGGGAACTGAACCGGCTCATGAACCGGCTGTAATGATACAGGATGAGCGCGGGGGTGGCATAATGCCGTGCAATTTCAAAAGGGCAGGTCAGCGCTTCGCCGGCCTTTTCCCCGAGATAGGAGAAAGTGTCCCGGTCGGTGCGGGTCAGTGGCAGGTCATAAGCCTGAAAGAGGTAAAGCAGGTTAAGCAGTGCGCAGGCATCCTGCTCTTTGGGCATATTTTTGCCGTACCAGGTAGAATAGACCCTTTTCCCAGACGGAAGATCTTCGGCAAAAGAAGCGGTCAGGTCTTTCAGGGACTGAACTTCTTCTTTCGGGGCCTTCAGGGTAAAAGTAACGAGGGCGGTATCGTCAATATCATCAGGCAGCCGGAAATGGTCGAGGTGCTGCATGAAGCAGCCGTTAGGAAAATGCCGGGAAGGCCGGGTAGGGTAGAAATTATAGGTTATCCTGCCGTCTTTATTCCGGAACCGGGGGTATTCAGAAGTGATCAGCCGGGTGATTTCCGGGATCCGCGCACGGTTTTCAGCGTTGAGCCGGGGCTCCAGTTCATGAAGAATAAGCAGGGCGGAAGCCAGTGAAAAAATGTTGTTTTCCCGCCTCCGGTAGTGCCAGAAGGGGGTGAAACGGACGGCCCACTGATCACGATGTGTCCGGAGACCGGTCTCTATTTCCGAAATTATTCGGCTTAGCATTTTTTCAGGGTAAAGATAAGATCCGTATATTTGTACTTCAGATTTTTACAAAAGTAAGCATAATGGAAGTTTCAGGAACCATAAAGGTGATTAATCCCGAGCAGCAGGTAAGCGCCTCCTTTAAGAAGAGAGAATTAGTGGTAACTACGGATGAGCAATACCCGCAGCACATTCTGATAGAATTTACGCAGGACAGGACCGACCTGTTAAATGCGTACAATGTCGGAGATGCCGTAAAAGTATCTATTAACCTCAGAGGCCGGGAATGGGTGAATCCCCAGGGGGAGACCCGTTATTTTAACAGTATTCAGGGCTGGAGAATTGAGAAGGGCGGAGCAGAAGTTCCGACGTCAGGCATGCCGGCATCTTCAGGAGCGCCTGCTACAGGAGCGCCTGCCACTCCTGTACCGGGATCGCTGGAAGGAGAGGACGATCTGCCTTTCTAAAGAATTACGCAGGGAACGCTCCCCGGAAGATAGTAATCTGCAGAGGCGGAATAGCCGGGGAAAGAAGGAAATCTGCCGTTTCAGGGGTTTTCTGCGGGGCTTTAAAAACAGTCAGATTTTTTTTGAGAAAAATTTGGTGCGAATGAAATAAAGCTCTAATTTTGCAACTCCTTAATAAAAGGGGCGCGTTCTTTGAAGGTAGGGGGGTGTACCAGAGTGGCCAAATGGGGCAGACTGTAAATCTGCTGGTGTATGCCTACGGTGGTTCGAATCCATCCGCCCCCACACAGAAAACAAGCGGGAGTAGCTCATTTGGTAGAGCGATAGCCTTCCAAGCTATAGGTGGCGGGTTCGAGCCCCGTCTCCCGCTCAGAATTCCATCAAGCCTTTGTAGCTCAGTGGTAGAGCACTTCCTTGGTAAGGAAGAGGTCGGCAGTTCAATCCTGCTCAAAGGC
>JBEBRR010000063.1:0-21459 GCA_040394735.1 Leadbetterella byssophila
GCCGGAAGGAGAAGTACCTGGAGGGATTCTTTGCGGCGGAACGGATCAGGGGAGGCAGGAACACGGAATGGTCGGGAGGCGGAGTGCTGTGTACGGCCACGGAAGCTGAGTCGCTGCTGGCAGGAGGAGAGAAGAGTGACCGGGTGAGAGAAGCGGCGGCAGAGGCTTTGGCAGACACGGTAGAGAGCGATTCAGGGAGCCTGAGAGTGCGGCTTTGGCCCAACCCGGTGAGAGAGTGGCTGGAGGTGGAGATTGTGAGTGAGGGGGCCGGGGGCGAAGTGACGCTGACCGACCTGCAGGGGAATGTGCATCGGCGGGCGGTTTACTCCGGGAGTGAGGAGCATTTGAGGCTTCGGGTGGGAGAGCTGGCTTCGGGTCTGTATATCCTGCGGGTGAGGTCGGGAAGTGAAGTGGTCACCCTGAGAGTGGTGAAAGAGGAGTTCTGAGAAGATAAATGAGAGTGTAACCTAAACTGTGTCACGGGATAAATCGAGAAAATAGTTTTAACTTCGAAATATCAAGTGACATGTTAATGAAAGAAAAAGAACCATTGTGACTTCGAGCGCTTTAAAGAAGAAGCGATGGAAGGCTTGTATGCCGGTAAAAAAGCTGGTGGGACTGACGGTGTATTTGCGTCACTGATGAAAACATTTGATGGAGTCTATGCTTGAAGGTGAGCTGGCGGGCCACTTGGAAGAAGGGAAAGCCAGTGGACAAACTAACCGGCGCAACGGTAAAAGCAAAAAGACGGTCAGAAGCATGAGTGGCGGTAGTTTCGAGCTGGAGACCGGCCGGGATCGTGTAGGCAGCTTTGAGCCGAAGATCGTTCCCAAACGGCAATTGATCATTACCGAGGAACTGGAAGGCCTTGTTTAAAGCATGTTACACTACCAGATAAAATAAAAAGGGGAGCGGTTACTTTAAGCCGCTCCCTTTTTTATCTGCAGGTTATGCTAACCTCTAAAAAAGATCCTTAGTGGGCCATTTGACAGAGGTATTATTAACCACTTTCCAGATAAGTTCATCCAGTTCCTGGTTAAACGGAGCGGAGTTGATCCGCGTATTACATAAAATAGCCCAGCAATATCCTCCGGATGTCCTTACTATCTCTGAAGTGGTACCGGGCAGGCTTCCTGTGTGCCACCAGTTCCCGGCACTGTTGACAGACCAGCCATTGGCGTAACCGGGATTCGGACCCGATCCTGTTGTCATCCGTGAAATGCTTTGCGTTTTCAGAAGGTCAGAAGGAGAGTTGAACCCGTCGGCCTTCACCAGTAAGCGCGCAAGATCGGTGGCTGAAGCGATCCAGCCACCGTGAGCGTCCATCCGCACAATATTATAGAGGTAGGGGTTTTCATTATTTTGTCCGTAATACATTACTTCAAGGGGCTTCCGGTCTTTAAGCTGGTTACCTCCAATGGTCATCCGGCTGATTCCGGAAGGCTGAAGCAGGGCCGACTGAACGTATTGTTCATAAGTCTGTCCGCTTACCTTTTCGATCACACGTCCCAGAACACAATAACCGAAATTGGAATAATCATACCGGGTTCCCGGTGTGCTGGTAAGAGGCCTGTTGGCCAGGGTCCAGGTGATCAGCTGGGCGGCGGTCATCTGCGGATTGGAAAACATAGGATCATTCACTGAATTTCCCCAGCCGCCGGAGGTGTGCTGTAATAATTGTTCAACCGTAATAGAAGCCACAGCAGCACTGGTGTTACCATAAGTGTTGCCGAGAATACTGCCGGTACCGAATACCTTGTCATTCAGATTCAGCTTTCCGTCTTCTGCAAGCTTCATAATGGCAATACCGGTAATAGGTTTGGAAACACTGGCTACCCGGAAAAGGCTTGTGTTTTTTACATCCTCACCCGCAGATACATCGGCTTTTCCGTAAGACTTTGCATAAACCAGCTTTCCCTGCTTGGTAATGGCCAGCTGAAGTCCCGGTACTTTGAACTTGGTCATATAATTTTCCACCAGGGCATCAAGCTCCGGGATATCCGTTGCCGTCTCCTCTTCTTTTTCAGGACCTCCTCCTTTATCAGAACAGGAAAAAAACAGAAAGCATAAAAGGAAAAGATAATGTAGTGTTTTCATCATAAAAATCATACTGTTTTGTGATCATAAAATTACAGCCGCGAAAAAGGAATGGAAATAGGCAGAAGCATAGATTTTGAATATAGGAAAACCTACATTTAGATATCTCGAAACCCTCATACTGCCCTGGTTCTCTTTGAATTACCGTCCGTTCTGGTTAAATTTTGAAAAAATCCGGAACGGATGAAAAAATACCTGCTTATAGTGCTTTTATGCTTTCCGGGTACGGTAGGGTATGCCGGTAATTCCGGAACGGAGCAGGAATGGTCACTGATCAGGGAGCAGGGAAGGGAAAATGGGCGTATCCATATTACCGGGCGGAGACAAAACCTTATTTACAGCGTCCTTTATAAAATGTATAGGTACAAAGGTCAGGTGGTAAAAAACCTGCAATACCCGGGGAAGGTACGGGTCTATGGGGAAGTATCCCCAACAGAAATGCTTGACCCGGATATTGCCGGATGGCAATTAAAATATGAGACGGAAAAACAGAAAAGCCGGATAGCCTATAAAATCCTGCTTATTATCGCGGGCATCAGCGGCGCAGCTACCGCTTTTATTATAAAAAACAACCGGAGGCTGAAGCATAAAAATGAGGAACTGAGGCTAAGGAATGAAGAAATATCAAAAGCTGTACACGATAACCTGAATACCAAGATCGCCGCCCTGAAATGGCGTATTGAAAGTGCTGAAGAGCTCACACCTGAGCAGCTTGACATAGTAAAACTACTGGATGATATTTATGAAGACATAAGGCACATTGCGCATAAACTCTGAAAGTCAGATCAATCTGTACTTTAAAGCATATTTGATAATGCCGATGGAGTTTTTTACCCCCAGCTTCTGTAAAATATTGTGGCGATGATTTTCTACGGTGCCCGGACTGATAAACAGCCGTTCGGCGATCTCCGATGAAGAAAACTCCTGGGCGATCAGCTTGATTACCTCCAGCTCCCGGGCCGATAAAGCTTTCAGATCATGAAGGTTGGCTTCTTCGTACACCGTCACAGAAGGATTAAGCAGCTCTTTCATTACCTCATTACTGAAAAACTTTTCCCCCCGGAGAATGGTGTGCAGGGCCGTGGTTAACTCCTCTTTACTGGCTTTCTTGGTGATATATCCCGATATCCCCGCCTGGAAAGCCTCCCGTATGGTTTCAGCCGTATCATTGACCGTCAGCATCAGTATTTTCAGATCAGGATACAGGTTACGGACTTTTAACGTCAGATCGATCCCGTTCGAGTAGGGCATATTCATATCCGTGACCAGGATATCTATGCTGTTGGCGGCAATAAAGCTGATTACGTTCCGGCTGTCTCCAAGTGTTCCTGCCACCTCCATATCCTCGATAGAATTGATCAGGAGCGATAGGCTGTCGAGTAGAATTTTATGATCATCAACGATCAGTATTTTGTATTTCTTCATCAGGGTCCGGGAACTTTTTGAATTCAAAAATAAGATTTTACAGGATGGAATAGTATATCAGAGCAAATTTATTCAACACAAAGTGTGTATCTTTAATGCTCTGTTGAGCCTCAGGCAAAGAGTTGTCTGCCCACCCGCCGGTTCAAGAACTCATAGCATATAAGGTTGACAGTTAAAATATAGATACATGAAAGGAAAAATACTCATTTTTGTTGCCCTCCTGGGCCTGGTGTTTTGGGCATTCAGGGCAAAAAATAAGCCGGCTGCCCGCCCCAATATTGTGTTTATCATGTCGGATGATCACGCCTACCAGGCCATCTCCGCATATAATCCGAAGCTTACGCATACGCCGAACATTGACCGTATCGCCCAAAACGGCATGCTTTTTACCAATGCCTGCGTTACCAATTCCATCTGCTCGCCTTCAAGAGCGGTGATTCTGACCGGTAAACATTCGCATATTAACGGTAAGATTGACAATTACTTCCCGTTTGATACCACCAATGTTACTTTTCCGCAGATTTTACAGGCAAACGGCTACCAGACCGCTATGTTCGGGAAACTGCATTTCGGTAATAACCCCAAAGGGTTTGATGAATTTAAGATCCTGCCGGATCAGGGCGACTATTATAACCCCGACTTTATCACCAAAAAGCAGGGCAGACAGAATTTCACCGGCTACGTCACTGATCTGATCACTGATTTTACCCTTAACTGGCTGAAAAACGAGCGCGACCCGGAGAAACCCTTCTTCCTGGCGTACCTGCATAAGGCGCCGCACAGGGAATGGCTGCCGGCCGAAAGGCATTTTGAGGAATACCTGAAAAAGGAATTTCCGGAGCCGGAAACCCTGTTTGATAATTACGAAGGCCGGGGCCGGGCCAGTAAAGAAGCTGAAATGAACCTGCTGACCCATATGAACTGGGCCGGTGACTCAAAAATCTTTCCTGAAAATATGGATAAGCTGGGTATTAAGGAAAGCCATACCTACGACAAAGGCAACTATAATCATGTGGTGAACAGGATGAATCCCGAGCAGCGGAAGAAATGGGACGAAGCCTACGGGAAAATGAACGAGCAGTTCATCAGAGACTTCCCTAAAATGAGCGAAAAAGATAAAATGAAATGGCGCTACCAGCGCTATATGCAGGATTACCTGGGAACCATCGCGGCAGTAGATGAAGGAGTCGGAAAGGTGCTCGACTTCCTTAAAGCCAAGGGCCTCGATAAAAACACCATCATAGTGTATACTTCTGATCAGGGCTTTTACCTGGGAGAGCACGGCTGGTACGACAAGCGCTTTATTTTTGATGAATCATTCAAGACCCCTCTCCTGGTGCAATGGAACGGGGTAATTCAGCCCGGATCAAAAAATTCCAATATGGTGCAGAACCTCGACTTTGCCCAGACCTTCCTGGACGCCGCGGGCATAAAAGCTCCGGCCGATATGCAGGGCGAAAGCCTTCTGCCCGTCTTTAAAGGGAAAGGCAAAAACTTCAGAGACGCTGCCTATTACCATTATTATGAATACCCCAGTGTGCATATGGTAAAACGGCATTACGGTATTGTCACCGAAAAATATAAGCTGGTGCATTTTTACTATGACATTGATGAGTGGGAGCTCTATGACCGCACCCTCGATAAGAACGAAATGAAGAACGTATACCATGACCCCGCCTACGCCAAAGTCAGGGAGGAGCTTCATAAAAAGCTGGCAGGGCTGCGTCAGAAGTACAAAGATTCAGAAGAGCTGGATAAAATGTTTATTCAAAAATACAGGGACAAGGGGTTTATAAAGGATTAGGTACTTAAAGTTGACCCTGACCGGATAAAGGCGTATCTTCGCGGCTTTTAAAAGGGCGGCTATGAATCGTGAGAATAAAACAGTCAGTAAAGGTACGGTACTAACGGTATTGGGGGTGTTCTTTATGGCGATCAACCTGCGGGCACCGCTTACCTCTGTAAGCCCGGTAGTAAATGAGATCATCAGCCAGCTGAACCTGAATAATGTAGAGGCCGGGCTTATCACCACATTGCCCCTGCTGGCGTTCGGATGTCTTTCCATTTTTACTCCCCGGCTGGCCGCAGACTTCGGCCTGGAAAGAGTGCTGTGGTATTCTATGCCAGTTTTGGTTCTGGGGCTGCTGGCCCGGGCTTCCGGCGATGTGCGCCTGCTGTTCCTGGGTGCTGCACTTATCGGGGTAGCCATTACCATCGGCAATGTCCTGATGCCTGCCTTTATCAAGCTTCGTTTTCCTGAGAAAATGGGATTAATGACAGGAATAAATGCCCTTTCCATGAATATTGCAGGAGTTTTAGCCTCGGGTTTCAGTGTTCAGGCGGGTCTTCTGACCGGCTGGGGCTGGAAAGGCTCCATAGGAATCTGGGTTATTCCGGCCATAATAGGTTTTCTGGTGTGGATTCCCCAGCTCAGGCCGGTACTGAAAGGTAAGGCGGGCACCTCTGGCGACTTTTCTGAACTCCTGAGATCGCGCCTGGCCTGGTATATCACCATTTTTATGGGCCTGCAGTCCTGCCTGTTCTATGTGTTTGTGGCCTGGCTTCCCGTAGTGCTGCAAGACTGGGGAATGACTGAAGAGCAGGCCGGATGGACATTCTCTTATATCCAGATGACCCAGCTTCCCATTACCCTCCTGGGGCCGGTAATTACGGGGAGAATTAAAAAACATACAAATCTTATTCTGTTTACCACGATAGTTTTACTCATTGGCGTACTGGGCCTGATATTTTTCAAAACCGCATATGTTATTCTTTCCGTGATATGTATTGGTATAGGAACAGGGCTGGCTTTCAGCATTGTGCTGATGTTTTTTGTTTTAAAGACAGAAACCCCTCTGAAAGCGGCTCAGCTGTCGGGTATGGCACAGTCTTTCGGATACCTGATAGCGGCAGCCTCTCCGCCGCTTTTTGGGTGGATCTACGACTGGACCTCGGACTGGAGCTATTCCCTGCTGCTCCTGATTCCCCTGACTCTGGTGATGTGTGTGGTAGCGCTTTTAAGCGCCCGTGATAATTCACTGAGGAGCGCCTAAATTCCCAGGTTTTTGAGAAACCGCTCTCTGTAGTTCTGGCCTATCGGAACCTCGTATCCGTCCAGGAACACCCGGTTGCCTTCAATATGAGTAATTTTACTTTTATTGATGATAAAGGAGCGATGAATTTTTTCAAAGCCTGTAGCCGGAAGTAAAGCCTCAAAAGCGGTAAAAGTAACCGCCGATTTCAGGGAATGGGACTCCGTAAAGATCAGCGTATAGTTTCCGTTGGCTTCGGCATAGAGAATATCTTTAAACCGGACGGGGAAGATCTTGCCTTCGGATTTCAGGTACACTACAGGTTCTTCGTCAACTGGCGGCAAAATTTTCAGGCGGCTTTCTCTTACCTTGTCCAGTGCCTGGATGAATCGCTCCAGCGAAAACGGCTTGACCAGGTAGTCGGTCACTTCCAGGTCAAAAGCATCAGCGGCATATTCTTTATACGCGGTGGTCAGGATAACCCCGGGTTTTGAACGCAGGGTTTTCAGAAAGGAGATGCCGTCCAGCACGGGCATATTGATATCCAGGAAAAGTACATCCACTGTTTCGGTTTCCAGAATACGTCGGGCCTCCAGGGCGTTGCTGCAACTTCCCGCCAGCTCCAGGTCAGGGAAATGAGAGCAGTACGTCTTCAGAATTTCACGGGCAATGGGTTCATCATCTACTATTAAACACTTCATTTCACGATGTTTTTAGTTGTAAAAGTACCTTATAGGTATTCACCGTTTCTTCTATGGTTAATTCATGTTTACCGGGGTAGAGAAGCTCCAGTCTTCTTCTGGCGTTTTCCAGGCCCAGCCCGCTGTTTTTGTTCAGGTTATTCTGCGTTACAAGGGAAGAATCAAACGAATTAAATACCGAAAACAGGATACGGTCTTCCCATACTTTGAGATGGATATCAATTCTGATTGACTCATCAGTGGTGTTTTTGGAATGTTTGAATGCATTTTCAATAAACACGATCAGCAGCATGGGAGCAATGGTCAGGCTATTCGAGGTTTCCAGGTTTATAGATAGCGAAATCCGGTCTTCCAGGCGGATTTTTTCAAATTCAACATAATTTTTAATATAATTGATTTCTTCATTGAGTGGGACAAATGTGCTGCTGCTCTGGTATACGGAATGCCTGAGCAGCTCAGACAGCTTGAGCAACAGGCCCGGTAATTTGTCATCTTTCACCAGTGAAAGACCGTAAAGGTTATTCAGGGTATTGAACAGGAAGTGCGGGCTCAGCTGCGACTGCAAAAGCTGGAGCTCGCTTTGGCTGATCAATGCCATGGATTCTGTGGCCCGCAGCTTATTCCGGGAAACAAGGCTGAAGGCGGTGCCCGCCAGCGCCAGGAACAAGGCGAGTATAAAAGCAGTGAAAATAATCAGGAAGGCATTCGCCGCCTCAAATGGAGAATGCCGGCTGTAGCGGATCAGGCCGATCAGCGCAATCACCACTGTAACCAGGGCTAAAGCACCTCTTACAGCTGTTTGCTGTGAAACTTCCTGCGTATCTTTGAAGTACATTACCGCAATGTTATACCCGATATAAAGCCCCAGGTAAAACAGGATAACCGCTCCGGTCGCTACAGACTCTTCTTCGGCAACTCCCATGGGGGCAAAGATCATATTGAAGATGTTCCAGAGCGGTATGCTCAGAACGACAAGCCATAACCCGTATTTTTTTAAAAGCGTTAACATAACTGCGTTTTTTCCTGCAAACTTCACCCGGAGAAACCGTTTTATGAAACAAAGATGATGAAAACCTCTAAAAGCCGGGCAGAAATCCTGTTTTTAATGACGAGCTGTGTAGCTCTGACCAGCGAAGGCTAAGCCTCTTATAAACTCTTACAGGTTAGAGTCTCCTCGTCATTAAATTTCGGCAATCTGTCATTCATTCCCGGCAGTCTGTCATGTGAATTTCCCTGTAAATCTTCAGCGACGGAGATTTGAGGAAAAATTCAAACCAATGAAAAAGTTATTACTGCTGTTACTGATGACAGGAAAGGTTTTCGCCCAGACCATTTCCGGAAATGTAACCGACAAAAAAAATGAGCCTGTCCCCGGTGCTACCGTGACCCTGTATTCTGACAGCCTCCTGGTACAGGGAAAATTCACTGATTCTTTGGGGGTATTCCGTTTTGATCAGCTGAGTGCTGACCGGAAATATAGAGTAAAGGTGAGTTACATAGGATACCGGCCTTACCAGTCAGGGCCGGTTGAACCTCCGCATACTTTTACTAACCTCGTGCTTGAAGAGTCTGGTGAAATTGCCTTGAATGAAGTGGTGGTGCAGGGCCGGAAACCCATGATCGAAAACGAGATAGACCGCACTATTGTTAATGTAGATGCTATGCCGGGCGGAAATACCGGGAACGCCTTCAGCCTGTTAGAGAAAACGCCGGGTGTTAACGTCCGCGATAATTCTATTTCATTGAACGGAAAATCAGGAGTGATGGTATTTATTAACGGCCGGCCCACTCACCTTGGCGGCCGCGACCTGGAAAATTACTTAAAATCACTCCCGGCAGGAGATATAGAAAAGATCGAGCTGATCGATAACCCGCCGGCAAAATATGATGCTGCAGGAGGAGCCATTATCAACCTGAAACTTAGAACCAACCGGAAGGCGGGCTGGGCCGGCAGTGTCAACCTGTCGCACAATGCAGGAAAGTACTGGAGAAACTATGATGGCCTGAGTCTGAATTATAACTTCCGGAAAATTAATGTGTATGGTTCGGGTGGATATTTCAGGGAAGGTTATCAGGATATAGAGCTACGGGAAACCCGGTTTCTGAAAGAAAACCAGCTCGTAGAGCAGGATATAAGCAACCATGCCCGCTCGAAAGGATTCAGCTTTCACAGCGGGTTGGACTATTTCCTGTCGGATAAAAGTACCATGGGAGTATTTTACAGGAACAGCCGGCCTTCTGCCCCTTCTCTGCGAACCGTGGAAAGCAGGGAGGCAGGAGAATACTTAACTACGTTCAATAATAACCGGGAAGCCAAAACCTATGACGGTCTTGCAGCCTATTTTATGCAAAAATTCGGCAAACGGGAGCTTACGCTGGAGGTAAACCAGGTACGGTATCTGAATAACGCCACCCAAAATTTTGAAAACATAGGGAAAGAAGAATTCCGTTATTTGCTGGATACAAGAATACGAACCCGGGCGACTTCTCTTGATTATACGCACCCCATTTCCGGTGGGCGCCTTGAAGCAGGAGTGAAAGCCACGTTTATGGATAACGACAACAATAACCGGTATGAAGAATCCGAAGAGGATATTTTTAGCACCGTATGGTCAAAGTCTAATCATTTTCTTTACCATGAGAATATCAATGCAGCTTACCTGAGCGGTCAGCGCGATTTCAGGAGATGGGGTTTTAAAGCCGGTTTAAGGGCAGAAACCACCCACGCCGTAGGTACACAGCTGGGCAATGAAGAGGTACCAAAGTCTGCATTTGACCGTAGTTATGTGAATATTTTTCATAATCTTATCATCAGCTATAAGCTGGACTCCGCAGGCAAAAATGTACTGACATTTGTAACGTTAAGACGCCTGGTAAGACCCTATTACCTGTACCTGAATCCGTTTATGCAATACCGTGACCCCTATAACTACGCTACCGGAAACCCGGAGCTGAACCCGCAGATTCAGAACAGGTATGAGCTGACGTACCGGTATAAAGGAAAATGGACGGCCGGATTTCATATCAATCCCTTCAAAGATGTGATTTTACCTACCACTGAAACTATAGACAATATTTTTTATACCAAGCAGGACAATATAGCAGAAGGATATATGTATATGCTGCACTTCGGATTAAATACCCGGCTGACTAAATGGTGGGATATCAATTATACCGCCCGTCTGGCTCATATCGGACTGAGAGGTAAACTGTATGTGGAGAACCTCGATTACAGCATCCGGGTGTTAAGGGGAGAATTGAATAATACATTCAGGATCTCTGATAAAGTGACGGTTTCAAATTATGTGAACTATGCTACCAAAGATTATAACGGACAGACAGTAACCAGAGCCCGGTTTATGATGAACATGGGTCTTCAATACCGGCTTATGAAAGATAAAGCCAGCCTGAACGTTTCATTTGATGATATTTTTTATTCATGGAAAAACCGGAACTACAGTACCAATATTACCAATGCCTACGTTACCTCCCTGAGCTATTCCGACTCGAGACGGATAGGCGTATCATTGAATTACCGTTTCGGAAACAACAAGGAAATGAAGAAGGGGAAATCAAGCAATGCCAATGATGACCGGATATAACGTATAAAAGGAAGCTCCTGCTTACGGATTCAGGTGACTAACTTATACCCGAGACCCCGGATGTTCAGGATAGAAACTGCGGGGTCTTTTTTGAATTTCTTCCTGAGCCTGGAAATGTAGGCATCCATATTCCGGGCACTGAAGAAATCATCATCTCCCCAAAGCTGAAGCAGCACTTTTTTACGGTCCAGCACTTCACCTCTGCAGCCCGCCAGCTGCTTCAGCAGTTCGGTTTCTTTATACGACAGGTTTTCGGTTTCGTTCTGAAAAGAGAGCTCCTGCCGTACCGGATTAAACCTGTACAGCCCTATCCGGATGGTTTCAGGCGGAGCAGGTTCAGATAGCCTGTTCAGAAGTTCTTTTATCCGGAGCAGCAATTCTTCAAAATGGAAGGGCTTCCGAAGATAGTCATTACCTCCGGTATTATACCCTTTGATAAGATCCTCCTTCCCCGTTTTGGCGGTCAGGAACAGGATCGGCGTATGCGGGTCTTTCTTCCTGACCTCCCCGGCCACGTCCCACCCGCTTAACTTAGGCATCATCACATCGAGGATATACAGATCAAAAGTTTCCGTATGTATATATTTTACTGCCTCCAGTCCATTCTCCGCCGTTTTAACCGCAAAGCCTTTACGTTTCAGGCTATCGGCAATAACCCCGGCAAGAGAAGGCTCGTCTTCGGCAATCAGGATTTTTTTCATTTCGGAAAAGTCAAAGTGAAAATGCTTCCCTGAGGAGAATTATCATGTAATTCCACTTTCCCCCCAAGTAATTTCATGGCTTGCTTAACATAACTCAGCCCTATACCATACCCGCGGTGATCATGCACGTCGCGGGTGGGTACACGGAAAAACCGCTCAAAGACTTTATCTTTATAGGCATCCGGAATGCCAATGCCGTTGTCGGCAACTGAAATCTGCAGGCCTTGCCGGCTTTGAACGGCAGATATAACCACCTTTTTCTCAACACTGGTATTGTATTTGGCAGAATTATCGATCAGGTTTTTGAGAATCTTGCCCAATAATGCCGGATCCGTACGTATAGTTAATGAGGAGTCCATCTCATTAACAATTTCCAGGGTATCATTATTCATTCCGGCCTCCTCTGCAAGAGCCCGGAGGCCTGCGGGCTGCATTTGCGGGGATAGCTGGCCTACCCGTGCTTCGGTAAGGATCTCCGTAGTGATTTTATCCAGCGACTCTGTATTCCGGAGAATAATGTCAATATAGCGCTGAACCTCTTCGCGGCTCAGTTCAAAAGCCTTTATTGCTTCTGCAGTCATCTGGATGGTCGTCAGGGGGGTCTTCAGCTCGTGGGTAATGTTGGCCACCAGCTGGTCTTTCTGCTCGTTCAGCTTTTGCTGAGAAAGCATAATCTTCATTATATACCCCAGGGTAATGACCGATATCACGATTAGAAGAAGTGATCCGGTCAGAGCTACCGCCTGCTTACGGATAATGTACGAGTACGGACTTTTAAAAAACGCCTGTACATATTGAGGCTTGCTTGCGTGGTGGAGTGTCATATTTATATTTTGAGTGGAAATCAGGCCCGGGTCTTTATCAACCGGGTTCAGCGCAAAGGGCTCGTAAATATAATTCTCCGCCAGATGGTTGCGGTATATTTTCTCTATTTCCGCCAATGGGACCGGTGTTTTGAAATATTTTTTATGAAGAAAATTACCGATGTTGATCGTATAGTACCATACGGCTCCCTTCTTTAGCTCATATTCCACATCTGCGGTAAATATCCCGATAAAGCGCTTCTTAACTTCCGGAGTAACCGAATCAATCCGTCCGGGAATATTTTCCTTACTGAAACTTACCTGGTGTTGTCCGTAGACCGACGTATCCACATCGGCAATGGTAAAAATGGTAGTCCCGTTTTTTTCACTCCATTTGCAGGTTATTCTTACCTTGGACTCGTCGTTCAGGTACGCTTTCAGCTCCTCAATTACGGTGGCTCTTTTTAATTCAAAAGCTGTTTCGACCGACAGTTTCAGTCCTTCATTGATCTTCCGGCGGAAAATTTCTTCCTCTGTTTTATAGCCTGAAATATGGGAATACAACTGAAGGCCCACAAGGGTCAACAGGACGCCGAAAAGGAGTATGACCGCTATCAGGATGTTCTTTTTCACCGGGGGGTTAAATTGCTGATGTTCAAAAGTAGGTTTTAGATCAGGTAGTATCACCATTCTTTCACACTAATTCACACTAATTTTTATTGTTTAACCCATTCGCCGGCGTCATTGAAATAAGTTTGTTCCAATAAATAAAACAAAGATGAAAAAAGGAATAATGTACTTATGGATGTGGGTAGCAGCCGGCTTAAGTTTTTGCCGTGCCCAGGAAATAAAAATGAGGGTAGATTTCGGGGTAGAAGAGAAAGTCATCAATCATATTCTTGACTTTCAGAATATTACCATCGAAAATTTTAAATTTAAAGGGGAGGCCTTAAAAGGAAAAACACCGGTAGTTATCCTGAAGGAATTTGAAAAAGGGGAACTGGTAAAAACCGATACCCTCCTCAACGGAATACGGGATAGAGCCTTCCTTGAAATTGACAGCTCTTACTATGAATTCCGTTTTTTTTCAGAACTGGACAATGAGAACCTGAAGTTCCGTACATGGATCCGCAACGCCCGTTTTGGCGCGGGAAGAAGACAGTATGCTTTGCAAAAGGATAAGTTCGGGTATGCGATGAAAGATTTTTTTGCAGATAAAAAAGTACTTACTTATGATATCGCACAGACCATACCCCTGCTGGCCATGATTACACCGCATGAGCAGAAGAACGGCTGGGGGTCTTATTGTGAAGTAGTCCAGGCCAATGTAAAACCGGAAGACCTCGGAAAGCATTTCGGAATCCCGCATTATTTCCTGGTGACCGTCTCATTTTTATAGGCGGGGTCTGAAGCCCCGGTATGTCAGGGTTGCGTTCTCAGGTTTTTCCCGTCAGAAATATGCAGCCTTCTGAACAGCAGCCCGGAAATAATGGTGGTAATGCCCATGACCAGGAAAGTATAGCGGAATGCCGTATGAATGCTCTGCCCGCTCAGGGCTTCTTCAAAAGTCCGCAGTACGATCAGCCCGAATGAAATTCCGAAACCTATTGCCAGCTGCTGGTTGACCGATATCAGAGAATTGCCGCTGCTGTTCTGGTATTCACGCAGGTCGGCAATGGAAATGGTGTTCATGGATGTAAACTGGATGGAGTTGAAGAAACCCAGTAGCGCTACAATAGGTAAAAACCATATAATAGGCGTGTTTTCTCCCGGAATAGCGAATAAGCATATGGTCACTCCGATAATGGCCGTATTGGCCATCAGCGTGGTACGATAGCCGAAACGGTTTAAAATGGCAATTACAAATGACTTGCCGAAAATAGCGGTCAACGCCATGGGCGCTATCAGCCAGCCGGAGATCACGGCCGACTTTCCGTAGGCTACCTGGATCAGCAGGGGAACCAGCAGACCGATAGAGCTGATGCCGAGCCGGGTAGCAAGATTTCCTAAAATGCCCAGGCGGAAGGTTCGCACCTGGAACAGGCTGAAAGGGAAAATAGGGTTATTGTCCGTATGCGAATGCTTGAAATAATAAAACACGAGCACAAAGCCCAGGATAACCATAAGAAGAACCGGTGTAACGTTGTGGGAATCAGTGAACAATTCGGCAGAAACCGATAACAGCAGCGATGCCCCGGCAAAGATCAGGAATCCCTTGAAATCAAAATCAATTACCTGCGAACGGTAGTCGGGCATGTACTTTAAGCCCATGATCAGTCCGGCCAGGCTGATAGGCACATTGATCAGGAAAATCCAGTGCCATGAAAGGTAATCTACCATATAACCCCCTACCAGCGGCCCCAAGATAGGCCCGATCAGCGCGGGTATAATGGCAAAATTCATGGCCCTGATCAGTTCATTTTTGGGAAAGGTTTTTATCAGGGCCAGCTTGGCCACAGGGGTCATCAGGCTGCCGCCTACTCCCTGTATTACGCGGGCAATCACCAGTTCGGTAAGATTGGAAGAGAAGCCGCAGAATACCGAGCCGGAAGCAAAAAGTACCAGGGCAAAAATAAAAATACGGCGGGTACCGTATTTATCTGCCAGAAAACCGCTCACCGGCATAAACAGGGCCAGGGTAAGCACATACGCAATGATGGCATTTTGCATGTTCAGCGAAGACTCACCGAAATCTCGGGCAATGGCCGGCAACGAGGTATTTAAGATGGTGGAGTCCAGCATCTGCATAAAGATGGCAATAGACAGCACCATCGGAAGGTACTTTTTTGCGGTTTCTTTTTCTGTCATATTTTAAGCGGTGCATTTACTCAGCCCCTGAACTTATCATACACCCGCCGGTTAAACTCGGTACATACCTGTGTCTTTTCCAGCTTTTCTTCCAGGAGACGACGCCCGTTTTCGGGCAATTGATGGTAAAGTGCGGTGTCGTTCATTACCTTCAGCACCCCTTCAGCATAGGCATCGGCGTTCAGAGCGGTTACCTCAGCCGCCCCGTAGTCTTCCAGGAGGGGCGAAAGGCCCGTCTGGTCGGAGACCACGGCCGGCAGTCCGTACATCAGCGTTTCCAGTACGGCCAGGGAGAAGCCCTCGGAATAGGTAGGGAGAACAAAAATACCTGATTGGGTGAAAAGAGCTTTTTTGGTCTCACCGGTAACGGTCCCCAGGATCTCCACCTGCTTTTCCAGGTTGTTTTTCTCCGTATATTCCCGGATGTAATCCAGCATGCCGTCGTCGGGCCCGGCAATCAGCAACCGGGCATCGGGCCGGGCCGCAGCAATCTTTTTGAAGGCCGGCATCAGGATATCAAATCCCTTTTTGTGGTGAAGGCGCCCGATGTACAGCAATTCATTCCGGTTTCTTTGATCGGGAGGGGTGGGTATCACTTCGTGGATGTCGGTTCCGTTGGGAATTACCTCCAGGTTATCCGGCCGGTGGCCGAGATAATCGGTGACATCCTTTACCTCCCCGGCATGGTTCACATGGATAAGCTTCACCTTATGAAGGAAATTCTTCTGAAACCATTTTGAATACACCAGCCGCTTATAGTATACCAGCCCCTTAAATGTGTACGGGTGAAGACTTCCGTGAATGGTCACCACGGTTTTGTCATGCAGATGCAGTTTGTCTACCAGCATTTCACCGTAATTCCAGAGGCAGTGCAGGTGGTACACATCGATATCCTTGTTGTTCGCTTCCACGTAATCATAGAGGGCGGAACTGTACAACGGGATAACGCGGGTTATGGTTTCAGACCGGAAAGTAACCAGCTCCACCCCCGGCGGCACAGGATAACGGGAGTGCCCCTGCAGTTCTGTAGACAATATTCTTACGGTATCGCCCTTTTCGGTCTGAAAAGAAGCCAGGTCGGAAACAAACTTGGATGTGCCCCCGTTCTCATAGGAATACGTAAGAATATGGCAGATGGTCATCGGTAAAACGTTTAAGCGGCAAAATTACAACTAATTTTCAATACCGGTCGACGTAAATTCAGGTCCGGCCTCTTCTAACTTAACGTACCAATAACCCCAAAACGTTCATCAGAACTGGAATCCCAGCCTTACCTGCAGCCTTTTTATATTCCGGGTTTCTTCCGTAAAATTATCTTTACTGTAGAACGCTGAAAGAGAATAATGCTGGTATTTATACCCGAAATTCAGTAAAAAAGCAGAGCCGGAGCGGGTAGGAAACACAAAGCCCACGGCGGGATTGATCATAAGTCCGCCCTTTTTGGATACGTCTTCGGCGCCGTCAAGCCACATAGTACCTGTTCCCAGGTCAAGAGAAGCCTGAATTTTGGAAAGAGTAGGGCCCTTTTCATATAAGATCTGCCGGATACCGGCTGCCAGTGGCATGATGAGAGCGCCCTGGTAGGCGTCCAGGCCGGTGGTCAGTCCGAGCACCGTGCGCGGCTGAACGCGCCAGCCGTTAAAGGTCTGGAAGCTGAAGCTGCCGGTATTTCCTTTTTTATAAACCGGAACGGAAGGGTAACCCGGGTAATAAATACTGCTGGAAGTAAAATAGTAAGGAGGATAATAAATCGTGCTGCCTGTCAGGCTTCTTCCTGCCAGCAGGGCGATCTCCGTCTGGTTCACAAACCTTGAGGTCTTTACTTCTCTGTCTTCCCTCTCCTGAGCTGTAGCAGAAAACGCAAGGAAAAACAATATGACGTATAGCTTCTTCATTTTTTGACAATTTTACTTAAGAGTTGTAAATCAGAAGGGTTGGAGTTGTCGTACTGGTAAAAGCCGTCATCACCGATCACCAGCAGGATACGGGAGCTGAGCTGGATCACATCAAAGGCATGATGGCCTTTAATGTGCTGCAACTGGCGGATGTCAGCCTCATTCGTAATATCGAAAGATTTAAGGCCGTAAGACCCCTCGCAGATGGAGAGGGTTTTCTCATATACCGACAAACCGTGCGGACTCTCCATGGCGTAACTCCGGATCAGGTAGGGAGCGTGCAGGTTATTGATGTTAATGATCTGAAGCTGGTTGGGGGCGGTACCACAGGTTCCGGTTCTCAGGGTTACATAGGCCCGGTCACCCTGAACCACCACCGGGTCACAGGCGCGGGCATGATTGAAGATGGCCATCCGCTCGGGCTTCTCAGGCTTACTGTTGTCATAAATATACATACCGGTGTTTGAACCGATAAACAGCTTGTCCTGGTAAGGGAATATGGTTTCTATACCCCAGCCCAGGTTGATCTTGGCGGTGGAATCCGGAAAGGCCGGGTTGCTGATGTTAAAGACGGTGAGGTCGCTTTCGCTGACCGTATACAGGTAGTTGTCATACAGCGTAAAGCGGGCCATGGAGCCTCCCTGGCCGCCGGGGTCTCCCTGTGGCCCCTGCGTGCCGCCGCTGTTCAGGGCATACATATCCTCCCGGCCCCAGCCGGTGCCGAAAAAACGGGGATCCTCATTGCCGCAGTTGGTTTTGAAGGTCTCCGTTCTCATCTCCTTTATGTAATCCGTTACGGAATTGGTGCGGGGGTCATAATACCACGACCGCCCCTCCCAGACCCCCCGGCTGAACATCCTGGCCTTACGGCCCACTTCTTTTACCTGCAGGGGGTTACTCAGATCCAGGGATACCAGGTCCATGTAGCTGTCCGCATAAAGTACATTGTCTTTGACCGCAAAATCCAGCACGCCGGGAATCTTCACAAAGGAAACCGGCAGGGGGGAACGGGGATCAGAATTGTCAATAACATGAATACCTTTTTTGACCTCACCGATCAGCAGGTATTGTTTATAGGCATAAATCTTTCCCGGTTCTTTCAGGTCTTGCGGGGCTGAACTGGAAACCCCTTTCAGGATACTTTCATACCCAATGGTATAAGGGGTCCAGACGGCGTAGGTCCGGGTTTGCGTGCACTCATCCGTGCAGCTCCAGTGGAGAATGACCGGTAAAAGAAAAAGTAAAATTTTTCGCGGCATAATTATATAAGAAATAAGGTCGTATCGAAAAGACCGCATTTCTTCCAAAAAGGTTGGAAGCTATCCGCAATTTTCTGCCTACCCTCCCAAATTGTTCGTATTTTTAACGCCGAAAATCAGGTAATGATCGATGGCTTTACACTGGGCAGACCTAAAGAAGAATTTTAAGGGAGAAATTCATACCGATAAAGTAACCAAAATACTTTATGCCACGGATGCTTCGGCTTACCGCGAAATTCCTTTGGGGGTGGTTTTCCCGGAAGACGAAAAAGACGTGGAGGCGCTGATCCGTTTTGCGCATGATTACCGGGTTACCCTTATTCCCCGCACCGCGGGAACCTCCCTGGCCGGCCAGGTGGTAGGCCGGGGAATTGTGGTAGACGTTTCCCGGACCTTTACGCAGATCCTGGAGGTGAACCCGGAGCAATCATGGGTACGGTTGCAGCCGGCAGTGGTCAGGGATGAGCTGAATATGCACCTCAGGCCTTACGGACTCTACTACGGACCGGAAACTTCCACGGCCAACCGCGCCATGATCGGAGGAATGGTAGGGAACAATTCCTGCGGTTCCAACTCAGTGGTTTACGGCAGCGCCCGTGATCATCTCCTGGAGGTGAGCGGTTATCTCAGCGACGGGAGCTTTGTTACCTTTAACGATATTCCCAAAACAGAATTTATCCGGAAGATCAGGAGCATTCACGAAAAGAAAGAAAGCGCCTGGTCACTCGAAGACCGGATCTACGCCCATATTTTCCGTACGCTCAATAACCTGGATAACCAGGACAGCATCCGGGCTGAATTTCCGAAACGTTCCATCACCCGGCGAAATACGGGATATGCCATTGACGAGCTGCTGGAAACCGAGGTATTTTCCGATGACAGCCGTGAAACTTTCAACTTTTGCAAGCTCATTGCCGGCTCGGAAGGGACCCTGATGTTTATCACGGAGCTGAAAATTCACGTAAACCCCCTGCCTCCGAAATTCCAGGGCGTGGTGGCGGTGCATTGCCATACGGTAGATGAATCGCTGCGGGCCAACCTTATTGCACTGAAATACCGGCCCAGTGCGGTAGAGCTGATCGACCACTATATCCTGGAATGTACGAAATCCAATAAAGAGCAGTCGGCCAACCGTTTTTTTGTTAACGGAGACCCCGGGGCCATTCTTTGTGTCGAGCTGTCGAGAGACACCGAAGAAGAGATCCCCGATGTGGCGGCGGCACTGGAAGCAGAAATGCGGCAGTCGGGATTCGGTTACGATTTTCCGCTGGTGATGGGTGCAGATGTAAAAAGAATCTGGTCTTTACGTAAGGCAGGCCTCGGACTTTTATCTAACCTGCCGGGTGACGAGAAGGCTGTGGCGGTAATAGAAGACACAGCTGTAGATGTGCAGGATCTTCCGGAATTCATTATTGAATTTAACCGGATTCTGGATAAAAACAGGATGTTTTGTGTTCATTATGCCCATGCCGCAACAGGCGAGCTTCACCTCCGGCCAATCATCAACCTGAAGACACACGAAGGGAAGGCTCAGTTCCGGCTCATTGCAGAAGAGATCTCGGCCCTGGTAAAAAAATACAAAGGCTCGCTTTCAGGGGAGCACGGCGACGGCCGTCTGCGGGGAGAATTTATCAAAGAACAGATAGGAGAACATAATTACCGCCTTATTAAGGAGCTTAAGGGGGTGTGGGATAAAGAGAATATATTCAATGCCGGGAAAATTGTAGACACGCCTCCCATGGACGAATTTCTGCGGTATTTTCCCGGTCAGACAACCCCGGAGTTCAAAACGGCCTTCCGGTTTAAAGACCAGGATATCCTTCAGCATGCCGAGCAATGCAACGGTTCGGGCGACTGCCGCAAGAGCCACCTCAGCGGCGGTACCATGTGCCCGTCTTACATGGCCACGAAAAACGAAAGGGACACCACCCGTGCCCGGGCCAATATCCTGAGGGAAACGCTTACCCGTTCCGATAAAATGAACCGCTTTGATTCGGAAGAGGTCAAAGAGGTGCTTGACCTGTGCCTGGCCTGCAAAGCCTGCAAGTCAGAATGCCCCTCCAATGTAGACATGGCCAAGCTCAAAATGGAGTTTCTGCACCAATACTATCAGGATAACGGGGTGCCTCTTCGTTCCTGGCTGGTGGGAAACTACCCGAGGCTGAACAAGCTGGCGGCGCTGCTGCCCGGGGCCTATAATTTTATCTTTAAAAATACCGGCCTGCGAAAAATAGCCAATACGCTGGTAGGATTTCACCCCCGGCGCACCATGCCGCTGCTTTCCGATACCACTCTGAAGGCATGGTTCAGAAAAGAATACGGGAATGTGGCCGGCACCTCGGTCAGGAAAGTGTACCTTTTCCTCGATGAGTTTACCAACTATAACGATGTGGAGATCGGGAAGAAAGCGGTACAGCTCCTGGTGAAGCTGGGCTTTTCTGTAATAGTGGAAGATCACGCTGACTCGGGGCGCTCCTACCTTTCCAAAGGACTTCTGATGAAGGCCCGGGAGCTGGCCAATGCCAATGTACAGTTATTTCGCGATAAAATGGGGCTTCCTGCTGCCGTACAGCCGTTGCCGGCAACACCCCAACCGGCACCCGTACCCCTGATCGGGATAGAACCCAGTGCCATTCTGACCTTCCGTGACGAATACCCCGAGCTGGTAAGTGAACACCTGGCAGAAAGTGCGGCTGAGCTGGCCAGGCATGTTTTTACCTTTGAAGAGTTTATCGGCGGGCTGGTAGACCGGAAAGAGCTGGATGCTTCGCTTTTCACAGAAGAAAAGCGGCTCATTAAGCTGCATGGCCACTGCCAGCAGAAAGCAGTAAGCTCACTGGTTCCCAGCAAAAAAATGCTGGGGCTTCCCAGAAACTACGAAGTACAGCTGATTCCCAGCGGATGCTGCGGGATGGCCGGATCATTCGGCTATGAAAAAGAGCATTATGATATATCCATGCAGATAGGGGAGCTGGTCCTGTTCCCCACCGTACGCCGGCAGCCGGAAGAAGTGATCATTGCCGCGGCCGGTACTTCCTGCCGCCACCAGATTCATGACGGTACCCACCGCCGCGCACTTCACCCGGTAGAAATTCTTTGGGATGCGCTGAAATAGACCGCCTCTCTCCTTATCCTG
>JBEBRR010000064.1:0-21063 GCA_040394735.1 Leadbetterella byssophila
ACACGAAATTCAGGGTATTAAACAGGAAATGCGGATTGATCTGTGCCTTCAGAAAAGCAATCTCCGTTTTAAACAGTTTTTCTTCCGTAACCCGGCGCAGCTTTTCCTCCCGGATCGATTTGATATAATACCAGTAAGCAAAGGAGAAAAAGGTCATATAGGAGTACCGCCAGAATTCGAAGCTCAGGTAAGGAACTATGGAGCCCTTTCGTTCCACTATATTCACATAATTGCCGGTTTTTATTAATTTCTCCATTTCCATTTTTGCAAAAATGAAGACTATCAGCAACATGAAAATGTAAATAAGCGTCAGTGCTTTTGACCTGGGGAATGCAGGTAAAATGATATAAAAAACACAAATGTAAAAATACGCGGTATTTGTAAGCGCATTGAATATAAACGGAACTACGGCTGTCTGTCCCCTGTCAAATCCATAGCTGAATAAAAAATCGGTCGTCCAGAATGAAATCCAGATGATCGCCTGAGCGGCGATTTTTTCCTTCTTCTCAGTTGTGATGTATGGGCCCATTTCCTATTTCGTACAGAGAATCCTGCTTTTGGTACATTTTTTTTCTTCCCCTGAAATATCCTATCAATCTTTGATTATGTAAAATTAATTATTTCACCTTCTCAAATATAACATTATGAAGACTCAAAAATTAAGCATCCGGAAAATTACGGTTTCCAAATTTTCAAACCTGGGTAACCCGTCGGGCAGAACAACCATAAATCCACCAACGACGGGTATTTTGAAGGATTGAGGCCTCAAAAAAGATATTATTATCTAAACACACATCTTAATCTTATCTACTAATCCACGACTACATATGGGGTTGTCAACTTTGACAACCTCATTTTAATTTTCATATCTTTGCATTATCCGTAAGATAACCGATGACAAAAGAAGAGATACGGAGGGAAGCAAGACAAAAAAGGGCTTTACTGGACCCGGCGGAGGTGGAATTGCGAAGCAGGAAGATTTCTTCCCTGCTTTTCAGCCGCATTCCCGTTCATCGTTTTTCGGTAGTCCATCTTTTTCTGCCCATCCGGAAGAACCGGGAACCCGACACTTATTTAATCCTGGAAACACTGAAAAAGGATTTCCCTGCAGCAATTTATGTTTCCAAAAGCCTGGAAAACGGAGAAATGCTTCATATTCCTTATACTTCTGATCTCATTCTGAAAGAGAACCGCTGGGGTATTCATGAACCTGCTGACCTCTCTCAAGCGCTGGACTCAGAAGCTTTTTTCAGGGCATTTAACCGGGAAAACATCCTGGTGCTCCTTCCTCTCCTGGCATTTGACCACCAAGGCCACCGCGTAGGTTACGGAAAGGGGTATTACGACCGGTTTTTATCCCGGGCCACTTCACGCACCACCAAAACAGGGCTCTCCCTCATGGAACCGGCTGAACAGATCCGCAATTCCTCTCCCCTGGATATCCGGATGGACTACTGCATTACGCCGGAGAGGATCTGGCATTGGGATTAGCGGATTCCGGCCGTTGGTATCAACATTTTCCTTATTTTTGCGAATTATTTAAGTCGCAAGCAATGGAACTTTCAAAAACCTACAACCCTAAGGAAGTAGAAGACAAATGGTACGCCTACTGGGAAAAGAATAAATTTTTCAGTTCTAAACCCAATCCTGATAAAGAACCTTATACGGTAGTGATTCCCCCGCCGAATGTGACCGGTGTGCTGCACATGGGGCACATGCTGAATAACACCATCCAGGATGTGCTGGTACGGAAAGCCCGTATGGAAGGAAAAGAAACCTGCTGGGTGCCCGGTACCGATCATGCTTCAATTGCCACAGAGGCTAAGGTAGTAGCCATGCTCCGGGAAAAAGGGATCAACAAGGCCGACCTTTCCCGTGAAGAGTTTCTGAAATACTGCTGGGAGTGGACCGGGAAATACGGTGGGATTATCCTGAAACAGCTTCGCAAACTGGGGGCTTCCTGTGATTGGGACAGGACCCGTTTCACCATGGAACCCAGCCTGTATGATGCGGTCATTGATGTTTTTGTTGATTTATATAATAAGGGGGAGATCTACCGCGGTTACCGTATGGTCAACTGGGACCCGGAAGCTAAAACCACGGTTTCTGACGAAGAGGTGATCACCAAAGAAATGGCCTCCAGGCTGGTATATATCCGGTATTTTTTCCCCGGAAGCACCGAAGGACTGACCATTGCCACTACCCGGCCGGAGACCATTATGGCAGATGCCGCCATCTGCGTAAACCCCAACGACGCGCGCTATAGCGATCTCATCGGAAAAACGGTACTGATTCCGTTGATTAACAAGGAGATCCGCGTGATTGCCGATGAATATGTGGAAATGGAATTTGGCACAGGTTGCCTGAAAGTTACTCCTGCACACGACCAGAATGATTTTGTTCTGGGAGAAAGACATGGCCTGGAGGTGATCGATATTTTGACCGACGATGCGAAACTCAACGACAAAGCCCGGATACTCGTAGGTGAAGACCGGTTCGCTGCCCGCAGGAAGATCATTAAAATGCTGGAAGAATCAGGGAACCTGGTAAAAGTGGAAGACTACAAATCCAATGTAGGAACTTCTGAAAGAACCGGTGCGGTGATTGAGCCGAAGATCTCCCTTCAATGGTTCCTTAAAATGAAGGATATCAGCAGGCCGGCATGGGAAAACGTAATGAATGATACCATCCGGCTGATACCGCCGAAATTCAAGAATACGTATAACCACTGGATGGAAAATGTGCGCGACTGGAACATCAGCCGGCAGCTCTGGTGGGGGCATCGTATCCCGGCTTATTACCTGGCAGACGGTACGGTGATCGTTGCCCGAAGCCTGGAGGAAGCGGTAAGCCAGGCTACCGCAAAAGGTTTGCAGGTAAAAGCGGAAGATTTTACCCAGGACGAAGACGTGCTGGACACCTGGTTCAGCTCCTGGCTATGGCCCATTTCGGTCTTTGACGGATTCAAAGATCCCGACAATGAGGATATCCGGTATTATTATCCTACCAACGACCTGGTGACCGCACCGGAGATCCTGTTTTTCTGGGTGGCACGGATGATCATTGCCGGCTATGAGTACAAAGGTACCTACCCCTTCAAAAATGTTTACCTTACCGGTATTGTGCGGGATAAGCTGGGCCGTAAAATGTCGAAATCCCTTGGCAACTCTCCGGATCCGCTGGACCTGATCGAACAGTACGGCGCCGATGCGGTACGAACCGGTATGTTATTCAGCTCTCCGGCAGGGAATGATCTGCCGTACGATGAGAAACTCGTAGAGCAGGGCAGAAACTTCTCCAATAAAATATGGAATGCCTTCCGGCTGGTAAAAGGCTGGGAAACCGGCCGCGGAGAATCATCCGCTGCCGCCATACAATGGTTCCGGGCCCGCCTGAATGCCGCAATTGCCGAAGTGAGGGAACACTATGATAAATTCCGGATGTCTGATGCATTGCTTACCACGTACAACCTGATCTGGAATGATTTCTGCTCCCAGTATCTCGAAATGGTAAAACCGGCGTATGTAAACGGAACGGCCCGGCCCGTAGACCAGGAAACCTACGATGCCACCATCGGGTTCTTTGATGAGCTGATGCGCCTGGCTCATCCGTGGATCCCCTTTATTTCAGAAGAAATCTGGCAAAGCCTGACCGCCCGTGCTGAAGGCAGCTCTATCTGTGTTCAGCCGTTTCCAGCGGGAGGCGAATTGGATACAGAAGTTCTGGCCGATTTTGAGATCCTCACAGAGCTGGTTTCCTGGATCAGGAATACCCGCCAAAGCAAGCAGATCTCACCTAAGGAAAGTCTGCCGCTGGAAATCAAAACCCTGGCCCCGGGACGGTATATGGCTGTGGCATCGCTCATTATGAAACTGGCCAATATCCGTACGATCACCTATACCGGCGAAGTTTCAGGAATGACCTATGTGATCAAAGGAGATGAATTCGGCCTGGATCTGGGCGACAACCTGGATGCCGAATCGGAAAAGCAAAACCTGCAAAAAGAACTGGAGTACACTCAGGGCTTTAAGAAGTCGGTAGAAGCCAAGCTCTCCAACGAGAAATTTATGGCAAATGCCAAACCGGAAGTTGTAGAAAGAGAAAAAGCCAAACTGGCCGATGCAGAAGCCAAAATTCAGGCTATCCGGGAAACGCTCAATAAATTATAACAGAAGCTGTTCTGTCAGGTTAGACAGCTACAATACTTGACAGAACAGTTTTCACTCTTCTTCTTGACACTTTCATGTGATCCCCATTCCGCATGGTAATCTGCATGAATTTCCCCTGCAGCTCATATCCGCTTACGTAATCGGGGTTCACCAGGTATTTCTTGCTGACACGAATAAAATTATCAAATTTTTCCTCATGTCTTAATAATGTAGTGCTGGAAAGCATCTTCTCTCCGTTAGTCATGTAGATCTCCGAATAGTTAATATCCCCGGAAAGAAACATTATTTCAGATCTGTTGTATTCCACTCTTTTCATGCACGATTATTTTTTTACAAAATTCGTACATGTACGAGAGAATTTTTAGAGTAAAAACACGGAATTTAAGGGGGGTGTTTTCACGGTATTTTAAGAAAAAGAGTGGAATAATCCACTCCTTTCCCGGAATATCAATGTCCGCCTTCTGCCTTGAGGTTTTTCAGATCGATCCCCTGCCTTTTCAAAATGCCTGTTACGGTAACGGCATAAAAGGCCAGGTAGGCAAAGCAAAGTACGCCTACAATAAAGCTGAAATGTATGCTGGTTTTGTCGGCGATAACCCCCTGCAGAGGGGCAACAATTCCGCCTCCCATGATCATCATGATCAGGAATCCGGATCCCTGGTTGGTATGCCTGCCCAGGCCTTTAATGGCCAGTGCAAAGATACAGGGCCAAAGGGTGGAACAAAACAGTCCTACACTGGTGAATGCATATACGGAAGTCATGCCTGTGGTAAGCATTCCGATCAGAAGTGCCGCTATACCTGCAAGGGAAAAGATGAGCACCATCCGGGCGGGATTTCCTTTACTCAATATATCACATACGATCATGGCCATGATCACAAAGACATATACGTAAAATGGAGTGAGGTCGTGCTGAGCGATGAAATTCACCAGTAAAAACACCCCGAAAGCAAGATAGGGAGCCAGAAAACGAAGAATTTTTATTGTTCCGGCTCTGAAGTCAAACGCCTCTACCGCGCCTGTCCACCGGCCAATCATCATGGAAGCCCAATAGAGCGAAATATAAGGCGCGGTATCTTTGGTAAGGAATCCCAGGTTCTCTTCCATATAGGCCGGGAGATTGCTGGCAGTACTTACTTCCACCCCTACATAAACAAAAATAGCGATCATTCCCAAAATCAACTGCGGATAACTGAACGCTGATTTCCGGCTGGCCGCACCCGGGCTGTCGGTACTTTCCTCTTCTTTAATCATAGTAGAGGGCAGCGAAGAAAATTTAAGGAACAATGCCACCAGCAAAAACGCAGCCCCTAATACCAGATACGGGATTTTTACGGATTCAATACTGGCTTCGTTATTGGCAGAAGCAGCCGAGCCGAATATGGCAAAAGTTACGATCAGCGGGCCGATGGTGGTACCGAAGTTGTTGATCCCCCCGGCCATGGTCAGCCGCTGCGATCCGGTACTGGCAGGCCCCACTAATATGGCCAGCGGGTTGGCCACGATCTGTTGCAGGGAGAAGCCCAGCCCTACGATAAACAACGCCGAGATCATAAGGTTGAAAGAGCCCACATTGGCCGCCGGGATAAAGAGCAATGTTCCTAATGCTGAAATGACCAGACCCAGAATCAGCCCGTTTTTATACCCTATTTTGTTGATAAGATCTATCTTCATGAGAGAAGAGACGATCATGTACAGGATAGAACCTACGGTATAGGCAATGTAGAATGCCGTGGCTACCAGCTGGCTCTGAAACTGCGACAGGTCAAATTCTTTTTTGAATACCGGTATAAGAATGTCATTACTGGCAGCTACAAACCCCCAGAAGAAAAAAACGGATGCGAGCGGGATGAACTGTCCCCAATTGGTACTTTTGTTTTCCATAGTAAATTTTAGATTAAGAGGGCATTTGAATTATTTTACTGCCATTCCAGCATATCATTTTTAGATGCATCCCAGTTGGGGTAAATACCAAAGTGTTTTTCCCTTACCAGCTCCAGCAATACATTCCTGAGTTTATCCATATTTTCATTTTTTTCAGCGGATATAAAGGCTACGTACTGGGCATTTTTTTTCAGGTAGCCCGCTTCCAGCCTTTCCAGGTTTTTCTTCAGGTCTTCTTCCGTGGCCAGGTGCCTGTCCAGTCCTTCTTCCGACTCCGGCTGGTACTGGTCCAGCTTGTTAAACACCAGCAGAGTGGGCTTGTCCCGGGCATCTATTTCTGCCAGGGTATCATTTACAATATCGATCTGCTCTTCAAAAGACGGATGGGAAATATCCACCACATGAATCAGTATGTCGGCATCCCGGATTTCGTCCAGGGTAGACTTGAACGACTCCACCAGTGTAGTCGGCAGCTTACGGATGAACCCTACGGTATCCGTAAGTAAAAAGGGAATATGCCCCAGCACCATCTTCCGTACGGTAGAGTCAATGGTGGCAAACAATTTATTTTCAGCAAATACGTCCGACTTGGTAAGCTTGCGCATGAGGGTAGACTTGCCCACGTTGGTATACCCCACCAGTGCCACCCGCACCAGGCGGCTGCGTTCTTTCCGCCGGGTAGCGGCCTGCCGGTCTATCTTCTCCAGTTTGTCTTTTAAAAATGCGATCCGGTCCTGAACGATCCGTTTGTCGGTTTCCAGCTCCTTCTCTCCCGGTCCCCGCATACCGATCCCCCCCTTCTGCTTACTGAGGTGAGACCACATGCGTGTCAGCCGGGGAAGCAGGTATTTGTATTGCGCCAGCTCCACCTGCCGCTTGGCCTGGTCGGTGCGGGCACGCTGCGAAAAAATATTCAGGATCAGCAGGCTGCGATCCAGCACTTTCTTATTTTCGAAGACCTTTTCCAGGTTCCTCACCTGTGACGGGGTAAGTTCATCATCAAAGATAATCGTGTCTACCGGATGCAATGCCACCCAATCCCGGATCTCTTCCAGCTTTCCCTTGCCTACAAAAGTCTTCTGATCCGGAAAATTCAGCCGTTGTACAAATGTTTTAAGTGTTTTCACACCGGACGTCTCTGCCAGAAATGCCAGCTCATCCAGATACTCTTTGGTTTTCCCTGCATCCTGCTTCTGGGTGATCAGCCCGACAAGAATGGCAGTCTCCTGTTCTTTATGTGTACTAATGAGAGGTGTATTTAACAATGGCTGCTCTGCTTGATTTTACCAGGAAAGCCCTCATGCGTAACAGATGCCGGTTTTCCTTTATTTAAACAATATTAACGGAGCAATATTACTAATTTTTCAGCAATTAGTCCTATGGACATTTCTTTTTATTCACATTCTTCCCTCCGGATTTCAGGTCTCCGGCTTTCCTGAAAAAGGTGATAAAATTTCGCAAAAAACTTATTTTCAATACCTTTCAGCTCAATATCTCTGAAATGGTTCCCGATCATACTTTTGCCCGGGAGCTTCAAAATGTGGATATCTTTGGTTTTTTCGTGTATAAAATTATCCGCTTTACCATTGCATATTTATTTTTCGCTATTTACATTTGTCAACTGGAATAAAGACAAGAATATAATTTGATATATAAATTCTTAAAGATTTAATCCTTCCGTCAGCTTTTCAGCAGACAATTGGATTATTAGGAAAGCACGTAAGTCGGAATCCCTGCCACTACAATTGAGGCAGGGATTTTTTATCGGGTTCAGGATGTTATTAAGGAATGAAGCTACAGAAAACCATAAATATAAAGAATAAAAAGGCCTCCTTTGAGTACTATTTTCTTGAAGAATATGCGGCGGGGATGGTACTTACCGGTACGGAAATAAAGTCGGTCAGGGAAGGAAAAGTAAGTATGGCCGATGCCTATTGCTTCTTCCATAAAGGAGAGCTGTACGTTAAAAACCTGAACATCTCCCGTTACGAAAACGGCACCTATTTTAATCATGATCCGCTTCGTGAGCGGAAGCTTCTTCTGACCCGGAGAGAACTCAGGAAGCTGGAAAACAAGCTTACCGATAAGGGTCTAACAATTATTCCCACCCGCCTGTTTATCAATGATTCCGGTCTGGCGAAAATAGAAATCGCACTGGCCAAAGGCAAGAAGCTCTACGACAAGCGCGACAGCATCAAAGAAAGGGATATAAAGCGGGAGCAGGACCGGACAATGAGCTAAGCACCGCGTTTCTCCAGGAATTTCAGCACTTTCTCCATGGCCCGGCCCCGGTGATTCAGCCGGCTGCGCTGTTCAAAACTCATGTCATGGAAGGTCTTTTCAAAACCCTCCGGTATAAAAACCGGGTTATATCCGAAACCGGTCTCCCCGTTAAACGTCTCTTTGATCCTGCCGGCAACCTCCCCGTCAAAGGTATGGGTCTCTCCGTCAAGGATCAAGGTGATAACAGTACGGAAGCAGGCCGACCGGTCAGCCACCCCCTCCAGCTCGGCCATCAGCTTAAGGTTATTGGCCGTAGCGTCAGAGGGCTCTCCTGCATACCGGGCCGAATATACGCCGGGCCTGCCGCCCAGGGCGCTCACTTCCAGGCCTGAATCATCTGCCAGCACATTTATACCGTATTTCCGGAACACATACCCGGCTTTGATCATGGAATTTTCCAGGAAAGTGATCCCGGTTTCTTCAATATCTTCTGTACACCCGATGTCTTTCAGGGTTTTTATCTCGAAAGTATCCCCCAGGATACTCTGCAGCTCTTCTGCCTTATGCGCATTATGAGTAGCTAAGCAAAGAAGTGTTTTTTCCATACGCATCAGGCCGCGGCCATTCCTTCCTTCATCTTTTCCGTATTTTCGGCAAGTCTCAGCTTTTCAATGAATTCACCGATGTTTCCTTCCATCACCGTAGGCAGGTTATAGACCGTAAAGCCGATCCGGTGGTCTGTCACACGGCCCTGAGGATAGTTATAGGTCCGGATTTTATCGGAGCGGTCGCCTGATCCCACCAGTGATTTCCGTTCCCCGGCAATCGATTCATTCTGGCGGGCCAGCTCAATTTCGTATAAGCGAGACCTGAGTACGGTAAGGGCTTTGTCAAAGTTTTTGATCTGGGAACGTTCATCCTGGCATTGCACTACCAGCCCCGTAGGCAGGTGAGTGATCCGGACAGCCGAATAGGTAGTGTTTACCGACTGCCCTCCTGCTCCGGACGAGCAGAACGTGTCTTTGCGGATATCATTCATATTGATCTGCACATCTACCTCATCTGCCTCCGGGAGCACCGCCACCGTAGCTGCTGAAGTATGGATACGCCCCTGCGACTCCGTGGCCGGAACCCGCTGCACGCGGTGCACCCCCGACTCATATTTCAGCTTACCGTAAACGTCTTCTCCTTTCACACTTACAACAATTTCCTTATAACCTCCCGAGGGGGCATCGGTATAATCCATCACGTTAAACTGCCAGCCCTGCGAAGCCGCAAAACGCTGGTACATCCTGAACAGGTCTCCTGCAAAAATGGAGGCTTCATCACCACCCGTTCCCGCACGAATCTCCAGAATGCTGTCTTTGCTGTCGTTAGGGTCTTTGGGAATCAGGAGCTCTTTCAGCTTTTCTTCCGACTCCTCTCTTCGGGGCGCCAGCTCTTCCAGCTCCATTTTAGCCATCTCCCGCATCTCCTCGTCTTTCTCGGTAGCGAGAATCTCCCGCGCCTCATCGAGGTGAGCCAGGATAAGTTTGTATGAATTATACTCATTTACAATCTTTTCCAGATCGCGGTATTCTTTACTGATCTTTCTGAACTTTTCCATGTCCGAAACCACTTCCGGCATGGTAATCTGCTGGGAAACCTCCTCGAAACGCTCTTTAATACCTTCTAGCTGCTCTATCCACATAGTTCAAATACCCTTTTCATTTCAAAACACAAAATTAGCGGGTTTTGTGCAAAAAATGTTAAACCCTCCGGACGCATACCCCAGAATAATTATTTATATACACATGTAGATCTCAGGATTTTACACTGTATCTTTGACTAAAATTTAACAATCTGCTTAATATTTACATTTATGAAAAAATCACTTTACGCATTTGCTTTTGCATTCACTGCCCTTTTCTTCTCTTCAGAGGTTTTCTCCCAGGCCCGTATCGGGGTAAAAGGAGCGCTTAACCTGGCCAATATCAAAGTAGAAGATGAAAGCGGCGAAAAAAGCCTGATCGCCCCTCAGGCCGGTATCGTAGTTTACAGCAATCTTGAAAACCCCTTGTTTGTACAATCCGGCCTTCTGTACAATGTAAAAGGAGCCAAAGGCGATGCCTGGGGAGATGAAGAAGCCAAAATTTCCTACAGTTTCCTTGAAATTCCACTGAACGTAGGTTTTCAGATTCCTTTGGGCGAGTCTATCAAAGTTAGTCCTTATGTGGGTGGTTTTGCCGGGTATGCTCTTTCAGGTAAACTGAAGGTGGGAGGAATCAGCTTCGATCTTTTTGACCTGGATGACCTGGAAGAAGAAGAGTATGATCCCAAGCGTCTCGACTTCGGTGCCAACGTAGGAGTAGGCCTGCATTTTAATGACCGGGTTATTATCAGCGCCCAGTATTCGCACGGGCTTTCCAACCTGGGAGATGATTTAGCGAAAGCCTATACCAGGACCCTGTCTGCCGGACTTACTTTCCTGTTCTGAAAAAACATTTTGGTTCAGAAAAAAGCGAAGGAAAATTCCTTCGCTTTTTTTATATTCCCGTAGGGTTGGCAAATCAGATATTTTTCTTAACTTGCATGTCCAACCCCTAATTTATCTGCGTTTTATCAGAATCAGACCGGCCGGTATACTTAATCAAAAAACCTACTTTATAATAACGTTCACATGCGGGACAGGCTTTCTGTTTTCAGCAGAAGTGTACGGTTAAAATAAAATGATTCGGACTCAATAAACTAAAAAGGAGCATCGTTAATATTTATGCTTTCAATAAACGGGGATAAAGTGAGAGGATTATTGGTTTTCAGTGTTTGTCTGGGTGTACAGAGTATATGTCTTGCGCAGGTCACCAACCGGTCTCAGTCGACGGGAAGTGTGGCTAAAGGAAGCCGTGAATTACTGAATTCCCCCAAGGTAGCTACACCGGTGCCTCCTTCACGCAGTACGGAAAATTCCCAGGAAGAAAAAGTGGAGAAAATAGTGGTAGTGGCCCGCACAGCTCCGGCCGGTGTAGACCTCAACTATCTGCCCCTGTTCGGACATTACGAGAAAACCGAAACCCAGCTGGTGGATGACGAGCTTTTTCTTTCGGAGTGCGACCGTGAGTTTTCCACCCGCAAAGAAGCCGGCGACTTTTTCAACAAAATGGCCTGGCAATACCTGAGCGAAGGAGATAAAGGCACCGCCACCTACCGGTTTAACCTGGCCTGGCTCCTGAATCCGGAAAATTTTGATATCTACTGGGGCCTGGGCGTTATCGAATTTCAGAGTGGCAACTATACCAGCGCCATTGAGCTGATGAATAAAGGTTTGGCGCTTTCTGACGGCAGGAATTACGTTTTCATGACCGACCTGGCCACCGTTTACATCAAAAAGGCCCTGAGTAATCCCCATTCCGTTATAGAAAGCGGCAAAGCCAGAGAATTGCTGAACAAAGCCATCAGCATTCAGCCGCAATATACTCCTGCTTTTGTACAGCTGACCATTGTCAGTTTACTCGAAAATAATCTTGACGCTGCCTGGGAGAACTTTCACAAAGCCTATGAGCTGAACCCGGCAGAGCTGAGCCGTGAAGTGCTGGCCGAACTCCTCTCCCGCAAAGAAGATCCCAAGGGGATTTTTAAGAAAAATTAAATGGGTCTTCCCTGTTTAATCTTTCTCTTTGGCTGATAAAAAATTTACTACTTTAACGAATTGGATATAATACGGTTAGGCACGTAATTATTATACATTATCCGCCACAAACGGCAGCTTCACCACTTTAGCCGCGGTAAGCTTCTCCCGGATTTTGACAAATACTTCCGTCCCGCTTTTGGAAAACGGCAGGCTCACATAACCCAGCGCAATTCCTTTGTTCAGCGATGGCGACATCGTACCGGAAGTTACTTCACCAATTGTGTTTCCGTCTGCATCACAGATTTCATAATGGCTCCGGGGGATGCCCTTATCCACCACCTCAACAGCCACCAGTTTCCTTTTCAGTCCGGCCGCCTTCTGGGCTTTCAGATTTTCACTGTTAATAAAATCCTTGGTATATTTGGTTACCCAGCCCAGCCCGGCCTCCAGGGGTGAGGTTTCATCCGTGATATCGTTCCCGTATAAGCAATACCCCATTTCAAGACGAAGGGTATCCCGTGCGCCCAGGCCTATCGGCTTGATATCAAATTCGGCTCCCGCCTCAAAGATCTTGTTCCATATATCCTGTGCGGCTTCGTTCGGCATATACACCTCAAATCCGCCCGCTCCGGTGTAGCCTGTTGCGGAGATCAGGATATTGTCATGGCCGGCAAATTTACCCCTGGCAAATGTATAATAATCCATCGTGGCCAGATCTATATCGGTCAGTTTCTGAAGTGTTTTTACAGCATTGGGGCCCTGCACCGCAAAAAGGCTGGTCTGCTCCGAAAGGTTGGTCATTTCCACACCGTAAGTATTATGCCCACTGATCCAGTCCCAGTCTTTCTGAATATTTCCCGCATTCACCACCAGGTAATACTCATTGTCCGCTACTTTGTAGGTAAGGAAATCATCTACAATCCCGCCCTGTTCATTGGGCAGATAGGCATATTGTATTTTCCCGTCATAAAGCACCGAAACGTCATTGGATGAGATCCGTTGCAGCAGATCCAGCGCCTTTTCGCCCTTCAGAAGAAATTCTCCCATGTGCGACACATCAAAAACCCCCACGCTGTTGCGTACCGCGAGGTGTTCTTCTTTGTCGGATGAATACCGTACCGGCATCAGGAAACCTGCAAAAGGCACCATTTTGCCACCGATCGATTCATGAAAATCACTGAGAGTAATCTTTTTTTCTTCCATCTTTTGGTTGTTTTGGTGCAAATATACGCAAATCGCGCCTTCTTTGTTCCGTGGCTTTCAAGAATGTCCCGTTTTATGAAATTCCACAAAAATTTCCTTAAATCATGTAGAAAAAACACAAACTATACCTATAGTTCGAATATATCAGTTTTAGGATTATTTATCGTTTTATACCTGTCACCGGTTTATCTTTACATCCGGTCTAATCACAAATCCTATGAAAAAGGCTTTCGCACTTTTATTTATTTTTATCCCTAACCTGCTTATGGCCCAGAACCTGGACAGCATCTGGAAAGAAATCGATACGGCTTTTCTCCAGGGCAACCTGAAAAGTATACAACCCCGGGTGGAGGAAGCCCTCCGCATGGCAAAAGCAGCCAACAACGTATCACTCACGGCCAAAGGCCTGTTTTATGAGGGTATGATCCGGGTGGCCACCTCGGATGAAACCGATGATGTAAACCCGGTTTTTGAAAGTTTCCGGAAGGAGATCGAATCAGCTGAAAACGTAAATAAAAGCATCCTACAGGTCTATTATGCAAAGCTCTACCAGATCTATTGGGATGAAAACCGCTGGCGGATCGTTCAGCGCACTGACGTGGAAAACCAGGAAACAGGCGATATACGATTCTGGACTGAAAATACCTTCAGGCATAAAATCAATGAGATTTACCTGGGAGTTCTGGCGGAAAAAGAGCTTTTGCTGGCCCGAAGATCCCGTGATAACAAAGATATTTTCATAGCCGACACGGCAGACACTAAAAATTTCGATCTTACTCCTGCACTGTACGATGCCTTTACCCATTATTATGTGGAATTCCTGAAACAGCAGAAGGAGCCGGCAGATAAATACCTGGCAGAGCTGGCTCAAATTAACCTCGGCCGGGGTGAGCATTCTGCTTACCTGTACAATCAGGCCCTACTATGGGAAAACGATACGGAAAAACTGGAGCAACTTAGCGAAAAATACCCCGGGGCATGGTATACCGGAGAAATTTATAAAAAACTGGCCCGTACCTATTACGACAAAGGCAATAAGCCCGCTTACGAAAGGGTTTTTGAGATCGGCGAAAAAGTGCAAAAAGACTTTCCGGATTCTGACGCCGCTGCTACGGTCTCTTCCCTGGTAAAGGCCATCCGCTCTACGGCATTCTCTGCAGAAACGGAAAAATATATTCCTGAAAATACCCCTGTACCTGTGCGGATCACGCACCGTAACCTGAACCGGATCTATGTGCGGGTCATCGATTACAATATCGGGGTGAAAGACCTGAATTTCCAGGAGGCAGGCCGTGAGCTGAGCTCCGGCTATAAGGATTCCGAAGAGCGGTATTATGCTTTCCTCAAAAAAAGAAAAGTGATACAGGAGTATAGCATTGATCTGAAATCATTTGACGACTACCGGCAGCATTCCTCTCTATTCAGGTTAAATCCGCTTCCCAAAGGCCGTTATATTGTCCTGTTCAGTGAAGACCCCGGTTTTAAATATGTTGCGGGGCACACCGTCGGGTATGCAGAAATAAACGTATCTGATCATGCGGTAGAGTATGACGGCACATTCCGGGTGACGGAACGGGTCTCCGGGAAACCGGTTCCTAAAAAGCAAATCCAGGTATATAAATATAACGTCTCCGGAAATAATGAAACCTATTCCCTGGTCAATACGGTAACCAGCAACGCCAACGGAGAAGTAAAATACAAAGGAGAACGCCGGTTCTTCTACCGGCTGGCCAATGAACCTGTGTTTTACGGTCATAACCTGTACCGTTACAATGAGCCGGGAGAAGAACGGGAAAGAGAAATTATTGCTACTCAATTCTTTACTGACAGGGGCATCTACCGGCCGGGGCAGACCGTATATTTTAAAGGCATCGTAACATCCGTCTACAAAAAAGAGGTAAAGGTGCTGCCCAGGCGTGATGTGACCGTCAGGCTGCATGACGCCAACGGGCAGGAAATTCAGTCACTGAATCTGAAAACCAATGATTTTGGCTCGGTACATGGCGAATTTATTCTGCCTGCATCGGCCCTGACTGGCGGTTTTTCCATTCAGTCCTCTCTCAGCGGATATCATCATTTCCAGGTAGAAGAATACAAACGGCCGAAGTTCCGGGTAGAAATAGAAAAGCCTCTTCTGACGTACCAGCTGAATGATACTATCATGGTCAACGGAAAAGCAGAAGCATTTTCGGGAGCCTCTATCGACCATGCCGCGGTAGAATACAGGGTGTACCGGCAGGCCATCTATCCGTTCCGGTACTGGGGCAGGCCGCCGTTTGAGCCTGAACAGCAGGTAGCCTTTGGTTCTGCAGAAACCGGTAAGGATGGAAAATTCTCACTCTCTTTTAAGGCGGTTCCGGCCCGGGAGCAAAAAGATTCCGCTGACATCCGGACATATGTATACCGGGTTGAAGCTGCCGTAACCGACCTCAACGGTGAAACCCAAACCGGCTCGGGATCAGTAAAGGTAGGCGACAAAAAAATACTGCTTTCCGCCCGGATCGATGCTCAGGCAGATGTAAAGGCCCTCGACTCACTGAGGATCGTGGCTATCAACCTGAATGATCAATCTGTGGAAACCAACGGCACCATTCACATTTTTCAGCTGAAAGCACCGGGAAGAGTTTTACGGAAAGCACAATATACTACGGATTACCAGTATTACTCCAGGGCGGAATTCGTGAAGCTTTTCCCTCATGAACCCTACGGCGATGAAGCCGATCCCGAAAATTGGGAAAAAGGAAAATTAATTTTAACACATGCTTTTAATACAAAAGAAAGTATCCGCCTAAGCGATTCGGATAAACTGAACGAAGGCTACTACCTTATCATGCTCCGTACAAAAGACGGTGCTGAAAGCAGTCAGGTAGTGTACCTCAAAAACGAGAAAAAGCAGGCCGCAGTACAGGATATTTTTACGTACCGTCTCGATAAAAAAACATATGAGCCGGGTGATGTGGCCCGGCTGAGCCTGAATACTGCTACCGATAACCTGTATGTATTTCTAAAGATTGAAGCAGACGGCAAGCTGTTGAAAGAGGAGGTGGTACGGCTAAAAGGGAAAATCCATCAGCTCGATATTCCCCTGAAGGAGAACTATCGCGGCGGAATATGGGTGCATTATACTTATGTGCGTTTCAATACACCGGAACGGGGAAGTATACGGATCGAGATACCTTATGACCATAAAAAACTGCAGGTGACCACTGCCGTAACCCGCGATAAGCTTACGCCAGGTGCTGCAGAAAAATGGGCGTTTACAGTCAGTGGAAAAGACAAAGACAAGGTGCTGGCAGAAGTGCTGACCGGCATGTATGATGCCTCACTTGACCAGTTTGCGGGCAACTCATTTGAGTATTTTGCGTATAACTTTTATAGCGGAGCAAAATACGGGTTCGGATATCAGAACTATGCATTCGGCCGGACCGGCCTCCGGGAGATCAATCCCGGAAACATTTACCCGGATTTTGGAAATGTATACCATTATCCTGAATTACAAACCTATAATTTCAGCTTCCCGGGAAGGCGGGTTCATACCCTGGGAGCCGCCAGAAGGCAACTACAGGCGAAAGACGCGGTAGTGATGGAAGAAATGGCCCCGGCGCCTCAGAATGCTGCCGGAGAGGCTTTCCTTTCTGCTGAAACTAAAAAAGATGAATCCTCTCTCTCTCCTGATCTTTCTCAAATCCAGGCCCGTAAGGCCCTGCAGGAAACCGCTTTCTTTTTCCCGGACCTCGCAACGGATAAAGACGGAAATGTGACCTTTGAATTTACCGTACCCGAAAGCCTGACCGAATGGAAGCTGATGGCTTTCGCCCATACGCCCGATATGAAAACGGGATATTACGAGACCCGCTTAAAAACGCATAAAGACCTCATGGTGGTACCGAACGCCCCCCGGTTTTTAAGAGCAGGAGATCAGATCCGCATTTCTGCCAAAATAGTCAACCTTTCCGAAGGCACTTTAAACGGCTCTGCCCGGCTTTTCCTTTTGGATGCCATCAGTAATGACCCGGCAGATGCTCTTTTTGGCAACAACGAAACCGGACAGAATTTTACTGCCGCCAAAGGCGCGTCAGGAGAGGTTTCCTGGATCCTGACCGTACCCGAAAACCTGCCGGCAGTAACCTGCCGGATAGTGGCCTCCGCCGGCGACTTCTCTGACGGGGAGGAGTCTGTACTGCCTATCGTGACCAACCGTATGCTGATTACCGAAACACTCCCGCTTTACATCCGGGAAAATCAGCAGAAAACATTTCTGCTGGACAAGTTGGCCGGGCCCAGGTCAGCCACACTGGATAATTTCCGGCTCACTTTTGAAATGACCACCAACCCTGTCTGGTATGCTGTTTTCTCGCTTCCTTATCTCAGGGAATACCCCTATGAGTGCTCTGAACAGGTATTCAGCAGGCTTTACGGTAACCTGGTTTCCGAGAGCATCATCACTTCGCAGCCAAAAATCAGGGCGGTGTTTGATGACTGGAACCGGAAAGGCCAGCTCCGCTCTAAGCTGGAAGTGAATGAAGACCTGAAAAATATCCTCCTGGAAGAAACCCCCTGGGTACGGGATGCCGTAAATGAAGAAGAGCAGATGAAGCGTATCGCTGTGCTGTTTGACCTCAATAAAATGCAGAACGATGTACGGTCGGCATTCGACAAACTCCGCCGGAAACAGGCCGCTTCCGGCGGCTTCCCCTGGTTTGACGGAGGACGGGAAAACGAGTACATTACCACGCACATTCTTGCCGGCTTCGGTAACCTGAAAAATATGAAAGCAGATTACACCAAGTTCGGCCTGGATGTAAAAGGCCTTATTTCCAATGCCGTGAAGTATCTGGACCAGGCACAGGTTACTAACTATACCGAACAGAAGAAACGTAAGCAGAACGACTTCGACTGGAACACCGGGATTCACTACCTCTACGCCCGTAGCTTCTTCCTGGAAGAATACCCTCTTCCCCGGGCTCTTGACTCGCTGAAACAGATTTATATGGCCAATATCCGCAAAGAAAAGCTGAAATTCCCCCTGCAGACACAAGCCATGGCAGCCCTGGTGCTCAACCGCTTCGGCGAGAAGGAAGAAGCTGAAAAACTGCTGCACTCCGTAAAAGAGCATGCGGTAGATTCTGACGAAATGGGCATGTACTGGAAAAGCAACCTCACCGGCTGGTACTGGTACCAGGCCCCGGTAGAAACGCAGGCGTTGCTGATTGAGGCTTTCGATGAAATCACAGGCGATACGGAAGCCGTTGAGTCCATGAAAGTGTGGCTTCTGAAAAACCGCCAGACCCATCAGTGGAATTCCACCAAGGCCACTACCAAAGCCGTATACGCCCTTATGAATACCGGCAAGAACTGGATAGATGCTGAAAAAGGGGTAAATGTAAAGATCGGAGGAAAGGCTGTTGACCTGAATACCCCTTCTTCCCAATCCGGATCCGGGTATGTAAAAATGGCATGGAATAAACAGGAAATCCAGCCCGGAATGGGCAAAGTGGAAGTACAGAAAACATCTCCCGGCGTAGCCTGGGGCGCCTTGTACTGGCAGTACTTTGAAGATCTGGATAAGATCACCCCGGCAGAAACCGGCATTGTCTTCAAAAAGAAACTGTATCTGAAAAAGAATTCCGGAACAGGGCCGGTTCTGAAAGAAATCACTGCGGCCACACCTGTACAAACCGGCGATCTGGTTACCGTACGGCTGGAGATCAGCATAGATCGTAATATGGAGTTTGTGCATATCAAGGATATGCGGGCCAGTGGCTTCGAACCGGTCAACGTGCTGTCAGGCTACCGCTGGAAAGATGGTTTCGGCTATTACGAAAGTACACGTGATCTGGCGACGAATTTCTTCGCTGATTATATGCGCAGGGGCACCTATGTGTTTGAATATGATCTGAGAGCCAATAATGCGGGAAACTTTTCCAACGGCATTACCCAGATGCAGAACATGTATGCCCCGGAACTGAGTGCGCATAGTGAGGGGATCCGGGTGGAAATCCGGTAAAATAGTGTTCTGAATGTTGGCCTTCTGATTCCTATTTTCTATCTTGAGATTAAATCAAAGAAGTTAGCATTGTGACAGGGAAATTATTGATAGCGAAACCTTACCTGGGAGACCCCAACTTTGAACGGTCTGTGGTATTGATCTGTGAGCATTCTGAGGAGGGGGCATTCGGCCTGGTATTGAATCAGAAAACCGGCAATGTGCTGTCTGATTTCTTTGACGATGTTCACGCCGATATTCCGGTAGGAGTAGGCGGACCGGTAGAAACGCATACGCTCCATTTTCTTCATACCAAAGGAGAAGCCATTGAGGGTTCCATTGAACTTATGAACGGGTTATTCTGGTCGGGTAACTTTGAACAGATCAAAACCTTATTGAATACCGGCGTTCTGAAAGGAGGGGAGATCCGCTTTTTCCTGGGGTATTCAGGCTGGGGGGAAGGCCAGCTGGAAGAGGAGATCCGGGAAGACGTCTGGGTGATGGCGGACGTACAGCCCGATATCGTTTTTCAGGCGGATACCAGCCAGATCTGGCGGAGTGTTCTTCGGAACCTGGGCGGGAATTATATCATTATGGCCAACTCACCGGTAGACCCGCGCCTGAACTGAGCTTTTCACTGTTAAAAACTTAGCGTATAAAAACGTCATTAATGATAGCAAATATACCGGAAACACCCCGGAAGAGGGTGGTCATTGTAGGTGCCGGCTTCGGCGGGCTGGCCCTGGCCCAGAAGCTGGCCAATGAAGAGGTACAGGTGGTATTGATTGATAAAAACAACTACCACCAGTTTCAACCCCTGTTTTACCAGGTAGCCATGGCCGGCCTGGAGCCAAGTTCCATCGCTTTCCCTCTCCGGAAAATATTCCAGAAAAAGAGGAACGTACACATACGGGTAACCAAAGTCAGGGCCATTCACCCGGAGCGCAAACGGATAACGACTGATCTGGGTGAGATCTGGTACGATTACCTGGTATTGGGTATCGGTACCAACACTAACTTTTTCGGGATGCAGAACATCATTGAAAACGCCATTCCGATGAAGTCGGTTTCCGAAGCCATTTACCTGCGGAACCGGGTGCTGGAAAACTTTGAAGCCGCCCTTACTACCCGCGACCAGGATAAGATAGCCGGGCTCATGACCATGGTGGTAGTGGGCGGAGGGCCTACCGGAACAGAAATTTCCGGAACCCTGGCGGAGATGAAAAAAATGATCCTTCCCAAAGACTACCCTGAGCTCGACTTTAACCTGATGAAGATTTACATTTTCGAAAGCGGCGACGGTGTCTTAAAAGTAATGTCTGAAGAAGCCTCCCGGAAAGGAAAAGAATACCTGGAAGAACTGGGGGTGACCGTCCGCACCGGTGAGCGGATTGCCGATTATGCGGACGGTTACGCCATTACTTCTACCGGTGAAAAAATACGTACGGATAACCTGATCTGGTCTGCCGGGGTGGTGGCCAACAAAATAGAGGGTTTTCCGCCGGAAGTATATGGCAGAGGAGGCCGAATTAAGGTGAATTCATACAACCAGGTAGACGGCTTCACTGATGTATTTGCTGTTGGTGACCTGGCTGCCATGAGCGGAGACCCGGCCTTCCCGGAAGGACATCCGCAACTGGCCCAGCCGGCCATTCAGCAGGGAAGACTCCTGGCTTCTAACCTGATGAAACTGATGAATAATCAGCCTATGAAGCCTTTTGAATACAAAGACCTGGGTTCTATGGCCACCATAGGCCGAAACAAAGCGGTGGTAGACCTGCCCAGGTGGAAATTCCAGGGCGGGTTTGCGTGGTTTGTCTGGATGTTTGTGCATTTAATGGGTATACTGGGCGTGAAGAATAAGGTGCTGGTTTTCATTAACTGGTTCTGGAATTACGTTACCTATGACCAGTCGCTTCGTCTGATCATCCGTCCGCGGGTGACACGTAAGGTCAAAGCTGAAAGTTAAAACAAACCTGTTCCGCTTTTTA
>JBEBRR010000065.1:0-20939 GCA_040394735.1 Leadbetterella byssophila
AAAATCAGGAATTGAAAATAAAATCTATTGGATAAGACAATATTTGCCAAGCAAAGTTTTTTTTATTCTTTTGTTTTTTTATTTTTGACAGATTGAATATCAATTTTTAACTCTTCAAGCTATAACCTTATGAGGAAATTTTTACTTTTCAGCTTCCTTCTGCTTACGGTTACTTCTTTGTTTGCTCAGACCCGGGTAATAAAGGGTAAGGTTACCTCTGCAGATGACGGGACGTCCATCCCCGGTGTTACCGTTATGGTAAAAGGGACAACTACCGGAACACAGACCAATGTGGACGGTAACTACGAAATTACTGCGGGTTCGGGCGCTACCCTGGTTTATTCCTACATTGGAATGGTCTCCCATGAGGAGGCAGTGGGTAACCGCAGTATTATTAATGTGGCTCTTCAGTCTGATGAGCGTTCGTTGTCGGAAGTAGTGGTGACCGCCCTTGGTATTCAGCGGGAACAAAAAGCGCTGGGCTATGCCGTATCCAAAGTGGATCCCGCTACCGTTCTTCAGAAATCTGAGCCTGATCTGCTGAAAGGTCTTCAGGGAAAGGTTCCTGGAGTAGATATCCGGGCTTCCCAGGGGGTTCCGGGATCAGCTACCCGCATCCAGATCCGGGGGATATCTTCTTTCGGCCTGGATACCGAGCCGCTGATTGTGGTAGACGGTATCCCTTACAGCAACACCCAGCTTCAGACATCTTCGCAGTCGTCAGGGGGGGGAGCCTACGGTAATGCATTCTCTAACCTGGACCCGAACGATATCGAATCGGTTAACATTCTGAAAGGCGCCGCCGCCGCGTCACTTTACGGTTCAAGGGCCTCAAGAGGGGTGTTGTTGATTACCACCAAGTCAGGTAGCGGTAAAAAAGGAGCCAAACCTATCAACGTATCCTTCAGAAGCGGCCTCAGTATTGAAGAAATTGCGGATATTCCCGAATTTCAGAATACCTACGGAGCGGGGGCTAACTTCAGGGCACAGGGAGCCAACGGTTCCTGGGGTGCTAAATTCGGCCAGGGAAATATTTATGATGCTTTGGGAAATACGATCCGGAGATCGAGTTCAGGACTGGACTCTATCCCGGCTACTACCTGGGCTACGATGTACAATTCCTACCCGGAGCTCTTTCCTAATGGAATGATTGCCTACCAGGCCGTACCAGGTAACGTGAAAGCCCTTTTTGAAACCGGTAAGTTGTATGAAAACTCCGTTTCAATAAACGGCGGGGAAGGGAAAACCACGTTTAATGCCACTCTTTCCAATGTGAATCACGACGGATATGTAATGAATACTTCGTATATCCGGAATAACATCAGCATCGGTGGCCAGACCAATTACCGGAAGCTGACCATTGGCGGGAACCTGGGATATACCCGGGCCAACCAGACAGGGGGCTTCTTCGGTCAGACCCAAAGCTTCTTAACGGGCTGGGGCCGTACCTTCACCATGGCGCGGAACTGGGACATTGCCGGTTATCCGACCACCACACGTGACGGCCGGCAGATCGGCTTCAACGATAACCAGTATACCAACCCTATCTGGGCTGCCTATCATAACGTGATCAAAACCACTGATGACCGGATCACCGCCAGAGCATATGCCAGCTACCAGGTCAACAGCTGGATCAATGTTAACTATAACCTGGGGGTAAACAATTCAGGTATCTTCAGAGATGAGGTGATTGATAAAACCTCTTATGGTAGTGCAGATAACGCGCTCGGAAAAATCACTGAAGACAACTACCGCTTCCAGGAGATCCAATCTACCCTGGTGGCTACCTTCGCTCCCAAGCTGAACGGTGATTTCTCGCTTGACTTTAAAGTAGGGAACGATATTAACCAGCGGATGTCAAGAAGACAGGCCCAGCAGGGGGTAGGCTTCATTGTAGATGGAGTATATAACCTGATGAACACCAATACCAAGCGTTTCCTGGCCGATGACCGGACCAAAAGACGTCTGGTAGGTTTCTTCGGGGATGTGACTCTGGGGTATAAAAACTTTGCCTTCATAAACCTGACAGGAAGACAGGATATCACGTCTACCCTGCCGTTTAAAAATGCCAGCTATTTCTACCCCGGTGCATCCGCCTCTTTGGTGTACACCGATGCATTTAATATTCAGTCCAGCTGGTTTGATTACGGTAAGCTGCGTGTAGGATATGCCAAAGTAGGTAATGACGCCGGCCCGCATAACGGCCAGGACGTATTCAGCTTAAATACCAACGGTTTCCTGGGCCAGCCGAGAGCTACCCGCGGAGCCACTACGTATGACCCTAACCTGACACCTGAATTTACTACTGAGCTTGAAATCGGTACCGACTTCCGTCTCTTCAAAAATCGTGTAGTGGGTGAGCTGACCTGGTATGACAAACGTTCTACCGACCTCATTTACGCCATTGACGTTCCCTGGACCTCCGGTTACTCTGAATTTTATACCAACCTGGGTGAGATCCGGAACACCGGATGGGAAGCCGGACTTTCCGTGAAGCCCGTGATGAACGACAAACTGACCTGGGAAGTACGCGGTGCCTTTACAAAAAACGTGAACACCGTTGAAAAGCTGATCGATGGCCTCGACAGAGCCCTGTTGGGATGGTTGAACTACATTGAGCCGGGTTACCCTTACGGATACTTCAGAGGTTCTTATTCAGCAAGAAGTGATGACGGTCAGCTGCTGATCGATGCTTCTACCGGCTGGCCTTTTGAAGAAACCGGTACCCCGAAAATGATCGGTAACCCTAACCCTGACTTTAAGCTGGGTATTACCAATAACCTGTCATACAAAGGGTTTGACCTGAGTGTTTTATGGGACTGGACCCAGGGCGGGGATTTCTTCTCTGAAAATATCAACTCCATGCTGGGAAGAGGAGTGACCCGCGATACGGAAGACCGGGAGACCAACGTGGTGGTAAAAGGGATTTACGGAAACCCGGTACAGGTGACCGGTGAAGACGGTATTCCGCGCTATGTACCGCTGCTGGTAAATGGCCAGACCGTGCGTAACCAGACCCAGATCACTGTAAACGACCTGTATTTTGCAGGAGGTGGGGTATCTACCAGCTTCGCTACTAACGGAGCTGACGAATACAGTATCTATGATGGTACGGTATACCGTTTGAGAGAAGTTTCATTGGGTTACAGTCTGCCTAAAGCATGGGTTAATAAACTGAAACTGACCAACATTCACCTGTCGATCAGCGGAAGAAACCTGTGGTATCTTGCTCCGAATGTACCTAAATATCTTAATGTGGATCCGGAACTGAATTCATTGGGTAACGGTCAGCTCCAGGGGGTTGAAATTACCGGTGCGCCGAGCACAAAAAGATATGGATTTAACCTCAATGTTACATTCTAACTTTAATTCAATAAGAAAAATGATACGTATTAAAAATATAGTAAGTCTGCTTATTACAGCCCCGTTGCTTCTGATCAGCACCAGCTGTGAGAAGTTTCTGGATGTAAATGCAAACCTTAATGACCCTACGGCTGTCCCCGTGTCTACTTTGTTAACCTCATCAGAAAGGACACTGGGTGGTAGCTTTTGCCTGGGAACAACGATAGGGAATAACCTGGCGCTGTATACGCACCAGTTGACGGGAAGGATCTCCGGAGATCGTTACGGTATGACAGGAAGTAATGTAGGCTGGGATGGCATTTACCAGACGGCAGCCAACCTGGATGTGATCATAGAGCAGGGCACGGCCGAAGGCAGGCTGGCATATGTGGGTATTGCCAAGATTCTGAAAGCTTATACGTTCAGCCAGCTGGTGGATATCTGGGGCGATGTGCCGTACTCTGAATTTAACCAGTTTAAAAACGGGGTGTTTCAGCCTAAGTTTGATAAGGGAGCGGATATTTATCCTCAGCTGATCTCCCTGCTGAATGAAGGGATTACCGACATTGACAATCCGGCCCCCAATCCTTCCAAGCCGGCAGCTGATGACGTGATGTATGGCGGAAACCTGACCCGCTGGAAAAAAGCAGCCAACACCATCAAATTAAAGCTGCTGACCCAGCAAAGACTGGTGAAAGACGTGAAGGCGGAGGTATCGGCACTGCTGGCTAACCCGGCAGGCCTTATTGACAATCAGAATGAAAGCTTCCTGGTGCCTTTCGGACCCTTCGGGGCTACCGATGACAGACACCCGGGTTATGGTGATTATACCGCTACTCAGCGGGGTGGTGCCCTTGTAAGCCCCTGGTTTTACGAGATCATGAAGGGCAGAAACAAAGGAATTCTTACCGGGATAGAAGATCCGAGGATTCCTTATTATTTCTACAATCAGAAGCTGGCCAACGGGGTGCCTGAGAACGCCACCGAATACAGGGACGGCGGATTCATCAGCATTGTTTTTGGTTCGGCAGGACCTTACAGGGACGGCTCCAATAGTAATACCTATACCCTTATGGGAATTTATCCTGTAGGTGGCCGGTACGATGCCGGCCAGGGAGGAAGTATCTCCGGAACCGGTCCTACTGCTCCTGCCACAGCAGGAACCGGCGCTGCACCTACCCGCTTCATTACCTATGCCGACCGGCTTTTCCTGGAAGCAGAGCTGATCAATGCAGGAGTAATCACGGGAGATGAGAAAGCGGTATTCAGCAAAGCCCTGGATGCATCCCTTGCGCAGGTAGACCAGGTAGTGGGCACCTATGTTAAACCGGTTAACCAGACCGTTCCGGCACTGGCTACTTCAACGGAGGCCACGGCTTATAAAACTGCGGTACTGGAAGCATTTGAGGCGGCATCTCCTGCTAAAAAGCTGGAGCACATCATGACCCAGAAGTGGATCCAGCGGTATGGTAACCCGGTAGATAACTATACCGACTACAGAAGAACCGGCTATCCGGTGATGTTTGACCCGAATAATGCGGAACACGCTCCGGGTGGACAGGTTCAGCCACCGGTAGATGGTAACTTCCAGGTAGTTCCCCAGTTACCTGTTCCTGTGGTTAACCAAACGCCTTATCCGCTTTCATTGCCCTGGCCTCAGGGAGAGCTGAACATCAACGGGAACGCTCCCACTCAAAAGGTGCCGTCCAATGCAAAAGTTTTCTGGCAACCTTAAGAAGAAAGGGTGAATTACAATTTTTAATTTTGAATGAAAAATGAAAAGAATTAATAAAATAACATCATTGATATTGCTGGCGGGGATTTACATCCTGTCATCATGTGAAAGTGATCGTGGCGCACTTTCTCCCACTGTATCAATAGATAAGGTTCCTGCGATCTCCACCAAGGTGAATGCCACGGGCAGCCAGTCTATTGATGTGGTCAACCTGGCCAACTTTAAGGGGAAGATTGACATCACATCTTATTTTGAGAGCCAGGAGCTTCCGGAAAAAGTGGATGTAGTGGTGAGAAAAAATGCCAGCAACGCCAGCACAAAGGTGTTTAAAGCCGGTATTACTGCTTTGCCTGCTTCCCTGGATATCACTGCCGGTGACCTGACTGCTTTATTCGGAGTGGCTCCCAAGCTGGGTGATAATTACGATTTCAGCGTAAATATCTATACCAAAGATGGTAATATGTTCGAGGCGTTTCCCCTCACAGGTTTAGGTACAGCTTCAGGACCTTCCAACATGATCAATTATTCGTACTTTGCCCGTTTTGGAGCTATCTGTGCTTATGATTCTCAAGTCTACCAGGGAGAATTCGTGGTAGTGGCGGATGGCTGGGGAGATTATGCGGCCGGGGATGTGATTGAGCTCACCCGGATCAGTAATACACAGTTCTCTTTCAAGTACGCGGATACCGGAGCATTGCCCATTGTGGTAACGGTTGCAGCTAATAATACACTTTCTGTAGCCAAGCAGGTACAGGCTCCGAACGGATATGGAACAACTTATGGTCCGTTTTCGGTAGTAACTGTAGGGGGAGGAACGGATAACTTTGTATCTCCGTGCGATGAAACCGTCACTATTAACCTCGAGCATTCAGTGGCAGCGGGATACTGGCCGGCTGAGAAGATTATTTTGAAAAAGAAGAGATAATTTTCTTGTTTAGCAGAATTTCTTAGAAAAAGGCTGCCCCAAAACTGGGGCAGCCTTTTTGTGTATATACAGAAAAGAGCAAATTTCTTGCTTTGAACTTATCTGTTGTATTTTTCAGAAACTGAGAAATTTAAAAATTGTTAGAGTGTAAAAGGAAATCTTAGTTTAGCTATTGTCAATCAAAAATTTAAAGAGAATCGTTATAAATTATTTAGGAAATGCATTCGGTTATTAATAAACAGGGAATCACTATACGCAATATTTTTAGACTTTTTGCCTGTACACAATATTAATAAGCCTGTAGACAATATTAATAACCTCAGTTCCTTGAAAGGGAACTTTGCGATTTGAAAGTACAGAACCCAACATCATAAATTTGTACTATTAAAATCGTTTCATATGATGAAGTATTTACTCCTTATAATCTCTATTACTTTGTTTGCCACTTTAAACAGTCTTTCGCAGGGGGGAGCTGATAAAAGCCTGACGTTGGATACTGACGGTGACGGAATACCGAATTATTGCGATTTGGATTCTGACAATGACGGGATACCTGATGCCTGGGAAAACATAAATCAAAACTCATTTTATGAAGATGACGACACAGATGGTGACTATGCGTTCGTTGGGGTCCTGGGAGACGGCGTCGCCAGTTATTTAGATTTAGATTCGGATAATGACGGGATTCTGGATTTGCATGAATCGGGGATACCACTTAGTATAATTAATCTTATTGATACCGACATGAACGGTATTATTGATGCATCTATTGCGGTTGGAGTGAACGGTATAGCCGATGTTCTGGAGACATTTCCTGACAGCGGTGTACTGATTTATACTTTAGCGGATTCAGATGGTGACGGGATCTATGATTTTATAGATTTAACATCAAACGGTTCAGACTATGATATGTATGCTGTAGGGTATTCAGCTTATGATATGTATGGAGGCGGTTTCTTTAATTATGTGAGTGACCCGGATGTGGACGGGATAATGAGCAGCGATACAGATGTTGCACAAAGAGGCTCACCTAATTCTCCTGTTTCACCCTATGTTTCAGGCTATTCTCCCGCAACACCCTCTACAGGGGCATTAACGTGGGAGTGTTACCCTTTGCCTGTTACGCTTATTAGTTTTGAGGTAAAGGGGGACGAGGCTCACATAGAATTAATATGGGTTACTGCATCTGAGTTTAATAATAAGGGTTTTTATATCGAAAGGAGCGAAGATGCCCTAAACTGGGAAACGCTGGTCTTTATAAGCAGTAAAAACGCTGACGGAAACAGTGGTCGTGATATTCAGTACAGTTATAAGGACAATTCTCCGCTTTCTTCTATCAACTACTACCGGTTACGGCAAGTGGATTTTGACGATAGTTATGATTATTCTGTGATTAGATCCGCAAGAACGCACGGCAGCCCCTCAGGCATTATAGTTTATCCTAATCCGGCATTGGATCAAATAACAGTAAAAGATATCGAACGGGGGTCAACATTGGAGATTTTGGATATGCAGGGTAAGCTTTATTTTAAACGTGAAGATATTAAAGACTCTGAACTGAAAATAACATTATCTGCTTTTAACGGAGGTATCTACCTGGTAAGGCTTACGAATATAGACAAAGTTGTTACGACGAAGTTTAGTGTAAACAGGTAAGAATCTCAGCCAAACACTTGTTTATTCCTCATTGAGCATCCTTTTCCGGGAGATTCAGTGAGGAATAACTATTATGTATAGGGTGTATTAAGTGCGGGTAAACAGGATATTCAGGAAACACCAGTTAAACTGAGTGTTAAGCTTTATTGTTGAAATTTTACTTAATGGTAAGCTGTTTCCGAAACGATTTTCTCTTGCCAAGTACAAAAACGGGAACAGGGAAATGTGCCAGCAAAAGAGTTTGGGTTTTCATTGTGAGAGATGAGAAACAGATATTAGCTATTATTAATCCTAATTAAAAGAAAGGCAGCCTAAATTATGAGAGAATCTTTTTGTACATTTGGTTATCAATGAACAGAAAATCATTATGCGCAATATTCTGATCCTCCTCTGTCTGGTTTCCGGCCTCTCGTACGCGCAGGAAACCATCTACACTGTTAACCCGGGTGAAAAGCCTGCTAACGTGATTCCGCGTGCGGAACAATACCGTTTCAGTGATTTTATAAAAGGGACAGTACTGTTTAAAGACGGTTCCAAAAGTGCCGCCCGAATGAACTACAATTCCCTGTTCCGGGAAATGCTTTTCATTGACCCGAAAGGCGATACGCTGGCCATAAGTAACCCTGAGCAGGTGAAAGAGATTCGGATAGAGGATAAAGTATACTATTACGATCAGGCTTATCTGGAAAAGAAAACAGTAGCAGGAAACCGGATGCTGGCGGAAAAGGTGTTCTTTGCATTTTCAGATACAAAGAAAGAAGGGCCAATGGGGAAGTCGACCAATACAGTAGCTGTGGAGGCCATGAAGGTAGACCAGTCGAGAACCATGCACCGCTTTAATTTTGTAGCGAATGATTTTTTCACCCTTCAGAAGCGAAAGGAGATTTACCTGGCCGATGATCAGATGAAATTTGTACTGGCCAACCGTAAAAACCTCTCAAAGATCATTGGAAGTAAAAATCTTAAGGAATACCTGAGCCATAGCAGCATAAATTTTAACAGCCTGGAAGACCTGGAAAAAGTTTTAAAATATTTTGCAACCGGGCAGGCGGAACCGGGTCTGCCCGGTCAGAAATCTTAAAACAACATTAACATTCTGTAGCTTTCTTGCCTTTCTTAACAAAATTCCACTATTTTGTATTGATAAATGTGTTGAAGATGTCTGTAGTATCAAGAAGAGATTTTTTCGGAGGTTTTTTTGGATCGGTTGCAGAGCGTGGGGAGGTACAGGCAGGGTGGGAAGAACACACAGCTCCTCTCTCCAGGGCAGAAGTCAGGCATTTGCTCCAGCGGTGCACATCTGCTTTGACTCCTTCCGTCATTGATAAGTATGTGGGGAAAACCGCCGGCGAAGTGGTGGATACCCTTTTTGCCAACGCACAGGCCGGGACCAGTCCTGTCCCTCCGCCGTTTGTAAATGATGTGATCTATAATCCCGATAATTTATCGGGAAACAGGAAAGAGGAAGAAACCCAGAAACTGAATAAGCATTCAGGAGACTATAACTGGGATCTGGGCGGCTGGTGGGTGACCCGGATGAAAGGAGACCGGGAAAGCATCCTGGAGAAGCTGGTTTTCTTCTGGCACGGGCACCTGACCACCCAGTATGCCAACTGCGTAAGTATTCCGGCTATACCAATGTACCTGCAGAACGATCTGTTCCGGAAGAACTTTGCAGGTAATTTCTATACTTTGCTGGAAAAAATCACCATAGACGGCGCCATGCTGATCTATCTTAACGGGAATGAAAATATAAATGAAGCCCCTAATGAGAATTACGCCCGGGAGTTGCTGGAGCTTTATTCGCTCGGAGTAGGGAATTATACGGAAAGCGATATCAAGGAAGCCGCCAAGATTCTGACAGGATGGAAGGTGAAGTATTTTGCGGATGAAAGCAATACGCCTAACCGCGGCTACTTTAATCCCAATGATTTTGATAAGAATACAAAGCGTTTTTTTGATGAAACCTTCTCGGTGAACTACGAGGTGACACAGGAGAATGTCTATAATAATTCAGTGAAGAAGCTGATCAATGTAATTCTTACTAAAAAGGGTAATGTGGCGGCAAAATTCATGATGCGTAAATTCTACCGTTATTTGGTATATGCCAATCCGAATAAAACAGATGAAACCCTTATCAATGAGCTGGCATCCAGGCTGGTGAGCGCGAAATTTGAATTCGCACCGGTATTGAAGATGATGCTGAAGAGCAAACATTTTTTTGACGAAAAGAATATCGGGATCCAGCTGAAGTCCCCCCTGGAAACGATCGTGAATATGGTCAGCCACTTTAACTACGTGGACAAATATGCCCGGAATGTAATGGCGGAACTCGGCCTGGAGCTTTTCAACCCGCCGAACGTGAGTGGCTGGAAGGGCTACCGGAGCTGGGTGTCTACCAAGAGCCTGCCCTCTACCATCTATTATATCCATGAGATATTTTCATATAACACTAACTCCGACTTTGCTGCCTGGGCGGAAAAAATAGACAATTCGGGTGATCGGGATAAGCTGACGTCACGAATTCTGGAAACCTTTTTCGGCCGGCCGGTCAGCGAAGAGCGGTTCAAAGAATATACATCCCTGCTGGCGGCTTCTCCTGCCGAGTGGAATTCCGTAAGAAGCGATAAGAACGGAGCAGGACAAAGGGTGAAAAAGCTGATGGAGAATGTTATTAAAGCGCCGGAGTTTTACCTTTCATAAGTGCAGAAGATATGAGAAGAAGAAGCTTTATAAAAAATTCTACAATGGGGATAGGGGTGGTCTCTACCCTGAAACTGGACAAGATGGATTTAAGTGCTTTTCAGCCTGCCTCTTACCAGAATGAGAATGATAATATCGTGGTGGTAGTACAGCTTTTCGGCGGGAACGACGGCATGAATACCATTACTCCTTACGAGTGGGATATGTATTATAAACAGTTCCGCCCCACACTTCATATTCCTCAGAAATCTGTAACACCCATCAGCAAGGAAAAAGGGATGGCCATGCACCCGTCACTTACCCAGGGAGTTAAAGGCGGAATGCTGGGTCTGTTTAAAGAGGGGAAACTGGGCGTTCTGAGCGGACTGGGCTACAACAATCCTGATTTTTCACATTTCCGGTCCACAGACATCTGGCTAAGCGGAATTGTTCCGTCAAGCACATCACAGCCTTTGCCTACCGGCTGGCTCGGACGTTATTTTGATACCTTTTCGGGTGAGCCCAAACCCGAAAGCCCGTATTGTATCCAGATAGGAAAGACCCCTTCGCTGATGTTTTTAGGAGAAACCGGCGAAAAGTCGATCGTACTGGAGAATGCAGACGATATGTATCACCAGGGGCAGATGGTGGAAGGAAATAAAATAGCCCTTGAAGCCAGTGAGTATTTCAAAAGCGAATTTGATTATGTCAATAATGTAGGCGTAGAGGTAAGAGAATACTCCCAGGTGATCAAACGGGCGTATGACGCCGGAAAGAACATAGAAAATTATACCAATGCCACCCTTTCCCAGCAGCTGAAGCTGGTGGCCCGCCTGATAGACGGGGGGCTGAAGACCAAGGTGTATTTTGTGGAACAGGTGGGTTACGATACACACGCCAACCAGGGCGGACTGGAAGGAACACACTCCCGGCTTCTGAAAGAACTCTCGGAAGCCATCAGCTCGTTCCAGTCTGACATTGAACAGCTGGGGCATGATAAGAAAGTAGTCGGCATAACGGCCTCGGAATTCGGACGGCGGCCTTATGAAAACGGCAGTGCCGGAACCGACCACGGTACATCCAGCATTATGTTCAGCTTCGGAACCGCTGTGCGCGGGGAAGTGATCGGCGATTACTTCGGATATTTTCCCCTGTATGACGGTTTTAACCATTCTTATGCTACTGACTTCAGAAGCATATACTTTGAGCTGGTGACCAGCTGGTTTGGGAAATCCACCGACTTCGGGGCAGGTATTTTTGGGGAGAAACTGAGCTACATCAATGATACAGGCTTCCTGAAAGATACGAAGAAAGATCCTACCCTGCCTAAACCGCCTGATCCGCCGGTGGTGATCATTGATCCTGAAACGGGCCAGCCGCAGGTAGGAGAGAAGCCGAGCCTGGAAAGAGACCGCTTCACTATTTTTCCTAACCCGGTGGTCGAAGACTGGGCCTACCTTCGTATGAACCTGTTCTACCAGGCAAAAATAGTGGTTACGCTGGTCACCGCAGACGGAAGGGAGATGGGGAAACTGATGGAAGGGGAGTATCGCCCGGCCCAGCATGACGTTATCCTTAACCTGAGAGTACCGCCCGGTACCTATATAGTGAGGGTGAAAGTAGGAAAAGTGACCTACGGGGTGAAATGCATCAAATTGTAAGTGCGCTTCCGATGGATAATTGACAGCGGAAAATTGCTCTGAAGCAGGTTATTTCTTCCTTGTTTCTGGTTCCCTGCTTTTGTCACCGGTTATTTACCCGGAATGAGCCGCACTGTCAATTATCAATTGCCCATTGTCAATTTATTTTAGAAAATCCGTAGTTTTGCGACTTCAAATAATGTAATTCGTATGGGAAGGGCGTTTGAATTCAGAAAAGCGCGAAAAATGAAGCGGTGGAGCTCTATGGCTAAGACCTTCACCCGCATAGGCAAAGACATCGTCATGGCGGTGAAATCAGGCGGACCTGATCCGACCACCAACTCCCGGCTACGGGCTGTGATCCAGAATGCCAAGGCCGCCAACATGCCGAAGACCAATGTGGACAATGCCATTAAGAGAGCGTCATCCAAAGACCAGGAAGATTATAAGGAAATTGTACTGGAAGGTTACGGGCTGCATGGGGTGGCGGTACTGGTAGAATGTACCACCGATAATAATAACCGTACGGTAGCTAATGTAAGAAGCTACTTCACCAAAACTGGCGGCAGTCTGGGCACCAACGGTATGCTTGACTTTATTTTTGAGAGAAAATGTATCTTTAAAATTGCGGCAGCCGATGGTATTGACCTGGAAGAGCTGGAGCTGGATCTGATCGATTTCGGGGTGGATGACGTTTTCCTTGATGAAGAAACCCAGCAGATCAATATTTACGGGGAATTCACGGCCTACGGTGCTGTACAGAAGTACCTGGAAGAAAAAGGTTATGAGCTGCTTCATGCCGACTTTGAGCGGATTCCTACCGATACCAAGAAATTAACGGAAACAGAAGCTGCCGACATCGAAAAGTTGCTGGAAAAACTGGAGGAGGACGATGACGTGCAGAATGTATATCATAACATGGTAATTATAGAAGAATGAGAAAGAAATACGCCGCAGGAAACTGGAAAATGAATAAAACCTTTGAAGAAGGGCAAATCCTTTTGTCGGAGGTGGTGAATATGGTAAAAGATGAGCTGACCCACCCGAATGTTCAGGTGGTGCTGGGTGTACCTTTTCCTTATCTGAGCAGCTTCTCCAGGCTGATCGATACGCCGAAAGTAGCCCTGGCAGCACAGAACTGTCACCCCAAGGCCTCGGGCGCCTACACGGGAGAAGTCTCCGTTCCCATGCTGAAATCAGTAGGGGTGCAATATGTGATCATCGGCCATTCGGAAAGAAGAGAGTATTTTGCGGAGACTGATGCTTTCATCGCGGAAAAAACAGACGCTATCCTGGTGGAAGGACTGACCCCCATTTTCTGCTGCGGTGAGACACTGGCCCAAAGAGAAGCCGGTATCCATTTTGACTTTGTGAAAGGACAGATCACCAACAGTCTCTTTCACCTGGATGCGGATACGGTGAAAAAGGTGGTTATTGCCTATGAGCCTATCTGGGCTATAGGTACCGGTGTAACGGCTACTTCGGCCCAAGCGCAGGAAATGCACAAGGTACTGAGAGACCACCTGGCCGCTCAATACGGCAGGGAAACCGCTGAAGAAATTTCTATCCTTTACGGCGGAAGCGTAGGTGCGGGCAATGCACAGGAGTTGTTCAGCCAGCCGGATGTGGACGGCGGACTGGTAGGGGGCGCTTCTCTTAAGTCAAGAGACTTTACAGAAATAAGCAAGTCGTTTCCGGCCTGACGGGAATTCAGTGCCAAAAGGAAAAATACAATGGTATAGGTTAAAATTTTGGTAACCAGTAATTTAAAAATTGTACTTTTCCAAGAATTTTAAAAAATAGTATGCACGAATACCTTTGCCAATAAAAAAATGGCTTTAGTTTTGCAATGTGATTCAGAGGGAAGGAAGAGGAGAAAGACGGAATCACATTATGAATATGTTTTTTATTTAAGGTTGAATAGATTTTTAAAAACAGCATCATTTTGAATGCTGTTTTTTTTTACCTGTAATCCATATCCCGGATATATACAATGAAATCTGTCGTAGAATCGGTGGTCTGCTCGTAAAAATCCCCGTCAAAAAATACATTCAGCTCAGCCTGGAAATCTTTGCCAAGATTGCAGGGATACGCTTTGGTGTTATACTTCAGACCGCCTTCGGGGTTGAAGTGGATATAAAACTTCCCTTTTTTGTCCGGTATGATGCGTGCCGGCTCATTCTTTAAAGTCATTACAAATGCCCCTGCTCCCTGGCACCGGGCTTCCGGTCTTTTATCTGTACAGGCCGAAAGTAAAAATAATATCCCCAGGAAGGCTGTTTTTTTCATATGGAATTTTCTTGCGAAGTTAGGGAATTATTCTATTTTTGTTTGGATAAGAAACCGTCGGTATGAATTTAAAATTAAATGAAAAGGTGATTCTCGTTTCCGGGGGAGCCAAAGGAATAGGGGAAGGGATTGCCAATCAACTCAGCCTGGAAGGCGCATTTCCGGTGATTGTAGGCCGGAACCGGGCGGACAATGAAACCGCGCTGGAGAAAATCCAGGCGGCCGGCGGCTTCGGTTTTACGGTAGAGGCAGAGCTTTCCCAACCCGAAGAATGTGAAAAGGCGGTAAGGCTGACCCTGGAGCGCTTCGGCCGGATCGACGGCCTGGTGAACAATGCCGGGGCCAATGACGGAGTGGGACTGGAGTCAGGCAGTTATGATACCTTCATGGCCTCACTGCACAGAAATATGGTGCATTATTACCTGCTGGCCCATCATGCTTTGCCTTCTCTGAAGCAGACGAAAGGACCTATTCTCAATATTACTTCCAAAACGGCAGAAACCGGGCAGGGAAGTACGTCAGGCTATGCGGCGGCTAATGGCGCGCGGAACGCCCTCACCCGCGAATGGGCCGTAGAGTTGCTGAAATACGGAATCCGGGTAAACGGAATAGTGGTGGCAGAATGTTATACACCGTTGTATGATAAGTGGATAAAGACCCTTCCGGACCCGGAAGCCACCCTGAAAGCCATTGAAAACAAAATCCCTCTGGGCAAACGCATGACCACCATAGAAGAAATCGCCAATATGGCCGTATTCCTGCTTTCTTCCCGTTCCAGCCATACCACAGGCCAGCTGATTCATGTGGATGGAGGATATGTGCACCTCGACAGAGCGCTGATCTAACGGCTTCGCCTTTCTTTAAACCATACAAGGCATATAAGCCATATTAGTTTTTCTTATATGACTAATGTGACTATATGGTTCAGGAAAAAAGGCAAAGCCGCCATCGGCAGACCCTACAGCCGGATAACATTCACTTCCGTATCCGCCAGTATTTCCGCCGTGCGTTCGGCCCTTGCATCCGTAATAAATACCTGCCCGAAAGCGCCCTCGCGGATCATCCCGATCAGGCGTTCTATCCGGCGGTCATCAAGTTTATCGAAAATGTCATCCAAAAGCAGGATAGGTTTAACCCCCTTTTCACGATGGATGCAATCGAACTGGGCCAGCTTAAGGGCCATGATGTAGCTCTTCCTTTGGCCCTGGGATCCGAACTTTTTCACAGGCATGCCGCTCATTAAAAACTCATAATCGTCTTTATGCACCCCCAGGGTGGTGCGCTGAGCGGCCAGGTCTCGGTCGGTATTGGCGTGGAAACTTCGTTCGAAATTATCACCGGCGACATCTGAAAGATAATTCAGGGTGACCTCTTCCCGGTTTTCCGACAGCGTGGAGTAATGCGTATTAAAAAGCGGGGCAAACTCCTGTATAAACCGTTTGCGGGCTTCGAAGATCTTCTGTCCCAGTTCAATGATCTGTTCCGAATAGATCTTCAGCAGGTCAGAATCAAAAAACTGCTGCTCGCCAAATTGCTTCAGGAGGCCGTTTCGCTGGTCCAGCGCTTTGTTATAGCGCAGGTAGGTTTGCAGGTAATCAGGATAGAGTTGCGAAAGGATGCCGTCAAACAATTTTCGACGTGTTTCTGCTCCGTCGCGGATCAGGTCGGTATCATTAGGCGCAATCAGCACCACCGGGTATTTCCCGATGTGGTCGGAAAGTTTCTCATACACCTTATGGTCTGCCGTCACCGTTTTTTTACCCTGTCTTTGCAGATGGCAGGCTACCACCTCGTCACGGTCGGTGCGGAAAGCCCCTTCTACCACGCAGAAATCTTCCCCGAACCGGATGCTGAGCTGATCCTGGTTGTGAATGGAGCTTTTAGACAGTGCCAGGAAATACACCGCATCCAGGAGATTGGTTTTGCCGCTTCCGTTTTTTCCCACAATACAGTTGAGATCCGCTGAGAAAGTAAAAAAGCGGTCTTCGTAATTCCTGAAATGGTATAAACGGAGATTTTGAAGATACATGATGCGCAAAATTCGCAATTTAAAGTCGTAAGTTCAATGGAAATATAAGCGGGAATCTCTATTTTTGTACTTCAATATTTTAGTGAACTACTTTTATGGCAGCAAAAAGCAAAGAAGCAGCAAAGGTTAAATATTCCAAAGAACAATACATCTACTGGTACGACTCCATGGTACTTCAGCGCAAGTTTGAAGAAAAAGCAGGTCAGTTATACGGCCAGCAGAAGATCAGGGGTTTTTGCCACTTATATATCGGCCAGGAAGCCTGTTCTTCCGGATCGGTGTCTGCCTTAAAAAAAGGAGATAAATACATTACCGCCTACAGAGATCACGGTCATCCGCTGGCGTTGGGTACTGACCCCGGTAAAATCATGGCAGAACTTTACGGGAAGGTAACCGGTACCACCAAAGGGAAAGGGGGGTCAATGCACATCTTTGACAAAGAGGTAGGTTTTATGGGGGGGCATGGTATTGTAGGAGCCCAGATCCCGTTGGGAGCCGGTATCGGCTTCGCTGAAAAATACAGGGGTACAGATAACCTGTGTATCTGCTACTTTGGTGACGGGGCCATTCGCCAGGGAGCTTTCCACGAGGCGCTGAACATGGCCATGACCTGGAAGATCCCTACCATTTTTGTAGTGGAGAATAACGGATACGCAATGGGTACATCGGTGGCCCGAACGTCTAACGTAAGAGAGCTGTATACCCTCGGAGAAGCCTATGATATTCCTTCGGAAGCTGTAGACGGTATGGATGTGGAGATCGTACATGAAGCGGTTTCCCGTGCGGCAGAAAGAGCGAGAAAAGGGGAAGGGCCTACTTTTCTGGAGTTCAAGACTTACCGTTACCGCGGTCACTCCATGTCGGATCCCCAGAAATACCGGACCAAGGAAGAAGTGGCGGAGTGGAAGATGAGAGACCCGATCGAGCTGATCAAAGACCGCATACTCACCAACAGGATTGCTACCCAGGAAGAGCTGGACGCCATTGATGAGCGGGTGAAGAAACAGGTGGATGAAGCTGTGAAATTTGCGGAAGAGTCACCATGGCCTAAACCGGAAGAAGCATTTGAAGATATCTATGTACAGGCCGATTATCCTTTCCTGAGAGAATAAGAGACAACAGAAGTTAGCTGTCAGAAATCAGCTGATATCTCTAAAATGCCGGGCCGGAACAGGTTCCGGCATTTTTATTGCCTTTGAGTACATAGAAATTTAAATATAATTTATAAATTTGCACTCCAAAATTTTGACACCCAATTAAAATGGCAAAAAAAGCGAAGTCAGGTATTGAGATCATAGAAGACTCGGAAGCGCTGAAAAAAGAAGTATTTAAAGTAGAGGGTTTTTTTGAAAAAAATCAGAAAGCCGTGCTGGCGGTCGGGGTATTGATCCTGGCGATAATAGCCGGTTTTTTCGGATATAATTACTGGAACAAAAACCAGGAGAAAGAGGCGCAGTCAGCCCTGTTTGACGCTGTTTACTCCTTTGAGGCCGATTCTACCGGCCAGGCCCTGAAAGGACAGGGAGGGAATGAAGGCCTGCTCTCCGTGGCAGATAACTACAGCAGCACCAAGGCTGGCAACCTGGCCAACCTGTATGCAGGTATCGCCCTGATGAAAGAAGGTAAGTTTAACGATGCCATTGCGCGTCTGGAAAAGTTCTCAAGCAATGACGATGTTCTGCAGCCCCGTGCCTATACCCTGATCGGTGACAGCTACCTGGAGCTGGGCAAGAACGATGACGCTATCAGGTATTATAAAAAGGCGGCTGATTACAAGCCGAACAAATATGCTACACCCGGTTACATGATGAAGCTGGGCAATGCATACCAGGAGGCGAAGAATAACAGTGAGGCGGTTAAGGTATACGCTTCCCTGATTGAAAAATACCCTTCTGCTATTGAATCGGTGCTGGCGAAGAAGTATAAATCGAAGCTGGAAGCGGAGCTTGGCGGAAACTGAGATGAATGTAAAGACAAAATCGAAGGGATAAGCCATGTGTTTATCCCTTTTTTATTCATAAAAACCATGTCATCAGCGGATAAAAATTTAAGTGTGTTCTCTACCGCCAACCTGCCCGATGTGTCGCAGAAAAGATTTGCCGTGCTGGTGGCAGAGTGGAATGCAGAAATTACGGAAGCTCTGGCCGGAGGAGCTGTAGATACTCTTTTAAAGTATGGTGTTTCAGAGGAAAACATCGTGAAAAGATATGTTCCGGGCAGTTATGAACTGAGCTTTGGAGCCCAGGTAATGGCGCAACGTAAGGATATCGATGCCGTAATTGCCATTGGCTGTGTTATCCAGGGGGAAACCCGGCATAACGACTATATCAACAATGCGGTAGCACAGGGCCTTACGGAGGTGTCTCTCAAGTACAATAAGCCGGTGATCTTCGGGGTGCTGACCCCTAATACCCAGCAGCAGGCGCTGGACAGGGCCGGAGGGATTCACGGAAACAAAGGTGACGAAGCCGCCATTACGGCCATTAAAATGTTAGGTTTACATTAAAAAGGAATATACAATGCAAGTTTGGAAATTTGGCGGCACTTCGGTAGGAAAGCCGGAGCGCATGAAGTCGATAAGAGACCTGGTAACGGCTGATGAAGGCAGGAAGCTGGTGGTGCTTTCCGCGCTTTCCGGCAGTACAAATGCCCTCCTGGAAATCGGTGAGGCATTGAAGGCAAAGGATCTTACCCGGGCCAATAACCTGATTGACGATCTGAGAGCCCATTACCACGCCTTTATAGAAGAACTTTTTGAAACGTCTGAAGGATTGGACCGCGGCAGGCAGATCATCAGTGCCGAGTTTAATGTCATTGCCAACCTGGCCACCTATCAGCCGTTTACCCTGAAGCAGGACAAAGAACTGGTAGCTGAAGGAGAAATCCTCTCTACCCAGTTATTTACCGCCTATTTAATGGAACGGGGCGACAGTGTCACCCTTATTCACGCCCTGGACTTCATGAAAATAGACGGGGACGGTGAGCCTCTGTTCGCTGAAATAGAAACCGGTCTGAAAGCTATTCTCAGTGAGAAGGAAAACTACCGGATCGTGGTCACTCAGGGCTTTATCTGCCGGAATCCGGAAGGAAACATAGATAACCTGAAGCGCGGCGGATCAGATTATACGGCTTCGCTCATCGGCGGAGCCCTGACGGCAGAGGAAATCCAGATCTGGACAGACATTGACGGCATGCATAATAATGATCCCCGGGTGGTGAAACGTACTTTCCCCGTGCGCTACCTGACATTTGAGGAGGCTGCTGAACTGGCCTATTTCGGGGCCAAGATCCTGCATCCGAGTACCATCACTCCCGCCAAGCTGCGCGGAGTTCCCGTTAGGCTGAAAAACACCATGGAGCCCGAAGCGCCGGGAACGCTCATTTCTGCCAATACTTCGGCAGGTTCTGAGATTACTGCCATAGCGGCAAAAGATAACATTACGGCCATTTATATCCACTCTACCCGTATGCTGAATGCGTACGGTTTCCTGAAGCGGGTATTTGATATCTTTGAAAAATACAAGACACCGGTGGATATGATCACCACTTCTGAGGTATCAGTGGCGGTGACCATTGATAATTCAGAGTCTCTTGAAGCCATTTCGGCCGAGCTGAGCCAGTTCGCAGACCTGGAGGAGCATGACCGTAACCAGACCATCATCTGCGTGGTGGGCCAGTTTTTCGCCGATAAATCGGGGGTGGCTTTCCGTATTCTTGAAGCGTTAAAGGATATCCCCGTAAGGATGATCTCCTATGGTGCATCGGAACATAATGTGTCGATACTGGTGGATACCAAGCACAAAAACATGGCCCTGGAAGCATTAAACGAAGGGCTGTTTACCTTTGAAAAATAGCGATTATGTTACAATTGAATTATATAAGGGAAAATCTTCCGAAGGCCATAGCCGGCCTGGAGAAGAAACATTTTAAAGATGCATCTATCGTGGTGAACCAGGCCATTGACCTGGATAACCAGCGGAAGGACATTCAGTCGAGGCTGGACAGCACCCTGGCGCAGGCTAACGGCCTGGCAAGGGAGATCGGGGGGCTGATGAAGTCCGGACAGAAGGAAGAAGCTGAAAAGCTCAAGGCCCGGACGGCGGAGTTAAAGGAAGTTTCAAAAGAGCTGGAAGCAACACTGAAGAAAGTAGAAGAGACCCTGCAGGAGGTGATGGTGACCCTGCCGAACCTCCCTCATGAATCGGTACCTGAAGGAAAAACACCGGAAGAGAATGAAGAAGTGGAAAAAGGAGGAAATATCCCTGCATTGGGAGAAGGTGCCCTGCCGCATTGGGAGCTGATAAAGAAATACGATATCATTGACTTTGACCTGGGTAATAAAGTCACCGGGGCCGGGTTTCCGTTTTATAAAGGAAAGGGAGCGAAAATCCAGCGGGCGCTGATCAACTTTTTCCTGAACGAAGCCGATAAAGCAGGTTACCTGGAAGTTCAGCCACCGGTGGTGATCAACGCGGCTTCCGGTTTCGGCACCGGCCAGTTACCGGATAAGGAAGGCCAGATGTATCATGCCACGGCTGATGACCTTTACCTGATTCCCACGGCAGAAGTGCCCATCACCAACATGTACCGCGATGTTATCCTTACGGAAAATGACCTGCCGGTGAAGCACGCCGGTTATAC
>JBEBRR010000066.1:0-20704 GCA_040394735.1 Leadbetterella byssophila
AAAATACGTTCGGGATGAAAAGGTCATTTCCCTGGAAGAAGCTGTGCATAAACTTACAGCCATGCCTTGTGAACGCCTGAAAATCAAAGACCGCGGTCGCCTGAAGCCGGGTTACTTTGCTGACGTAATTGTTTTTGATCTCGCCAAAATGAAAGAGAACAGCACCTACGAAAAGCCGCACCAGTTATCGGAGGGCATGGAGCAGGTGTTCGTAAACGGGAAACACGTACTCAAAGACGGCGGGCATACGGGGGTATTTTCCGGGAAATTTGTGAAGGGGCCGGGAGCCCGGAAATAACTTTTTTAACCATATAAGTTTTACTTATATCCTATGGTAAAAGAAGGATATATAATACTATTAAACCATAAAGTCATATAAGTCACAAAGTATAAACTACATGACTTATATGACTCCATGAAAAAACCTATATGTGCTTATATGCCTTATATGGTTAAAGCTTACTTCGCGAAATTCACGCTCCGCATCTCCCGGATCACACATACCTTGATCTGGCCGGGATACTGCATTTCCTTCTCAATTTTCTGGGAGATATTGAACGACATCATGTTAGCGTCTTCGTCTGAAACATTTTCCGAATCCACGATCACGCGCAGCTCACGGCCGGCCTGAATAGCGTAGCATTTCTCCACTCCTTTGAAGGAAAGCGCCAGGTCTTCCAGGTCACGCAGCCGGCGGGCGTAAGATTCCATCATTTCGCGACGGGCGCCCGGTCTTGAACCGGAGATTGCATCACATACCTGCACGATCGGCGAGATCAGCGAAGTCATCTCGATCTCATCGTGGTGAGCACCGATGGCATTGCATACCTCCGGATTTTCCTTGTATTTCTTGGCCAGCTCCATGCCCAGCAGCGCGTGCGGCAGGTCTGACTCTTCGTTATTCACTTTACCGATATCGTGCAGCAGCCCTGCCCGTTTGGCCAGCTTCACGTTCAGTCCCATTTCTGACGCCATGGCCGCACACAACTTGGCCACCTCCCGCGAGTGCTGAAGCAGGTTCTGACCGTAGGACGAACGGAAACGCATCCTGCCCACCATCTTGATCAGCTCGGGGTGCAGGCCGTGAATACCCAGGTCAATCACCGTACGCTCTCCGATCTCGATGATCTCGTTATCGATGTCCTTACGGGTTTTATTCACTACCTCTTCAATACGCGCCGGATGAATCCGGCCGTCCTGCACCAGCCGGTGCATCGACAGCCGCGCCACTTCCCGTCTTACCGGGTCAAAGCTGGAGATCACAATGGCTTCCGGGGTATCATCCACAATCACTTCCACACCGGTAGCGGCTTCCAGTGCACGGATATTCCGGCCTTCCCGCCCGATGATTTTTCCTTTGATCTCATCGCTCTCAATGTTGAACACTGATACACAGTTTTCAATGGCCTGCTCAGCCGCTGTACGCTGTATGGTCTCAATAACGATCTTCTTGGCTTCTTTGGTGGCAGAAAGCTTGGCTTCCTCCATGGTTTGCTTGATGTAGCTGGAGGCTTTGGTTTCCGCTTCCTGCTTCAGGGCTTCCACCAGCTCTTTCTTGGCTTGTTCTGCAGTAAGATTGGCTATTTTTTCCAGCTGAACCACCTGTTGCTGGTGCATCTTTTCGGCTTCCTCCCGTTTTTTGGAGGCCAGATCGATCTGCTCATTCAGCTTGGTGGTCTTGGCGTTCAGCTCATTTTCCAGGCGCTTATTCTGCTCGATCTGCTGGGAGGCCTGCTGCTGCATCTGCTTTACCTTCTGTTCGTTCTGAATGATCTGGTTTTTGCGGTTATTCGACTCCTCGTCGAAACTGGCTTTGAGCTTCAGGAAATGCTCTTTAGCCTCCAGCATCTTGTCTTTCTTAATGCTTTCGGCAGTATGATTGGCATTTCTGACAATTTCATCGGCTTTCTTTCTGGCATCTTCTTCAAAGTTGGCAACATTCTTTTTCATCAGGCTGTTGCCCAAAAAGTACCCCAGGGCCAGACCTGCGAGTAACGTTATTGCTACGATCAAATAAACAGACATTATAAATTTCTTTTAATGATTAAAAAATGAAACGTCCTGTTTCACTTGATATCAAAAAAGAAGATTTTAGATGTTGGAGAAAATCAATCCGGCAAGCTGCTTTTTATCAAATCCAATCGCTGATCCACCTCGTTTTTCAGCTTACTATAACGGTCATCTACCTTTAAGGCATCTACCAGTGCTTCCACGGCCAGGGCCGTCAAAAGCTGATTCAGATTTGCCGAAGCGGAGTATTTATTCTTTAATACAGCCAACCGCTCATTTAACATATCACGTGCTTCTACATAAAAGGTCTCATCCTCTTTGGGTACGAGGAAGGGGATCTTTTCACCGCTCAGGTTAAAAACAACCTTCTCCTTTTCTGCACTCACAAGCCGGTTATATTATTTTGACAATTGATTAATACAAATATCTATTTCTTCAATCAGTGTATCCAGGAAATCTCTCAGATTTACCGTCTCCACTGACCCTTTTTCTTCAATATCGGTTACAATTTTAACAAAATTATTTCGTATTTTAAAGTTTTCGGGAACTAAAATACTTTGTTCGCTCATCTGAGCTTCCAGGTGACTCATCTTTTCCCTGAGCAGCTTATTGCTCTGAATCAGGCGCTCGATCCGGTTACGGTAATTGGTAATATCGTATTTTAGTCCCTCAATTACGGCCTTCTGACTCCTCACCTGGCTCTTTAAAAGCAAAAACTGTCCCTGTACTTCCTCAAATTTGGAAAGCAAAAAACCGTTTTCTTTTAAAAAGTCATCGTTCTGCATTATTTCCGGATTAAAGCCCCAGCTTCTTTTTCAAAAACGTCCATCAGCCGTTGCATGGTTCTGTCAATCTGCTGGTCATTCAGCGTCTTTTCCGTATCCTGGAGGATAAAGCTCACCGAATATGACTTCCGGTTGTTTTCCAGCTTGTCGCCTTTGTACACGTCAAAAACATTCACGTTTTTGAGCAGTTTTTTCTCGGTCTGGTACGCCAGCTTACGGATAGTGTCAAACTTCACTTCGTCAGGAAGCACCAGCGAAAGGTCTCTTCTTACTTCCGGGAATTTCGGGATCTCCGCATATTTGAAATCGGCAGAATACAGCTGAAGCAGCAGGTCCCAGTCGAACTCGGCATAATACGCCGCCTGCTTCATATCGGCCTTTTTCAGGAAATCAGCGCTCACCGGACCGAACTTTACCAGTACCTTGTTCCGCACCAGGTAATCCAGGCCGTAGGCAAAATAAGGCGAAGAAGCCTCGTTATTCTCCGTCTGGCTTACCTTCATCAGGCTCAGTACCTGGTGAACCGCCTGATGAATGTGCCTATAGCCGGTATTTTCCGCTCTTTCGGCCCATGACTCCGCCGAGGTCTTCCCCGTCAGCAGCAGGCTCAGCACTTTCCGTTCCTTCACGCGGGTTTTTCCTTCCTGGTTCACTGACCGGGAATATACCCTTCCGAACTCAAACAATTTCAGGTCGCGGCTCCTGCGGTTAATGTTATATACCGCCGCATTCAGGGCGGAGAACAGAAGCGACTGTCGCATTTCCGAGAGCTCCTCGCTCAACGGGTTCAGGAGCTTTACGGCCGTTTCCGGGTTTCCCGTCCATTCATTTTCATTCGGACTCACGATAGACAGGCTCTGGATCTCATTGAAGCCGCGGGCCGCCAGCGCTTCGGCCACCTTTACCCTTAACGATTCTTCTTCTTTCACCGGGAAATCCGACAGGAAATCAGAGCGCAGATGCTCTGACAGCTCTACATTGTCAAACCCGTATATCCGGAGAATTTCCTCCACAATATCCGCTTCCCGGGTTACATCTACCCGGTACGGCGGCACCGAAACTTTCAGAATTCCATTTTCTGAATCCTTCGCCCGGATATCCAGGCTCTCCAGGATGGAAATGATCTTCTCTTCTCCCAGCGATTTACCGATAAGGCGGTCAATGTTCCGGAACTTCACTTCAAACTCAAAATGAGGTACCGGCTGAGGGTACAGATCGAAGACCCGGTCTACCGGGGTTCCCCCTGCCAGCTCCTGCACCAGCAGCGCGGCAAAACGGATGGCAAAAGGCGGCATATTGGGATCCGTGCCCCTCTCATAGCGGAACGAAGCATCGGTTTTCAGGCCGAAATGCGACGAGGTGCGCCGGATATGCGCCGGGTCAAAATAGGCTACTTCCAAAAATATATTGCGGGTGGAATCTTTAACACCGGAAGCATTTCCTCCGAATACCCCCGCTATTGCCATGGGCCCTTCGGTATGGCAGATGGCCAGGTCATTTCCCGTAAATGTACGTTTTACACCGTCAAGAGTCTCCAGTTCGGTGCCATGGACCGGCTTCTTCACGATCACCCGGTTGCCACGAATCTCATCAGCATCAAAAATGTGCATGGGCTGCCCCAGGAAATGACACACATAATTGGTGATGTCCACAATGTTATTGATAGGATTCATGCCCAGCGTTCTCAGGAAAGTTTTCAGCCATTCCGGCGACTCCTTCACTTTCACACCGCGGATCTCCAGCCCGCAGAATCTCGGGCAGACATCTGTAGCCTCCACAATCAGGTCGATGGTAGCTTTTTCCGCACCCGGAGTAAAACCATTCACTTCAGGCAGGGTAAGCGCCAAACCGGTCACCGCTTTAATGTCCCGTGCCACCCCGTAATGCGAAGCCGCATCGGCCCGGTTAGGGGTCAGCCCGATCTCGAACACGTAGTCGGCTTCCAGGTTAAAATACTTCGATACCGGCGTACCCAAAGGCAGCTCCGTGTCCAGGATCAGCAGGCCTGCGTGCGATCTCCCCAGGCCTATTTCATCTTCGGCGCACAGCATCCCGTTGGATACTGCTCCCCGTATCTTTGATTTTTTAATAGTAAAAGGCTCGCCTTCTACCGGGTAAAGCGTGGTGCCCGGCTGTGCCACGATCACCTTTTGCCCGGCCGCTACATTCGGAGCGCCGCAAACAATATCGAGCAGCTCTTCACCTCCCACGTCTACCGTGGTTACCTTCAGCTTATCAGCATCGGGATGCTTCTCACAGGTCACTACCCTGCCGATGACCAGGCCTTCCAGCCCGCCCCTTACGGCTTCCACCTTTTCTATTCCTTCCACTTCCAGACCTGTAGAAGTCAGTAAAACGCCCAGCTCTTGCGGAGTGTGCGTAAAATCGACGAATTTCTTCAGGTTTTTGTACGAAATTTTCATGTATATACGATTAACGGTAAGCTATGAGCGGTAAGCTATGAGCTTTATCAGTCCCTGCTGAAGGGCTGATGCCGATAGCTGACAGCAGATAGCCGTTTAAAAATTTCACAAAGATACGCGTATACGCGAAAAATGTGTGTCTGAAGGCGCTTAAAGTATTACTTTAAACTACACCTGCCCTTTGACAGGCCGGGCTGCACACCTGCGGCTAAACGGGAAAACAGCTTCCGTATCTCACTTGCCGCCAGGGGCAGCGCGCCCAGTCCCGCCACCATAAGCCAGTCTTCTCCCCCGATCATCCGGAGCCGGAAAGCTTCCCGGAGGAAGGGGACAAAAATCACTACCAGCTGCAAACCAAAACCGGCCAGAATAGCCCAGACCAGGTAACGGTTGGAGAAAAGACCGGTTCTGAAAACGGAAAGATGCTCATGCTTAAAGCTCAGGGAATAGATCAGCTGGCAGGCAATGAGCGTCAGGAAGGCCATGGTACGGGCATATTCATGCACTTCCGGAGGCATGCCGGTGCTAAACGGACTGAACCCGAGCCGGTGATACCCCAGCCAGAAGGCCGCAATGGTCAGAAGACCGATCAGCGTACCGGTAAACAATATTTTTTGTCCCGCCCCATGCGAAAAAAAGTTTTCCCCGGCAGACCGCGGCTTTTCCCGCATCACGTCCGGGTTACCGGGGTCCATTCCCAGGGCTATGGCGGGCAGGGAATCGGTGACCAGGTTAATCCATAACAGCTGGGTAGCGATCAGCGGCACCGGCATTCCGGCCACAATGGCCACCCACATGGCCACCACTTCCCCCACATTACTGGCCAGCAGGAACACCACCGACTTTTTAATATTGTTATAGATATTTCTCCCCTGTTCTATGGCACGGATGATAGTGGCAAAATTATCATCCCCCAAAATCATATCTGCCGCGTTCTTTGCCACATCCGTACCCGTAATGCCCATTGCCACACCGATGTCCGCTGCACTCAGGGAAGGCGCATCATTGACCCCGTCACCGGTCATGGAAACAATATTCCCCCCGGCTTTGAGCGCCTTAACAATATTTACCTTGTGCTCCGGTGAAACGCGGGCAAAAACCCGGTAACCGGCAATCCGCTTTTCCAGCTCTTCCGGGGGCATCGCATCCAGGTCGGTTCCTGTAACGGCCTGCGACATATCTTCTGCGATGCCCAGCTCACGGGCAATAGCCACGGCCGTGTTTTTGTGGTCCCCGGTGATCATAATAGTGGAAATTCCAGCCTCTTTCGCTATCCGGATTGAAGGTTTTACTTCCTCACGGGGCGGATCCATCATTCCCGTTATGCCAATCATAGCCAGGTTCTCTTCCATCTCATCCGGTGCCAGGCGCCGGTCAGAGACCTTATAGGCCACAGCCAGTGTTCTCAGCGCCGAACCTGACATTTCCTCTACTGCCTGGGACAAAAGATGCTTGTGGGTATCGGTAAGGGGTATGATACTGCCGTGCTCCGCAACGTACCTGCATTTTACAATAAGGTTATCCACCGCTCCCTTGGTGTACACGACAAACTCTCCTTCCTTTTGATGCAGGGTAGACATCATCTTCCGGTCGGAATCAAATGCCTGCTCATCTACCCGGGGCTGGCCGGCTCTGAGTTCTTCCCTCCGGAGACCCAGCTCATCCGCCAGATGAAGAAGCGCAATTTCCGTAGGATCGCCCGTACTTTCTCCCTCTGCGGTCAGGGAAGCATCTGAGGCCAGGGTCATTGCCGTGGCCAGAAGGGTTTCTTCCTCCGAAGGCACCAGCCCTTTCCCTACCTTCCGTTTACCCGAGCCGAATGTGAATATCTCCTTTACGGTCATCTTATTACGGGTGAGCGTTCCGGTCTTGTCTGAACATACAATATTCACCGAACCCAGGGTCTCTACCGCCGGCAGCTTCCGGATAATGGCGTTTTGCTTCGCCATTTTTGTCACCCCTATGGAAAGCACAATGGCCACTATGGCCGCCAGGCCTTCAGGAATGGACGCCACTGCCAGCGATACGGCCGTTAAAAACATTTCGGTAAGGTCTCTTCCCTGAAAATAGGATATCACGAAAATGATCACACATACCATCACCGCCGCTTTGCCCAGTGTTTTTCCCAACTGGTTCAGCCGCTTTTCCAGCGGAGTTTCCGTGGTCTCACTCGCGGTAAGGTAATCGGCTATTTTCCCTACCTCGGTTTTGTTACCGGTACCGGTGACCAGGCCCATGCCTCTACCGTAGGTGACCAGGGTTGACATATAAGCCATGTTAGACCGATCACCCAACGGAATGCCTTCCCCTGTAAATACGGATTCCGCATCCTTGACCGTTGCTACAGACTCACCCGTAAGGGCCGATTCGTCGATCTGCAGGTTGGCACTTTCCGTTAACCTCAGATCGGCAGGAACATACCGCCCGGCATCCAGCACCACCAGGTCTCCCGGCACCAGCTCTTCGGAATCGATTTCTCTCTGCCGGCCGTCACGTTTTACTATGGCCCGGGGTGTTCCCAGCTTACGGAGGGCTTCAATCGAATTGCCTGCCCGGATTTCCTGCACCACCCCTAAAACCGCATTGATGCAGATCACCGCCAGGATAATCACCCCGTCAATATATTCGCCCATGAGCAGGGTGATCACCACTGCCGCCAGAAGCACATAGATCAGCGCATCGTTCAGCTGCCCCAGCAACATCCGCAAAACCGACTTCTTCGGGGCCGTTTTCAGCCTGTTTTCACCATATACGCTCAACAAATGCCGCGCTCTTTCCTCGGAAAGCCCTCTCTCCGGATGAGTTTGATACGCTTCTGCCACCTGTTCAGCCGAACGGGAATGGACCGAATCAGAATGTTGTTCCATTACATTTACTTATTTAAGCCTCATGCCTGACTCATGGATTACCTTATATTCAGGGAAATATAACTACACTACTCCTACATTCTTTTCGTAATCCTGCATACAAAAATACACAAAATAAAAAGCATATTTCCCGAGCTTTCAGGCAGCTCCCACTATTTTATACATAAAAAAAGAGCGCCGCCTTGCTTAATTACGAAAATTTCGTAGATTTACGAAAAAAAAGTAATTCAAATAAGAGAAAAGATTCTTAAATCCCTTGAAAACTCAGATTTTGTCTTTCTGCCCATAGCTATAGAAGAAGAGGCAGAAAAGGTGCAAAAAAGAATTGAAAAACTCAGGGGTGATGGTATAAATCTGAGGGACGGTTATGATACGGAAAAACGGATATGGAACCTGTATGCGGAGGGAGCTATTCCTAAAAACCTGGTGATTGGCCGCCAGGGCACTACCCGGTATCTGAATACGGGTAAGGGCAGGGACAACCTGGATAACCTCTTAAAAGAAATCAAAAATTATTGCAAATGACAGAAAAACTAACGGCACAGGAAGAAGAGGCCATGCGCGCTATCTGGAAGCTGAACGGCGGGTTTGTGAAGGATATCCTGGAAGAAATGAATTCAGACATGCCCTATACCACGCTGGCATCCACGATCAAAAACCTCGAGAAAAAAGAATATGTGATGCATGAGCGGCATGCGAATGCCAACAAATATATCCCGCGTATCTCGCAAACCGAGTACAAAAGGAGCTTTATGAGCAGTTTCGTGGACGGATACTTCGGTAATTCTTACAAAGATATGGTCAGCTTTTTTGCCGAAGAGAAAAAACTCAAACCCGAGGAGCTGGCTGAAATTTTAAAAATGATCGGGAAATGAAAACATTTTGGATAAACTTACTGGAGATCAACGTGATCCTGAGCCTGGTATACCTGGGCTATGTACTGTTTCTGAAAAACCTGACCTTTTTCAGATGGGCCCGGTTCTACCTGCTGGGAGGTATGCTCACCGGACTGGTCTATCCTTTTCTGAAAGCCCGCAAAGTAGTTCAGCTTCCGGCAGAAGGAGTGACCATTACACTTCCTGATCTCACTGCCTCTCTGGCGCATACGGGGACTACCTCATGGGAACAGTGGGCCGTTTATATTTTATCGGCTACCTTCATCATGCTGTCGGCCCGGTTTATCCTGCGCTTTTTCAGCCTGGGAAAAATCCATACCCGTTCCAGCCGGGCAGAATTCAGCGGGCATGCCTTTCGGGATACGCACCATCAGGTCAGCCCCTTCTCTTTCTGGAAATGGATTTATATTCACCGGAAAGCTCATTCCGACCCTGAAATGAGGCAGATCATTGCCCATGAATATATTCACACGAGGGAACGGCACAGCCTGGATGTGCTCATTGCTGAAATCTGCAGCATTCTTTGCTGGTACAACCCGCTGGTTAAGCTCCTCAACCGAAGCGTTAAAGATAACCTGGAGTTCCTTGTGGATGCTCAGGTGCTGAATTCCGGTATCGACCGGGTGTCTTACCAGCACAGCCTGGTGGGCATATCCCTCAACAGCTTTCCCGGAACCTACCCCGGAAACCAGTTTGCATTCAAAACCTTAAAAAGAAGAATATATATGATGAACAGAAACCGATCTCCTAAGTCCCGTCTGGTAGCCTATATGCTCATCACTCCGCTGGTGCTGGCATTTGCCGGCCTGCTTACCTTCTCCTGTCAGAAGGAAACTCTTGACACAATAGAAAAAGCCAGGGAAAGCGAAGGAATAGCCTGGGAAAAAGCAGCCGGCGCCACCTCTGAAAAACCGGAGTTACAAGGCGTGGAACTAAAAGCCAGGGGCAAGGTCAGCGGCCTCTCCTTTGAAGCAACAGACCATAACCTGAACGGACAGGTAATGGTCAGAGGTAGCTCTTCGAATTCCGCTGATTACCTGCTCATACTGGATGGAAAAGAAGTTGATAATCAAAATCTGAGTACTATGAAAGCGGAAAATATCCAGGCCATTGTAGTATTAAAGGATAAATCAGCTATTGATAAATACGGTGACAGAGGCAAAAACGGGGTCATAGAAATATATTCTAAGAAATCTCCTCGATAAGAATCCCCCGTTGGTCGAGACAATCGCTGCGTAAAAGACTTTTTTATTAAATTAGGGCTTTTAAAACCCGATCATCAATGAAAGTCTTTTACGCATTTTTATTTTTCACCTTTCTGGCAGTGGATACCTCTGCCCAGAAGAAGCCCCTGGACCACAGCGTTTACGACGGCTGGCAGTCGCTGGGTAACACCGCCATCTCCAAAAAAGGAGATAAAATCTTCTATACGGTATCACCCCAGGAAGGAGATTCAGAACTCTTTCTTAAAAACGATAAGAATGAGATCCTTCTTGCCCTCCCCAGGGCTACAGGCCCCAAACTCAGCTTCGACGAGAAATACTTTGTCAGCCTGATTTCGCCTTATTATAGGGATACGCGAAAGGCAAAAATCGACAAAAAGAAAAAAGAGGATATGCCGAAAGACTCCCTCGCAATCTTTTCTTTTGCCACAAAAAGCTGGATAAAGCTGCCGAATGTAAAATCATACCAGCTGGCGGAAGAAGACGGGCGCTACCTGGTGTATCTCTATGATGAAGTTCCGGAAAAAAGAGCAAAGAAAGACACCGCTGTAAAACCGGCCGCTGATTCTTCGAAAGTAAAAAATGAAAAGCCGAAAAAACCGGCCACCAACCTGGTTATTTATCTTTTAGGTACCGGAAAAGATACGCTCTTCACCAACGTGGAATCATATGATGTGGATAAAAAAGGAAATTATGTGGTATTTACCCGGAAGCCGGAAGAGAAAGACAGCCTAGGCACCACCGGCGGGGTGTTCCGTTATCATATGGCCAACAAAAAGCTTACCCACCTGACCTCCGGAAAGGGCACGTTCAAGAGCTTCGCATTTGATGAAACCGGCGAAAAACTGGTTTTCCTGGCCGATAAATCACCAGAAAAATCACTTCAGAAAGATTTCAGCATTTATTATCATGCCGGAAGCAGCACCGACTCTGCAAAAGTGCTGGTATCCGCTGCCACACCCGGAGTTCCGCAGAAATGGTATGTCAGCGGAGAAGGAAATCTCCGGTTCAGTAAAAACGGTGAAAAGCTGTACCTGGGCCTTGCGCCGGTACCCCGTGTGAAAGACACCACCCTGGTAGAGTTTGAACATGCCAAACTCGACATCTGGCACTGGAAAGACGATTACCTGCAACCCCAGCAGCTGGTAAATCTCCGCAGGGAGCAGAACCGCAGCTACCTGGCCGTGATGCATATGAACGCCACCGGCAGGGTTATTCCCCTGGCCGATGAGGAGCTGGCCGATACCCGTACTACCGAAGATGCGGACAATGAGTTTGTGCTGGCCACCACCGACGTGGGGAGAAGAATAGAAACCCAGTGGCAAACCGGAAGCTTCCAGGATATTTACGCAGTTTCCACAGTTGACGGCTCCCGGAAGCTGATCGTTAAAAACATACGCGGAAACGTATCCCTTTCTCCTGAAGGAAAATACCTTCTGTGGTACAACCGCGAAGATCAGGACTGGTACAGCCATAACTTAGCTACCGGCGTCACCGTTCAACTCAACAAAGATTTACCTGTTTCCTTCGCTGACGAAGACAATGACTCTCCTGACACTCCGGGTTCTTACGGTACAGCCGGCTGGACCACAGGTGATGACAAGGTATGGATTTATGACAAATACGATATCTGGTCGTTTAAGGCCGACGGCTCCCAGGCTGTCAAGCTGACCTCCGGCCGCGAGAATAAGATCACCTACCGCTATGACGACTGGAAAGAGCGTAAGTCGCGCTTCTCTCCTACTGTACTCGATGAGAAAACTCCTTTCATCCTGAGCTCGTTTAATAATGACAGCAAAGAAAACGGTTTTTACCGGATGACCCTTCAAACCGGCAAAAAAGCGCCGAAAGAGCCTTTTAAGGAGATCGTATGGGCTAAGAATTCCTATGGCCAGGTCAGGGAAGCTAAAGACGGAGGCGCCTATATCTATACCAAAGAAAGGTATGAGCAGTCGCCTGACCTGTTCTTCAGCAAAGATTTTGTAACAGAAACCCGCCTTTCTTCCACTAACCCGCAGCAGAAAGAGTACAACTGGGGTACGGCGGAACTCTTCAAATGGACCACCCCTAACGGTCATGCTGCGGAAGGTATCCTGTATAAGCCCGAAGACTTTGATCCCAACAAAACCTACCCCATTATTGCTTATTTCTATGAAAAGCTGTCTGACGGGCTCTACCGTTACCAGGCCCCTGCCCCTACCCCTTCCCGGCTGAATATCTCTTATTTTGTGAGTAACGGGTACGTGGTGCTGGCGCCGGATATTATTTATACCATTGGTTATCCCGGAAAATCAGCAGAAGAGTATATCAATTCCGGCATGGCTGAGCTGAAAAAGAACAAATGGGCCGGGAAAATGGCTATCCAGGGTCAGAGCTGGGGGGGCTACCAAGTAGCTCACCTGATTACCGTCACCGATATGTACGATGCCGCCTGGACAGGCGCACCGGTAGTCAATATGACCTCCGCTTACGGCGGGATCCGTTGGGGAAGCGGTATGAACCGCCAGTTTCAGTACGAAAGAACCCAGAGCCGTATCGGGGCCACCTTGTGGGAAAAGCCTGAGCTGTATATAGAGAACTCTCCTTTGTTCCGCTTACCGAATGTAAAAACACCGGTAGTGATCATGCATAACGACCAGGACGGCGCAGTGCCCTGGTACCAGGGAATTGAAATGTTTACCGCGCTCAGAAGACTTCAGAAGCCGGTCTGGATGCTGAATTATAACGGTGACGACCACAACCTGGTGCAACGGCAAAACCGTAAGGATATCCAGCGCCGTCAGCAGCAGTTCTTTGATCACTTCCTGAAAGGAAAGCCGGCCGCACCGTGGATCGAGAAAGGTGTTCCGGCCACATTGAAAGGAATTGACTGGGGCTTCGGCAATTAAAGTTCGTTTCGGTAAAAGACGCTCATCAGGGACAGGCACAGCAACGCCTGTCCCTGTTTTTTTTACCTTTATGTACCATGACGAATAATCTGTAAGTGCAGCGAGCCATTAAAAACAGCACGCAGGAAGATCTGGCCGGTGCCATTTCCGTAAGCCGCCAAACCATTAATGAGAAAGGAAAACATATACACTCAACGGTGCGGACATTGAAGAGTGTTCATCATTTTCGGAAAGTCAGGAGAGGATATATTTCTCCCGGAAGGCAAAGATTAAGTTGCTTTCCCGTTTTTAGTGAGTTCCTGAGAGATATTTCCCCAGCTCCTGAACTTTATCGGTATTGATATAATCTACTCCGATACTCATCAGGAATTTCCAGGCATCAGGCAGATCAGGCGATGCCCAGAAACGCACAGGCTTCCCCTGTGCATGTACTTTCTGCACCACAGCGGCAAGCAATTGCCTTTCTTCTTCTCCGGGTGTTATCCTGCCGTCCCAACGGCTGTAATTCCGGAAAGACTGGCTGATCAGTCCGATTTTCTCCAGTTGCTTGTCCGTGTAGCTTATTTCCGGTCTCCCGTCAAAGAAAATGTATTCCGGGTAACCGACGAAGTTTTCAGGTTCCGGCGTATGACCGGAAATAACCACTTTGACTGTGCCTTCCGGATAAAAATACTTCCGGTAAGGTTCCAGAAGCCTGATTAACGCCGGCAAAGCAGAAGCATGACCGGTTTTCAGATCCAACAAAAGCTGTAATGATCTTGTCTTATCCGGGTAAATGCTTCCGTTGTTGCTGCGGCACACCTCCAGAAGCGGATAGAGGTACAAGGTTTCAAATGTGCTCTCCGGCCTGATCTCCCGGTATTCGTGGGCGACAAAAAGGGAGTCGTTTTTCAGGAACAAGTCGGCTTCCACTGAACCGAACTCCTGTTTATACGCCAGCCTGAAAGGGAGAACCTGCAAATAATCATTATGCGAATGGGCATTTGAGGAATTATACTGGGCTTCAGCCCGTAAGAAGCACAGACAGAGGAAAAGGATAAATAGTTTCTTCATTCAGGTAAAAGAGGATTGTAACCCGGAGAGCGGTTAACCAAAGGTAAAAACAGAAGAAAAACTACCGGAAAAAATAACGTAAAGGAATCTTTAAATTTACTAAAGAATCACGAAAGAAAAAATTACCCTTCCCTGTCCATTTTATAAATAGAATAGGTCCTGTAGATAATATAAGCTATAAGCCCTATCCCCATTGCTATCGTGAAATACCCCATGATAATCCAGTTTAATGGTAGGGCAAAAGTAGCAAAGTCTATTAAATCTACCAAACCTATAGAATAAAAAGATTCACAACTTTACCGTATTTATTGACCGCGGTTAATTTCTTTCAGAAAAATTTCCAGCTCCAACGGCTTTTGGGTACCTATCATCAGACGCTCTCCGTTTTTGAATATCAGCTGCAGTCCCTGGTTACCTTTTACGTTGAGCGCTTTGCTGCTCCTCCCTTTGTTCGTGTCGTTATTCACCCACCGGAAACCCCAGCCGCCGTATTCCCTGATGGGGCTGTACTCTCTTACATAAGCTGTTTCCACATTATTCCAGAGGATCACTTTTTTTCTCCACATAAAAGGGAAAAACGTGACCGTAATACCATCTTCTGTGATAACCGTCTTCAGCGAAGCGCAGTAAGCGGTAAGCAGAAGTAATCCCAGGAAACCCGTAAGAAGAGCAATTCCCGTATCACTCATCGGCCGGTTACCAAAGGGAATCCCCATGAAAATCTGCCTCACAGCTCCCGTAACGATAAATAAGAGCAGGATAATCAGTACCAGCCCGATCCCCAGGAAACTAAATTTTTGCTTTTCCGAAAACTTTTTATGCATAGATATACAGGATTGATTTGAAAAATGAGTTAAGCCGGCTGTAAAGATGCGTATTTACATCAATGTTCCCAAAATCAGCTTACCAGCTCCCTGAACAGCTGCCCTAGCTTTGCTTCCGGGTCAACGGTTAAGCCGGGATGGATTTTCGAAGTCTGGATGACCGTGCTGCGGGTGGCCGTAAGCCAGCGGAAACGTTCGGCAGCAGGAAGGCGGCCTATGGGCCCGGCTTCTTTTCCTCCTTCCGCGATCTTCCTGAAAGTATGGAGATATTCTTTCAGGTCAGAGAGCTGCATTTCAGTACAAAAGCCCTGAAATTTCAGCTCGTTGATTTCATATTTTACCTTTAAAAAAGCAAGGGATTTACAATAGAGCACTACACCCACGTTGAAGAATTCTTCACGCTCCACGCGGGGCACCACCCGGATCACCGCATATTCATATAAGTGCCTTTCTTGCATCTTCAGCCTCTTTTACAAATATCCCAGAATTCCTTAATCGTATTTTCAGGAAATTACCGTACACTATCCGGTCTTCTTCTTCCAGCAACCAGTCAGAAGGAATAGCCGCAATCACCTCATCAATGAACGGTTCGGTGATCATTTCCCTGGCCCGGGCATCTGCCGCCTGTAAGTCACCGGCATATTTCAGCAACACATGATCTTTAACCGGCTTAAACGGGCTCATGGCCTGCTTTTCCCAGGAGTCCCAGTTATGGTGAAAATACAAAGATGCCCCGTGGTCAATCAGCCAGAGCTCCCGATGCCACATCAGCATATTGGTGTTTTTGACGGTCCGGTCCACATTGGTCAGAAAAGCATCCAGCCACACAATCTTCGATGCTGTTTCCGCATCTACTGTATGGAGTACCGGATCAAAGGTGATGGCACCGGACAGATAGTGAACACCCAGGTTCAGTCCTACGCTGAATTTCAGCAGATCCTGGATCTCTTCATCCGGCTCGGTTTTGCCGAAACGGTCATCCAGCCGGGCAAAAACCATTTCAGGTACGTTCATGCCCAGCTTACCGGCTATCTTCCCCCCTGCAAAATCCGCAATCAGAGCCTTGGTCCCCTGACCTGCGCCGCGGAATTTCAGTACATATAAAAATGTATCGTCTGCCTCTACAATAGCCGGCAGCGAACCGCCCTCCCGAAGCGGGGTAATATACCGGGTGATATGTACTTCCCGGATATCCAAATCAGATCAGGTTTTGACGAAGATACGTCTTAAATGCAGTATATGAAGTATCCAGTAGGGTGGTTTTCTTCTCCCCTTTCAGGGCCAGCCTTTCCGGAATTTCCGGCGTAAAGCCCAGAATAGCTTCCATTTCCGGCAGAAATTTCCCGAAATGCGCGGTAGACAGGAAAACGCCTGTCACATCGGCTCCTGTTTCCCTGCAGTAATCCTGCAGCCCCAGGTAAGCCACCGCCGTATGCGGACAAGCCAGGTAGCTGTATTTCCGGTAAATTTCCAGAACGGCTTCCCTGGTTTGTGTGTCGGTATAAAAATATCCTTTCAGATAACTGTTCATCTGATCGCCCAACAAGGCTTTCAGCCGGGGGAAGTTGCTCGGATTTCCCACATCCATGGCATTGGAAATGGTAGAGATAGACGGCGAAATAGGAGAATAAACTCCTGTTCTTAGGAATTCGGGTACCACATTATTGACATTGGTCGCCGCTACAAAATGTTTTACCGGCATCCCCAAGCGCATGGCCAGCACCCCTGCGGTCAGGTTTCCGAAGTTGCCTGACGGCACTGAAAATACGATTTCCTTCCCTGACTTCTTCAGCTGGGCATAGGCCGAAACATAATAAAATGCCTGCGGGATCAGGCGCGCTATATTGATAGAGTTGGCCGAGGCCAGACGATACTGATTTCTTAGCTCTTCGTCCAGGAAAGCCTGTTTAACCAGGGCCTGGCAGTCATCAAAAGTTCCTTCCACTTCCAGCGCCCGGATATTTCCGTCCAGGGTAGTGAGCTGCATTTCCTGGATGGCGCTTACTTTGCCTTTAGGGTACAGGATCGTCACCGAAATACCGGGTACCTGGTAAAAGCCCTGCGCCACAGCCCCGCCCGTATCGCCGGAGGTAGCTACCAGGATATTCAATGTATTTCCCGACTTCCGGAGAAAGTAAGACATGGCAGCCGCCATAAAGCGCGCTCCGAAATCCTTGAAAGCCATGGAGGGGCCATGAAACAGCTCCAGGCAGTACAGGTCCTGTGCCAGCTTCACGGCAGGTGCCTCAAAATCCAGCGCTGAGGGGATAAGCGTTTCCAGGTCTGTTTCAGGAATATCGTCTCCCAGCAAAATTTCACTTATTGCTACAGCCATCTCATTAAAGCTGAGGTTCTCCACATTATCCCAGAAACTTTGGGGCAATGCCGGAATCTCCGATGGCATGTACAGGCCGTTATCGGGGGGCAGTCCCTGAAAGATTGCCTCCCGGAAGTTCACATCGGGACTTATATGATTAGTGCTGTAGAGGTTCATAATAACTATTGTTTACCCTACAAGGCATATAAAAGGTCCGCCGCTGCGGTACATATAAGCTAACTGTAAATCTTATATGTACTTATATGCCTTATCGGGTTTACTTCCGCACCATTTCCAGGAACTGGTCAAACAGGTAATTGGCATCGTGCGGGCCGGGTGCAGCCTCGGGGTGATACTGAACCGAGAAGGCCGGCTTATTCTTCAGACGGATTCCTTCAATGGTATTATCGTTCAGGTTGATATGCGTCACTTCCACCTCCGGGTGATGATTGGCTTCATCCGGCTTCAGGGCAAAGCCATGATTCTGCGAAGTAATCTCGCAAAGGCCTGTCAGCAGGTTCTTTACCGGATGATTCAGCCCGCGGTGGCCGTTATGCATCTTGTAGGTGCTGATCCCCTGGGTTTGTCCCAGCAGCTGATGCCCGAGGCAGATTCCGAAAAGCGGCTTCCCGGTTTCAAGCAAGGCATTTACCGTATCCACTGCGTATTGCATGGAACCCGGATCACCGGGGCCGTTCGAAATAAAATATCCGTCAGGATCCCACGCTATAATTTCAGAGGCGGGGGTTTGGGCATTAAACACCTTCAGGTAAGAATCCCTTTCCGTAAAGTTTCTCAGGATATTCCGCTTGCAGCCGTAATCTACTACTGCCAGCCGGGTCTTTGCTTCCGGATTACCCAGGAAATAGGGCTCAGCCGTACTCACTACCGAGCTCAGCTCCAGGCCTTCCATATCCGGGCAGTCGTTCAGAATGGCTTTCAGCGCTTCTATGTCTTCCGATTCGGAAGAGATAAGGCAGTTCATCACCCCTTTGTCCCGTACATGACGTACAATCTGGCGGGTATCGATGTCCGATATACCGACAATCCCGTTTTTTGCAAAATAATCCTGCAGGGAACCGTCAGCCGTGGCACGCGAATAGTATTCTTCCTCAAAGGCGTTGCATACCATTCCTTTGATCTTGATGCTGTCTGATTCTTCTTCCGTATCCAGCTTCACACCGTAATTACCGATGTGCGCCGTCGTGTTTACGATAATCTGCCCGAAATAAGACGGGTCGGTATACAGCTCCTGATAACCGGTCATGCCCGTGTTAAAACAGATCTCGCCTGTAGTAGTTCCAATTTTCCCAAGTGCTTTTCCTTTAAAAACGGTACCGTCCTGAAGCAATAAAACGGCCGTCTGAGATTGTGAAGTCATCTGCTATTGATTTGTACTGAGTATCGGAGTGCAAAGATAATTTATTTTCGAAGGTTTACGACTACCTTTTACCGGATTATGTGCGGCCTGATCCGGGCTGTAAATTAAAATCCCATTAAATTCACTATATTATATGAGAATAATCATAATTATTTAACGTCTCTGTCAGTTTTTGTATCAGGAACAATTTCTAATTTTATTCTCAAATATAAAATATCATGAAACGTATTCTAATAGCCACAGATTTCTCGAAAGGAGCGGAAAACGCCGCTGGATATGCCCGTTCAATAGCACGGATCACCTCGCGCAAGCTCACTTATCTTCATATTGTGACCCTGCCCGTGGTAGACCCCATGGTGACTTCTTCCTTTGTCAACGATACTATTGATGACCTGAAAACCGAAGCAGAAGACCGTCTCCGGAAGCTCGTGGAACTGGATGAGAACCGCGGACTCACGGCTGACTATATCATTTCCTTTGAAGATATTATTTCTACCATCAATGAAACAGAGGATGTGGATATGGTAGTGATCGGCAAAACCGGTCACCGTACCTTCCTTGACCGGCTCATCGGCTCTACCGCCCAGAACCTGATCAATCATATTGAACCGCCTCTTCTGGTGATCCCGGAAGAATTCTCCGGTGATATTTTCGGGCGGCTTTGCTATGCTTCCAAGCTGGAGTTCAATGAAAAAAGGCACCTGGCGAAGGCTCTGGACTGGCGGAAATATTCCGATCATGACCTGATCATCGGACATATCATTGAAGATTTTCCTCTGGATGTTAACCCTAACGAGCAATTCAGGGAATCTATCGACAAAGACTTCGGAAGAAGAGGATATGTCTATAAAAACTTTGCCGCGGACGTTTACAAAAAAGGCATTGCGGAATTCATTGAGAAAGAAGGAATCACCCTTCTTTTTGTCACCACCCGGAAGCGGGGCTTCTTTGAGGGCATCATTGACCCTTCGCAAACCCGCGGAATGATCAATGCCGCAACCATCCCGGTGGTGGTGTTCAATTACGACGAATAGATTCTAATGAGGCTGTAAAATAGGAAAGGCTCACTGCATATGTGGTGAGCTTTTTTATAGCAAATTTTCTCCCGGTTACATGATTTGCCATCCCGTGCATTATTTTTGTTCAAAACTCTCAGCGGCATTGAATAAAAATCTTGTAAAAAGCATCCTGTTTCTTCTGGCGCTCGGGCTCTTCTACTATTTCGGGTATTATAAGGGCAGCAGGACCTTAACAGAATCCGTAGGGTTCTCTTCCCGGGAAACGATCTCTCTGCAGCCGGGTGTTCCGGCCAGAGTATATGAGGTCCTGGCCTATATCGACATGCACGGCAAAGCACCGGAAGGATACGTCGGCGGCAGACGTTTCGGCAATTATGAAAAACGTCTTCCTGACAAAAACAAAATAACCCAAAAGAAAATCAATTACCGCGAATGGGACGTAAACCCTGAAAAAGAGGGCCGGAACCGGGGTGCCGAACGGCTGGTAACCGGTGATGACAAAAGCGCCCATTATACAAAAGATCATTACTATTCTTTTGTTCAAATAAGATGAAACGGCCATACACAATCCCCTTCGGAACTCATTGCCCGGAACTAAACATATCCCGATGAAAAACATAGCCATCGCCCGCCCGGAAGAATTACCGGAGAATTTTGACATCGCAGAGATCGACGCTTCAAAAACGACTACCCTGCGGGAGTTTTACGAAACCATGGCCGGAGTTTTCGGGTTTCCCGACTATTTCGGATTTAACCTGGACTCATTCGATGAAATGATCAACGACCTCTCGTGGATGGAAAATGAGAAAATCCTGATCTACTTCACGCAGTCCGATAATTTCCTGGTAAAAGAATGGAATGAAAGCAAGATCCTGACCCTACTCGACCTCCTGGACGCCGCCTGTGAAGAATGGAAATGGGCAGAGCCTGATGACGAAATCCCCAAAAAAGAGCTGCTGATCCGCTTTTCGCCGGGTGAAAGGATGCATCGGCTGCTGGAATTATCTTTGTCTTGAAT
>JBEBRR010000067.1:0-20274 GCA_040394735.1 Leadbetterella byssophila
CCGGCCTCAAAAGAACCGCCGACACCCACGCCGCCGCCGCCGTAAGTACCGCCCAGGTTGATACCGGCATTTAATAATTTATCTCCTTTGTCAAACTGCGCGGAAACACTCGCTCCGCTTAAGATCAAAACCGAAAAAAGAAGTGATGAAATAATCTTTTTCATAGACATATTTATTTTAATTTTACAAATCAAGCAAGATTTCCGTGAACTAGCAAGCCATTCCCCCTACATTTTTATTAAATGGGAATAAGATCAATTAAACGGAAAACTTTCCAAAGCTGTCAAAAAACGGGGACAACTCTTTTTCAGCCACACTTATAGTGATTCATTTTTCGTAAAAGTAAACTTATTTTTGAATGTTTTTTTGTGCATGCCGAAAGATTTATCTTTCTTACCGTTTATTTTAACGTTTCTCTCGTATGAATTCCAACGAAAAACGGAACGAAGGGCTTCCCTTTCATCCGGAGTATTTCGATAACCTGAATATCAACCGCTCTGCTGTAGAGCGCAGGGCGGCATCGCTCCCGGGCCGCAGAACTGTCAAAAAAGAATACCAGGCGGCGTGGCTGCTCAGGGCTGTTTCCTGCATTGATCTCACCACACTTTCCGGCGATGACACCGCCGGAAATGTACAGCGCCTCTGCGCCAAAGCGCTGAATCCCGTACGTGCCGACATCCTGGCAGCGCTGGGCTTCCCCCACCTGACCGTAGGTGCTGTTTGCGTTTATCACAATATGATTGCTGATGCCCGGAATGCCCTGGGCAACAGTGGCCTTCCCATAGCCGCCGTATCTACCGGCTTTCCGGCCGGGAAGATCTCACTCGAACAGAAACTGGAGGAAATCCGAAGGTCCGTAGAGGCCGGCGCCACGGAGATTGATATTGTAATCAGCCGGGAGCTCGTCATCAACAATAAATGGGAAGAACTCTACCGGGAGATCAGGCTCTGCCGGGAAGCCTGCGGCGACGCCCACATGAAAACCATACTGGCCACGGGAGAAATTCCTACACTCACCAAAGTAGCCAAAGCCTCGTGGGTAAGCATGATGGCAGGGTCTGATTTTATCAAGACCAGCACGGGAAAAGAATCGGTCAATGCCACCCTGCCTGTCAGCCTGGTAATGGTCAGGGCTATACGCGATTACCATGCCCTGACAGGAGCCAGGATCGGGTATAAACCGGCCGGCGGAATACAGAAAGCAAAACAGGCGCTTGATTTCCTGATCCTGATCAAGGAAGAGCTGGGAAATGAATGGCTCAGCAACCGGCTGTTCCGGTTTGGAGCAAGCAGCCTTTTGGGCGATATAGAACGTCAGCTTGAACATTATGTAACAGGCCGTTATTCTGCAGGATACCGGCACGCAATGGCGTAACAGCTAACAGTGAATAACTAACAGTGAACAGAGAATGACAGTAAAAGATATATTTGAGACTATGGAGTATGGCCCGGCCCCGGAAAGCGACAAGAATGCAATGGAGTTCCTCGATAAGCACCACCGTAGCTTCGGACTGTACATTAACGGAAAGTGGGTGGCGAAGAAAGACAGCTTTCCCGCTGTTAACCCGGCCACGGGCGAGACCCTAGCCCAGGTGGCGGAAGCTTCTCCCGACGATGTGGATGCTGCCGTAAAAGCGGCTCAGAAGGCACTGCCCGAATGGGTGAAGGCCGGCGGCCACGAAAGGGCGAAATATCTTTATGCCCTGGCCCGCCAGGTCCAGAAACATTCCCGCCTGTTTGCCGTGCTGGAGTCGCTGGATAACGGGAAGCCTATCCGCGAAACCCGCGACATCGATATCCCGCTGGTGGCCCGTCACTTTTACCACAATGCCGGCTGGGCTCAGCTCATGGACTCCGAGCTGAAAGATTACAGGGAGATCGGGGTAGTGGGCCAGATTATCCCCTGGAACTTCCCCCTGCTGATGCTTTCCTGGAAAATAGCACCGGCACTGGCTATGGGAAACACCCTGGTGCTGAAGCCGGCAGAACAGACCTCCCTCACTGCTCTGCTTTTTGCAGAGATTTGCCTGAATATAGGCCTTCCCAAAGGAGTGGTGAACATTGTCACCGGCCACGGAAGCGTGGGCGAGTCGCTCGCAAATCACCCCGGGGTACAGAAAATAGCCTTCACCGGCTCTACCGAAGTAGGCAGGATCATCCGGAAAAATACGGCCGGATCCGGGAAAAAACTTTCCCTGGAGCTGGGCGGAAAATCACCCTTCATCGTATTTGAAGATGCCGACCTTGATTCCGTAGTGGAAGGGGTTGTAGATGCCATCTGGTTTAACCAGGGACAGGTGTGCTGTGCCGGCTCGCGCCTGCTGGCCCAGGAAAGCATCGCAGGAGTATTGTATGAAAAACTGAAAATCCGCCTTCAGAAGCTTGTGGTGGGAAGTCCGCTCGACAAAGGTGTGGATATGGGAGCCATTATAAGTCCGGAACAGCTCAAAACCATTTCTTCTTTTGTGGAAAAAGGAAAGAATGAAGGCAGTGAGGTCTGGCAGCTTGAAAATATTCCTTCCGGCGGCTGCTTCTTTCCGCCTACCCTTTTCCTGAATGTATCTCCCGCTTCGGTCATTGTACAGGAAGAGATTTTCGGGCCCGTTCTGGTGGCCATGACCTTTCGCAGTCACGGGGAAGCCATCAGGCTGGCCAATAATACCCGTTACGGCCTGGCTGCCAGCCTCTGGACGGAGAACATCAACCTGGCATTGGACGTGGCGCCTAAAATCAAGGCCGGGACCGTATGGATCAATACCACCAATGTATTTGATGCCTCTTCCGGTTTCGGAGGCTACCGTGAGTCGGGCTTTGGCCGTGAGGGCGGACGGGAAGGCCTCATGGAATATGTAAAGCCGAAAGAAGAGAAAGCTTTTGCTGACAAAACCTTTGCCTTTAAAACTTCCGGTAATGTGAAAATAACCGGGGACGGCCTGGACCGTACCCCTAAAATGTATATCGGCGGGAAGCAGTCGCGTCCGGATAACGGCTATAGCCTGCCGGTGCTGACCCCCGGCGGGCAGGCGGTGGGAGAAGTAGGAGAAGGTTCCCGGAAGGACATCCGTAACGCAGTAGAGGCAGCACAGGCAAACGGAAAGTGGGCCGAAACTACCGGCCATGCACGTGCACAGGTACTTTACTATATGGCCGAGAACCTTTCGGCCCGGAAAAGAGAATTTGAAGAACGGCTTGTGGAAGCCAGCGGCTATTCTGTCAAGGATGCAGCGCTGGAAGTAAGTCGTTCCCTGGAAAGAATATTTACCTATGCCGCGTATGCCGACAAATACGACGGCCGCGTTCACTCTACCGTTTCACGCCATGTCACCCTCGCCATGAACGAGCCGCTGGGAGTACTGGGTATTGTTTGTCCCGATGAATTCCCCCTGCTGGCCCTGGTAAGCACCATAGCCCCGGCCATTGCCCTGGGAAACAGTGTAGTGGTAATCCCTTCGGAACCCTCTCCTCTTTCCGCCACTGATTTTTACCAGATCCTGGATACGTCAGATGTACCCGGAGGAACGGTAAATATCATTACAGGGCCTAAAGAAGTGCTTGCCGGCGAGCTGGCCAGGCACTATGATGTGGAAGGGATCTGGTATTTCGGCACCGGTGAAGGAAGCAAAAATGTAGAGCTGCTGTCAGCCGATTCCATGAAAAGATCATGGGTGAATTACGGTAAACATTACGACTGGCTCAACAATCCGCTCGAAAAGGAGTTCCTGCGGAAAGCCAGTGAAGTGAAAAATATCTGGATTCCGTACGGAGCGTAAAAAAGTGAAAAACTAAAAATTAAGGAACATGCTTCCATAACTTTTAACTTTTAGTTTTTAACTTCTATCTTAATAACCTGGGCCAGGCCCAAAAATAAAATCTATGAGAAGCATCCATTTAGAAGCAAATGTGGGCGAAATCGCCGAAACAGTACTCCTGCCCGGAGATCCCCTGAGGGCAAAATTTGTAGCAGAAAACTACCTCACCGACGTGGTGTGCTATAACAAGGTCCGGAACATGTTTGGCTTTACCGGGCTCTATAAAGGCCGGCGGGTCTCTATCCAGGGCACCGGGATGGGCATGGGCAGTGCCGGCATCTACATCCACGAACTGATCAACACCTACCAGTGCAAAAACCTCATCCGGGTAGGCACCTGCGGTTCTATCCAGGAAGACCTTGACCTCGGCCAGGTGCTACTGGTTACCGGGGCATCCGGCGACTCAGATGCCAATACCGCTCTTTTCAAAAGCCAGCATTTTGCCCCCACGGCCAGCTTTGATTTATTGCTGAAGGCATATGAAATTGCCCGGGAACTGGATATCCGGGTACATCCGGGAACGGTCTTCAGCACCAACACCTTCTATGACCTGGAGCCCAATCGCTGGGACATATGGAAAAAGCACGGGATCCTGGGCATCGATATGGAAACGGAGATTCTTTATACCATGGCCTGCCGCTTCGGCGTGAATGCACTCTCCCTTCTTACGGTAAGTGACAATATCCTCACGGGCTCGGCATCCAGCCAGGAAGAAAGAGAAAAGACTTTTAATAATATGATGGAGGTGGCCCTGGGGTTGGCATAATTCAGCTGCCCCAATATTTACCTCCTCTTTTGAGCATCTGCACTATCCTTATTTTAAACAAATAAGAAATTGCGGAATTTTCTTCTGAATAAGTCAATTTGCGTCGTTTTTACACAATTCGATATAATTTAACGATTATTTTTAACATATTATGCGCGTATTTTAACAGGATAGTATGCAAAATTTGGACATCATGTTAATTTACGCTAAATTTATATTAGAAATTCAACCGAATCTTAAGAAAATATGAAGCCTTTACAGTTCACTATCCCGGTCACACCCGACAAGTCTGTTCTTGTACAGGAAGATAAAATTCCCCAGTTCTATCCGTATCTTCACCGGCACAAGGAAGCTCAGCTCATATGGATCATCAAAGGAAACGGAACACTTATCGTGGATAATCATTTCCACGACTTCTCCGATAACGATATATTCCTGATTGCACCGCAGCAATCCCATGTCTTCCGGGGGCAGTCAGCAGACAATACGGAAGAGGTACATACACTTTCTGTTTTTTATGATCCTGACGGCTCTTTAAACGCCCTGCTGAACCTGCCTGAGCTGCGGCCCTTCCATTCTTTCATTAAGGAATACCGCGGCGGCTTCAAAGTACCTGAACGTTATACGCCTTTTATTGCCAAGAGAATGCTGAAGATTCAGAAAGCGGCGCATACTGACCAGATCATCCATTTTCTGCACCTCCTGCGTGCCTTCTGCAAAATGGAGCCCAAGCCCGGGCAGCTGGCCCCGCTCAGCAACGAGGCCATCTCTGAAGGAGAAGGCCTGAGAATGAGCAAAATCTATAATTATGTACTGAAAAATTACAAAAACCCGCTTACGCTGGACGATGTGGCTGCAGCGGCCCACCTTACCCCTCAGGCCTTTTGCCGCTATTTCAAAAAACACACCGGCGTTACTTTTGTCACTTTTCTGAATGAACTCCGGGTGACCGAAGCCTGCAGGAACCTCACCAGCGGAAGCTTTGATAACATCTCAGGAGTAGCCTACAGCTGCGGTTTTAACAGTATTGCCAATTTTAACAGGGTATTCAAAAGTGTGGCAGGCACTTCCCCGAAAGACTATCTTAACAGGTATATCAAAAATGTATCCTGAACAGAGGAGGCTGTCTGAAAGTACATCGATTGATGTGGTGTTTCCGGGGCCGCTTGTATACCTTTTCATATGTCCTCTCCTAAACACATGGTATTTTACGCACTTTTCAAACAGCTTTATACGGCCTAAGAACCGCTGCTCTTCAGGCAGCTTCCTTTTTTAGTCTGACCTTTTATCCCCCCGAACCGCCGCCGGGGAACAACTCTGTTCTCCGGTAAACAGGTGCTATAAAGGCAATAATTCTGTCCTTATGCTTCTCTTTCTCCCCGAAATTGCTTAACTTTGTAATAATCCGGGGCCATCCCGTTGTCAGTTCTGCCTTCTGAGGGCAAATGTTCTTTCAATCCCGTTTTTATTTCTGAGAGGTCACACCTCCCCGTTCTTATCTGGCTCCCGGTGGGTATTCACCAAAATCATAGCTATGCAATACTATGTACAACTCTTCAGTCCTCACGGCCTGATTCGTTATAAAAATGCAGAGATCGGCCGCGACAAAGACACGGGCGGACAGGTAAAATATGTCCTGGAACTGCTGGAAGCCCTCTCCGTACATCCGGCCATCCGGAAAGTAGATCTTGTTACCCGCAAAATTGCGGATAAACGGGTTTCTCCGGCCTATTCGGAAGACATTGAAGTGGTCAATGAAAAAGCCCGGATCATACGGATTCAGTGCGGCGGCCTGCAGTATCGTGAAAAAGAGCAGCTCTGGAATCACCTCGATGAGTTTATTGACAAAACCATCCGTTTTACCGAAACACAGAATGATATACCGGATGTGATGCACGGTCATTATGCCGACGGCAACTATATTGCCCGTGAGCTCAGCAAAGTCTTCAATGCCTCTTTCATTGCCACAGGCCATTCGCTGGGCAGGAATAAAAAGGAGATCCTGCTCAGGGAAGGACTTGGTTCGGAAAAGATAAATGCCCGTTTCAATATGGGAAAACGGATTCTCGAGGAGGAAGAAACCCTGAAGACGGCTGATGCCGTGATCATAAGTACCCGGTATGAGATGGATTCGCAATACCGTAACTATGAAAACAGGGCTTCCGCAAAATTTACAGTGATTCCTCCCGGTATCAACCATAGCATTTTCCACCCTTACTATAAAGCGGCGATGCCGGGCTTTAGCATGACCACCGAGCAGGAACTGGCCCTTTTAAGGATAAATTCAGAAATTGAACGCTTTCTTTTTGCGCCTGAAAAGCCACTTATTCTTTCTATCGGCAGAGCCGACAAACGTAAAAACTTTGAGACTATCATTACCAGCTATGGCCAGGACAAAGAGCTCCAGACCATGGCCAACCTGGCTATTTTTGCCGGAGTGCGGAAAGACATCAGCCTTATGTCTCCCGATGAGCAGGAGACCCTGACCAACCTGCTTCTGCTGATGGACAAATATGATCTCTATGGCAAAATGGCAATTCCAAAGAAAAATGACCCTTATCATGAAGTGCCCGAGATTTACCGGGTCGCCGCCCGAAAAAAAGGTGTTTTTGTCAATGCCACGCCGGGTGAAAACTTCGGGCTGACCATCGTTGAAGCCGCCGCCTCCGGGCTGCCTGTGTTAGCCTCCCCTACCGGCGGCCCCAAAGAAATAGTCGAAAATGCCCGGAACGGGATACTGGTCAATGTAGACGTACCGGAAGACATATCCCATGCCCTTAAAAAGATCATTTCTGACCAGGGCATCTGGGATGAATATTCCCGGAACGGAATTATCAGCAGCCGGGAAACCTATTCCTGGGCAGCTCACGCTGACCGCTACATCCGCCTGCTGAATTCCCTGCACGAGGAAGAAAGTGCGGTTCCCGCACAAAGCTCAGCCTGGGGAAACCGACTGCTCAAAACTTCCGTATTTTTTATCTCCGATCTCGACGGAACCCTCATTGAAGGGAAAGATGCTCCCGGCCTGCCTGAGCTCGTAAAATACCTTAAAGAAAATCAAATCATCTTCGGCCTGTCTACCGGCAGGAATGTGGCCATGACCCGCGAAGCCCTGAAAATGCACCCTCTCCTTGCTTCCGCTGATATCTTTATCTGTTCGGTAGGTACCGAGATATATTATACTCCGGATTTCCTGCCCGATCGGGGCTGGGAAAAACATATCCGGTTTCAGTGGAACCGTGAGAAGCTGAAAGAACTGCTGAAAGACTATCCCGGCATCCGGTTACAGGAAGAGGAAGCACAAACACCCTTTAAATTAAGCTACTACGTTAACGAAGATTTCGGTGACGACCAGCTGGCCGACATGTATCACCTCATTGACCGCCACCGCTTACGTGCTAAACTGTTTCTTACCGATAATCATCATCTTGACCTCGTTCCGCCCCGGGCCGGAAAAGGCAAAGCGCTTCATTACCTGGGTTATAAATGGAAAAAAGACATCCGGAATTTCCTGGTTTCCGGTAACGGCGGAAACGACCTGGGCATGCTGGGAGGACGCACCAACGGCATAGTGGTAAGCAATCACAGTCCTGAACTGGTAGTTCTGAAAGAAAACCCCAATGTTTATTTCGCTTCCACTCCTCTTGCCGAAGGCGTGATGGAAGGGATCCTCCATTACTTTAATACCAAAAAGCACCTTTCAGGAAAGTAAAGGGACTGTGCCGGATGCCCGGTCAAAATCCACACGTGAATGGTTAAAACATGAGCATCCTGCTTTTTCTCCGGGCTTATATTTGTATCAGCAAATTTCTCCCGATGACAAGGGCTGTTCTGATTTTCCTGCTGGGGATTTCCTCAGCCGTATTTTCCCAGGAGTTGAAAAGCCACCAGCAACCCGGCCTCTTTAATCCGCTGGTTCCGGGTTATTTCGCCGACCCCACTGTCAAAAAGATCGGGAGCACCTATTATCTTTTTGCCACTACCGACGGAAACGGCTGGGGGGCAGGCCCCTCGCAGGTATGGATATCTGAAGATTTTGTTAACTGGTCGCTTAAGCCCATGAACTGGCCCGATACGCATTGGTACTGGGCTCCGGACATGACACGTGGCTACGACGGCCGCTACTACCTCTATTACAGCCAGCCGGTAGAAATATTCGGCGCCTCCTCTGATCAGCCCGTCGGGCCATGGACACCCATGAATCCCGACGACTCGCCGGTCATTCCCAACTACATGATTCCCGGAGTCATCACTCTCGATGCCCAGACATTTACCGATGACGACGGCAGCCTGTATATGTTCTGGGGTACCTGGGGCATTTACCCCAACCACGGCTGTGCCGTGGGCCTCCTGAACAAAGACATGAAAACTTTCTCCCGGGTAGAGCTCATTCCCAATACAGTGGCCAAAGACTTCTTTGAAGCTCCTTTCATGTTCAAAAGAAACGGGATTTATTACCTGATGTATTCTTCCGGGCGCTGCGAAGATCATACCTACCGGGTACAGTATGTAAAAAGCACTTCCGGACCTTTCGGCCCGTACGAATACCCGGCGCATAATCCTGTACTGGTAACCAATGAAGACGGCAGTGTTCACGGGCCGGGGCACCACAGCATTCTGCAGGAAGGTAACCAATATTATATCGTATATCACCGGCACAATAACCCGAATTCCGGAGGCGGATTCCACCGCCAGCTCGCGGCCGATAAAATGGTCTTTGATGAGAAGGGTGATATCATTAACATCATCCCCACACACAAAGGCATTGGGTTCCTGGCAAAAAATACACTCCCCTACACCAACCTGGCTTCCGGCAAAACCGTAACGGCCTCTTCAGAATACAGCGCCGACTTCCGTGCCTGCTTTGCAGCTGACGACAACAACGGCACGCTCTGGAGAGCCCGTGACAACATGAACCCGGCCTGGTTGCAGATAGACCTTGGAGAAGTACGTCAGGTCAGAACCATTCTTACCCAGTTTGAATACGCTACCTGGTACTATGAATATCTTATTGAATATTCCGAAGACGGCAAAAGCTGGAAAACCTATGCGGACAAAAGAAATAACCGGCGCTGGGGCAGTCCGCTGGCCGATTTCGGCAATGCCCGGATGCGGCATATCCGGATTCATATTTTTGACACCCAGGTCCCCGGCCTCCCTAAAGGAATCTGGAATGTCAAAGTTTATGCAGAAAAAGCAGACGGCGAATTCTATACCTCAGACCGGCAGGAAGCTACGGAAAAACCGGCACAAAAAGGCCTTCTGATCGATCTCAGCGCCACCGGCCGGCTTCCCGGCGAATCCGTGAAAGAGATTCCTAACCAGGGAGAGCTCAAAGGAGCCTTCCGTTCCGCGCAGGCGGCTTATACCGATGTCATCCAGGGAAAAAAATGCTTTGTCATTACAGATAATAACCACTTCATTTCCGACTTCCGGGTGCCCGCTTCCCTCTCCGGAAACAGTAGCTATACCGTGGTGCTTGACGTGCTCAATCCGGAGATCGGGCGGCATGAACCCTTCCTGTCGTGGTCTTCAGGCCGTCATGACATCACCCTGGCCGAATTCGGTTACGGTGCTGATCCCGGCAAAGGGGCCATCACTCACGGTGCCTGGCCGGACATGCCCTATAAAAAACTGCCGGAAGCCGGAAAATGGCATCGCATTGCAATCACTTTTGACGGTTATTTGGAAAAAATATGGGTAGACGGCGGGCTGGTCAGCGAAACCAATAAAATGTTATTCGTCAGAAAAGCAGAACACTTCCTGCTGGGTACGGATTTCCTTCGTGAAAACTTCTTTGACGGAGCCATTGCTGCCCTGAAAGTGTATGACCGGGCGCTGGAAAAAGAAGATATCTTCCTGCCGGAAAATTCCGCTGAGGCCCCGCCCTGGTATTTTTCCGCTACCGACCTTGACTACCATACGACTCAGCCCTGGCCCAACCGCGGAACAAAGGGCGGAACAGGTACCCCTGCCCGGGCAACCGATTTTAAAGGCAGGCAAAGTGTGATCTTTCCCGGGGGCATTGACCCTGATGCGCTGGCCTGCCTGTCAGCTCACCCGGCGGCTCACCTTACCTTCCAGGCCTCCCCCGTCTCCGGCCTGTCTGACCTGTACAGGCTACAGATTTTGAAAAAAGAAGATAAGCCGGGAGAATGGTACACGGTCACGGTAAACGGTTCCGGCAGCTTTACCGTAAACGGCATACCCCGGAAAGGCACTCTTCCTCTCTCCGGGCTCAGCCTGAACCATACGGCTGTGAGCCGCTGGATCATCTCCGGAGACCGGAATCTTCACACCATCTGGCAAAAGGGCAAAACGCTGCCGGCAATGGACAATGCTCTTATAAAAGCAGCAGAAAGTGAGCCCGGCCAGATCCTGGCGGTCTGGAACGGCCCTACCCGGCCCGGTCTCCGCTATTATTTCTCCAATGGAAAAAACAGCAGCGGGTGGATCAATAAACCGCATTACCTTTTTCAGCAGGCCGATCCTGCGGCTCCTTTTACTGTAAAGATCCGCAACCTGCACGGGAATGTCAGCGAAGAAGCGGATTTCAACAGACAACTGCCGCAGCGCATCCTGCTTTCTCCTGACCTGGGCAGCGACAAAGATCTGCTTCGCGGAGAAAAAACGGAATTCTGGACAGACCACCTGGTCTATTCCGATACCGATACGCTTCAGGCGGATATCCGGCAGGAAAATAACGGCATCCGGCTTCAGTCGGTGCATTCTTCCTGGAGCGGGCACGGCAAAAAAGGGCCTTTCCTGTATAAAACGGTAGAAGGTGACTTTACCTTTACCGCTGAACTCAGTGACCTGGTGGGCCTCCGGGAAAAGCGGAATACTTCTGCTGAAGCAGGCATCATGATAAGGAATCCCGGCCACCTGAAAGAGAACCATCTTCAGAACACCATACTCACCGGCTGGAATATCGGCAATATGACTACCCACACCCATAACGGCAGAAGAACCCAGAAAAACAACGGGGCTGCCTGGAACTACATGCCCTTTCTGCAAATCCAGAAAACGGGAGACACCTTCTACCTGCGGGCGAGCCATGACGGTAAAAACTGGGTGGAATTGCCCGGCTCCCCGGTTATCAACCCGGAACTCTCCGGTGGCCCGCTGACCGTGGGCCTCTTCCAGGCCTCCAATAACAATGTCACCGGCTTCGGTACTTTCCGGAATATCCGGCTTTGGGTCAACCGCTGAACCCTACCGGGGAAGAAAACAGATTTTAACCATTCCTGCGCACATCTTAACCTCCTATAAAACAGCAACTTTACAATATTAAGTTGCTGTTAAATTTTGGTATTCATTGGTTAAAATGCGCAGAGCAAGCCTCACCATTTTCAAGGAATTTTGTTCAACTCAAACCATTCGGGTTCGATTCAATTAACCTAAAAAATTTTTACTATGAACAAAAACCTTACAGTTTGCCTGCTCCTGTTCTTAATGGCGCTCCCCTGGACAGCGTTTTCCCAGGAGACTACCTTAACGGGTACCGTCAAGGACCAGGAAGGAAAACCCATCGAAATAGCTATGGTGGGTATTAAAAATACCAGTACCCATACCTACACAGATGCCGAAGGAAAATTCTCTATCCGTTACGGGGCAAATGCGGTTCTGGTGGTATCTGCCATCGGCTATGACAAAACAGAAATTGCCCTGGCCAATCAGAGAACACTTGACATTACTTTAACCGGGGGCAACTCCCTTGATGAGCTGGTGGTGGTAGGTTACGGTACACAGAGAAAAGGCGATATCACCAGCTCGGTGGCCAGTGTAAAATCAGAAGATTTCCTGAAAGGCACTGTCCGTGATGCTGCCCAGCTGATCCAGGGAAAGGTAGCCGGCTTACGGATTACCACGCCCAGCGGCGACCCCAATGCCACTACCCAGATCAACCTCAGGGGACTTAACTCTATCAACGGCTCCCAAAATCCGCTGGTGATCGTAGACGGTGTTCCCGGCAATATCACCACCGTGGCGCCGGAAGACATTGAATCTATCGATGTACTGAAAGACGGCTCCGCAGCTGCTATTTACGGTACACGGGCTACCGGCGGAGTGATCCTGATTACTACCCGCAAAAACAAAAACGCGGACAACCGGGCTACCGTGGAATACAATACCTATGTTAACCAGCAACGTATCTTCCGGAAACCGGAAATGATGGATGCTTCAGACTACCGGCGGCTCATTTCCCAGGGATATGCCTATGAAGACCTGGGCGGAAGCACTAACTGGATTGATGAAGTGCTTCAGAACCCGGTTAGCCAGAACCATAACCTGGCTTTCTTCGGCGGTAACTATAAAACCAACTTCACCGGATCGCTGAACTACCGTGACTGGGAGGGAATCATGATCAAAACCGGCCAGCAGCGGGTTTCGCTTCGCGCCGATCTGAACCACGAAATGTTTGACGGAAAAGTAAAAACCAATATCCAGGTTATCAATACCTCTGCCAGATCCAACCAGGGCGGCGCCGGAGGATGGGCATGGAGGCAGGCCATGATCCGTAACCCGACAGACGTTATCCAAAACGCTGACGGCACCTGGAAGGAAAGCAATGCCTACATGTATGATAATCCCCTGGGCATCATTCATGAAACCATCAATGATAACAAAAGCAAGGAAGCACGTTTCAGCGGGTCAGTAGACTACCGCCCCATCAAAGACCTCAGCTTCAAAATGATGGCTTCACGCGTACAGACAGATAATATCTACGGAAACTCCACTACTTTCCGGCACGTGAACACCACCAAAAACAACCTGAACGGCACGGCCAACCGTTCTACGGGAGCAGGAACAGAGAACCTCCTGGAGCTGACCACCAATTACATGAAGACATTTGACCGGCACCGGGTGACTCTGCTGGGCGGCTACAGCTGGCAGGACTATACAGGCGAATCTTTCAACGTCTATAACTTTGACTTTCCCACAGACGCCTATTCCTATAACCGGATCGAGGCCGGTACAGCGCTGCAGAGGGGTCTGGCTACCATGGGAAGCTATAAGAGCAAATGGCAGCTGGCCGGTTTCTTTGCCCGGGTGAACTATATTTTTAACGACAAATACATGGTAATGGCCAGTGTAAGACGCGAAGGTTCTTCCACTTTCGGGGAAAACAACCAATGGGGTACTTTCCCTGCCTTCTCCCTCGGCTGGAATATCGCCAATGAAGAATTCCTGCGCTCCGGCTCCACCATTTCCCAGCTTAAGCTAAGGGCCGGTGTGGGTGTAACAGGTACCATTGCCTCCTCCCCGTACCAGTCGCAGATCAGCTATAACTTTGCCCAGAGCCAGGGGGCTTTCATCGGCGGCAAATGGGTTCCCGGCTTTATTCCGGCCCGTAACTTTAACCCTGATCTGCGCTGGGAAAAGAAAACAGAATGGAACATCGGTCTGGATTTCGGAATTCTTAAAAACCGAATCAGAGGTTCGGTAGACTACTATACCCGTACCGTGAATGACCTGCTCTACAACTTCAGCGTGCCGGTTCCGCCTTACCTGACCAGCAATATGATGCTGAATGCGGGATCCATGGAAAACTCCGGACTTGAATTCCTGTTGAATATCAATGCCGTACGAAATAAAAGCTTCCAGTGGAACACCAACCTCACCTTTTCTACCAATAAGAATAAGCTGATTGATCTTTCCAATGATCAGTTCGAGGTAACTTCTCCCTTCTTTGATGCCGGCCATACCGGGGAGCCTATTCAGGTAAGCACACACCGCGTACAGGTGGGCGGACCTATCGGGCAGTTCTTTGTGCTCAAAAGCGTAGGAGTAGACGACAACGGCAAATGGCTGGTAGAAAACCAGAACGGCGAAGTGATCCCTATTGCCCAGGCTACTCCGGCTGACCGCCAGTTCTACGGCAATGGTATTCCGAAATTCCTCCTGGGATGGAATAACACCCTGAACTATCAGCGCTTTGACATGACGGTGAACTTCCGCGGGGCATTCGGGCATGATATCCTGAACATGCAACGGCTCTATTATGAAAACCCGGTAAACAAAGCGTATAACGTGCTGAAAACCGCTTATGATCCGGTATATGGCAAAGAACTTAAGAATGACCTGGTATACGTATCCCACTATATCGAAAAAGGAGATTATCTTAAGCTGGACAACGTAACCCTGGGCTACACCCTTCCTGCCAAAGCCATAAAGGGAATCAATAACCTGAGAGTTTACGGGTCTGTTCTGAACTTCCTGACCTTCACCGGCTACAAAGGTATTGATCCTGAAGGGGTGAGCTATACCGGTGATTTCACCTTTGCACCGGGCATTGACCACCGGGATAAATACCCGAACACGCGTACGTACACCCTGGGATTAAATGTTTCATTTTAATTAACAAATTCCCGAAACCGAATTCAAATGAAGAAAGACATGAAAAAGATATATGTATATGCCCTCACTGCCTGTATGTTTGTAGGCGGGGGGATGAGCTCCTGTACCAACCTGGATGAAGAGGTATTCTCGGAAGTGCTCTCCACCTCCTTCAAACCTACGGAAAGAGATCTGCCCAATATCCTGGCCCCCGTATATGCCTCATTCCGCTCGCTGATGTTTGGCTGGCAGGGCTATTTTGACCTCCAGGAGGAGCCGGGTGATGCCATTATTACACCGGTAAGACCCAACGGCTGGGATGATGCCGGCACCTACCGCCGGATGCACCAGCACAACTGGAACTCCGAACAATGGCAGCCGACCAACACCTGGAACCAGGCCTACGCCAGCATTACCCGGGCCAACCGGGTGATCGCCCAGATCGAGGACGGGGATATTCCGCTTCCTGACGCGGTCGGAAAAGCGGCCATCGCCGAGCTTCGCGCGGCAAGGGCCCTGGCTTATTACCTCCTTCTGGATAACCATGGAAACGTGCCGATCGTGACAGATTACAGGGATGTCTCGCTTCCGCAGCAGAAGACCCGGAAAGAAGTATATGATTTTATAGTGAAAGAGCTGACTGAGATCTCACCCCTTCTGGCCACTGACGTGGCGGCTACCTATGGCCGGATGAACAAATGGGGGGCAAAAGCCCTTCTCACCAAAGTATACCTCAATGCTGAAGTATATACCGGAACTGCACAATGGGACAACGTGATCAAAGAAGCAGATGAGATCATCAACAGCAACAGCTATGTGCTGGATGCCAACTACTCCGACGTATTCACCTACACCAATCAGAATTCGAAAGAGATCATCTTCGCGGTTCCCTACGACGAGATTTACGGTCAGGGCTCGCAGATTCACATGAAAACACTGGATCCGCTAAGCCGGCTGGTGTATAACATGTCTGCCGGTCCGTGGGGCGGTAACTGTGCCGTACCGCAGTTTATAGATACCTACGATACCGAGGACTCCAGGTTAAAGGACAGCTGGATACAGGGCCCGCAGTACCATGCCACTACCGGCGCACTGGTCATTGACTACCTGAAGGCGGTACCCGGGATCGGTGGTGACGGAACCGTGGCGCCCAGCAACAGCGGCTACCGAATAGGAAAATACAAGATCAAGCAGGGGGCAACCAATAACCTCGACAACGACTACCCTATGTTCCGTTATGCCGATGTACTCATGATGAAGGCAGAAGCGCTGCTCAGGAAAGGAGATGCAAACGGGGCGGCCGCTTTGGTCACCCAGGTAAGGCAAAGAGCCTTTAAAACCAACCCGTCAAAAGCCACCGTAAAAGGAGAAGATCTCCTGAAAGGCAGTGCTTACCAATACGGCTGGCAGGAAAAAGACGGAACTGTGGCAGAGAAAAACGGTGGAGCAGATATTAAATACGGCCGTTTCCTGGACGAGCTGGGCTGGGAGTTTGCCGCTGAAGCGCACCGCCGGCAGGATATGATCCGTTTTGGTGTATTCCAGACCATGACCTGGTTCAATCACCGCCCGCATGCGCAGGCTGCCACCCGGATCCTCTTCCCGATTCCGAAAGACGAGCTCTCCAAAAACCCGAACCTGAAACAAAATACGGGGTATTGATCAGGCGTAAATTAAATTGCCGCAGATGCAGGAATTTATATTCACGCATCTGTGGCAATTTTCAATTACAGCATTACCACTTTCTCCAGCTTCCCTACTTCCTTGTAATAATCAATGACCTGGTCGGCACTATTGACAAAAGTCTCTACCGTAAATGACTCGTACTTTCCGCCGCCCGATTGCTTCACCTGAATCCTGGTACTCGGGTGTGCGAATATCTCCCCGATTGTTGTCCTCGCTTTTCCGGCCGCCGGCACAATAAACTTGAAAACAAAAATGGTGGGAAACTGCTCCACAGCCGTGAGCCTCTCCCGGAATGCCACATAGCTGCCGTCTCTCTCATCTGTGATATCCCGGAGATTTATATTCTTATAATTTTCCATCTGTATTATAATTTACCTCATTATTCACTCAAATTTCATACCCGGAACGTTTCCCGACAAAATGGCACCACAACCCTCCTGACAGCCTGAAAAATTGAGCCAGATTGTCTTGTTTTTTAAAAATCCTGTAAAACAGGGTCCTCATTCCCTGAAAACCATACTCTCCACGGTCACGCAGCGGAAGCTGAATCACTTTTAATGCGCACTCCCCTTCTCCGTAACAAATGTTACTGACCTCTAGCCTCCCGGCATTTACCTTTACGCCAAACAGTCAAATACAGTAAATATGAAAACAGAGTATCAGATAGTGATTATAGGGGCAGGTACAGCAGGGGTAATGACCGCCGCCCAGCTATTGAAACAAGACAAAACCCTGGATGTAGCCATCATTGATCCTTCAGACAAACATTATTATCAACCCGCCTGGACTCTCGTAGGCGCAGGCACTTATGACTACCGGAAAACGGTAAGACCTATAAAAGATCTTATCCCCTTCGGTGCCACCTGGATAAAAGACTCCGTAACCGGATTTTTGCCGGGAACTAACAGTGTAAGCACCGAAAAGCACGGGAATATCACCTATCAATACCTGGTGGTGGCCCCGGGGCTGGTCAATGACCTGACCCTCATAGACGGCCTGGAAGAAGCTGTTAAGAAAGGAGTAGTTTGCAGTAACTATATTGATCCGGAATATACCTGGACTTGTATACGGAACTTTAAAGGCGGGAAAGCCCTCTTTACCCAGCCCGGTACGCCTATCAAATGCGGTGGAGCTCCCCAAAAGATCATGTACCTGGCCGCCGATTACTTCCGTAAACATAAGATTCCGGCAGAGATCACCTTCGCCACACCGGGCACGGTGATCTTCGGAGTTAAGGAAATAGCCCAAACCCTTACAGAGGTATTGGACCGTTATGGTATTACTTTTGAACCCTTTCATACCCCTGTTAAAATTGATACCGAAAAGAAAATTGCCTATTTTAAAGACACTACCCCGGCTGAAAAAAAGCACAAACCGGCTGCGAAAGGTTTAGTGGAAATGCCTTTCGACCTGCTCCACCTGGCTCCCCCGCAAACCGCACCGAAGTTTGTAAAAGAATCGGAGCTGGTCAATGAAGCCGGCTGGCTGGACGTAGATATCCACAGCATGCAGCACCGGAAATACCCCAATATCTTCGGCCTGGGCGATGTAGCCGCTCTTCCTACCGCCAAAACCGGCGCCGCCGTGCGCAAACAGGCTCCGGTGGTGACAGATAACCTACTGAAGCTGATTCGGGGTGAAAACGCCGATAACACCTCTTATCAGGGCTATTCGAGCTGTCCCCTCGTAACAGGTTACGGAAAAATGGTACTTGCCGAGTTTAACTATAAGAATGAGTTCACCCCTGACCCCAAAATGAAGCTGATGTTCATTCACGACAGTTACAGGGAACACTGGCGTTTATGGATACTGAAAAAATACATCCTGCCTTACCTCTACTGGAACAAAATGATGAAAGGAGAAGATGTGTAACCCAGGTAACAAAACAGAGAAAAAACACTACCTAATTTTGCAGGAGTTTTTAAAATTAATGCCTCATACATGAACTGGATTTTTGAACCCTGGCCCTGGTATGTCTCCGGACCACTGATTGCTCTCACCATGTTTTCCCTTCTTTATGTAGGAAAAAACTTCGGAATGTCATCCAACCTGCGTACGCTGTGCACTATGTGTGGCGCAGACAAAACCTGCGACTTCTTCTGTTTTGACTGGAAAGCCCAGCGCTGGAACCTGCTGGTGATGGCGGGCAGTGTTGTCGGCGGCTTTGTGGCTGCCCGTTATCTTTCGCATAACCAGGTACCCGCCATTACACCGGAAACCGTCAGCCAATTGCAGGCCCTGGGTATTGAAAGCGCAGGAAAAGCATATCTGCCCGTTGAAATTTTCGGGACTGAAAACCTTTCTTCTCCCTTGTATTGGCTGATCCTGCTTACGGGCGGTATACTGGTAGGTTTTGGAGCACGTTATGCAGGTGGATGCACCTCCGGCCATGCCATTTCCGGGTTAAGTAACCTCCAGCTGCCTTCGCTGATAGCCACCATAGGCTTCTTTATCGGCGGCCTCATTATGGTTCACTTTATATTCCCACTGCTGTTCTGAAGTGAAAAAGCTGGCTGTCATTGTTTCGCTGGGAATCTTCTCCCCCGGCCTCTCGGCCCAGGAAAGCACCTTTGTGTCTTTCCTGAAAGGCGGGTCGGTAAAAGGGCACATCCGAAACTATTACATGCATACCAATAACCTGTCGGGGCGCGATTATTCAGCAGATGCCATAGGGGGGGTCCTTGCGTACGAAACCCGCACCTACAAGGGTTTTCAGGCAGGCATCTCCGGCATTTTTACCTATCGGCTGTTTTCTTCTTCCCTCCATCTTCCTGACACCGTTACCGGGCGCACGAGTAAGTGGGAAAGAGAATTATTTGATGTTAATCACCCCCGGAATTATAACGATCTCGATCGGCTGGAAGAATTGTTTATCAAATATCATAGAGGCGGCTCGTATATTGCCTACGGAAAAATCCCGGTAGAATATACCCCGCTTCTTAACAAGAGTGACGGCCGCATGAAACCTTTCGCCTTCCAGGGCCTGTGGTTTCACAAAGAGCATACGGGTCATATCCTGGATGCCGGGTGGATCCATAAGGTTTCACCCCGCTCCATGACCGAATGGTATGCTATGAAAGAGACCATCGGCCTCACCGATAACGGCTTCCAGCCGGACGGTACGCCGGCCCATTACCACGAATCCATTCATTCACGCGGGGTGGGTACACTCCGGTGGGGAGTGAAACAGGAACGCTGGCACCTGGATATATGGAATATATATATCGACAAAGTCAATAACAGCAGCTGGATTCAGATAGAATTTCAAAACCCGCACTGGATGCTGGGCAGCACCTACTCTTTCCAGGCGCCCCTAGCTTACCAGAAAACCCTGGAATATGAAAAACGCTACGTTCAGCCCGATGAAAGAGGTCAGGCACTAAGCCTGACCGGAAGTTACCGTCAAAACGGGTGGCAGATTAAAACAGCGTATACACGTGTCTTTGACACGGGCCGTTACCTGTTTCCGCGGGAGTTGGGACGCGACCAGTTTTACACCTCCATGCCTCGAAGCCGACTGGAAGGTTTTGGAAATACCCACGTCTTTTCGGGAAGTCTCCAATACCGGAAAGGACACACCTTTCTTCAACTTGATGCCACTACCACTACGGGCGTTGAAGCGGGAAGGAATGAAAATAATAAGTATAACCTGGATGATTATTACCAGGTCAA
>JBEBRR010000068.1:0-19335 GCA_040394735.1 Leadbetterella byssophila
GCCACCGGAATTTCCGCAGGTTCAAGGGAACAGGTGATCTTATATCTGTGATTGGGTTCGGTTTCAATGAGATCAGCACCGATTTTCTTCAGTTCGTTCTGAAGGGCCAGCACTCGGTCGGTTTCCTTTATTTTAAGGCTTTCTATCCCGGTCAGCTCCCCTTCAATTTTTAAACCGGCCAAAACTACTGCTACAGTCTGGGTGAGGTCGGGACAATCGGAGAAATCCTGGCAGAACGTTTCTGCCGGTCGGATCTTTTCGAGTAGAATTCCGTCCGGAGTGAAGGTGCTTTTTACCCCCAGTTGAGCCATAATGTCAACTATGGCGCTGTCGCCCTGCAGAGAGTTCTGCTTCAGTCCCAGCAATTCAATCTTTGCATCCGGGTGTTCTGCCAGCGCTACTACAGAGTACCAGTAAGAGGCACCGGACCAGTCGGATTCAATCTTATAGGTAACCGGGCTGTAAGCCTGAGGTTCTATGCGGAGTTTTTTATTCTCCCAGTCGGCCTGAACCTCCACCCCGGAAGCTTCCATCTGCCGGATGGTCATGGTAATATAAGGAACTGAACCTACTTCGCCCAGCAATTCGATCTCCAGCCCGTTCTCCAGGCGGGGGGCTATCATAAGCAGGGCAGAAATATACTGGCTGCTCACATCTCCGCGGATCCTGATTTTATTGGTTTTCTGGGGGCCGAAGCCATTGATCTTTAAAGGGGGATAGCCCTCCCTGTTCAGGTATTCTATGTCGGCGCCCAGCTCTTTCAGGGCTTCTGCCAGCAGGCCGATAGGCCTTTCACACATGCGGGAGGTGCCTGTCATGATGCGGGGCTGGTTCGTTACAGAAAAGTAAGCGGTAAGAAAACGCATGGTGGTGCCGGCATCAAGCACATCGGCAACAGGATCTTCTGACCCGAGCAGGCGGATCATGGTCTGCGTGTCCCGTGCGGAAGAAAGATTCTCCAGGGTATTTTTAAAACCGGTAAGTGCATGAATGATCAGCGCCCGGTTACTTTCACTTTTCGAAGATGCAAGGGCTATACGTTCGTTAAATTCTCCTGCCTGTTTTCTGATATGATACTGACTCAAAGCAAATGCGTTTTGTTTGGGGGACAAAGATAAAGCTATTTTTTACCGGAAGCGGCAGCGCCCGGTTTTTTTGCTGCGGGGTAGCTGCCGTGTATGGTATTTTTCCAAGGTTGGATTTAACCTTTTGCCGTTTGTCCGTTTTCGAAACCTATCTTCTTTTGAAAGGATACGTTTATCCGAAATTTGTTGCCGGACCGGGGAGATATGATATTTTTGTAATAGGAAAATGGAATTCTAACACTTAAATTAATATATATTATGTATCCTGTACTAGCTATTGTGTTTTTGGTGGTGGTTCTGATTATGATGGGGGTGAAAGTAGTGCCCCAGCAGACCGCGTTTATTGCAGAGCGCCTGGGGAAGTTCAATGGCGTGCTTCAGCCCGGTATTAATTTTATCATCCCGTTTTTTGACCGGATCGCCTATAAGCACAGCCTGAAAGAAAAGGCCTATGATATTCATGAACAGATCTGTATTACCAAAGATAATGTTCAGGTGAGGGTTGACGGGGTGATCTTCCTGCAGGTAATTGATCCCAAACAGGCTTCGTACGGAATCAACGATTTTGTTTTTGCCGTGACACAGCTGGCGCAGACCACTATGCGTAGTGAGATCGGTAAAATTGACCTGGATAAAACATTTGTGGAGCGGATGGTGATCAACCATGCGGTGGTGGCAGCCATTGATGAGGCGGCTATTGGCTGGGGAGTGAAGGTATTGCGCTATGAGATCAAGAATATTACTCCGCCTGCCACGGTGCTTCAGGCCATGGAAAAGCAGATGCAGGCGGAACGGGAAAGACGTTCGGTAATCCTGGAGTCGGAAGGTAAGAAGCAGTTTGCCATCAATGTTGCGGAAGGTGAAAAAGCGCGGCTGGTACTGGAGTCAGAGGCCCAGAAACTTCAGCAGATCAACCAGGCAGAAGGTGAGGCGTCGGCCATCCGCTCGGTGGCGGAAGCCACGGCAGAATCTATTCGCCTGATTGCAGAAGCTATCCAGGAGAAAGGCGGTGGAGAAGCTGTTCAGCTGAAGGTAGCGCAGGATTACATTGAGCAGTTCGGTAAGCTGGCGAAAACCAATAATACCATGATCCTGCCGGCCAATCTTGCGGATATGTCGAGCGTTATAGCTACAGCAATGAATGTAATTAAACAAGAAAACAAGAAATAACTATGGAACCCATTAGTCTTTGGGTAGTCGTTGGGGTTGCCCTTTTAATTGCCGAAATACTTTCGGTGTCTTTTTACTCCATATTCTTCGGAATAGGAGCATTGATAACCGCTCTTTTTATATACCTGGGCCTGGCAGACGATTTAACGGCCCAGCTGCTCATATTCGGAGTAGCTTCTATGGGAAGCTTATTGATATTCAGAAAAAAGCTGCTGGATGTTTTCAATAAAAATTCGAGGGAATTCAAAGAAATTGTTGATGACTTTGCCAGGGTTTCCGCCCCGATTCCGCCTCACGGAGAAGGAAAGGTTTTTTACCGGGGGGCCGACTGGATAGCGTATTCGGATGCGGATCACGGTATTGAGAAAAATGCCAGGGTGCGGATCCGGAGGATAGACGGGATCAAGCTGATCGTGGCTCCGGAATAACGCATGGACCTTTCAAAACAGGAAGCCTGAAAAAGTTCTTCGGCAGGCGGGGGCCGCCGAAGAACTTTTAAATAATAGTGTTATAAATACCTTCATTTGATAAGTTGCCCGGCTTCACATTCATCCAGGATGTAGTTGCACTCTTCAAGATTATCGGCATTCAGCCTGAATTTACCCTCTACTATCCAAACCTCATCGGTTTTGAATTTTCTCTTGGTTTTAAGATTGAGCTGAATGATGGTTTCCGGTCCGGCACCGCCGCAAAAGAAGCAGGAAGCCATAGGCCGGGCCGAAAGAATATAGACCTTATCTGCCGGATCTACCGGAATCATATATCCTTTGATCCGGAGTTTCTCGCCATTGAGCTTTTTAACCCGTTCTCCAAACTTCGGCATCAGGAAATACATATCTTCCTCCTTGATAAACTGACGCGTAAACTTAACGTCTGTCAGGTCATTCCAGGTGATAAGTCTGGCAGGCTGCTGAACCAGCCATGTTCCCAGTAAGAGTAAAAGAACTGTTTTCATAATATAAATTTATTTTTCTTGCAATGATGTTGCATTTGCAAAAGTAAAAACTCTTGTGTTATATTTGCAACATTGTTGCATTTAAAATATGAAAAAGAAACTTCCGGTTACGGTTTTGAGTGGCTTTCTGGGGGCAGGGAAGACCACATTGCTTAATCACATCCTTCATAATAAAGAGGGAATGAAAGTAGCGGTCATTGTAAATGATATGAGTGAGGTGAATGTGGATGCCCGACTGGTTGAAAATGAAAACACGCTTTCGAGGACAGAAGAAAGGCTGGTAGAAATGAGTAACGGGTGCATTTGCTGTACCCTTCGTGAAGACCTGATGATTGAGGTGGAGAAGCTGGCGGAAGACGGGCGTTTTGATTACCTGCTTATTGAAAGCACGGGCATCAGCGAGCCGGTTCCTGTGGCCCAGACATTCAGTTTTACAGATGATGATAAGGGGATCGATCTTTCAAGATTCAGCTACATTGACACCATGGTAACCGTAGTGGATTGTTATAATTTTTTTAATGATTTCGGAACGAATGAATTACTGAGGGACCGGGATCTGACAGACATGAAGGGAGACGAGCGTACTATTGTCAACCTTTTGACGGATCAGATTGAATTTGCCAATGTAATTGTTCTGAATAAAGCAGATCTGGTAGATACGCATACCCTGGGGCTCCTGAAAGCCTCTGTAAAAAAGTTAAATCCCGGGGCAAAGATTATTCCGGCGGTGTTCGGCAGGGTAGCTTCCGGTGAGATTCTTAACACCCGGCTGTTTGATTTTGAGAAGGCTCAGTCTTCAGCCGGCTGGCAAAAAGAGCTGGAGGCGGAAACGCATACTCCGGAAACGGAAGAGTACGGTATAAGCTCATTTGTATTCCGCAACCGGAGACCTTTTCATCCGGAACGGTTCTGGAAATACCTGAATGAGGATTACCCGGAAGGGGTTATCCGGGCAAAGGGCCTTTTCTGGCTGGCTTCACGCCCCGACGATGCCCTTAATTTTTCACAGGCCGGAGGTTCTTCCCGGCTGGAACCGGCCGGGGTGTGGTGGTGCAGCATGCCTTACCGCGAACGCATACGCTATGCCTCCTTTGTTCATAACCGGGGGGCCATTGAAAGCCGTTGGAGCAGGCAGTGGGGCGACCGCATGAATGAGCTGGTATTTATCGGGCAGGATATGGATAAGGAAGGAATGACCGAAGATCTGGAAAGGTGCCTGTTACGGGAGGGTGAGGTAAAAATGTTTGAGCGGGGAACGCCATTTGCAGATCCGTTCCCTTAAGGAATATGAATCTTTACACCAGGCGGGTGTCGTGCAACAGAACATTTTCCGTCGCCCATGTTTCAATTGCGAATCATATATCGTCAGTCATAAATCGTCAGTCGTAATTTTATACCTATGAAAAAGTTTGATGTAATCATTATCGGTGGTAGTTATGCCGGGCTTTCCGCGGCCCTGGCTCTGGGGCGTTCCTTGCGGAAAGTACTGGTCATAGACAGCGGGCTTCCCTGTAACCGCAGCACTCCGCATTCTCACAATTTTCTCACGCATGACGGCGAACGTCCGGCGGATATAGCGGAAAAGGCGAAAGCAGAACTGCTCGCCTATGAAACGGTGAAATTTCAGAACGGGATGGCGCTTTCCGGGCGTAAAACGGAAAAGGGTTTTGAAATAATAACACAGGAGGGGGAAACATTTTACGGGAGAAAACTGATCTTTGCCACCGGGATCAGCGATGTTCTTCCTGATATTCCGGGTTTTGCGGAATGCTGGGGAATTTCGGTGATCCATTGCCCGTATTGTCACGGGTACGAGTTCCGGGGCAGGACAACCGGGATCATAGCCAACGGAGACAAGGCATTTCACCTTGTATCGCTGGTGCGCAACCTGGCGCCGGCTCCCGTGATTCTGACCTCCGGACAGGCCGCATTCACGGCAGAGCAGTCTGCCCGCCTGGAAAAATATGGTATACGGGTGATAGAGGAGGAAATAACAGAAATAGCGCATGAAAACGGATGGGTCAGGCAGGTGATAATCAGGAGCGGTGAGCGGGTTGATTTTGAAGCAGTGTATGCCGCTCTGCCGTTTACGCAGCATTCCGGTATCCCGGCCTCACTGGACTGTGAACTGACTGAGCACGGGTATATCCGGACAGATGCCTTCCAGAAAACCACGGTTAACGGGGTATTTGCCTGTGGTGATAATGCCGGGATGATGCGTTCTGTAGCAAATGCAGTGGCAGGCGGGAGCATGACCGGGGCCATGGTGAATGCAGAACTGGCCAGGGAGGAGTTCTCGTAAGCCGGCAGCCATCTGAGGCAATTTCCGGGTCTGGATAATAAAACGAAAATTATATTTATAAAATATATTTGTTAGATTGATCTAACTTTTGTAATTTTGTGCCGGAAAACAAAAAGATATGAAATACATTTTGACATTTTTTGCATTATGGGCGGGAAGTTTAACGGTACAGGCCCAGACTGCCACTGTGACGGGAGTAGTGCGCTCCGGCGGAAAACCCCTTGAGTCAGCTACAGTTGCCGTAAAAGGAAAAAACATCGGGGCTGTAACGGATGCCGCCGGCCTGTTTACCTTATCCCACGTGCCGCCGGGGAAACAGACCCTTGAAGTTACGCTTATAGGGCATCTCCGGGAGGCGAGAGCCGTAGACGTAAAACCGGGTGAAAACCGGGTGGAGGATATTGAATTGAGCCCGGTGGATAATTCGCTGAACGAAGTGGTCATCAGCGGTACAATGAAGGAGGTTTCCCGGCTGGAAAGCCCTGTTCCTGTAGAGGTTTTTACGGCCCGTTTCTTTAAGTCGAATCCGACGCCTTCGGTATTTGATGCGCTGCAGATCGTTAACGGTGTAAGACCCCAGGTGAACTGTAATGTGTGCAGCACCGGGGATATTCACATCAACGGCCTGGAAGGGCCCTATACCATGGTGCTGATCGACGGGATGCCGATAGTAAGCGGTTTATCTACCGTTTACGGTCTGAGCGGTATCCCGCAGGCATTGATAGAGCGGATGGAAGTAGTGAAAGGCCCGGCTTCCACGCTTTACGGAAGTGAGGCAGTGGGCGGGCTGATCAATATTATTACCAAAACGCCGGATAAAGCACCTGTGTTATCAGCAGATGTCTTCACAACCACCTGGGGGGAAGTAAATGCCGATGTAGCGGGGAAGTTCAAAGCGGGAGAGAAGGTGCAGTCATTGCTGGGACTAAACTATTTCAATTTTCAGAACCCGGTAGACAAGAACAATGATAATTTTACGGACCTGACGCTTCAGCACAGGATATCGGTTTTTAATAAATGGGATTTTCAGCAAAAAGGAGGCCGGGCATTGTCACTGGCCGGCAGGTATATGTATGAAGACCGCTGGGGAGGAGAGATGAACTGGAACCGTTCGTTCAGAGGCGGTGACGAGGTATATGGGGAAAGCATCTACACGAAACGCTGGGAGGCTTTCGGGAATTATAAGCTTTCTTCCAGGCTGAATTTTATGTTCAGCGGCAACTGGCATGATCAGAACAGTGTATACGGAAATACGCCTTACCTGGCTGACCAGAACATTTATTTCGGGCAGTTTACCTGGGGACAAAGAGCCGGGGCCCATGACCTGCTGGCGGGCGTGGCTTACCGTTATACCTATTACGATGATAATACCCCGGCTACGTTTGTTAACGGGAAAAATCAGCCCACACATACCCATCTGCCGGGGATTTTTCTCCAGGATGAGATCCGGCTGAGCATGAACCATACCCTTATGCTGGGGGCGCGGTATGATTATAATTCGGTGCACGGAAGTATTTTTTCACCAAGAATAAATTACAAATGGAGCTCTGACGACCGCTCTTTGGTATTCCGCCTGGGCGGAGGTAACGGTTTCCGCGTAGCCAATGTATTTACCGAGGATCATGCGGCCCTGACAGGAGCCCGGGAAGTGGTATTCCTGGAAGACCTTAAACCGGAAACTTCCTGGAATGTAAATGCCAACCTGGTGAAGAAATTTTACATGGAGAACGGCACTTTCCTGAACCTTGACGGTACGGTCTTCTATACCTATTTTACCAATAAGATCATCCCCGATTATGATACGGATGCCAATAAGATCATATACGCCAACCTGGGTGGACATGCGGTGTCCAAGGGAGTATCGCTGAGTGTGGATGCGGCTTTTGCTGGCGGTTTAAAGGTTTTAGTGGGCGGTACCCTGATGGATGTATACAATACGGAGGGCGGGGAGAAGGAAAGACAGATGTTTGCCGAGCGCTTTACCGGTACCTGGAGCATAGGGTATACTTTTCCGAAGCAAAAGATTACCTTCGATTACACAGGGAACCTGTACGGTCCCATGCGCCTGCCGCTTCTGGGCGGGCTGGACCCCCGGCCGGAGTACTCACCTGTATGGAGTATCCAGAATATCCAGGTGGCCAAGAGCTTTAACGGCAGATGGGAGATATACGGAGGGGTTAAAAACCTGCTGAACTGGACACCCGCCAGAAAAGTTCCCTTCCTCATTGCCCGGGCGCATGATCCCTTCGATAAGCAGGTGATATTTGATCTCAGCGGGAATCCGGTGCCTACCGAAGAAAACCCTTACGGTTTAACCTTTGATCCGTCGTATGTATATGCCTCTAACCAGGGCATACGGGGATTCCTGGGGATAAGATTTACCGTACGATGAGGCTGTCCGAAAAGATTTGGCTCTTCGGGAATACCTTCACTCCCTGTCAATAAACCGTTGGGTAATGGGGGCATACGAATCGATACGCCGGTCACGCAGGTAGGGCCAGGTGGTGCGGTAGTATTCGGTCTGGTCAAGATCTATTTCCTGGACATGTACCTCCTCCCGGTCATGGGAGGCCTTGTACAGCAGCCGGCCATGAGGGTTGGCGATAAAGGAGCCTCCCCAGAATTCCTGGTTGGCTTCTTTTCCTACCCGGTTCACCGATACCACGTAGAGTCCGTTGGCTACGGCATGGCTTCGCTGTATGGTTTCCCAGGCATCATGTTGCTCCTGGTTGATAACAGGATCTTTTTCATCGAGATCCCAGCCGATGGCCGTGGGATAGAACAGGATCTCTGCACCCATCAGCGAGGTGATCCGGGCGGCTTCGGGGTACCATTGATCCCAGCAGATCAGCACGCCGATCTTTGCAAAACGGGTTTCAAATATTTTATAGCCCAGGTCGCCGGGCGTAAAATAGAACTTTTCATAGTAGCCGGGATCGTCCGGAATATGCATTTTCCGGTATTTCCCCAGGTAAGAGCCGTCGGCATCGATCACCGCGGTGGTATTATGATAGAGACCCTGTGCTCTTTTTTCAAAAAGGGAAGCAATGATCACTACACCGAGCTCTCCGGCCAGGGGTTGCAGCAGCTCAGTGGTAGGGCCGGGGATGCTTTCTCCCAGTCCGAAATTGGCATGGTCTTCCACATCGCAGAAGTACAGGGAGGTAAACAGCTCCTGCAGGCAGATGATCTGTGCACCGCCTGAAGCGGCTTCCCGGATTTTCCGCATGGCTTTTTCCCGGTTAGCGTCTGTATTTTCCGAGCAGGTCATCTGGATCAGGCCTACCTTTACATTTTTCATCCTATACTAATTTTTTCGAAAGATAGGCAAAACAAAAGGAACGTCTTCAAAAGAAAGGAAGGAAATGTGCTTTGGAAGACCGGTTGACGCCGGACTTGTATAGTTTTGAGCGCCTGATAAAAAAGTTGACTAAATATTATTTTGTAAAAAGTTAATTATTATTATTTTTGTTTAGTGATAATATGAAATATCAGTACTTAATACTGTATTTGTCTGAATTTCCTTTAGAATGATTGGTTCTTTTGGATAATTTTTATAGAAATTATAATTTAAGAAATAAAATAGACGATTTCAGTAGAAAATATGGATGAAGTGTATTGTTTCGAAATAAAAGTCTGATAAATTGCGTTGCATGTGTATTTTATATCAGGAAATTGTATTTTTCTGGTATCTTATACCATTATTAGAATATAGCGGCAGTTTCAGAAGATTATGGAAACAAACAACGGATTGTATTTGCCTGATTTTGAGCATGATGCATGTGGTATCGGCTTTAGGGCACATTTGAAGGGAGGTAAATCGCACCAGATTGTGGCTGATGCCATTACCATGCTGGAACGAATGGATCACCGGGGCGCCTGCGGCTGTGATCCGAATACCGGTGACGGCGCCGGCATTTTGCTCCAGATCCCCCATGAATTTCTTTATGACGAATGCCTGGAGCTGGGTTTCCGGCTTCCGAAATATGGTGAATATGCGGTAGGGATGATCTTCTTTCCTTATGATGAAAAACAAAGGAATGATTGTAAGGAGATCATTAACCGCAAGGTGGAAAAATTAGGCTTTGAGCTTCTGGGCTACCGGAAAGTGCCGACACGTAATGAAACCCTCGGCGAGGGCTCTCTCTCGGTAGAGCCCTGGGTAGAACAGCTTTTTCTTAAGCTCTCTGATGTGGATACCCTGACATTTGAAAGGAAACTTTACGTACTGCGGCAGATCACCACCAAGCTGATTCACGAATCAGTGGCCGGTTCGGAAGAAAGCTTTTATTACAGCTCCCTGTCTACCAAGACCATCTCCTATAAGGGTCAGCTCACTACCGATCAGCTGAAGTACTATTTCCCGGACATTACGCGGAAAGACGTGATATCGGCTTTTGCCATTGTACATTCCCGGTTCTCTACCAATACTTTTCCTTCCTGGAAACTGGCCCAGCCCTTCCGGTATATAGCCCATAACGGCGAGATCAATACTGTAAAGGGAAATGTGAACTGGATAAGGGCAGGAGAAACTTCCTTTTATTCGGAGTTTTTCACAGACAGGGAGATGCAGATGATCCTGCCGATCTGCCATAAAGGAAATTCGGACTCGGCCCATCTGGATAATGCCATAGAGCTGCTGCACCTTTCGGGCCGCTCGCTGCCGCATGTGATGATGATGCTTATTCCGGAGGCCTGGGAAGAAAATCCGGATATGGACCCGGTGCGTCGGGCGTTTTATGAGTTTCATTCCTCGGTTATTGAACCGTGGGACGGTCCCGCATCCATCTCGTTCACCGACGGCAAGATCGTAGGGGCTACGCTGGACCGGAACGGCCTCCGGCCTTCAAGATACTGGGTTTTAAAAGATGACACCGTAGTAATGGCCTCAGAGGCCGGGGTGCTCGACATTGACCCGGCACAGGTGGCTTACAAAGGCCGCCTTCAGCCGGGAAAGATGTTTGTAGTAGATATGGAGCAGGGGAGGATCATCCCGGACGAGGAGCTGAAAGCGGATATCTGCAGCCGCCAGCCGTACCAGCAATGGCTGGATGAGCATAAGATCATGATCCGGGATCTGCCGGAATCCATACGGCCGTATACCCAATACAGTGAGGAAGGTTTGTTGAAGCGGCAGATTGCGGGCGGAATGACCTCGGAAGATCTGCGGCTGATCCTGGCTCCCATGGCTACTACGGGGGCAGAGGCGATCGGCTCTATGGGAATTGATATTCCGCTGGCCGTGCTATCGAACCAGAGCCAGCATATTTCGCATTATTTCAAGCAGCTTTTTGCCCAGGTGACCAACCCGCCTATCGACTCTATCCGGGAGCGGTCCATCATGTCATTGATCTCCTTTGTGGGAGCATCAGAAAATATCCTGTCGGAATCGCCCAAACACTGCCGCCAGGTGCAGCTGGACCAGCCGGTGCTCACCATCAAACAATTTGATAAGCTGCGTTTTGTGGATTATGAAGGTTTCCAGGCCAAAACTATCAATACGTATTTTAATGCCGGTACCACTGAGCCGGCCAAAGCGCTGGAATTTGCGCTTGAGCGGATCTGCCGTTACGCCGTGGATGCTATCCATGACGGGTTTGAGATCATTATCCTTTCCGACCGGGCCATTGATTCCGATCATGCACCGATTCCCTCCCTCCTGGCGGTGTCTACTGTGCATCATCACCTGATCCGGAAAGGCTTACGGGGGAAAATAGGCCTTCTGGTAGAGAGCAGTGACATCTGGGAAACGCACCATTTTGCCACGCTGATCGGTTACGGCGCTTCGGGGATATGCCCATATATCGCTTTCGAGACCCTTTCCAGCATGAACAGGAAGGGAATGATTGCCGGTGAACTGACCGATGAGCAGTTGTACAGGAATTATATCAAAGCCGTGAATAAGGAGCTGCTGAAGATTTTCTCTAAAATGGGGATATCCACGCTGGCCTCTTACCGTGGGGCGCAGATCTTTGAATGTATAGGGCTCGGAAAGGCTTTTGTAGACCGTTTCTTTACGGGAACCGTTTCCCGTATAGGCGGCCTGGGGATAGAGGAAATTGCGCAGGAGTGCCTGCTGCGTCATGCAGTGGCCTTCCCGAAAGTACCGGTAGAAAGTGTCAAAAAACTGGAAGTAGGCGGGGTGTATCAGTGGAAGCAGCGGGGTGAGAAGCACCTGTTTAACCCGGATACCATCCATCTCCTGCAACAATCGGCGCGGGTGGGTGTTTCTGACCCGAAACGTGGATACGAGATCTTTAAAAAATACAGCAAGCTCATGAATGAGCAGGCGGATAAGTCGATGACCCTTCGCAGCCTGCTGAAATTCAAAAACAGCCGCCCGGTTTCTATAGATGAGGTGGAACCCGTGGAAAATATCCTGAAGCGTTTTGCTACGGGGGCCATGTCTTTCGGCTCTATTTCATGGGAAGCCCACACTACCCTGGCGATAGCCATGAACCGCATCGGCGGGATGTCGAATTCCGGTGAAGGCGGGGAAGATGACGCCCGTTATACGCTTCTGCCGAACGGCGATAATATGAATTCGCGGGTGAAGCAGGTGGCTTCAGGCCGGTTCGGGGTGACCTCTTATTACCTGAGTAATGCCGATGAGCTGCAGATCAAGCTGGCTCAGGGGGCCAAGCCGGGTGAAGGCGGACAGCTTCCCGGTCATAAAGTAGATGAATGGATCGGCCGGGTGCGGCACAGCACGCCGGGGGTGGGACTGATATCGCCGCCGCCACACCATGATATCTATTCGATTGAAGACCTGGCGCAGCTGATCTACGATCTGAAAAACGCCAACCGCAAAGCCCGGATATCGGTTAAACTGGTTTCGGAAGCCGGGGTGGGAACTGTAGCCTCAGGGGTAGCCAAAGCCCACGCCGATGCCGTGCTGATCGCCGGCTATGACGGGGGCACGGGGGCCAGTCCGCTGTCATCCATCCGCCATGCGGGCCTGCCATGGGAGCTGGGCCTTGCGGAGACGCACCAGACCCTGGTTAAAAATAAACTGCGGGGCCGGATCACCGTTCAGACCGACGGCCAGATCCGTACAGGAAGAGACATTGTGATTGCTACTTTACTGGGGGCGGAAGAATACGGCGTGGCCACGGCCGCACTGGTGACCGTAGGCTGCATCATGATGCGGAAATGTCACCTGAATACCTGCCCGGTAGGGGTGGCCACCCAGAACAAAGAGCTGCGTGCCCTGTTTTCAGGTCAGCCGGAGCACGTGGTGAATATGTTTACCTACCTGGCCATGGAAGTAAGGGAAATCATGGCGGAGCTGGGCTTCCGGACCATCAACGAGATGGTGGGACAAAGCCAGTACCTGGCGCCGAGGAATACCGGCGATCACTGGAAACTTAGACACCTGGATCTTTCCCGGGTACTTTACCGGGAAGAAATGGATACGGCCCTGTATAAGCAGGAAGAGCAGGATCATGGAATAGAGGGGGTGCTGGATCATACGCTGATCCGCGATGCCCGGGGCGCACTGGAAGACCAGTCGGCTGTCACGGGAGAATATAAGGTTAATAACCTCAACCGCTCTATCGGGGCCATGCTTTCGAACGAGATATCGAAGCGCTACAAAGGCAGAGGGCTGGAACCCGGTACCATTAATTATAAATTTTACGGAACCGCCGGGCAGTCGTTCGGGGCCTTTTCCACCCGCGGACTCCGTTTTGAACTGGAGGGCGATGCCAATGACTATTTCGGTAAAGGCCTGTGCGGGGCCGAACTGGTAGTTTACCCGCCCAAAGCTTCTACTTTCGTCCCGTCTGAAAATATGGCGATAGGAAATGTGTCTTTCTACGGAGCTACTTCCGGAGAGGCATTTATCCGGGGAATGGCCGGAGAACGTTTTTGTGTACGTAATTCCGGTGCCAGGGTGGTGGTAGAGGGCATCGGCGACCATGGCTGTGAATATATGACCGGGGGGATTGCCGTAATCCTGGGTGAAACCGGGCGGAACTTTGCAGCAGGAATGAGCGGCGGAATAGCTTACGTTTATGATGCGCACCAATCCTTTGCCGGAAAGTGCAACACGGAAATGGTAGATCTGGACGACCTCACGGAAGAAGATGTGGATATCCTCACCGGGCTGATTACGCGCCATTTTGAAAGTACGGGAAGCGATGTGGCGCGAAGGATCCTGGAGAACAGGAGCTTCGAGCTGGAGAAATTTGTAAAAGTATTCCCGAGAGATTACAAGAAGATTTTATTGGAAAAAGAAATTTTAGCGGCCTGATAGATTATGGGAAAGCCAAGCGGATTTTTGGAATTTGAAAGACAAGCTGCCCTGAAAAGAGGGATAGAAGAACGGAAGAAGGATTACCGGGAAGTAGAGCAAAAGTACAGCGAAAAGCAAACTGCCGAGCAGGCTACGCGCTGCATGGATTGCGGTGTACCGTTTTGCCATAATGGCTGTCCTCTGGGCAATAATATCCCGGATTTTAATGATGCCATTTACGAGGGCAACTGGAAATATGCTTTTGAAATACTGGATTCGACGAATAATTTTCCGGAGTTTACGGGGCGGATCTGCCCTGCACCGTGTGAGTCGGCCTGTGTATTGGGAATTAACAAAAACCCGGTAGCCATAGAGTATATTGAAAAATCAATCATTGAGAAAGCCTTTGAAAACGGCTGGGTTACGGCCAAACCTCCGAAGAAACGGAACGGGATGAAAGTAGCTGTAATAGGCTCGGGCCCGGCCGGCCTGGCTGCCGCTTCGCAGCTGAATAAGGCAGGTTACGCAGTAAACGTTTTTGAACGGGCTGACCAGGCAGGAGGTTTGCTGCGTTACGGAATTCCGGATTTCAAGCTGGAAAAATCGGTTATCGACAGAAGGCTGAAGCTGATGGAGGAAGAAGGGGTGATCTTCCGGACAGGAGTGAATGCCGGGACCGACATTTCCGTGACCCAGCTCCAGGAGGATTTTGACGCCGTTCTACTGGCGATAGGATCTACCGTTCCGCGGACCCTGGAAGTTGAAGGCAGGGAATTGAACGGTGTCCATTTTGCCATGGATTACCTGACACAGCAAAATAAGCGGGTGGCGCTGGAGGAGGGGTATGACGGACTGGATCTGTCGAAGAACCATGCCGGAGAGCGTTACGAAAAAGAAGATATCCGGGCTACGGCCAGGAAAGTATTTGTTATAGGTGGCGGAGACACAGGCTCGGATTGCGTGGGCACGGCTAACCGCCAGGGAGCGGAGCGTATTACCCAGCTTGCCTATGGATTGCTTCCGCCCGTGAACAGAGATGCGAGCACGCCCTGGCCTATGTATGAACATAAGCTTCGGACCTCTACTTCGCATGAAGAGGGTTGTGAACGGCTATGGAGCGTGAATACCAAAGAATTTATCGGTGATGAGAACGGTAACCTGAAGGCCTTACGGCTGGTAGATGTTTCCTGGAAGTTTGAGAACGGTAAGAGAACCCTTATTGAAAATCCGAAGACCGAACGGGTGGTGGAAGCTGATCTGGCCCTGCTGGCTATCGGCTTTTCCAGTCCTCAGTCGCTGGGCCTGGTAGAAGAGCTGAACCTGAAGCTGGATGCCCGAGGGAATATTGTGACGGAAAATTACAGGACATCGCGGAAAGGAATTTTTGCCGCGGGTGATTGCAAACGCGGACAGTCGCTGGTGGTTTGGGCTATATCGGAAGGGCGGGAAGCCGCCAGGGCCATAGATTTTTTCCTGGCCGGCAGCTCTATGCTGGAGGCAAAGGAGGTAGGAATGACGAGCGCAGTATTCAGTTAAAAGTGAAAAACTAAAAGTTGAGGTACATTTCTTTTCCCTTTTATCTTTTCACTATAATTTAACGATCCTGTCCCTTATAGCCTTACTCACCGCCTCTGTGCTTGAATGTACATGCAGTTTGGCATAAATATTCCGGATGTGTGACTTGATGGTCTGGAGGGAGACTATGAGGCTATCGGCGATCATTTTATAGCTTTTACCGGCCACCAGCAGACTAAGTACCTTTTTTTCCTGCTCTGTAAGATTATAACGCGAAGCGGAGATGTTCCTGGGCTGGAATCCGGTTTTGAAAAGCTCCAATACCCTGCGGGCGATACCGGGAGTCATAGGTGAGCCGCCGGCGTGTACTTCACGCACCATATCGAGGTATTTTTCCGGACTTATGTTTTTCAGGAGATAACCGGAAGCACCGTTACAGATGGCACGAAAAATATATTCGTCATCATCAAAAACAGTCTGAATCACTACATTTATATTGGGCAGGTGCTCCTTAATATGCGCTGTGGCTTCTATGCCGCTGGCTCCCGGCATTTCCACATCCATGAGCACTACATCGCATTCCGTACTGCGCAGGTTCTCTACCGCCCGGTTGGCATCCGGCCAGGCACCCACGCAGGTGATATCGGGAGCAGCATCCAAAAGCATCCGGCACGTATCCCGTAAGTGCGTATTGTCTTCAAATATTGCAACCTTTATCATATGCATATTTTTTCTACAAAAATGAAAGATTTTTTTGGGCAGGGAAATAGCGAGAACGGGGGATTTTTTTAACTTATCCTTATATTTAAGCTTATCCGGGTGCCCTCTCCCTCCCGGGATACAATCTCCAGCCCGGCATTCAGTTCTTTTGCCCGGTTCCGGAGGTTGTTCAGCCCGTTGCCTTTTCTGACGGTATCTGGGTCAAAGCCCCGGCCGTGATCTTTTACGTTCAGCCAGATCTCCCTGCCCGTCTGGATCAGCTCCACGCTTAGTTTTTCAGTGCCTGAATATTTGACGGCATTGTTAACGGCTTCTTTGAAGATGAGGTAGACGTTTTTACGCTGCTCCATGGTCAGGGTGTCTTTTTTGATGTCGCTGATGTTCAGATCCAGTTCAATGCCGGCGCTGCTGCATATATCGTAGGCGAAGCGTTCCACACGTTCGCGGAGGTTGCCTTTTTCATTTTCTTCCGGCTTTACCACCCATACCATGTCAGTGATGCGGTCTACGGTTTCTTTGACGTTCCGGCTCATGGTTTCAAAGAGCTCGGAGCGCCCGGCGCTTTCGGGCTGGTTTTGGATCATCTGGCTGAGCAGGTGAATGCTGCTCAGTGAGCTTCCCACCTCGTCATGCAGGTCGGAGGCGATGTGATTACGCAGTTCCAGCTCCCGGATCTGGTTTTTAAGCCTGCTCCTGTTTCGTAACAGGATAATTCCGCCCAACAGAAGGAGGGTCAGTGTTCCGGTCAGAAGAGATACCAGGGTTTGCCTGAACAGGCGTTGTTCCTGTAATTCTTTTTCCTGGGCCAGTAATTTTATTTCATGGTCTTTTTCTCTGAACCGCGACTGTACCTGCAGGCGGTTGGTTTCCGTGGTGAGCTGCTGTCTGAGCAAGCTGTCATGGAGCATGTTATACGTTTTATAGTAATGAAGCGCCTGCCCGGTATCCCCGGTTTTTTCATAAGCGTGGGAAAGAATTTCCGCCAGCCTGCGCTGATGCCATAAATCACGGGTATTTTGGAAAACGGGATAGGCCTGTAAAGCATACCGGATGGTTTTTCCATAGTTTTGTTGTGCCTGTTCGAGAAGTGAAAGCGCTTCCAGTACATAGCCTTTGATTTGCGGGGTATCAGACAATTCCGCAAATTTTAATGCTTCGTGAGCTATATACCGGGCCTTGGAATACCGTTTTTCTGCTATCAGTATTTCTGTCAATACCTGGCGATAGGTGGCCATAGAAGCGTAGTTTTTTATACTGTCGGCTATGGTAATCGCCGTACTGATGGCTTTAAGGGCTTCGGTTCTTTTGTGCATCCGGGAAAGCAGCATGGCATAGGTATATAAGGCATGGCCTTCTTCGGATCTTTTCTGCAGCTGGCGAAATAAATGAATGGATTTATGCTGAAATTCCAATGCGGGAATGAGCTGGTTCTGGAGGCGGTATATATTGGATTGCAGCTGGAAAATCTGTGCCAGTACATCTTTGTTACCGGTCTCCCGGGCATAATTTTCGGCAGAGAGGCAATCATTTAAGGCGAGTTGATAATTACTGAGGGTGAGGTGGATGTTGGCCCGGCCAAGATAAGCCTTTGCCATTCCCGAGGGTTCGCCTGTTTTACGCAGGTAATAGAGGCTGGTATCTACATATACCCGTACAGAATCAAATGCGTGGTTAAGATAATGAATAATCGCGATACGCGAATACCCCTGAGATAAACCCGGGTAATAATTCAGCTGATGGGCAAGAGCCACTGACTGCCGGTAGTAAGCCATAGCTATAGCGGAATCTTTTTTGGCCTGTATTTCTCCAGCTTTTCTTAACAGGTTTACACGGTGGGTATCCGGTGGGGAAGCGGCGATTAAAGACAGGAGGGAATCCGGCTTCGGGCTTTGTGAAAAAGCGAATAAAGGCAGGGCTGAAAAAAGAAGAATGAAAAATAGGCCTTTCATGCTATACTAACAGTTTTTGCAGGACAATGGCGGGAGAGAGGCCGAGCAGGAGGAGTAGTTTTTTCATGGGTAAGTCAGCAGTTGGTTTTAGCGATAAGGGGATGGATACCAACGGTCAGCAGCCAGGCTTATTCACTGCCGGCCGGCTTGTCTGACTGCTGATCGCTGGTTTGCTAACTGCTATTTCAAATATACTGAATTTTAATAAACAAAAGTCATCGTTGCTCCGTAAAATGTTTTACCGTCAGAAGTGGTTACGAATGCCCTGTAATAATACACGGTATTGGTTTTTCGCAAAGCGGGAGTACCTAAAGAGTAATCCAATGGAACTTTCAGATTTCCCGGTGTGGTCTGGCTTAGTTTACCGGCATTTGACAGCGTAGGGATTCTTTGGTTGGATGCCCATACGAATCCATGCTCAACGAGGGTATAAGAGCCGGTTCCTGTAATTTTCCCGTATAAAGTGGTAGAAGCTGCGGTGCTTGAATAACGGCCGGTTTCTACGCCCGGGTCAGATAAGACATGCGTTTTGAAGGCGATATCACCGCCATAGTAGATGATCCCGTTGGATATCGCATAGGCACGAACGTGATAGGCTGTAGCGGGCTGAAGTCCGCTCACGTCGAAACTGTAATTATGCGGAATACTTACACCGCCCCCCTTGGAAGCCTTGTTATTCCCCGTGGTGGGATTGGGAGCGGTGCCCCAGCATACACCGATTTCGGATAAGCCGTGCGTGCCGCCGTCATGAACGGTTCCGCGGAGCCGGGCGCTGAAAGACGACACATTATCAGGACCTTCTGTTGACAGTTTTGGCGGTCTTTCATCTTGTGTGGTAAAGGTGTTGTTGGCTCCGTACGAAGTGACGCCATTGGAGGTCACGAAGGCCCGGAAGTGGTAGGTGGTGGTCTTGTTCAGCCCGTGGATATCCACGCTGTAGGATTGGGGATAGCCGGCCACACTGCCGCCGGCAGATACTTTGTTCTGGGCGATCGTGGGATTGGCAGCGGTGCCCCATACGATGCCATGCTCGCTGACCGGGTAAGAGCCTGCGCCGGTTACGGTGCCGGAAAGCCGGGCGGAATTAACCCCCACGTTAGCGGAACCGTCGGTACGGATGCCCGGCTGAACCACGTCGGTAGTGGTGAAGCTTTGGTTTGCCCCGTAGGAGGTGACGCCGTTAGAAGTTACAAAGGCCCGGAAGTGGTAGGTGGTGGTCTTGTTCAGCCCGTGGATATCCACGCTGTAGGATTGGGGATAGCCGGCCACACTGCCGCCGGCAGATACTTTGTTCTGGGCGATCGTGGGATTGGCAGCAGTGCCCCACACAATACCGTGCCCGCTGACCGGGTAAGTGCCGGCACTTAATACGGTACCGGAAAGCCGGGCAGAATTAACGTTGA
>JBEBRR010000069.1:0-18919 GCA_040394735.1 Leadbetterella byssophila
AAGAGGAGGTGAGGGTATCATTGATCAGCTCTTCGGGCGCGGTATATAAGCAGGAAAGCTATAAGGGTCTGAAAGGCCGGAATGTTTTAACATTTAATGCCGCCAAAGTGATGAGCGGGTTGTATCATGTTCGGATGAGCACCCGGGAGAGGGTTGAATCGAAAACGGTGGTCATTGAAAAATAACCTTTTTTGAAATAAATATATGGCTTCCCGGAATTGCCTGGGAAGCCATATATTATAATGAGAACCGCTACTAAATCTGCAGATTCCACTAATCAAGCGAGGTCACAATGTGAAGAAATGAGATCCGGTATTTCTTTGCTTCCTTCTGTTTGCAATTTCTTTATTTCAGCTGTTTCAAAATCTCTTCCACCGCGCGGTCCAGTTGGGGATCATTCCCCTTCAGCCGGTCTTCGAAAGTGTTTTTGACATAAATGTCGGGGGCTACTCCGGTGACTTCCAGGTTCTGGCCGTCAAGCGTATAGCAACCCCATCCCGGGATACGGTAAAATGAGCCGTCTACCAGGCTTTTTCCTGAAGTAAAGATAATCCAGCGATATGTTTCCGTTCCGATAACGGTGCCCAGCTTCAGGGCCTTAAAGCCGGCGGCTGTCATTTCCGCATCGCTGAGAGAAGACTCGTTGATCAGGAGCACAATGGGCTTGCCGGCCGGGGCAAAATTACTCTGTGGGGCAAGCTTCCCGCCGCGATACTGCCATTGCAGGTAGGGGCGCTGCGCCAGAAATTGCAGTACTTTGTCGTGCACATTTCCGCCGCGGTTAAAACGCAGGTCAAGAATGGTGGCCGCCTTATTGTTTTCCTGCTCTACCATATCCAGCAAAAAGGATTCCAGCGCCTGACCGCTCATATTTTTCATGTGAGAATAGGCGATCCGGTTCTTACTCAGGCGGTCTACCCGTTTGCGGCTATCCAGTATCCACTCGTCGTACAGTTTATCCCTGAAAGAAAAGCCTGTTTCCGGATGAATTTTCACGGTAAAAGGTTTGCCGTTTCTTTCGAATTCAAGGCTGATTTCTTCCTGGAGGGTAGGGAGCGTAAAATAATAGTCGCGGTCTTTTCTTTTATCTGTTTTGACACCGTTTACACCGATCAGGATATCTCCTTTCTGAAGGGTAGTGGCATTGGCAGCCGATTTCCGGACTACATAATCTATTTTGTAAGGGTCTGTGTCGTCAAATACAATTCCGGTTTCATTGGTTACATATTTGAGATGGGTGTTTTCTTCATCCCCGTTAGAGGTAAAGCCCAGATGAGAAGAGTTCAGTTCACCGAGGAGGTCGTTCAATAATACCCGAAGGTCTTTCCGGCTGTTTACAAAGGGCAGATAGGCTGCATACCGGTCGCGTTGGGCCTTCCAGTCTATGCCATGGAAGGATTCGTTGTAAAAATTCTCCTCCAGTCCGGCCCAGGCTTCATAATACATCTGGCGGAATTCATTTTCCAGGTTTTTATGAAATTTGTACGAGATAGCTATTTTCTCGGTTTTGTTGGATTCCGGGGAGTAAGTTTGGATATCCCCGCCGGTCAGTACATAAAATTTGTCAGCCGCTTTTACGATAGAAGAGAAGGAGCGGTCAGCTACTTTTTCGGTTTTGTCAGGCTCAAAATCGGAAGTAACCGTCCGAAAAAAGCGGGGACGTCCCATTTCTTCGTTGGAATTATAGAAAATATAATTTTTATCTTTCACAGTAAAGGTTACCGGGCCAGACTGGGTTCCGAAAAGGTTGGAAACTGCAGTGATCCGGTCAGACAACCCATCGGTGTTGATCCGGATAGTTTTCGAAGCCAGGCTGTCTTTTTTGTCATCAAACAGTTTGGCGAAGCTGTCTGAACGGAAAGGCTCGGAATACCAGTCGAGTGCCAGCCGGTAAACCGTGGCGTTCTGCATACCAAACGGATAGGAAGGAGTGGTACGGTTACTGGCAAAATAAATATAATGTCCGTCTGCCGACCACACCGGTCCGGCTTCGGTTACGCCTGTATTGGTAAGATTCAGGGTCTTTTTATCTTTGATATGATGTACAAAAATGTCCTGCTCAAAATTCCGGACGGCAGTAAAAAGCACATACTCCCCGTCAGGCGAAAAAGATGGTGCGGAGTTCTGGAAACCCCAGATTTCATCTTTTACGATCGTTGCTGACTGCAGGCTGGTGAGGTCAAGAAGACGAACTTCATCCCTGCCACTCAGGTAAACGGCCTGGGAGAGACTATGATTCAGAACGATGTCACGGTTATTCCGCGCGTCGGTTGTGAGCTCTTTCAGGTTTCCGCTGCCATCGGCGTTTACTGTGTAGAGGTTCTGGTAACCGTTACGGGTCTGGTTAAAAAGCAGGGTCCGGTTATCTTTCAGCCATTTCACCTCCAGCACCCGTTCCTTACTTTCCAGCACTTTCTGAATGAATTTTCCTTTGATATCTGATACAAACAATTCACCGCGGGAGACAAGGGCAATCTTTTTGCCGTCAGGCGAAACATCAAAGGCCGAAATATTTCCTTCGGTTTTAAACTCCTGGTTTTTGACCAGGCTGTTATTATAGTTAAGCCTGAAGTCGAGCGGCCGTGTTTGTCCATTGGTCACGTCGTAAATGAAAAGCCGGTAATCTTTTTCGAAAATTACCTTTTCGCCATTGGCAGATACCGATGGGCGGCGAATGGAAGTAGCAAAGGCAGTTAAGGCCTTTTGAGTTCCTTTGTTCAGGGAGTAAAGGTTATATTCCCCGTTTTTTTCATCGGAAATGAAATAAATGGTGCCGCTTTTATCTACTGTTGGGTTCAGATCTTTACCGTTATAGGTAGTGTATTGGGTGAATTTGCCGGTTTTGGGATGATACCCCAGCAGGTCGGGGTTATTTTCGCCCTTATACCGTTTCCGGGTTACCTGGCCGTCGCTTTCCATGGTATTCGTAAAAATATATTCACCGGAAGGGGTTTCCGCTAAAGCATTGGAGGTATTGAAGAAGTGGGAAAACAGGCGCCTGGCTGTTCCGCCGGTAACTTCTACCGAATAGCTTCCGAAATTGTTATAGCGATCAGAGGTAAAATAGACCTTCTTACTGTCCCAGCTCCAGTTTTCTACCCGGTCAGTGGCCTGATGCCAGGTGAGCTGACGGATCTCCCCGCCTTCCAGGGGCATCACAAATACATCATAATTTCCGTATTGATTGGAGCTGAATGCCAGCCATTTGCCGTCGGGTGATACCCGGGGATTAATTTCAATGCCCTCCAGGGCTGTAATACGAAGCGCTTCACCACCACTGACAGGCACTTTCCAGATGTCGCTGTCAAAGCTGAAATAGGCGGTTTTTCCGTCAGGGCTCAGGGTAGGGTCAGTAGCAAAATGAGGGGCCGGCTGACTGTGGACTGCGGTAGCCACAGAAAGTGCACCCACGAGGAGTAGTAACTTTTTCATAGATCAGAATTAATGGTTTTTTACGATCAAAAGAGGCTCTAAATTACAAAAGATTATCAATACATTTATGCTGATTTCCCGTCACATAAATCCGCCATTGAGAGAAAGATCCCGTTCTTCTATATTTGTGCATTAAAAACCTGTCCTATGGCCCGGATACGAGTATCGGTTTACGAAGATAATGCCCGGTTGATCGAGACGCTGGGCTGGATCATTGAATCCAGCGATCAGCTGCTGCTGTCAGGCGCTCACCTGGATGCGTGCCGTGTGGCGGAGGAGGTAGAGAAGGAATTGCCGGATGTGATCCTGATGGATATTGAGATGCCACAAATATCAGGGATCGAAGCCCTGCGGCAGATCTCGGAGCGGGCTTCCTATATGCCCAAAGTTCTGATGTTTACGGTTTTTGAAGACACGGAAAAGATCTTCGAAGCTATCAAAGCCGGTGCGGTGGGATACCTTCTGAAAAGCACATCCGGCGAAAAGATTATTGAGAGCATCCTGGAAGTAGCCAAGGGCGGGGGGGCCATGAGTCCTTCTATTGCCCTTAAAGTGCTTACCTCATTTCATGAACCCCGGAAGAACCCTTATGGCCTTACTGACCGTGAGGCAGAGGTCTTGCGCCGCCTGGTGGAGGGCGACAGCTACAAGCTCATTGCCGCCCATTTCGACCTGAGCATCAATACAGTGGAAAAGCACATTCTTCATATTTACCAGAAGCTCCGGGTAAATTCCAAGGGAGAGGCGATTACGAAGGCGTACAGGGATAAGTTACTGTAAACGAGTGATTTTATTTTTTTACGAAGACCACAGCGTTAGGTGCGTTCTTTCGTGTTCTTCTTTAGCCTATAAAGCCCCCCATCACGGATTTCCGTAATTGACGCACATAGAGAGGAAATCTAGCTTTGTGGAAGTAATTCCAAAGGCGATGCTAAAACGGGTACTCCTCTTCTTATTTATCCCGGTCTGGGGATATGCCCAGGACCTGGGGGCCATCGGCAGCCAGAAGCCATTTACGGTAAACGGCTCACTGGATGTACGGGCCATCGGGTATTCAGCTAATGGCATTGCCGCCCGGAGAAGCCCGTTCATGTACATGATCAGCGGCAGCCCCGTATTCTCCGTATACGGTATTTCTATCCCTTTGTATTTTACGTACAGTGAGCAGGAACGGTCGTTCCGCCAGCCTTTCAACCAGTTCGGCATGAGCCCCACCTATAAATGGGCCACGTTGCACGCCGGCTATCGGAATCTTACCTTTTCACCCTACACCCTGGCCGGCCATACCATGCTGGGTGCGGGTGCGGAGGTAAACCCCGGGAAGCTCCGGCTGGGCTTTATGGCCGGGCGGCTGAACCGGGCCACTACCATTGATACCACCACGGGTGCGGTACAGCCGTACAGCTTTTCGCGGCACGGCTATGCGGGCAGGGTAGGGTTGGGAACTGACGACAACCATTTCGACCTCAGTTTCCTCAGCGCCAGAGACCGGGAAAAAGATTTTAAGGGCAACCTGGAGACCAGCGAGGTGCGGCCTGCCGCCAATGTGGTGCTGGGCGGTGATCTGAAGCTCACCTTTGCCGGGAAGTTCTTTATCTTCGCTGACGGCGGCATCAGTGTTTATACCGGTGACCGGAACTCTGCCGTGGCGCTCTTTACCGACTCCGTCCGGATCATCAAAACCATCAACCGGCTGATCCCACTGAACGGAACTTCAGAGTATTATATTGCTTACAGCGGTGGATTAGGCTATAAGGAGAAAAATTTCGGCCTGAAAGCCACGTACCGCTACGTAGACCCCGAATTCCGGTCTATGGGCGCCTACTATTTCCAGAACGATATTAAAAATCTGACGGTATCGCCTACGGTCAATGCCCTGAAAGGTCGGCTCCGATTCATGGCCAGCATAGGCATACAGGACGATAACACCAAAAAGCAAAAGCAGGCTACCACCCGCCGGGTGATCGGCCTGACGAACGTGTCATGGGATATCAGCGAAAAGCTGGGCCTGGACGCATCCTATACCAACTTCTCGTCTAATTCCGAGCCGGTAGTGGCCCTGGTGCAGAACAAATACCTGCTTACCCAGACCACCGCGAATATTTCGGTAAGCCCGCGGATCATCCTGGCGGGGATCAAGCAGACGCAGATGATCCTCCTGTCGTATAACAACAGCCACCTGAAAGATGTGAATGAGGAGACCAAAATTCAGAATAACATCAACTCTACGGTGGCGCTGCTGAATTACAGCATTACGCTCAACCAGCCGGGACTCACCTTGCTGGCCGGGCTGAATTATACTATTAACAAGCTGGCGGAAGGGAATATCGATAACACCGGTTTCTCACTGGGCGCTTCCCAGGCATTCCTGAAAAACAAATTGCAGGTAGGAACCCAGAACTCCTATGTGATCAGCAGGCTGCCGCAGGGAAAAAGCCATATCCTGAGCCTGGGGGGCACCGCGGTTTACCAACCTCTGCCGAAACACCGGGTGAACCTGAGGGTAAACTCCCTGAAAAATGCGTACGCGGAAGGTACCGGTACTGATTTTTCGGAATTAACGGCAGAACTGGGCTATACATTGAGCTTTTAACTATCGATCGGCTATGAAAAAAGGCATCCTGTTTTTGGTTTTGATTTTAAACACCGGGGTACTGACGGGGCAGACCCTTTACCCGGTGAATGTAAGCATAAATCTTGTGCCGCCGTATTCCACCCGGCTGAGCGACTACGCCAATAATCCCGGCAAGGTGCTGATCACCCTTCGTAATACCCAGAGCCGCGAAGTAACGGTCTACCTCCGTGCCACCATCAGCGGCGATAATGGCATTATGGTGTTTACCCAACCTGACTTCCGGCCTGTGCGGGGCATTACGCTGCGGCCGAATATCCCGTTTACGCTTACCGTGGGCGACCTCCAGGAGGTATTTGATATCAACCAGCTTACCACCCGGGGCATTACCATGCAGGAGATAGAACGAAAAAACGGACTGCCCGAGGGCGTGTACCAGGTGTGTGTGCGTGCCTATGATTTTAGCCGGCCGGCCGTGGCGCTTTCATCTGAATCACCGCTGGGATGTACCACCATCCGGCTCACCAGTATTGAGCCGCCCATGCTGATCAGGCCGTTTGAAGACGATGAAGTAACTGCGGTTCAGCCCCAGAACATGATTTTCAGCTGGACACTGCCCGCAGGTGCACCTCCGGGCACCCGCTTCCGGCTCCGGCTGGTTGAGCTTCTCGATCCTAAACGTAATCCGAATGACGCCCTCCTGGCCGGCACCAATCCGCCGTTTTTTGAAAAAACAGTCACCGGCAATGTGTATGTGTACGGGCCGGCTGACCCGGCCCTGACCGACGGCCGGAAGTACGCCTGGACCGTTACTGCGCTGAATCCGAATGATGGCGTACAAAGCGAAGGGGCGGCCTTCCGCAACGGTGGCAGAAGCGAGGTGCGGGCATTTACCTGGAAAAAACGGAATGTGATAGCCGCTCAGGACTATCAGCCGAAAAATACGGCGCCGGTCAAACCCGCTTTGAAATACGACCCCGAAATGGACATGAGCAGGCTGCTGACCTCGGTTAGCGGCAAACTGCTCTACGCCTACCCGGAAGACTATAAAATGATACCGGTGATAGGGAAGGGTTACCAGGTGGTGACCGCTGATAACTTTTCCGAGAAATCACTGCACCGCCCGGGCGGCGGATTCATGAGTTACCTTTATGAGACACCTTCTTACCTGAGCCCCATACCTGCCGCCCAGCCGGCCAAAAGAGTAAAGGTGACCCTGATGATGGTATATGCTTATAACGATGCCTATATGACCGGGTCGGGGATGGGCCTGAACACCACTCCGGCAGGAAAAGGTTGGAGCTTTTTGAATTCCGCATCGGGAGATCTGTATATGAATAACAAAAAAGTACCGCTCTCCGCGGTTAGAAAGGTGCTGGCTACCGGCTATACCAATGATAACGGGGAGTTTAACCTGGGTTTTGTGATGACCGATACCTCGGCCCGGTATTCTATGAAAAACACTTTTGGCGGCGGAGAATTCAAAGGCCGGCACGAAGGCGCCGTTAAGAAAACCTGTGTGCTGATTGTTGACAGCCCGTATTACTGTACGCCTTTTATTATGGTGGATGCCCGGCCGGGAGATAACATTGTGCTGCCCGAACTGGTCAGCCTGGTTAAAAGCCAGGCCCTCAGCATAACGGTACGGAACAATACCCTGGAAGGACAGATGGGAGGAAAGGGCGGTGGCCTGGAAAATGTCAGCCTGGAGCTCTTCCGCCTGAAGCCGATGGAGATAGACCTTCCGGGACAGGAAGGCCAGAACCTGCCACCATCAACTGTTCAGGCTCTGAAAATGGGCGATTTTTCAGCAACCTATCCTGTTTCAAAAGTAGGCCGGGTGGTGGCGCTGGATCGCACGAATGCCCAGGGACAGGTAAAGGTGCCCCGGGTGATCCGGATCGACAGCCGCAAAAGCGACTCTTTCATTGCCCATTCATACAGCGATAAAAACGTGGGGGTATACAATAAGTTTGACGGCATAAAGGTATTGGATGCCGTAAGCCTGCCGCAGGGCATCATTATCGATAATACGGATCCGGCATGGGAGGTGACCCCGGAGTTCAATAGCTTTTATAAATACACCAGCTCATCGGCGGAGATCGTCATGGCCTCGAAAAACCCGGTGGTGAAAGGCAAAGTGGTGGAGAAAAATAGGAGCCTGAAGGGCGTGCAGGTCGTATTGAAGGCCAAAGTAACTACGGTAACGGAAACCGGCAGCGGGTGGCTGGGGTGGATCAAAGAAGAAGTGAAAACCACCGAATGGAAACCGATTCACGCCCAGGTCACCAAAGAAGACGGCTACTTCGAATTTAAGAATCTTACGCCGGGCGATTATCTTCTTGAATTTTCGAAATCAGGTTATAAATCCGTTTTGTATCCGTCCGGGAGCACACTGTTTTCGCAAAAAAATTTTTCGCTGAAAAGCGGTCAGTTGCTGCAGACCAATGATATCACCATGAATCCTTCAGGAAGGATCACAGCATGTGTGTCTGACGAAGACGGGAAGCCGGTGGTGGCCGATATCCGGGTAGATGACGGCGCCTTTTATAAAACCTTTGAAAGCGGAATCATGAAAGGCTGCGTGATGGATATGGCGGCTCCGGGAGGAACCGGGCGGAAAATAAAAGTGAGTCCCAGGGCTTCCGATGTTTTTTTTGACGAGGAATTTATCTACAATATCAGGGAAGAAGGGCTTACGAATATTCCGGCCGGTACCCTGGTGGTGCCGCGGAGAAAGCACCGGCTCCGGATGCTGGTGAAAGGGAGGCAGGGAAATAACGAAATGCCATTGCAGGGCGCCAGCGTGACCGTGAAGGAATATACGGCCATTACTGACGCCAAAGGGGTGGCTTTGTTGCAATTTGAAAGCCCGGGAACCGAATTTGTGGTCAAAGTAAAGCCGGCGCCCGCAGACAATTTTTCCCATTGGGAGAAGGAAATGGTCATCCCGGTTTCTAAAAAACCGGTAGACAGGACGGTAGATCTCACCCCGGCCCGAACCGTTCTTGCCTCGGTCAGCGAGAACATTGACGGCAAGACCGGGCCTTCTTCCGGTGCCCGGGTGTACATCAAAACCCTGAAAAGCGGCTGGGGCAATAACAGCAGCAATTACGCCGAATGCATTACCGATGCCAGCGGCCAATGTATCCTGAAAGGTATACCGGTGACCGAAAATAACCTGGAGGTATTTGTAGCAAAAGAGTCGGATAAAGGCACTTTTACAGGCGAGAAGAAAGAAGCGTACTGGCTGAACGGCCAGTTTCAGGCCAAAGTGAGCCTCACACTCAGCCTGAAAGCCGGTTTTAAAGTGAATGACGTATGGGGTTTCCCGGTAAATATCGAAACGGCGGAGGCTCATCCCGACGGGTCCTATGTGATTTCAGGATCCTTCCGGGATATTCCGGGGAACCCGAATTTTACGGATACAGACAGCCGCCTGGATTTTAAAAATGTGCGATTTGTGGCGTCAACTGCTAATGATAATACCCATCAACCTGAAAAAGAAACAGTGACGGTAGAACAAAAGTCGTTCCGGGTGAAAGTGGGTCAGGGCCTGCAGGGAATGGTGGCACCGGTGAGCGTGCATTATCCGTATAGCCTGACCTTCCCGAAAATCCGGGTTACCCGAAGTAGCCAGGGGAAAGCCGAACTGAAAGCAGCGGTGAAGCTGGAACTTTCTTCCTTTGAGGGTGCTTACCAGCTTTCAGGTAAAATAGAGATCGGCGAAAATATGGATCCCAATAATGTGTTGATATTCAGTGCCGGAAATCTCGCTAAGAGGAGGCTGAACCTGGGAAGTTCGGGTACAGGCGCCTCTATAGCCAACCTGAAGTACAAAGTGCATAACTTCTCTGCGGAAGCTGACGCGAACCGTTCCTACATCACCGGTGACTCGGTAAATCTGTTTACGATACTGCACACCAACATCCCGGATATGTCACCGGCTGACCTGGCCGTTCAGGCAGGCTATATCACTGTGCTGCCTGATAAAATCATGCCGTTTACCGGGGGCGAGGATATCAGTTTTTCACTGGAGAAATGGAAAGTGACGGGGCAGAAACCGACTTCCGGCCAGGTGTGGAAATACGATAAGAACAATGGCGGGATTTCTATTGATAAGGCGGTGGTGAATACCGGTATTGTGGCGGTCAATCTGAATCAGGTGCTCCTTAAACCCGACCGCCTGATTGCTGACAAGCTGGCTTTAGACGGGGGATTGACACTCGGAGGAATTGTCCCTTTGGAGATTTTGCCGGGTACCCAGACCCTGTTTGCCTACGATCCTAACTGCTATCACGACCATAAGCCACACTGGAAGCTCACCCTTGCCGGTAAATCTGGTTCGACCGCCGCACGGGTCTCCCAACTGGACGGACTGGCCCAGGGAGACAAGCTGGAGTTTGGTTCTATGAACCTTTTCTCGGATGACCAGCAGCAACTGAACGGTCCATCGGCCAAAAAGCTGACCTTATTTAAGGTACTGAACTTTTCATTGAATGCCATTGACGTAGGGAAAGACTTCTTCACGCTTATAGGCCAGGCCGGTATGGGTATCCCGAATATGGCCACACCCGGCGGTGGAGGTATTGTGGGCCAGATCGTGTATTCCAAAAATTCCTCCGGGCAGGTGAAAGCCGATATCAAGCCCCTGTATTTCCAGGTGGAAGGAAAGGGACAGGTGACCTTTAAGGCCGATGATGCCGCGAAAAGCCAGACCATAGCAGAGGGCCTGTACACGTCTAAAGGTACCCTGAAAATATACGATACCGCCAGCGGTAAAGAGTTTCTCGTAGAAGCCCTGCTCAAACATCAGCAAACCGGTAATGGGTTCAATACCACGGTGGAAGTGCTGGAAAACCAGAAGATCCCGCTGGAAGGGAAATTCCTGGCGATTAAACCCGGTCTGGCCCACAGCAGCATGAAGGTGGCCGGAGGGGCGTGGCAGAACCTGGTGCTGAGTACCATTCTGCCATCAGAAGGCTTTCAGAATATGAGCAAGGAAGAGGCCGACCGCAGCCTGACCTTCGTGGTGAAAGGAGCGCTGGAGACCGATCCTTCCAAAGGCAGGCTGGGGGTTACCGGAATGGATACCGGTTTTGGCAACATGAGCTTGTTCTACCATTTCGCCCGGCAGGAGGTAAGAGGAGACTTCATCTTTGAACCACCGGGTGGTATACCTTGCGGCATTGTGACCATCAAGCGGGTAGAAGGAGCCGTGGTGGTTGGAACGGGCGGTATGTATATGCGTACCCTGGCCAATGGCGAGGTCGCTCTGGCAGGAGTTCCGCTGCCTTTATCGGGTACGGTAAACCTGTTGATGGGCTATTACAATAAACCTATTTACCCGGAAGACCTGGACAGGATTACCAGCACTGCCGTGAATAAATCTTATCCCGGGCAACTGAACAGTGGTATAAGAGGGATGTACTCCTCGTTCGTGCTCGATAGGTCGATTAGTCTGGGGGATATATCGGAAGCCCCTTTTCCGCCCGGCACATCCGTGGGTTTTAAAGTTTACGGAGGAATCGCTTTCGAGTACAGGAATTTTGTCAATTTCACTTCCTCCTCCGGGTTTTATGTGGAGTCCGGTATGTACGGATTTGGTCGTGCCGGAATAGAGGGTGTAGCTAAAATATTAGGGACCGGTGTGGAGGGGAAACTGGAGTTTGATACGCAATTGAGCCTGAAACAAAGTGCCAGCCCCCAGGTAGGGATCAGTCCCAAGAAGATCGCGGCAAGTCTTTCCAGCCTCAAGCTGGAGGGATGTGCCAGTTTGGGAGGTGCTTTTGAGCTCAAAGGCTGCCTTCTGGGGGTGTGCGAGACGATGTCCGTCCAAAAGCACTTTTCAGCCACCTTTACCCTAAGTAAGTCTCCCGATCTTAGTTTTTCTCTCAGTGATTGCGGGCTGGGTATGCCGAAAATGTAAACGGATTTAAGCGCCTGAAAAAGATGAAAAAGATATTGTTTTTTTTGACAGTTGTGTTCCCTCTGGCCGTTCAGGGTCAGAAGTCGCCTGAGCTTATGGTCCGGGCCACGCCCACGGGCATATTCATTGCTTCCGTAAACCCGGGCCTGGCCGGAAAGCCTCTGGAGCTCCAAAGAAAGGCAGCCGGAGAGGCCGAGTTCAAAACGATTGCCAGGATCATCCCGCCGGAAGATATTGAACGGGTACGGGAAATGATCCGCGAGGCGGCTGGCGTGTTTGCTGCCGGGAGCCAGCCTGTAGACGACAACCTGGAAGCGCTGTGGAAAGAATACAGGGCTAACCGGCGGCAAGCCCTGGGATGGATCAGCGTGGTGCCTCAGCTGGCCTATATCTTTAACCTGGCCTGGCTGGACAAAGAGGTGCAGACCGGCAGGAAATACCAGTACCGCCTGCTTTCGGGCAGCTCCCGTTTTGATTCGGAAGAGCTTCTTTATAGCCACCCTCCTTTTTTCCCATTGCTTACAGATCAGGTCTCGGATACGTATGACGGTGTGATCCGGATGGAGACCGGCTTCCCGGCCCTTTGGAAACAGGTAATCACCGTTGATGTCAGGCGTAAGAACATTACGCAGGAGGTGGGGCAATATAAGGATGTCCGTCCGCTCATAAGTGTTTCCGATAGGAACCGGATGGAGATCATCGATACCTCTCTTCAGGCGTATGGCGCTTACCATTATCGGGTGCAGCTGAACGATATCTTCGGAAATAAGGATACCAGTGTGTATTATTTTGAAGGAAGCAATATCCCGAAAGAGTTCGTGCCGGAGGTTTCCGATGTAAAAATAACTTCGACACCGGATAAGCGTGCGCTTCAGGTCGACTGGAATGTCAGCGCACCGGAAAGGGTACAGAGCATTACTCTCTACAGGAGCCGGGAATACGAAGGGCCTTACCGGGTAGCAGGGGTGTTTAACGGTAAAGATAAAAGCTATACCGATGTGGTAGAGGAGGCCAATGAACTGTATTTCTACTCCTTCGAGGTAAAGGATATTTTCGGACATTTCACCCGGTCTATCCGATATCATTCGGTATACGAAGGAAACAGTGTGCCTATGCCGCCGGCAGATCTGACTCTTGCAGAAAGCACAGAGGGGCCCCGGCTGGCCTGGTCCGCTTCTGACCGTATCACCCGGGGCTTTTATGTATTCCGCAGGGAAGGCCTGAACGGCACATTTGAGCAAATCTCTCCCATTATCCTGGTCAAAGACGGGAAGGGGGCCTACCTCGATTCGGCCCGCTTAAGCCCGGAGTATAATTATTTCTATGCCGTAAAATCAGAAAGCGATACCTATACACAAAGCGTTTTTTCGGATACCCTTCTTTATCAGTCCGTGCCCGATGCCGGGTCGGCCTACCTGAAGCCACCGTATGATATCCATATTTCGTATGACGGTAAAGTGGCACACCTGACCTGGGAAAATGTGCATGAAGACTACCCGGAAGTGCTGGGTTACCAGGTGTATCGGAGATCGGAAAAAGGGGATGAGCTGCTTACCCCAGGGCCCCTGCCTTTTTCACAGAATATGTACCTCGATTCCGCCTTTAACGGCGCGCTACAGTTGAGCTATGTGATTGTCAGTGTTGACGTGAAAGGCAAGCCGGGGGTAAAAAGCCTGCCGGTGAGCCTCGACCTGGCCGGCGCTTATATTCTGGTACCGGATGAAACGGGTTTTACGGCCGATGCCAAAGGCATTACCCTGAAATGGACGGCCGTTTCCACGGAACAGGTCAAAAACATTAAAATTTACAGGGCAGAGGATGACGGGAAGATTCAACTGGTATCTACCCTTGATCCTGCCAAAAAAGAGTATAGGGATATAGCGGTAAAAAAAGGGAAAAGCTACACTTACCAGGTAACGACGGTGGATATCCGGGGAAAAGAAAACAGGGCGGAACCCCTGGTAATTAATTTCTGAAAGCTTAAATTTTATACTGATGAAAAAGATCAATGTGGTGCTTTTAGGGCTATGTACTGGGCTGTTTCATGCCTGCCAGGTAGCGGAAGAACCCGCTTTGCCGCCTGAGCTGGACGCGGTAACGGTAGCCGATATTACCCTTTCTTCGGCAACACTGAATTCAGTCATCCGTAAGGCAGGCAACCAGGATATCCGTGAGCATGGCTTCCAATATTCGGAGAAGGCTGACGACTCTGAAGGCATGAAGACCGCTTCCGGGGCAATTGATCCTACCCGGCCCACGCCTATAGATTTTAAGGAAGCGGTCAGCGGACTGAAAGTGAATACTACCTACTATGTGCGCTCCTATGCCGTGACCGTTCTGGGAACGGTCTACAGTAAAGAGACTTCCTTCAAAACACTGAACATTGTACAGCCCGGCATCCGCACCGACGGTCCGGAAAACATTACCCATAACTCAGCCCGCCTGAAGGGAACCGTTACGGCTAAAGGAACCTACCCCATCACCCAGTATGGTATAGTCTGGGGCACTGTGGCCAATCCTTCCGTTTCCCTGACCACCAAAGTGGCCGTTAACGGGAATGTCACCACTTTCCCTAATACTTTTACAGCCAGTGCGGCAAGCCTTTTGCCCGCTACCACCTACCATTTCAGAGCCTATGTGATTGCTAACAATGTGGTTTCTTACGGGGCCAACATGACCTTTAAAACCTCAGACATTCTTCAGCCCGGCATACGCACCGATGCCGCCTCCCAGCTTAGTGTAAACTCGGCCAGGCTGGCAGGTACAGTGCTGAGCAAAGGTACTTTTCCTATTACAGAATATGGTCTCTGCTGGGGTACGGTGGCCAATCCTACTACTTCCGGCAGTAAGTTTACGCAGAAAGGAGATGTAGCTGCGGTTCCGGCTCCGTTTGCCACCACTGTTACCGGTCTGAATGCCAATACGGTGTATTATTTCAGGGCGTACGTGACCTCAAACAATGTCACTACCTATGGTGCCGATCAGACCTTTCGTACCCCGGCTGTAATACAGCCCGGAGTCACTACGGGCGGGGCACGGGATATTACGGTTAATTCGGCGCGGCTGGATGGCACCCTGATCTCCGCCGGTTCGTTTCCCATCACGGAATACGGTATCTGCTGGGGTACCTCGGCCAACCCCACGACCTCCAATTCCCGGGTTTCGGAATACGGCAACGTTACTTCTTTCCCGAGGAGTTTTACCATCACGGCAGGAGGGCTGAACGTAAGCACCAACTATTATTACCGGGCCTATGTGATTTCCAACGGGGTGACTACCTACGGAGGCCAGCAAAGCTTCAGCACGTCCTCGGTGGTGCAGCCGGGAATAACCACCGACGGATCCGGAGGAATCACTGTGAACTCGGCCCGCCTTAGCGGAACGCTCACTTCGGGCGGCTCATATCCCGTCAGCGAATATGGTATCTGCTGGAGTACCTCGGCCAACCCTACCACCTCCAATTCCCGGGCTTCGGAATACGGCAATGTCACCTCTTTCCCGAAAGGGTTTACGTTAACGGCGGGCGGTTTGAACGCTTCCGTTACCTATCATTACCGGGCGTATGTGATTGCGAATGGCGTCACTACCTACGGGGCGGACCAGACCTTCCGTACGGCAGAAGCTGCGCCACCACGGTTGACTACCCTGGGAGCATCCGGAACCAGCAGCTTCCGGTTTGACGGGAGGATTGATTCAGGAGGCAGCTATGGTATTTCAGAATATGGTATCTGTTATTCTGTTACAAATAACCCTACCATCACCAATTCCAGGCTTACTGTCAGCGGGAATCCGGGCTCGTTTCCCTTCTCGTATTCATTAACCCTGAATAATGTAAGTTATAATACATACTACTATTACCGGGCCTATGTGATCTCGAACGGAGTGGTCTATTACGGGAATGTGGCCTTTTATGGCTGGGGAAAAGATTGATAACTTTTAAATTGAATATAAAATGAAAACAACAGGATGGATTCTGATCGTGAGCACAGCGCTCCTTACCCTTAGCTTTTGTTCCGCCAAAAAGGAGCCGGAACCGGAGAACCAGACCGGAGAGGGGAAAGCCGACATTACCCTGACCGCAGGCGGGGAACAATACAAATTAAAGGGGCCTTGCGGATGGGCATCAGCAGGCGGTACCCGCTATATCGGGGCTAATGAGGCTTCCAACAGCCTGAAAACATTTTCCGCCTTTTTTAACCTGGAAAATCCACCGTCGAAGACTACAACCTATACGCTGGTAGGGGATTCCTTTGATGAAGACCCGGCGCATATTACCATGAACATTACGGAAATGAAAAACGGCGGGATGTTTGAATACACGTCCACCAGTTCTTCAGGCAAGCTGACCCTGGAGGTAAGCGGCAAGAAAATCACGGCAAAGTTAGATGGCATCACGCTAAAGCCCACTACTCAAAACATGGTTTATAAGTCGCTGAATACCGGGGCATTCAGCCAGCCGGGTACGCTTTCGGGTACGCTGGAGTTTTATGTGGAATAGTGAAACACAAGGACCTGATGTCGGATGGGACAGGAATGTTAATCCCTGTCCCATCCGGCCCGGTAGGGCTGCCCGGTTTATCCCAGCTTCTCCACACTCGTGTAGATGAACTGTGTAAGGTCTTTCCCGGTCAGCATGCCCTGGGAAAGCAGAGCCAGATCCACCAGTTGTTTGGCTACCCCGTTCTCATTGCCTTCCTTGCCGATCTTCTGAATGAGCGGATGGTTTCCGTTTACTACCAGGTTGTACATCACCGGTATATTGCCCAGCATTCCGGCCTGGCCGTTGATCTTTGACATGTCCGTGTAGCGACGCATAAATTCGGTCTGAACAATAGATACCGGAAGATCATCTACCGGCAGTGCTTCGATCTGAACAATATTATTGCCGATAAACTCCCTGAAGGTTTCTTCCACCTTTTTCTTCTCGTCTTCAGAAAGCACCACCTCGGTTTTGAGGCCTTTATCAATCAGCTTGTCCAGTGCTTCAGAGTCTACCCGCTTGAACTTCAGTTTCTCCACTTTCATTTCCAGCGCATTGATGAAATGGGCATCCAGTACATCGTCAAACACCAGCACGTCATATTCGCGTTTAGCCGCCCCTGCTATGTAAGCATCTTCCTTTTGAATATCATTGGTATACAGGGCTATGGCATTGCCGTCCTTATCGGTCTGATTGGCTTCCAGTTTTGTCTTATACTCCTCAATGGTGAAGTATGCACCTGCCGTATTTTTGAACAGGATAAACTCTTTCGCCCGCTCAAAAAACTTATCATCAGCTACCACACCGTATTTGACAAACAGTCCGATGCTTTCCCACTTCTCTTCAAATGCCTTACGGTCTTCACGGAAAAGCTCTGCCAGCTTTTCGCCCACTTTTTTAGTGATGTAGGTATTGATACGTTTAACGTTACCATCTGCCTGTAAATAGCTTCTTGAAACGTTCAGCGGTATATCGGGCGAGTCGATCACCCCATGCAGAAGCTGAAGGAATTCGGGGACGATGTCTTTTACATCATCGGTAATAAATACCTGTTTGCTGTACAGCTGGATTTTTTCGCGGTTCAGCTGGAAATCCTGCCGGATCTTCGGGAAATACAATACCCCGGTCAGGTTGAACGGATAGTCTACGTTCAGGTGGATCCAGAATAAGGGGTCTTCCGAAAACGGGTATAATTCCTTATAGAAGGCCAGGTAGTCCTCATCTTTTAACTCTGAAGGCGGTTTTACCCATACAGGATTCGGGTTATTGATGATCTTATCTTTGAATTCAATAGAGGTAGGCAGAAATTTGCCGTATTTGGTGAGAATCTGCTCCAGGCGGTTTTCATCCAGGAATTCTTCAGAATCTTCTGCAATGTGCAGGATCACATCCGTGCCTCTTTCCGCTCTTTCGGCAGGGGATATCTCGAATTCGGTGCTGCCGTCACTGAACCATCTTACCGCAGGGGTATCCGGCTGGGACGCCCCAGCCAGGAAAGACTTCGTGATGATCTCTACTTCTTTTGCCACCATAAAAGCAGAATAAAAGCCCAGACCGAACTGTCCGATGATATTGCCTTTATCGGACTCCTGCTGGTATTTCTCCACAAACTCCTTAGCGCCGGAAAAGGCGATCTGGTTAATATATTTCTTTACTTCGTCGGCGGTCATACCGATCCCGTTATCCGAGATAGTAATGGTTTTGGCGTCTTTGTCAAATGACACTTTGACTTTCAGTTCGCCCAGCTCCCCGTCAAACTGACCAATGGAAGAAAGTTTCTGAAGTTTCTGAGTAGCATCCACTGCATTGGAAACCAGCTCTCTCAGGAAGATCTCGTGGTCAGAATACAGGAATTTCTTAATGATCGGAAAAATGTTCTCGGTATTAATCGAAATCGTACCTTTTTCAGTTGTCATATTACTATTAATGTCTTGATTTAACATGAGTATACCGGGTAGTATTCAAAGGTTATTCCAAGAGATCTAAATATGACAATTTGGCAGTAGAAAGCTGCCTGAAAAGCACCTCCCTGTCGAGAACTATAAAATATACTGTAGTATATGGCTGAGAGCAAATCCCGAAAATACGCAGCAGTTTACTTTCTATTGTCTTGCCAGCCGGTCTTTTGTGTATTCGATCTTCGTTTTCCCGTGCGCTGCAGGGTTCCCTTCCTCATCCAGCGCTACCATCACGATCTTATCGATCCGGATGATGGTATGGTGCGTCATTTTGTTCCGTACTTCGCAAGCCAGGGTCAGCGAAGTGGTGCCGAAGTGAGTAGCCAGAATCCCGATCTCAATGATATCTCCCTGCCGGGCAGAGCTCACAAAGTTGATCTCTGACATATACTTGGTCACACATCGCGGATTTTCCAGCTGAATGATGGCGTAGAGGGCAGCTTCCTCGTCAATCCACTCCAGGAGACGGCCGCCAAAGAGGGACTGATTGGGATTCAGATCCTCCGGTTTGATCCATTTTCGGGTATGAAAGTTCATAACAGGTTATC
>JBEBRR010000070.1:0-18890 GCA_040394735.1 Leadbetterella byssophila
GCGCTGAAAGCTGCCCAGGCGGGGAATGATGTGGTACTGGCCCAGGAGATCCTGCAGCATGCTTTCCGGACCGATGTGCGGCCGCTGGTGGCCGAAGCCCGCTTACAATCAGCCGGAGCACTGAACCCGGTAAAGCTGTTCAGAAGCCTGGAAGTAAGAAAAAGGCTGATCGAAGAAAGAGGATACCAGCTGGCGTCAGGGCTATGAGCGGCATACTGATTTTTGATATAGGAAAAACCAACAAAAAAGCCTTCGTATTTGACGAAGATTACGCTATTCTTTGGGAAAAGAGTGTGCTGCTGGAAGAAACCGCCGATGAGGACGGAGACCCCTGCGAAGACCTGCCGAAGCTCATCTCCTGGGTGAAGGGAGTGTATGCGGAAGTACGTGCACTCTATCCCATAAAGGCTGTCAATTTCAGCAGCTACGGCGCCACCCTGGTTTTCCTGGACGGGAACGGCCGGGTGCTGACCCCGCTGTATAATTACCTGAAAGCCTATCCTGAAGAGTTAAAGCGAAAATTTTACGATACCTATGACGGCGAAACCGCATTTTCAAAAACGGCGGCTTCACCGGTTCTGGGAAGCCTGAACAGCGGCATGCTGATCTACCGGCTGAAGCACGAACGGCCGGAGGTTTTCTCCGCTGTCAAACGGATCCTGCACCTGCCCAATTACCTGAGCTTTTTATTTTCAGGAAAGAAAGTAACCGATATCACCAGCATAGGATGCCACACCAATCTCTGGGACTTCACCCGGGGAGAATATCACCGGTGGGTAGGAGAGGAAGGTGTAGCCCGTTTCCTGGCCCCTGTTCACGCCCCGGACCAGCCGGCTCAGGGCCGAGACGGAGTGACGGTGGGCATTGGCCTTCACGACTCCTCCGCAGCCCTGATTCCTTACCTGAAACGCTTTGATGAGCCGTTTGCATTGCTCTCTACCGGTACCTGGAACATCACCATTAATCCCTTCAATGAAGAGCCGCTGAGCGGGGAAGAACTGGCCAATGACTGCCTTTGCTTCCTGAAGACAGACGGAAAACCCATCAAGGCCTCCCGGCTTTTGGGCGGGCTGTACCATGAGCAGGAGGCGGCTAAAATAGCGCAGCGTTTTGGGATTACGCCCGGGCAATTAATGGAGATGAACTATGATCCGGACATAGCGCTGGAATCCCTGTCCCTGGAAGACTACCGGATTGAAAATCCTGTTTCAGGACTGGAGCGTAACGGACAAAACTACGAAACCGCTGAACAGGCCTATCACCAGCTGATGGCTGACCTGGTGGCTTTACAGAAACGGTCTTCTGACCTGGTATTGAAGCATGCATCGGTAAAAAAGCTGTTTGTAGACGGCGGCTTCGGGAAGAGCCGGATTTTTATGAAAATGCTTTCGGCAGCATATCCTGAAACGGAAGTTTGGACCAGTGAGGTGCCGCAGGCTTCGGCGCTGGGTGCGGCCCTGGTGCTGCACGCACACTGGAACAGCCGGCCGGTGCCCGAAGATTTGATAAAATTGAAGCAATTTACTGACTAAAGTCTTTTATATTTACAGCGCTGCCTTCGCGGCCCGACCTGTCGAAGGGCGCGGTAGGACTATCCGCCGGATACAGATGCAAAATCCTGCATCTCTACACCCGGAACTCGCTACCCGGAACTCAAAACTATTTTTGAATAAAAAATGCTGAACTATAACCCCCAATACCCCGGCATCGACGACCTCATCCGCAAGGCTAAAAAACGCATGCCGAAATTTGCCTTTGAATACCTGGATGGTGGATGCAACGAAGACGTCAACCTGTACAAAAACACCAAAGAGATCCGGGATATCGAACTGGTGCCGTACTACCTGCGGGAGTACAAAGAACCCAGCCTGAAAACGGAGCTGTTCGGTCATGTGTACGATGCGCCTTTCGGGGTGTCGCCGGTAGGCCTGCAGGGACTGATGTGGCCCAACTCGCCGGAGATCCTGGCCAGGGCGGCCGCAGAGCAGAACATCCCGTTCATCCTGAGTACCGTCACCACCTCCAGCATTGAAAAGATAGCAGAGATAACAGAAGGGAAATTCTGGTACCAGCTGTATCATCCGGCAAAAGAAGAGTTAAGAGACGATATGTTCAAACGCCTGGAGGCGGTGGGATGTAAGACCCTGGTGGTGCTGACTGACGTCCCCACTTTCGGTTTCCGTCCGCGCGATATCCGGAACGGCCTCGCCATGCCGCCGCAGATGACGTTCAAAAACATTCTCCAGATACTATCGCACCCCACCTGGGCGCTCAGTACCCTGTATTACGGGCAGCCGAACTTCGCCACCATGAAGAAATACATGCCCAAGGGGCTGAATATGAAGCAGCTGGGACTGTATATGAACCAGACCTTCTCCGGCCGGATCAGCCAGGAAAGACTGCAGACCATCCGCGATAAATGGAAAGGAAACCTGGTAATGAAAGGCGTGGCCACGGCCGAAGATGTAGGCCAGGCCGTGAAATTCGGGCTTGACGGCGTGATCGTTTCCAATCACGGCGGCCGCCAGCTCGATGCCGGTGAGTCGTCCATTCATACCCTTTACCCCATTGTGGAGCAGTACAAAGGGCAGATCAGGATCATGCTGGACAGCGGCCTGCGTACCGGCCCCGACATTGCCCGTACCCTGGCGGCAGGAGCTGAATTTGCCTTCCTGGGCCGTACATTCATGTACAGTGTAGCCGCATTGGGCGCTAAAGGCGGAGATCACATCATTAACCTGCTTAAAATACAGCTGAAGCAGGTGATGGACCAGGTGTGCTGCGGGAAGGTGGAGGATCTGCCGAACCATCTGAGATAATACCTGCTTTTGTAAAAATGCTCTTTGTAAAAAGCAAAAACCTTGATATATTGCTTTTTCTATTTAACAGAATGATACAAACGAGCTTTCTATAAAGAGCAGATTGCCGGAAAAACAAAGACCGGCCTTATCGTAAAACCAAAATTAGGGTCAGGTAAATATTCAATCACTTATCTGGTAGAATGTTTTTTATTCCCGCTGTACATTCCGCCATTATAGTAAGGCGATTTTCTGTCGGTAACAAATAAAACCAGTTCTGCCTGACTTTCTGTGGTGAATTGAATGTCTTCATCGCTGATTAAAAGACTTTCTCCTTTTGAGAGGACTATACTTTCGTTAACAGTAATTGTTCCCTGAAAAACATACAGTAAATAATCCAAATCTGTTTTCGGGCTCTCAGGAAGTTGCAGGAAATGGGAGCTTGTTATTTTTACATCATATATAAATGTGTGGCTGCTCAGCTGCAATTTTGTTTTCTCTTTATATGGCGAAGCGATCAGGCGCCACTTATTGTTACTGTGGACTTCTTCCAGGTTCTGAAAGATAACTTCAGGTTGCGCATCCTTTTTTCCCGGTCTGATAAATATTTGCAGGCCTTCGACATTTTCGTGCACGGCCTCTTCATGATGAAATATTTTTCCTGCTTTCATAAGCATCAGCCTTCCGGGGATGATAAATTCTTCAAAGCCTTCTGAATCAATGTGCTTCACTTTACCACTTCGGAAATAGGAAAGAATATCGTCATTAACATGTGGATGCATTTTTATTATCACGCCCTGTTCTATGTTGGCGTGGTCTATACGGCCCAGGCTGTGATACCCGGTATCATTGTTTGAAAGATATAAACCGGGATATAAAATGGAGATATGAGAGTTCCCCGTCTTTTTGGAATTATCGATTTTTGTTAGCATTTTTTGAATTGGAAATTGTCCGAATTTTCAGCTGCCGGGAGATTTTTTGTTAATCAAGTAGTAAAGTTAGAGCCATTACTTTACTTTTGCAAGTAGTTACCTCTGTGTACAAAATTGACATAGGGTAAAGTATTGCTCACTTCTAAGGTATTCCAGATGAAAATGAACGATGAATATAATAATGTTTTAAAAGATGTACTGGAAATTGTGGGCGGAAAATGGGCTATCCCGATTGTTTTCTGCCTTTTGGGGGGTACAAAGAGGTTTAAGGAACTGGAGCGTTCCATCCCGGGCATTAATACCCGGATGCTGGTTAAAGAATTGAAAAATCTGGAAAGTGCTAATGTGGTAAAAAGAGAGGCCTATGCCACAGTTCCTCTCACGGTAGAATATTCACTGACCCCCAACGGGCGGAAACTGGAGTTTGTTATTAAGGAACTCCATAAATGGGGCGTAGAATCCATCGAGAAATAAAAGTATTCAAACACAGGCTTTTAAAAATCGGCTTTAATAGCTGAAGGATTGCACCTTGACGATTCCGTTATTGGAACTAATGATCCTGCGTGGAATGAGATTCTCCCCACACATACAATGCGTTTATTATAGGCCGTAATTCTTCTCCTTTTGAAGTGAGAGAGTACTCCACTGTTGGCGGAACAGTAGGAAATGGCTGCCTGAAAATAACGTTTTTCAGTTCAAGATTCTTCAGCTCTTTAACCAGCATCCGGGTATTAATGCCCGGGATGGAACGCTCCAGTTCCTTAAACCTCTTTGTACCCTCTAAAAGACGGAAAATGATTGGGATAGCCCATTTTCCGCCCACAATTTCCAGTACATCTTTTATAACGCATTTTTCATGATTATTGTAGTATAACATAGGTTGAGAATTTATTTTTTAACATTATACTTTACTTTTTGTTACTATGGTACATTTGTGTAACTACTTGCAAATGTACACCAAATGCTATAATTTTACAACTTCAACAAATAATCATAACTAATTCAAGTATGAAAAAGGGGTCAGTGTTACTTATCTATTCCATTTTGTTATCGCTGCTTTTAGCGTGTAATTCCGGGAAGACGAAACAAAATACGGAAGATGCCGGTACAAATGTAGAATACAAAATAGCCAAAAACTATTTCATTAAGAATGATGTGGACGGGGCTATACCTGACAAAATAACTGCACAGAGCGAATTTGAAAAATATTTTGGAATGGCTGCGACCATGGATCCGGAAGGTACACCTACGCCTATTGACTTTTCAAAAGAATATGTAATTGTAGCAGACTATGGTGTGACCGTCAGAGATGTGATATTAAATCCAGCTTCATTAACCCTCAAAGAGGGTGTTTTGAACCTGGAATATAAGGCCGAGGAAGGAGAAGAGCAAGGATTTACATCTCGCCCCTTTCTCCTGATTGTTGTTGCCAATGCAACACAGGGAGAGGTGACACTATGTCAGGTAAAATCAGGCAATTGACAAATTAATTCAAACAGACCCAAATTTAGTTTAAACCCAATCAACATAATGCTTATGAAACGTTTAATTTTTACTCTTGCAACTCTTTTAGGGGTATTAACCCTTCAGGTGAAGGGGCAAACCTACATTTACAGCACGGTCTCGGTCAATAGCTATACAGACCCTGCGAGCTCAGTCACCGGGGCGGGGTTCTGGTCGGCACCTACGGTACTTTCAAACTATACCTTTTCCACTACCAGTAATAGTAGCAGGATTGATCAGGTAACCCATACACTGGGAGGAGCTTCATCGGAAGTGAATGCTTCTAATGCCTGGGAAAGTAAATACGGTGAAATTGACGCCAATGCATCAAATTGCATTAAAGTAAGATCGGTAAGTAATGCTTCTTCAAGCGGGGCTCCTTTGGGGGATCCCATTACCACGGTAGTGACATTTTCATCCGTTACACCTACGGCCGATTGGGGTTTTATGGTTTTGGATATTGATGTGGATCAGGTGACCATACGGGCCACAGATGCAAGCGGTGCCTATTACCCGGTTACGGATATTAACCGCTGGTTTAAATCAACCCTCAACATGAGTTCTTCATCCGGTAGTACTACCCCCTGGTATGATAATGCGACCGGTACGGTAGTAGGATTTGACTACGGAAATACAAAACAAACTACTCTTTCCGCAGGAAATGACGTCAACGGGCCCGCAGCGTATTTTGAGCCGGATCAGCCGGTAAAAACACTTGAATTTATATTTGATAACCTTCAACCTACTGCCACACCCAGCCAACGGTATTTCATAGCGGCAAAAGATGTGAGTGCTTTACCTGTAAACCTGATATCTTTTACCGCTATGAATGCCATTGACTACGCCCTCTTAACCTGGCTCACGGCTTCGGAGTCGTTTAATAAAGGTTTTGAAATTGAGCGTAGTAACGACGCCCTCACCTGGAAGAGAATCGGATATGTGGAAAGTCTGTCGCAGAATGGCACCAGTGACGGGACTCTGCAGTACAGTTTTAAAGACGTAGCTATAATGAAAGGACAAAATTATTATCGCCTGAAACAAATAGACTTGGATGGAACTTTCGGGTATAGCCCGATTCGGGTAGTACTTTCCGACAAAGAAAAAGCAGGCCAGGTGATGATATTTCCCAATCCAACCACAGATTATATAACGCTGGCGGAATTATCAGGAAATGAAAAAATCCACATGTATGATGCGCAGGGTAGAAAAATCAAATCGGTACAAAGTACAGGCTTTACCACAGATATTTCGATGCATGGCGTGAAAGAAGGTATGTATTTTATTCATGTTATCCAAGAAAACGGAGAGATTACATACCATAAAATTATTAAAAGAAACTAATAAATTTAACACAAATGAAGCAGATCAGGAATAAGAATACAGGTGGTAAAAGGAGTTATATTAAGCCTGCCTTACACAAGCATGGCCTGTTGAGTAAATTGACGTTAAAAACAGGGAGCAATGCGGATTCGGGTATGCCTTCCTATGAGCCATAATCCATTAAGATAGCTAATCCCGTGTCTTTCCAGGGCTACATTAATTTATGTGAAACCCTCAGCCCTGCCCGTTCAGGGAAGATTCATCGGGGAATTTATGTGCTCTTTAAAGGGGAAGAGGCGCATCTGGGAGAGCTTAAACGGTTTCCCGGCAGTAGCTGTACAGAAAAAATAGCGAATGCTTTTTGGGAGAGGGGTGTAAAGGCATTTAGTGAACTGGAACATGACTTCCTGCTTTTTCTCTACATCCCTTCTCGAAAAAGGCTCTATCTGGTAAGAGACCGGTTTGGAGTTCAACCGGTTTATTTTAAAAGCGCTGGCAGTATTTTCAGATTTTCGCAGCAGGGACCGGATCTGATGGGTGGACTACAACCTGATGCAGCCAGCATCAGGAATTACCTGGTTGATTTTGCTGAGACTGAGCTTCAGGCGGATTCGCGTACATTTTTTAACGGGATGCATACTGTTCCTCCCGGAAGCTATTTTTGTAAGGAAGGGGGAGACTGCGGTCAATGTGTGGCTTACTGGAAACCGGAACCGGCCGGTTCGCCGAATAATTCAAGCCTTTCCGACAAATTTCGGGAAAGGCTTTTTGAATCAGTAGCTTTCCAGACCCGGAATTACCAGCGGGTGTCAGCTCACTTAAGCGGGGGGATGGATTCTTCTACTATAGCCCTGGTATATAATAAACTGACCGGAGAAAAATTATCTACCTTTTACTTTGATATTTCAGATAAAAATCACAGGGATCCTTATTATGCAGATCTGGTTGCCTCTCAGATAAGTGCTCAGCACATCTATATCCAGCCCGCCCAAAAAGATATATACCAATCTTTGAAAAAATTAAGCCGGGCTACGGGGCATCCGGAGTTTTTTATTCTTCCCTCCAATATCCAGTATGCCATTGCAGAAGAGGCAGAGGCCCGCGGGGCAGATGCTATACTGACCGGTATGGATGGAGATTCCGTGGTAGGTCATGGCTGGGGGTACCTGGAGGTGCTCAGAAGAAATGACGACTGGGAAATTTTTATTAATCAGCTTTCCCGTTTACGGATGCTTCGCAGTTCCTCTTTTAACCCAGGGATGCAACCTATACAGAGGAATATTATAGAACGAGAACTTTTCACACTTTTTAAAGGCAGGGAATTACGCCGGCTTCGGAATCTGATGGCTATCAGCCGAAAGAAATTTGGATATATCCCTGTGCGATTTATCGCTTATCTGGCACACCGTGTGTATGAGCGCTTCCTGAACCCTTCTTTACCGAAAGACAAAGACTATTTTCTTCACAAGGACCTCTTTCACTTGGAAAGCCGTGATATGTATAAGGCTGCCGGACTGTATGAGCATAGTGATCAGGAAATTGTGGATAACTTCAGGGCGGTAGTGAATGGAGAATACCCTTGGCATTTTGAACAGTTTCAGGCTATAGGTCAGGCTTATGGCCAGCAATATCTCCACCCTTTTTTTGACCGAAAGCTTTTTGAACTTTGTCTTGCAATACCCGATACATTGCGGTATGGGAATGGTAAGACCCGCTGGCTGCTACGTAATGCCATGAAAGATATTCTTCCCGTAGAACTTTATGATCGTCATGATAAAGACGACTTCTCCCTTTATCTGATTAAATCGTGTTGCAGTCTCTGGCAGGATAATCGTGAAAAGTTTGAAGAGAATAAAAGACTGTGGCAGTATATTGATCAGTCCCGATTCCGGAGGCAGATAAATATCCTGTTAGCCGGAAGGTACCCGCTGGGCGTATCGCGAACTTTGGCTCGAAAGCTCAACCGAATCATGTATCTGGGTGTTTGGCTTGACACGCTGGAGTGAGAGAAAAGCGGTTCAGTAATAAGCGGGACGCCTTTCTGAATTATCTTACTTTAAATCATTTCAACTTCCTCACCATCCCCTTATTCAGATCCACCTCAAAATGATCCGACGGGTCACCGTTGGAAATTTTGCTCAGTATCCGGAAAAGATCTTTCAGTTGGAGAGTGAGCGTATCGCCACTATCCAGCTGCTCAAATTCCCGGCTGAGCGTTTCATACTGCCTGAGCCGCCGCCGCGGGATATCCCGGCGGGCCAGCTCATCGGCCGATTGAAATTTATAGAGATCAAGAAGCAGCTCATTGAATCCCCATTGGCGGTAGCTTCGCTTTTTCAGGCCCGGCTTCCCTTTGGAAAGGCGGAAGAGATCTTCACCGTTCAGTTTTCCGGCCTTTTCCGTAAGCTCCTTCGGCCAGTCGGAAGGGATCATGCGCAGCCGTACCAGCTCCTGCAGGTGAAAAAGGGTGAAATCGCGGTAAGAACGGGTGTTTAAAATTTCTCTGTTCCAGATGCGGGGATCAGCGGCCAGGCGCAGCGCTTCATGTTCTTTTTCGTAGAGGGGAAAAAGCTCATTGAAACGGTCTGCCTTATCCAGGATAACGGTCTCCACCTCATACCTGTCACCCGGCTTCACGGTTAAGATCTTATAGGCGGGAATATAAGCGGCCAGTGAGGGCACCTGGATGTTCACCAGCATTTTCCCATCTGCATACTTCCGGATACCCGTATCATTGATGTGCATATGCCCGCCGAAATGAATCTGCAATCCGGCGTCAGCGAATGCCCTTGCCACCTCTTCCCCGGGCGTGCGGTGCAGTTGCCATTTGGTTTCCCCCAGCAGGCGGCTGATCTCTTCCGATGCCCCGTCGTTATATTCGATCATGGGGTAATGGGTAAAGGCCACCACGGTCTTGTTTCTTTTCCGGGCTTCGGCGGTCACCTGTTTCACCCAGGCAATCAGGTGGGCCTTGTTTGTCATCACGTTATTGTAGCCTACACTTGACGGGTTATAATTTTTGACGTCGTCCGGGTCGCCGTTCAGATTTTTAGGAATGTAAGTGTTCCCGTCAATGGCCAGAAGCCAGAGGCCGCTTACCGGCTCAGCTACATAAGTCAGGTCAGGTACCGTAAACCCGGGGCTTACCTCGTACATCCGTTGCCGGTAATCGCCGTATTTTTCAGCGGTGGCATAGCTGTACTCTTCCGGGGCAATAAACCGGGAAGGCGTGCTCCAGTAAAGGTAATCCGGAGAAGGGCGAAGCCCGAATGTGCCCAGCTCTTCCAGGATTTCCGGGTAGCCTGACATGGCGATGTCTTTCGTAAGGATGCTGCCGGGGCCACGTGCCAGGCTTTCCGAGCTGTAGATACCGAGCGGCTTCCCGTCGGCATTCAGGAAATCGCTTTTTCCCGCTTCCTGCCGGAAAGGGCCTACGGGATCGTGGTTACCGGTGGTAATAAAAAACCGCAGCCCGTATTTCCGGGCGTACTCCTCCAGGATCTTCCGGAGCCCCCGGAGGTTATAGGCCTGACCGTCATCGCTAAAGTCACCGGGCAGCACCACAATTTCAATGCCCCGGGCCACCACATCATTCAACGCCGCCAGGAAAGCGTAATAATTTTCGTTAAAGATGCGGGTAGAACGCAGCTGGGCCCCCATGGTCCGCATAATCACCGGTTTCCCGGTTCCCGGGTTAACGATTCCCTTAAATTCATGATCCGGGAAACTCCCGTACAGATCCTGGAAATGGATGTCGGAAAGAAAAGCGATCTTCGTCTGCTGCGCACAGGCAGGGAGCGCTCCGAAGAGGAGCAGAACAGATACTATACGAAAGAATCTACCCATTTTTCTCATGACTTTTAGTATACTCGGAAGGTGAAACATTATACAGCTTCTGGAAGGCTGACCGGAAATATTTATAGTCTTCTATGCCCACCATATCCATTACTTCGGTCACGCGGAAACGCCCGGTAACCAGCAGCTGCGCCGCCCGCTTGAGCCGTACGTCGCGGATGAATTCCACCACTGACTGCCCCGTAATATTTTTCAGCTTGCGGTAGTAGGCTGACTGGCTCATGCCCGACTCACCCACCAGGCTTTGCACCCCGAACTGCTTATTGGTGAGGTTATTTTCCACGATCTCCATCGCGTTCCGGATAAATTCGCGGTCGGTATCCGGAATGGCCGAGGTAGTAGGCTCCATCAGGATCTGCCGTTGATAATACTCGGTGAGCTTGCGGCGGTTGATCAGTAAAGACTGGATCTTGGAAAACAGGATGCGGGGATTGAAGGGCTTCACAATGTAGTCGTCGGCACCGCTTTCCAACCCTTCCAGCTCATGAACGGCCGCGGCCCGGGCCGTGATGAGCACCACCGGGATATGTGCTGTTTTCGGGTTATTCTTTATTTTTTCACAAAGTTCCAGGCCGTTCATTTCAGGCATCATTACGTCGCTCAGGATGATGTCCGGCAGGTCTTCAAGCGCTTTGGCCAGTCCTTCCTTCCCGTCATGGGCGGTAGAAACCTTTAAATGGCGCCCGAAAATCCCGCTCAGGTAAGCCCGCAGATCGGCATTGTCTTCCACAATCAGGAGGTGATTTTCCGAGAGCGTTTCGTCCATATGTTCCGGCAGCGGCGTTTCCGGCGCAGCAAGGGCGGGCGATGGGCTTTCCGGAAGCGCAGGCTCACCGGAAGGGGCCGGGTTAAAAGGCAGTGTTACCTCAAAGGCAGAGCCGGCTCCCGGCTCACTCCATGCTTCTATTTTGCCATCCAGTACCTGCACCAGCTCTTTCACCAGGGAAAGCCCGATACCCGTTCCGGGAGTTTTCGGCCGGTCTTTTCTCACCACCTGGTAAAACGGTTCGAAAATATGCTTCAGGTCTTCCGGCCCGATACCAGAGCCGTTATCGGTTACCCGGATAAGCAAATGATCTTTGTCCCGCCGCTTTACAGAAAGCCTCACCTCTCCGCCCTCCGGGGTGTATTTAAAGGCATTGGAAAGCAGGTTGGTCAGGATGATCTCCAGCTTGGCCGGGTCAAAGCTGACCACCGCCTCCTCGCGGAAGACATCCAGCGTATAGCGGATATTCAACTCATCGGCCTTGATCTTGAAGATCAGGAATATCTCGCGGATGAACGCGATGATATCGGCATTCTGAAGCTGAACCTTCATATTGCCCGACTCTATTTTCCGGAGATCCATCAGCTGGTTCACCAGGCTCAGGAGCTTGTTAGCCTGCTTATGGACCAGTTCGGCTTTTTGCCGGGCTTCGGTCTGGGGCTCCACGGCCTGCATCAGGTCTTCGGCCGGGTTAATGATGAGGGTGAGCGGGGTACGGAGCTCATGCGATACATTGGTGAAGAAGCTGAGCTTCATGTCTGACAGCTCCTTCTCCTTCTGCTTCTCCATCTGTTCCAGCGTGATCTTCTGCTGGAGCTCGCGCTGCCGGGCCCGGACATTCCTGTACCAGGTTAAGGCCGCCAGGGCGGTAATAACATAAAACGTATAGGCCCACCAGGTTTTATACCAGGGCGGCAGGATGCTCAGCCGCAAGGTGGCGGGCTCTTCGGCCCAGACGCCGTCGCCGTTATCGGCCCTCACCATAAACGTATAGTCGCCGGCAGGAAGGCTGGCAAAGGCAGCGATCCGCTGGCCCGGTAAAAGCGGGATCCAGTTTTCGTGGTAGCCGTCCAGCTTGTACGCATACCGCTGTTTCCGGGGATTATGGAAGTTCAGCCCCACAAACTCAATGGTAAAATCGTTCTCCGAATCTTTCAGGGTGATTTTGTCGGACGAAGAAAAAGGCCCGGAGAGAATGGCCCGCGGATTCTTTTCAGACAGCTCATAATTCACGATCCTCACGCGGGTGATCTGCATTTTCGGCGGATAGGGATTCAGCGAGATCTGCGACGGGTTAAAATAAGAAATCCCGTTAATGCCGCCGAAATACAGGGTGCCGTCAGCATCTTTGGCCGCAGCGCCTATTTTGAAGGAATTGCTCTGCAAGCCGTCAGCCACATCAAAGTGGAGATAGGTTTTCTTTTCCGGGTCAAACCGGTATAGTCCGCGGCCGCCAATCCAGAGGTCCCCGTTATCTGCTTCCTGGATGGTCTCCACATTGGATTCCGGAAGCCAGGCATCATAGCGGGTGATCACCTCCCTGCCGTTTACTTTATGGATGAGGTGAAGTCCGCCGCCCAGGGTTCCCACCCAAAGGTTTCCTTTCCGGTCTTTGTGAAGCGGCCAGGCGTAATTGACCTTCATGCTTTCCGGGCTTTTCGGGTCAAAGTAAAAATGGTTCACTACCTTAAGTTGCTGGTTATCCAGCCGCAGCTTACACACCCCGGCGTTCCGGGTGCTGACCCACATCACACCGTCTTCTTTATCGTACAGCAGTGAAGTGATCTTATCAGAAGGGATAGCAGAATTCCCGGTATCCAGGGTCCGGATAAAATTGCCCTTTTTATCAAAAATGTAGATCCCGGCATAGAAGGTGGCTATCCAGATCCGTCCGTCTCCGTCTTCCCGGATACAAAGGGGTTCTATTCCCGCCCAGGATCGTTTCCCTGGCACATCGGGCAGTCTTTGCAGGGATAAGGATTTCCTGTCTAACAGGTAAATGCTGTTTTCGCGTGAAGCCACCCACAGGTGGCCGTCTCCGGCATCATAAATACTGGAAACGCTGATGTGGGTAGTGCTGCCGGGAACCCGGTTATTCAGGAAGTTCCGGAAAGTCCGGGTGGCTTTATCATAGCGTGAAAACCCGTTCCGGGTGCCGATCCACAGCACCTCCTTCTCATTCCAGATGGTATTGATGTAATCGTCCGGCAGCTCATGGTTATTCATGCGGTTGATCACCCCGAATGGCTTGGCCAGCAGGTTGATCTTGTTCAGCCCTCCGGCAGAAGCGGCAAACCAGAGGTTATTAAAGGAATCTTCAAATACCTGGTGTACACGGTTGGAGTTAATAGCAAAAGGGTTGTCGGAATCTACCGAAAAGACCTCGTCGTGATACGTCAGCAGGTTATTGTCTTCCGGCCGGATATCCCGGATAAGGTGAAGTCCGAAATTGGTGCCGATCCAGAACCGCCTGAACGAATCTTCAAAAATGCAATTGATGGAGGCAAATGAATCTTTCAGCCATTGCACCTCTAAAACGGGTCCGGTACGGATTCGCGCCATTGAATTATCCGAGGCTACCCAGAGCGTGTTATCCGGGTTGAACAGAAGCGCCCTGACATTTTCATGGGGCCACTGATGTGTCCGTGCCGGAACAAAAGCGTCTTTGTCTTTTTTGAGATGCCATAACCCGAGACCCAGCGTGCCAACCCACAGGTTACCGGCATTGTCCTCTTCCAGGCGAAATACGGTGACGTTGGCTCCGTCTTTAAGAAAAGGGATCTTCCGTACGGTGGAAATTTTATGGGAGGAGGAGAAGGAAATGATCAGGAGTCCGTGTGAGCGGGTGGCCACGCACAAACGGTTATCGCTGATGTCCAGCACGGCCCTTGCCGAAATCTGCCGGAGGAGCGTTTCGGTCTCTTCATCGGGTGCCAGGTCGGCCAGGCTCCGGAAGGCGTCCTGTTCTGCGTCATAAAAATATACGCCCTGCTCATCGGCGATGGCCCATATTCTGCCGTCTTTGGCAAGCTTCAGGCTTTGGATCCGGTTATTATAAAGCCCGTTGAAATTGGGGTTAGGCATCAGGTAATTTTTCAGCTCATACCCGTCATAGCGGTCAATGCCGTTATTGGTGCCTATCCAGATAAACCCGTCCCTGTCCTGGAGCACCGCCACAGCATCGCTGTGCGCCAGTCCGTCATTGACCGTAATATGTTCAAACCGGAAATTGTTTTGAGACAGCCCCCGGGTAAAGATTCCTGTCAGCAGGAGAAAACAGGATATAAGCCGCTTCATTTTTAACGCTACCACACGTCAAATTTCTTTAAAAAAAGATACAAGCGCAACCTTTCCGTAAAATCCCGTCCTGTGGTTTGCCCACGGATAGGTTGAGGGAAAGGACTCACCAGGTATAGGGAAGAAATAGAAGTAGAGAAATATTTTTTATTAATACGCTTATAAAAAGCTATTTGCCTCAATATAATAAAGAGTTTTTATATGATTCATGCCGAAAATACCCCGGCATTTTGCTGATTTTGACCCTAACCGGGCCGGGGTAATCCGGCCTAAATTTGCACTATTCAAATAAATTATTTTGAATTTTTCGGGGCGGTTGCAAAAAAATCAAAGGATTATCCTCCGGGTCTTGTCAAAGTAAATCATTTTTAATTATTCAATCAGATGAGAAAAACTCTATTATTATGTGAAGTGCTGATGCGAATCAGAAGTAAGGCCTTCTTTTCTGTCCTGCTTGGAGGTGGCGTATTGTTCAGTAATGCGGCCTTTTCCAACGGGACAAAGGCGGATACTTTTGCGGCGGTTGACCGGTCTGTTGAAGGCAAGGTAACCGACGAAAAGGGAGAGGCCGTTCCCGGGGTGAATGTACGGGTGGAAGGAACCACGCAGGGGGCTATTACAGACGGGAACGGAGCCTTCCGGCTGACGGTTGGAGATGCCGATGTGACCCTGGTTTTTTCTTCAGTAGGCTATGTGGAAAAAAAGACGGTGGTTCGCAGCGGACAAACCCTGGTAAATATTACGCTGGAAGAAGACAGCAGGATGATGTCGGAAGTGGTGGTGGTAGGTTACGGTACACAGAAGCGTTCAGATATTACGGGTTCGGTAGCTTCCGTGCCGAAAGAGCGCCTGGCCAACCTCCCGGTCAATAACGTGATGCAGGCCGTACAGGGAGCGGTAGCCAACGTGACCGTATCGCAGGCTTCTTCCATTCCGGGTGACGCCCCTTCCACGCAGATCCGGGGAAGAAACTCCATCAACGCTTCTTCTGAGCCGTATGTGGTGGTAGACGGGATTCCGCTGTCGAGGACCGACGGTTCCATTAATGACATTAACCCGAATGACGTGGCTTCCATCGAGATCCTGAAAGACCCATCTGCCGTAGCGATCTACGGGGTGAACGGGTCTAACGGGGTGATCCTGATCACCACCAAACGGGGAACCAGTGGCAAGCCTACGATCCGTTATAATACTTATGCGGGGGTGGAACAGGCCGCTCATATCCTGGAGCCCGCCTCTCCGGAAGAACTGCTCAGAAGATATGCCGAATATGCAAGGATCACCAATACCAGCCTCTATAACGGCGGCCCGGTTAAAAACCAGTACGAATACGATAACTATGTAAACGGGGTAACCACCGACTGGCTGGATGCCGTGATGCAGACCGGGGTGGTTCAGAACCATAACGTCGGGATTTCAGGAGGTACTGAAAACGCCAAATACTTTGTTTCACTGGATTACCTGGATCAGAAAGGGATCCTCAAGGGTTACGACTACAAACGTTACTCTTTCCGGACCAATACGGATGTGAAAGCTACCCGTTACCTTTCGGTAGGAACGTCCACGTTCATCGTGTCGCACAACCGTGACGGCGGCCGGGCTAACCTGCTTCAGGCAGCTGCCATGAGCCCTTACGCCCGGATGTATAACGATGACGGCTCACTTACCCAATACCCGATGTACTCCGAGCAGTTGTGGGCTAACCCGCTGTTACCCACCACCACCAACCCCATCCGCCGGCAGTTCAACATATCGCTGAACGGTTTTGCCGAAGTATCTTTCGGAAATATCTGGAAACCCCTTACCGGCCTGAATTACAAATTCAATGCGGGGTATTCGTATGTGCCTACACGGAATAACTATTATGATGGCAAGTCGGTATATAATTTAAGCGGACGGGGAGAGATCAATAACAGTGAATCACAGACCTATACACTTGAAAATATCCTGACCTACAACAAAGATATCGGTAAGCACCATTTTGATGTGACGGGTCTCTACGCCTCCAAACAGAAATACTGGCAGCAGTCCGTAGCGGTGGGCCAGGTCTTCCCGAACGATGACCTGGAGTGGGGTAACCTCGAATCGGCAGCCACGCAGACCGTATCTTCACAAGCAGATATGTACCGCTCCGTTTCGCAGATGGGCAGGCTGAACTACGGGTATGACAGCCGCTATATGCTTACCTTCACGGTCCGGAGAGACGGCTCATCGGTATTCGGGAAGAACAATAAATACGGTACTTTCCCTTCGGCAGCCTTTGCCTGGAACATTGCCAATGAAAGCTTCATGAAGCAATATGATGCCATCACTAACCTGAAGCTGCGTGTTTCTTATGGTATTTCCGGAAACGAGGCCATCGGGGTTTACCAGACCCTGGCGCTGATGAGCTCCGGTTCACTCACCATGGATGGCAAGCCGAATACGACTCTGAAAGTACAGAGCCGGATGGGGAACGATGACCTGCAATGGGAAAAGACCAAAGGGCTGAACGTGGGGGTTGATTTTGGTCTCTGGAGAAATCGCCTGATCGGTACGGTAGACCTGTACAAAACCAATACCTATGACATGCTGCTGCTGCAGCGTATTCCGCAGATCACCGGTTATTCTGACGTGTGGTCGAATATCGGTAAGGTAGCCAATACCGGCTTTGAAGTGACCCTGACATCTAAAAACCTGGCGAAAAACGATTTCACCTGGTCATCTACCCTGGTATTTTCGGCCAACAAAAACAAGATCGTGGATGTATACGGTGACGGGAAAGACGATATCGGGAACCGGTGGTTCATCGGTCACCCTGTTGGCGTGATCTACGACTATACCAAAGTAGGCATCTGGCAGGAATCGGAAATCGAATCAGGAGCCAATAAGGGCTGGGACGACACCGCGCTGGCGGGCGACCTGAAGCTGGCGGATCTGAATAAAGATGGCAAGGTAGACGATAACGACCGCAGCATCCTGGGGCAGACCGCACCGAAATGGACCGGCGGGCTTACCAATACATTTACGTATAAAAACTTCAACCTGAACATCTTTATCCAGACCGTGCAGGGTGCGCTCCGGAATAACCCGCAGATTGGCGGAGCTTCGGATGAAATGGGCCGCAGAAGCACACCGGCAGCGCTGGGCTACTGGACCCCCGAGAATAAAAGTAACGAGTGGCGCTCATTGGGTAACCACTCCAACTCGCACGGCTACGGCTTCCCGGAAGATGCCAGCTATACCCGTCTGAAAGATATCACGCTGGGATATAACTTCGGTCAGAAGGCCCTGAGTAAGATCGGGATCGGTGGCTTGCAGCTGTATGTAAGTGGCCGGAACCTGGCCACCTGGACCGACTGGTTAGGATGGGATCCGGAAGCCCGGGATATTACCCGCGGATCGAGCAATGATAACATCAACTATCCGATGGTACGCACGTATGTATTGGGAGCGAACATTACTTTTTAATTAACAACCGATGAAAAAGAACAGATTTATATATAGCAGTTTACTGGCCGCCTCGCTTTTAATGGGTACCTCCTGCGGCAAAGACTACCTGGATGAAGATCCGTATTCAAGTTACAGAACCGGTGCTACCGATCCCCAGACCATAGAAGCGCAGGTGATCGGCCTGCACCGCATCTTTGCCGAGCTCTGGGGCTACAGCGGCAGGCAGGGATTCCTTTCCTGCTGGCATATAGGTACCGACATCACCAATGCCGGGGCTACCGAAGGAGTGGAAAACCCCTTTTATCAATATGCCGACCTGAACCAGGAAAACGGCGCCGTAAGCTACCTGTGGCAAAAAAGCTATGATTTTATCAACCATGCCAACGTGATCATTTCGGCGGTAGGGGAAAATAATGTAAAGGCCAACGCGGAAGCGCGGTTCTTCAGAGCCTATGCCTACCATACCCTGGTAACCCTCTGGGGCGATGTGCCGCTGCTGAAAGAGCCTGTGGTATCACCTAAATTTGACTTTACCCGCCAGAGCGTGGCAGAAATAGATAAGCTGATCGAAGAAGATATCACCTATGCCGTAGCCAACCTTCCCGAAGTAGGGCAGGCCACTACCCAGAACCGGATCAACAAAGATATGGCCCGTCAGCTGGGAGCAGAGGCTTACCTCAGAATAGGGGTTAGGGATCAGAGCTACTATGCAAAAGCAGAACAGCTGACCACGGATATCATTAACGGGGGCAAGTATAAGCTGGTGGATGCCCGTTACGGGAAGTTCCTGGGTGAAGGAGGTGACTACTACCGCGATATGTTCCGTTTCGGAAACCAGCGCCGCTCACAGGGCAATACAGAGGCTATCTGGACCTTTGAAATGGAATATAACCGTACGGTAACCGGGGGAACCATTGATAACCCGCAGCACCGCCGGGTATGGCAGCCGGCCTACCACAAATGGGACGGAATGGTGAATGCCGACTC
>JBEBRR010000071.1:0-18766 GCA_040394735.1 Leadbetterella byssophila
CTCCTTAAACTGGGCAGCATTGACCATTTCTATCCTTTTGCCCAGCTGCTTAAATCCATAAGTAGTATTAAAGTTGACCGACGTTTTTCCTGCTTTGCCTTTTTTGGTCGTTATGGCGATCACTCCGTTGGCGCCGCGTACCCCGAAGATCGCCAGTGTAGAGGCATCCTTCAGCACCTCAATCGACTCGATGTCATTCGGGTTTACATAATCCATATTATCATTAAAGATACCGTCAATCAGGTAGAGAGGCCGGGTTACCCCGGTACTTACCGTACCCCTTATCCGGATATCAGGCGTGGCTCCCGGCGTACCACTGTTAGTCACCTGCACACCCGACACTTTACCCTGCAGCGTATTTAGGGGATTGGGATTGGGTCTGTCAGCAATATCCGCTGCTTTAAGACTGGCCGTGCTACCCGTCAGGTCTCTTTTTCTTGCCACACCGTACCCGATCACCACTATTTCCTCGAGGCTGCTTTGGGCTGACTCAAGCTCCGCATTGATCTCGGTCCGGCTCCCCACAGGTTCCTCTTTTGTCAGGTAGCCGATATACGAAAACACCAGGACCGCGCCTTCCTCTGCCACTATCCGGTAGCTCCCGTTTTCGTCTGCCAGCACTCCTCTTGTAGTGCCTTTAATCATAACATTGGCGCCCGGAAGCGGTTCGCCGCTGCCGGTGATCACCCCCCTTACTTCCCTGCCCTGAGCAAATGCAGTCCCGAGACTCCAGATGAACAGCAGAAAGCTCAAACAAAATAAATTTTTTTTCATTTCCCTGAAATGGTTGAAATATAAACTAAACAATAATTTATAGAATAATTTAACAGGGCAAAAATAGGAAATGAGATACGATATTTCAAAGGAAAATTATATGTAAATAATTGACTACCAGAAACTTACATTAATTTTAATACGCTTCGTTCACATTAGTGGATTCCTTTTTATTAACTGAATATCAATCAGTAATAAAAGGCAGAAACCGGAGATGCTCCTCTCTTTGATACGCCTAAATACAACACGGAAAAATCCAAAAAAATAAATGCCTAATCTTCAAAAAGAATAGACGTCCAGCCCCCTTTGTCGTTTTGGCCGGCCTTTATCCGCCGCTTTTTATCCTGCATGGCTTTTTTAATACGGCTGCTGTAGGCCCAACAGGTACTTTGCCGTATGGATAACATTTCTGATAATTTGTAGGAAGATATTTTCCCGTTGGAGGAATAAACAAGAAATATGATGTAGAAAGCTTTGTTTATGGGTATCCGGGTATTTTGAAGCAGGGTATGCGCCGTAACCGACTCCTCGTAGCTGCACAGGGTACATCTCCTGTTACCCTGTATTCTTCCGTGATAATACGTCGTATTACCGCACTTATAACATTTATACCCCTTTTCCTGCTTCAGCTTTTCCAGAAAAGCAATGCAGGATTCCTGATCGGGGTAGATCTTGCTGAATTCCTCAAAATTCACATCTTCGGAAAGCACCCGGGCCCGTCTTACTTCTTCCACATTGGTTTTCAGAAGGGTATTGTCTTTCAGAAGCGACTTATTGTCCAGCTCCAGCAGCTCATTCATCCTCCGGATTTCCTCTGCCTGGAATTCCAGCGTCTCATTGATCTCTGAAAGCTCCCGGTTTTTCTGTTCAATGATCGCTGTCTTTTCCGTTATTTCCCGGGTACGGTCGGCCACTTCCTGCTCCAGCCGGATGTTGATTTCATCTTTCAGAGCGGCATTCACTTTCATCTGGCTCATCATTTCTGCCTGCCACCGGTCTTTTCTTGTCTTCAGATACCTGACCTTGTCCCCCAGCGCGAAAGACAGGAACAGCATTTCAATAACAAAGCAGATACTCAGGCTGTAATACGATATCGCCCCGAAGTTAAGCCAGTCTACATGGAGCATAATCAGCAGCTTGTACAAAAACCCCAGGGTGAGAAAACTATAGCCGATAACGAAATACCTTGCAGGCCGGTAACCCTGGCGATAATAGATATAAATTCCTGAATAAAAGGCGATTGACAGGGGAACAAGCTCGATGAATTTGTAATTCAGAAGCGTTTTGTCAAACAAAAGACTAAAAAAGAACAATCCGGTTCGGAGTGCCATCGTAGCGAGGATCAGGCGATCCAGGACAGGGGTTTTCCTTCTTGTAAAAAGCAGCGAACGGGTAAACTGAAGCGCAAATATGCTGACACCATACAGGGCAAATGCATAGGCATATTGGTTCCAGCCGGGATAAGAAGGCCAGAGATACTGATAAGCCAGTCCGTCGATGCACATCTCAAAGAACCCTACGCTGAGTATATACAATACATAGTAGAGATACTGCTCCTGACGGATGGCCAGGTACATGATCAGGTTATAAAAGCTGAAAACCAGGATCATTCCGTAAAATATTCCGAAGATCAGGTATTCCGTCAGGGCATATTTTACAAAACGGGCCTCTGACCGGAGCACGATAATGACATCAGCTACCTGCCTGGAGCTGAGATTAATATAGTACACCCCGTCAACCGGCGGGGATTCCAGCGGGATAATAAAATTCTTGTGGCTGAGGAACCTTTTTCTGAACGGCTGGCCGTCGCCCGTCCGGTATTCTTCATATTTCCCGTCACGGGTAGGCACATATACCACCAGGTGATCTATGGTCTGATCAAAGAATTCCAGGAAATACCGCTTTGAAAGTGTATCGCTGCTTTTCAGGCGTATCCTGAACCAATCGGAGTCTGAAGCCCCTGTAACCTGGGGGGTGTTGGTCTTACTGGGCTGAAACACGCCCTCTTCTGCTTTATCCAGAACATGATCTATGGAAAGGCCCGGTACGGTGTTCCGCCAGATCTCAATCTGGTTATAGCTGAAAATATGTTCCTCCTTTCCTGCTATTTCATAAGCAGCCTGCCCGAAGGCACTCTGCCCAACCTGTAGTAAAAGCAGAAAACTGATGGCAGCTACCGTATTTCTCTTAAGGATGAACATACATAATGGTTGTACATTATAATCCAAATATACAAAATGTTCCTGAGCCGGCAGCAAAATGATGAAACCTGTACAGCAGATTTACCACGGAATGGCGGGGTCACTCTTCCGTCAGGAATAAGTCAGGAAGATTTACAACAAAATCAGCAAAGAGCCCGGAAATATCCATATCAAGGGCATTGGCTATAGCCACTACAGAGGTTAAAGTTACATTCACCTCCCCTCTTTCGATATTGCCAATCTGGTTCTTGGACAAGCCTGCTCTGAAGCATAACTCCTCCTGACTGAACCCCTTAGCCAATCGAATACTCCTCAAGTGATGTCCGAATTTAAGCAGCACCTGCTTATTCCTTAAGTTGTTCACATATCAAAATTGGAACAACGTAAACATTTTCACCACCCAATATATTGGGTATGCAAAATTTACACATTATATTTACACTTAATTATAAATTCTTTCCTGGTAACACAATAATTATGATTTATCCCATTTGAAGAATGCGATTCCTGAAAAAACCTGTTTTAAACTCATTATCCACTTATAATTAATGCTGTACCCGGAATATTAACTTTTAGCCATGAATACGTTTTATACCGATCAGGAATACGCAAAAGTGATCAGTGCCCGATACATCAGCCCCCGGGTGCGATCACTTCTTGCCTCTCAGCTCATTTTAAAATCAGGCCAGGAAACACCGCTGAATAATGACGCTGTTTACATGTACATTATTGTTACCTGCCACCAGCTCCTTTCTTTTCTGGGAGTGAGCTACTGGAATGGCCGCTTAACCGGTACCGAGATGCCGGCAAATGAAAGCCACCTTCAGATAAACATCCGGGATTGCGGCGGAAAGCCTGTAAATGTAAACGAGCTGACCAATATCCGTAAAAGCCTCCTCGCTCAAATGATTCTGACGGCCCGCCATATTCATCACCTCAGCTATACGGGAAACCCGGAACAACTGAACGATATTTACCTGAATAAAGGGGGAATAGACTACCTGTTCCTACTGCTGAAACAACACTTTTATGACGAAACCGGGACAGCCTTTCCTACGGCTTTTCCCTTCTCCTCCCCGCCTTACGCCGGCAGGTCCGGGGCACCTGCTTAGCCGTCTCCGCAAGCCGTTTAACCTGCCGGGTAAATACCCGGCTATACTCTTTAGCACGCGCTCTTTTTTAATCCTGCATAATTTTCATAACTTTAGGTACCAAAACCTATATGCATGAAAAAAACAGTACTTCTTCTTTTTATACTCATAAATATGGCCCGGGCGCAGGTCCGGGACGCGCCTAAACGCACAGAAGGAGACGGCCCTTACAACCGCCTCATCATCAGGGGAGTTACCCTGATCAACTCTACCGGGGCGCCTCCCATGGGGCCTGTAGACATCGTGGTGGAGCAAAACCGGATCCGCGAGATCCGCCAGGTAGGCTACCCCGGCGTGCCCGTAGATCCGAAGCGGAGACCCGCTGCAGGCGCCGGTGATAAAGAACTGGACTGCACCGGCATGTACCTTATGCCCGGCTTTGTGGATATGCACGGCCACATCGGCGGACGTGCCCAGGGCACGCCTTCCGAGTATGTATTCAAATTGTGGCTGGCCCATGGCGTAACCACTATTCGCGAACCGGGTTCAGGCAACGGCCTGGACTGGACGCTGAAACATAAGCAGCTGAGTCTGAAAAATGAAATCGCAGCTCCGCGCATTCTCGCCTATTCCTTCTTCGGAATGGGCAGCAGCGAAACTATCAGCACCCCGGAAGCAGCCCGCAACTGGGTGCGGGAAAATGCCCGGAAAGGGGCCGACGGCATCAAATTCTTCGGTGCGGAACCGGCGGTTTTCCGTGCCGCTCTGGAAGAAAACAAAAAGCTGGGACTGCGGTCGGCCTGCCATCACGCCCAGCTGGAAGTGGCCCGGATGAACGTGCTGGCAACGGCCAAAGCCGGACTCACCTCTATGGAGCACTGGTACGGATTACCGGAAGCACTGTTCAGTGACCGCACCCTCCAGGACTACCCGGCCGACTACAATTATAACAATGAGCAGCACCGCTTTGACGAGGCCGGGAAGCTGTGGAAACAGGCGGCGGAACCCGGTTCTGAAAAATGGTACCAGGTGATGGATGAGCTCCTGAAGCTGGATTTCACCCTTGACCCCACCTTTAATATCTATGAGGCCAACCGCGACTTCATGCGGGCGCGCCGGGCCGAGTGGCACGAAGAATACACTCTGCCTTCCCTCTGGCGTTTTTATGGCCCCAGCCGGATTTCCCACGGCAGTTACTGGCTGGACTGGGGAACAGAACAGGAAATCCGGTGGAAAGAAAACTACCGCCTCTGGATGCGCTTTGTGAATGAATATAAAAACCGGGGCGGAAGAGTGACCACCGGCTCCGATTCCGGCTTTATTTATCAGCTTTACGGCTTTGCCTTTATCCGCGAACTGGAGCTGTTGCGTGAAGCAGGCTTTCACCCCCTGGAGGTGATCCGCTCAGCTACTATCAAAGGCGCCGAAGCGCTGGGACTCGACAAAGAGCTGGGTTCGGTGGAAGTCGGAAAGCTGGCCGACTTTGTCATCACACCTGAAAATCCGCTGGCCAATTTCAGCACCCTCTACGGTACGGGAGCCATCCGGGTAACGGATAACAACGAGGTAGTTCGTGTGGGAGGAGTAAAATATACCGTAAAAGACGGTATTGTATACGACGCCAAAAAGCTCCTTGAGGATGTTAGGGCGATTGTCAAAAAAGCCAAGGAAGATGAAAAATTTGAAATTACCCAGCCGGGTGTGAAAAACTAAATAGTAGTGAGTAATGAGTGTCCGTAACTCACTACCCTTAACTATTTTTATACAGATGAAATTAATAAATTATAAGCTTTCACGTCCGGGAAACCTGGCCCTTCTTCTCGCTATACTCTTCAGCACCTCCTGCATTACGGGTAAATATGCCCCTGCAGAAAAGAAATACAGGAAGAAGGTTAAAGCAGCTGCAAGCCAGCTGACAGAGCGGCCTGCTTCCAGCCAGCTGGATAAGGTAAACTGGCCGGATAAGCTATGGGCAGCCACTACCAACCTGAGCATCCGGAAACCCAACTATGTACTCATTCATCACACTGCCCAGAACTCTACTGACCAGACCATCCGGACTTTTCAGCTGGAGCGAACAGCTGTAAGCTCCCACTACGTGGTGGGAAGAGACGGCAAAGTAGTACAGATGGTCAATGATTTTGTAAGAGCTCATCATGCCGGGCTAGGAAAATGGGGGAACGACACCGATCTTAATTCTTCTTCCATCGGTATTGAAATGGATAATAACGGCACCACAGACCCCTGGCCTGACGTACAGATCAACGCGCTGATCGAGTTGCTGAAAGTCTTAAAAGAGACCCACCGCATTCCGCAGGGAAACTTTATAGGACATGCAGATTATGCACCGAACCGGAAAGTAGACCCCTTCCGTTTTCCCTGGAAACGACTGGCAGAAGAGGGTTTCGGATACTGGTATGACGGGGAACCGGAAACTCCCCCGGCCAGCTTTGACCCCGTACTGGCATTGCGCATTATCGGGTACGATATCCGGAACATCGACAATGCCATCCGAGCCTTTAAAATTCATTATATACAGGATGAAAGCCCGCTCAATATCCTGAGTGAATCAGATATAAAAGTGCTCTACAGTATTTTTAAGAAGTATTTGTAAGTCCGTTCAGATTCCGGATTGTTTTCCGGAATACCTGCCCCGGTACCCCGGAAAACCCCGCAATACCGTGCCCTTGTCAGTCCTGCAGAAAACGGTAGTGCGGGGTTTCTTCCCATAGCTATGAGACGCTGTTTTACCTGAACTGCCGCACCCACCTGCTGATCTTTTCCAGCACCTCGGGTGCAATGGTTTCCTCTATCTCTCCGTATTCACGGACTCCTCCGGTTTTTGCGGTCTGGAATAGGTGATTCAGGTTTTCAAATGCGACTACCTCAAAATTCGTGTTCCCTGCGCGGCTGAGCGACTTCCGGATGCCCTCCAGGTTTTCACGGGAAGTTACCTGGGTGTCCCGGGTACCGTTCAGCGCCAGCACGGGCACTTTTACCTCAGACAAATACTTATCAGGGTCAAAAGCCAGGAAATACCTGAACCAGGGGTTGGCCACCTGCCTGACGGAAGTCTCCAGCTGTGCTTCCGGCAACCCGGGCATTTCTTTTCGCATGAAACCTCTTAAATCCGCTTCCAGGTCATTTCCTTTATGGTTATTGATAAAAGCATACAGCTTCGTATTGGCCTCTGCCGCCGCTTTGGCCTGGCCTTCAGAAACGCCGGCAGCTTTACTCACTTCGTAGGTCTGAAGCTTCATCAGTTCGGTAATGGGAATTCCCGGACCGGCCATCAGCACCATAAACTTCACATTCTTATTAATGCCGCTGACCATAGGAGCGATCATCCCGCCCTCGGAGTGACCGATCAGCCCGATATTTGTGTAGCCTCTTGCTGCGAGGAAGTTCACGGCTGAACTGATATCTCCTGAAAAATCTTCACTGGTAGCCCCGGATTTTCCCGGTTCCGAGCTGCCCACACCGCGGTCGTCCAGCCGGAGTGTACCTATTCCCTGCTTTGCCAGATAATCGGCAATCACCAGGAAGGGCTTATGGCCAAAGAGCTCTTCATCACGGTTTTGAGCGCCGCTCCCCGTAATCATCACCATAACAGGGATATTTCTGTTTTCATCAGGTGCAGCCAGCGTTCCGGCCAGAAGATTACCTTCTTTCTCATTTTTAAAGGTCACCTCTTCCGTATAGTAACTGTACGGCGGCTTCGGCATCTGAGGTCGTTTCAGCTCAGCAGATGCAGCAGTTTCCCCTCGTTGAAAAGTAAGCGGCAGGTTCATCCCTCCCTGTGAAAAAGTGCCTTCCAGCGTATTCTCTCCCTTGAGTTTTCCGGCATACTTCAGCCCTAAATCCGGAGCACTGAAAGTGAGCTCCCCGTTTTCAAAACGGGTTTCCTTAACCGGCAGACCTTTTGCTCCCTGCCTCGGAGAATCAAGTGTTGAAGTCAGGATACCTTCCTTTTCGGATATATTTATCACCAGGGGGAGCTTCATACCTTGTACATTCAGCTCGCCTGACCATGCGCCGGTGATATTTTGCCCGAAGGCCCACTGAACACCTGCTAAAATCAATAACAATAGTTTTTTCATCTGTATAAAAATTTAGCTTTCAGCTATCAGCCGTCAGTTATTCATTGGCGGCGGGAGGCGATCCTCTTGGGTGCTCCACTTCTGAAAGCTGATGGCTATTTTATGTGTATAAAATTTATGACTGACAAGTTATGTATTAATGACCGTTTCCTGTCCTGATATGGTATTATCTGACTTTCGTTGCTTTAAAGATCCCGTTAGGCTGAATAAACTTCACCGCTTCTGCAGAATCTTCAAATTCGAGTGAATACCCTTTCAGGTTTTTTATTTCAAATTTTCGTTCTCCAACCGGCACCAGTTCATACTCCGGCTGCCCCTGAATAAACAAATACAGCTTTTGGTTTTTTGTATATACCCTGGCGATCGCCTCCGGAGCGAGCTGATATTCACCTGTATAAACCTTTAAATCATCCTCACTCAGCTGCTTCGTCTTACTCGTTCTGGTAAAATTAAGGGGTTCCAGCTCCGGCTGAAACTTCAGTTTTACAGACTCTATATCCCCGGCTTCATTCATATAAAACGGAACAAGCACCCGGGATACTTCAGTAGTATCCACAAGCCCGTCTTTACCGTAACCGACCGCCTGAAAAACATCATAATGGTAATGTCTTAACCACATTTTCTCAACAGGGAAAACCGCAATCAGGGAATCGTTCCGGTGCTTCACCTCAAACGTGCCGTAAGCCTTGTGCGTATAAAGCCCTTCATAATCTTTTAGGGGGTGAGAGGGTTGTGTTCCCTTTTTCTGATTTTCTTCCCCGCTGACATCTGAAGACGCCTTTCTTTCTGATTTATTTCTCCTTTCATTCCAGTCTATCGGGTCAAGATTCAGTAATCTGTCAGCAAGTGTATTCCTTACTAAATTATTCAGTGCCGAGCCATTCTGATTGGTTAAAACTACAATACCTATACTATCTGTCGGGAAAAATGCAGTGTTTGCAGAAAACCCGTCGATGTTTCCGCCATGATCTACCCTGTAATGACCTCTGTAAGAGCTGACCGCCCAGCCAAACCCATAATTAGATACATGTAAGTCCGGCGATTCTGCTCCCGGATAACCGGGAGAAACCACCATCTGGGAGCTTATGGCTTCCTTAATATACGATTCGGGCAGTACTTCCCTGCCGTTAAATCTGCCCTTGTTTATCCATACTTTCAGCCAGTTAGCCATTTCAAGAACACTGCTATTGATACTTCCTGCAGGTCCCATGGCGTTGATATTGTAATAGTCAGTTCCTGAAATGATGCTATCGCTTTTAAGGGTATATCCCAGGGCAGCATCATTATCTCCGGAGAGTGCCGTCACAGAAGTGTTTGACCGCTTCATGTTTAAAGGAATAAAAAACTTCTGGCGAACCAGCTCTTCCCAGGTCTTACCATAATTTTTCTCCGCTATCATACCCTGAACCAGGTACATGAAATTATTATACTGCCAGGTTTGCCTGAGTGGCGCGACAGGCTCCATAAACTCGATGCGCCTCATTAGCTCGTCTCTGGAATCCGTGCTAAACAAATACCATGAAAAGTCATGACGGGGCAGCCCCGTTCTGTGTACGATGGCATCTCTGACAGTCACTCCGCGGTTTAAATCATCGTTATAGAATTTAAGCCCCGGCAAATAATCTCTTGCCGGTTTGTCATAATCAAGACGGCCTTCCTCTTTCATAAGGCCCAGTAGCGACGTAGTAAATGCTTTTGTACATGAGCCTATGGCAAAGAGCGTATTGGGAGTTACCGGAAGTCTGTTTTCCAGGTCCCGGTAGCCAAAGCCTCTCGCATAAATGATACTATCCTTTTTCACCACAGCTACTGCAAAGCCGGCTGCTTTTCTGTCTTTTAAGATTTGTTCCAGGTGCTTTTCCACACCGGAGAGCGGATCCGCACTTTTTGTCAATTTCTTCTTTTGGGCATGAACCGGCAGTACCATGGCCAGAGAGATAATCCATAACAGTTTTTTCATATAAATCGTGTTAAAATGTTTCAAAAGAGGAATGGGGTAAAATTGATTAAAATGGTGAGTATAAAAAACAAAGCGATATGATAATTCATATTGGCAGGCGTTTTGAAACCATTTAAAATAGTATTTGAATAAAATTAAAAATTATGTCTGTTATTTTCTTATAAATTTTTATGAAAGGAATAAAACGGGTATAAAAAAGCCACCCGGAGGTGGCATTTACGTAAAATACGGAGCCTTATTACTTAAAACCAGCCGGCATTCCCGTCGCCCAGGCCCAGCATACAGGCTTTCACTTTACCCTTCATGGCGCTCATCCATCGCAACTGTTCGGTGTCCGGCAAACATACCAGCACGAGGGAGAAGCCTCCCGCATTCAGGAGGATATCGGGCGAAGGCGATTTTGTGTGCGGACGGATAACGGTTATTTCGGGGTACCTCTCCGTGAGCATACGTAACTGGCGGTTATCTTCCCCGTAAAAACACACCATATTCCAGGGCAGGGCTTCGAGAAGGATGTCTGTCAGGTGCTCACGGCTGATCTTCTGCGCGTTGACTGCACGGCTCCACCTCAGGCTCCGGGCCAGCCATCCGCTTCCCGGGATCAGCATATCGGCATTGCTGAGAGCGGCCGAGCTGTCTTCATGCTCTGCAGCCCTGCAAAGCAGCTCCAGGTTTACAAAATACACGCAATACGATTTTCTCTTTTCCACTAAAGCCCGCAGACTCCTGGAGAAGTCCTGCAAGGCCCCGATGTTTACATCAAATCCTTCGATTTTCCTTTTGAGTAAAAAGAATACCAGTTCCATAGCTTTAATATATTCGTAAGATTAAGGTTTGCTGACGTACAGTCATCGGTCTGGGTCTGGACCGAACATTTCGCGAAATAAGTTAAAAGCTGTTTTAACCGCATCATTCCGCCGGGTAGTCAGTGGGTAGTTTGCTACCGGTCACCCTTTTTTCGCCCTTCACAGGCCTTCCGCGGAAGATATGTGCGGTTCAATTTTCCTTTCCGCTGCATTGCATTTTATACCACCCGCATTACTTTTGCACAAAAATCCTGGAACCATTAAAAAATCACTGACCTTTCTTTGGGTACTGCTCCTGTCTTCGGGAACCTCTGCGCAGAAAATTTCACCCGACTCGCTCGATAAGGTGATCTATGAATATAATAATGCTTTCGAATACGAAAAATCCATCGCCCTTCTTTCCACGATGCTCGCTGATCCCCAAATAAGCCCTGCCGGGAAATCAAAACTTTATCTCTACAAATCGTATACTTACAAGCGCCTCTTTAACTACGGGCAGGCCATGTATAACCTCGACCTGGCCATTGATGCCGCACTGAAAAGCGCAGAGGCGGAAAAGCTCGTAGCGGAAATGAAGGCGGAGAAAGCCTTTATCTATTTCGATACCCAGGCCTATGAAAAAGCGGCCGGCATCATGAAAGAACTGGAAGATCAGGGCTACCGTAACCTCGACCCTCAACATGTGGCTTTCCTTCTCTTACAGGCCAGTTTTCTGCACATAAGGGAGAAAGATTATACCGCTGCTGAAAAGAATCTCAACGACGCCATTGAGCTGGCCCGCCGGCATTCCCCCCAGGACCTGCCTCTTTTTTACGGAAAAAAAATCCATCTCTATAATGCAACCGGCCGCTATGATCTGCGTGACAGCGCTTTTCAGGAAGGCTACCGGGAAGCTGAAAAAACGGGGATAATCAAATACCAGATGTACCTTTATGAAGTGCTTAAGGGAGAGCTTTACGCGGTGAAAGACCATGCGTCGGCCCTGAAAGCCCAAAAAAAATACGATTCTCTGGCCTACGTATACAATTACACGGGGTATGACGGCAAGGCCCAGGTATTAGACAAGAAAATAGAAGACGGGAAAAAGCTGCATGAGCTGAGCCGCCAGAAAAAACAGAAGACCTTTCTCCTGGCAGCGGTTCTGATACTACTGTTCCTGATCCCGGTCATCTACTTCTACCGGAAGCGTGTACCGGAAAGCGGTGAGGCCATCTCTGCCGGGGTCTTTGACCTCAGCCGGTATGACCTCACCATACGTCAGCGCGAAATTATAGTTCTGGTTCAGCAGGGGAAAAGCAATAAGGAGATTGCCGACATGCTTTACATTTCTGAAAACACGGTCAAATACCATTTGAAAGGTATCTACGAGACACTGGCTGTAAAACGCCGCACCCAGCTCCAGCACTTCCGGACTCCGGCTGAAGGCGGGTGATCATCTCCCGGCACACCACTATTTTTTTGTTTTCATGGCTTTGAAGTTGCTACAGGCGATTATTCATAGCACAAAATTATCTACAGAAAACGGGGAAGTCAACTGTGTAAATTCGCAGTTTCGTCCGATATTTCGTATTTTTACCCCAAACCATCAGAGCATGTCTAACGACGGAGAATTTTCAAAATCGATGATCACCGATATTCCTGCTGATTTAAGCAGTGACAGAGCAGGAATTATCCGGAAGTCGGTACAGCGTTTTCCGGAAGAGGCCATTTATGTCTATTCTTTTAAAGAAAACCGGATGATCTATGCCGATGGCTGGGAGGAAGTACTGGGCTACCGTGATGATGAGATCACCATGCTGAAGATTGTCAGCATTACTACGCCTGAGTATGCCCCGTTTTCCAATGAACTTAATGATAAAGCCCTCTACTTTATTCTCCACAAGCACGAACGCCTCGAAGAGTATAGTTTTACCATAGAGCTGAAAAAGTTTCATAAAGACGGCCGGCCGGTTCCCCTCATTGTGCGGGTAGGAGTTTTCCGGTCTGAAAACGGGCAGGTCACCGAGATTATAGGCCGTAACCAGGTCAATCACAGCATCACTTTGGGAAAAGTAATGCGTTATGCAGCATTCGGTCCGGAAAAATCGGAATTTGAAGAACAGCTTAACAAGGAAATATTTAATCACTTCGCCATTTCCGCCAAAGAGAAGGAGGCCCTCGCCCTGGTGGCCCGGGGTTATTCCTTTAAGGAAATCGCTCATCATTTCAAAGTTTCTCCGTCAGCCATAGAGAAACGCATCCTCCCTCTCTACAAGCGATTCAATGTCAGGAGCCTGTCGCATCTTATCACTTTTGCTTACGAAAATCACATCCTGCCCTGAATGTTCTTTCAGATATGCCCCAGCCTTACCGAGCTGATCTTTTCTCCGTCTACTCCTATCTGCAGAAGCATATTTTTCCACTCCTGCTCTTCGTCGTCAGAAATGTTACCCACCACCCATACCACGTTTTTTGCTCTGAGTATCTCCCTGTTTTTCATCGGGTCATCAGACATCCCCAAAAGTGAAAGAAAGCCGGATGGGGAGAGAAATACCTGTGATAACGGACTTCCGGGGTTAATGTCGTCAATGATCAGGAAGGAAGCCGACCTCCAGGTCCATAGCTCACCCTCGCCGGCGGCCAGCAGGCCGGACTCATCGAGACTAAGAAGATGGGCCAGTTTGATAGCCGTGCAATAGCTGCACGAGAAAGACCGCACTGCCATTTCAGTACCCAACGCCACAGCCAGCAGGCTTTTCCCGCTGCTCCTCCCGCCGAAGATGATCAGGTGATTCCCTCCCGACAGGGCCGACACTTTTAAATAGCCGGTAACCGTACCTGTCTCCTCCTCTTTCAGCGGGCCGCTCCACTGGGTCAGGCGAAACTGAACAGGCAGCCGGGCATACTGGAGATAGGTTTTGGTACGGTACCAGAAGTAAACCGGGTAAATAAGCAGCAGAACTATACCGCACAGGATAGCCAGTACGGTGAGCGAAAACGATAACAGCAGGGCCGACGAAAATGCTCCGAATCCAAAAAACAGGAGATCTGTCAATGTATCAAAACCTATATTTTTCCAGTCGGGTTTAAAGATATACCTTCGTTCTGAAGGAATGTACACGGCCTTGGCAGCTGAAACGTTCTTCAGCAGCAAAGGACCAAGGAAGTTATATACTTCAAACAGGAACCAGGCCAAAAATACAAGCAATGCCGATTTAAACTCCGGGTTTTCCCAACCGGTCCGGTCGCGGATCAGGTAAAACCCGATCAGCGCAGGAATATAGCCCAGCGAAAAATGTCCGAACTGGTTGGCCAGCCAGGCATAGGTGAGGGTAACCCCGCGGTGAGAATCCTTACCGATCAGGTCAGCCTTCAGCTGCCGGAGCATCTGCCGGAAATTTATAGTAGTTTGTTTCATGGTTTAGGGGTTACGGAACGGAGTATCAGCGTTTCCTTTTTCGCCAAAATCTTATTTTTTCGGCTTAATGCTGCAGCCGATAGCTACGGTTCTGCTTCTCGCGACCTCCCTGCCCGCCAGCAGGTTCTCTACGGCTTCTTCCACATAGCGGTCGCTTACCTGTGAGGCATCTTCATAATTGTTGTCAACGGCCCCGATGTACTTGACAATATTTTTACCTTCCTCCTTCTTCAGGACAAAAACATGCGGGGTACGTGTGGCACCGTATTGCGGGTATACATTCCGTCCTTCATCCAGCAGGTAAGGGTAGGTAAAGCCTTTGTCCCGGGCCCTGGCCTTCATGGCATCCATGTTATCACCGGGCTGGACTGCAGGGTCACTGGGGTTGATCGCTATCACGGGGTAACCCTGCGGTTTGTACTTTTGGTCGAGGGCAATGATGCGGTCTTCATAGGCTTTGGCATACGGGCAGGTATTGCAGGTAAAAATCACAATAAACCCTTTTGCTTCGCTATAATCTGAGAGGCTCACTTTTTTACCGTCCACTCCGGGAAGGCTGAAGTCGGTGGCGGCATCACCGATGCCGTACTCCTGCGGAGGAATTATGGCACTTAACAGTACTCCGCTGATGAGGATTAAGAACAAATACCGTTTCATAGCTTTTAATTTTTATGGTTTGAAATTAAATTTTTCAGTTCTGTTTTTGACAGTCCGCTCTCCACAAATTCTACTTTCACGCCATTTCTATAGATAAACGTAGCCGGAATTCCCCCGCTCCAGGCCGGGTCAAATTTCGGTATCCAGTCGTTCATACGGGCATTATCATCCAGCAGATAATGCACGGTATCCAGCTTTCTGCGGGTGATCAGCTGCTTCACCCGATCCAGCTGACGAACCTGGTCAAGTGAAACCAGGATCATTTTAAACCCCGGATTGTCTTTATTTTCCCGGTTCACTTCCATAAAATGAGGCAGCTCGGCCAGGCAGGGACCACACCAGGTGGCCCAGAAGTTCACTACGATTAATTTATCTTTTTCTGCAGCAATGACGTCCTGAAGCGTCTCGTATTTCACCACCTTTACCTCCTGCGCCACAGCCTGGTAAGCGAAAAAAAAGATTAAAGCAATCCGTTTTAAATTACGCATCTGACTTTCTTTTAATAACGGCCGAACAGCGCCGGAGTTTTTAGTAAGCCGGTCTTTTGTGAATTTATTTTCTGTTTTCAGCCGGGCTGTACTCCCTCCATACGAAAATACAGCTTTACGAAAATACAGAAAAGCAGCTCTTCAAAAAACGACGTTACGAAAATACAAAAATTTGTCATTCCCTGAAAGCGGCTTCCATTTTCCCATGGTCAAATTCTCCCTCATTGTTCGAAATCCAGATGGTCGCCACACCGTTCCCGATGAAATTGGTAATGGCCCGGGCCTCTGACATGAAACGGTCTACTCCCAGTAAAAGGGCCAGCCCCTCTACCGGGATGACCCTGATGGCGGTTAAGGTAGACGCCAGCACCACAAAGCCGCTCCCTGTAACCCCTGCCGCTCCCTTGGAAGTAACCATCAATATCCCGATGATGGTCAGCACCTGTTCCAGGGTAAGGTGCACGTTATACACCTGGGCCAGGAAGATCACCGACATTGACAGGTAAATGGTGGTACCGTCGAGATTAAAGGAATACCCGGTAGGCACTACCAGTCCTACCACGGGTTTTGAACAACCCATTTTCTCCAGCTTTTCCATCAGGGAGGGTAAGGCGGCTTCGGAAGATGAAGTACCGAGAACAATCAGAAGTTCTTCCCTAATATGACGCAGAAACCGGCCTATGCGCACTTTGTAATGCCGTAAGATCAGGTTCAGCACAATAAATATGAACAGCGCCATGGTTATATATACCGTCCCCATCAGCTTGGCCAGAGGCAGCAGCGTATCTATGCCGTACACGGCCACCGTATAAGCCATGCCGCCAAAAGCACCCAGCGGGGCCAGATACATCACCTTATGGAGCGCCCGGAATACTTTTCTGGCCACCGGATTCAGCATATCCACGATCTTTTGCCTGCCGTGGTAATTACTGAGCACTATACCGAGCACCAGGGAAAGCACCAGCACCTGCAATGTAACATTATCCCAGAAGAATTGCGACCAGGTAAAATCATCTACTTTTGAGGTGTACCGGCTGATGTCTCCTCCCGCTATCTCCTTTCTTTCCACCCCTTCTCCCGGCCGGATAAGGTTAGCTGCCACCACACCGATGACCAACGCCAGAGTAGTCACCACTTCAAAGTAAATCAGGGCCTTGGCCCCTACTTTCCCTACTTTTTTCAGGTTACCCATGGAGATCATTCCCAGGGTTATAGTCAGGAAGATGATCGGGTTGATAAAAATCTTTACGATGCTGATAAACGTACTGCTGAAAGCCTCGCTAAGGGAGGGTTTTATCTCAAAAGAACTCAGAACCAGGCTGAACTTAACGGGTTTATCCAGTAACGGGCTTAAAGCCAGTGCAGGAAAATAGTGCCCCAGCAGCGTACCGGTGACAATGGCCAGCAAGACCCAGAACGTAAGATTGGTGAGTATTTTTCTCATGAAGGGACTGATTCGTTTTTTCGTAAACCGGCATTTTGCAAATTCAGATCTTCGCTTTTCTGCCTGGCCGTGTCACCGCTTAACGAAAACACGATTCCACAACTTTACGAAAAATCAACTTTACAAAAAACAACTTTATGAAAAAAGCAAAAATCCTTTAGCACTCTGTAGCGCTCAGCGCCAGTCCTGCCTCCGAGGTCTCCTTATATTTTTTGGACATATCACGGCCCGTAGCCCGCATTACTTTAATAACGCTGTCAAACGTGATCTTCTGGTCGCCGGGGTTCCCCGAAGAGGCAATCAGGTAAGCATTATACGCTTTGATGGCTCCCATGGCGTTACGTTCTATACAGGGAATCTGTACATAGCCGCCTATGGGATCACAGGTCATGCCCAGGTGGTGTTCAATGGCTATTTCGGCTGCTACCTCGATGGTCTCTATGCTTCTGCCGGCGCAATGGGCCAGCATGGCCGCCGCCATGGCCGAGGCCGAACCGATCTCCCCCATACAGCCCATCTCCGCACCTGAAATGGAGGCATTATGCTTGATCAGGAAACCGATGACCGCAGCGGCCAGCATGCCCTCCCTGATTTTCTGCTTGTCATAATGATAATGATTTTTCAGGAGATAGGTCACCCCCGGTATAACGCCTGACGCCCCGGAAGTAGGAGCCGTCACCACCATATTCCCGGCTGCATTTTCTTCGGAGGCCGCCATGCAGTAAGCATTCAGAAAAACCATAAAGCTGTCAGAGGTGGAAGCGCTGCTTTTGGCCTGCTCATAAAGCACCGGCGCCTTTCTTCTCAGCCTTATTGTACCGGGAAGCTCGCCCTTGTGCTTCAGGCCCCGCTTCACCGCTTTATGCATGGTTTCGATAATATCGTCTATTTTTTTCAGGATCTGCTTCCTGTCCAGGCCCGTCAATGCTTCCTCATTGGCCAGCATTAATTCTGTCAACGATATTCCATAGGTGACCAGGTGGCTCTTCAGCTCCTTCATACTGGCATAAGGATAAGGCGGCTGCTTTTTACTTTCCTCGCTTTTCCGCTCTCCTTTCCGCTGAATAAATCCGCCTCCCACAGAATAGTATTCCTCTTCGTGAAAAACCTCCCCGTCAGCAAGCAGCTTAAAAACCACGGTATTCGGATGAGGCGAATCATACCGTACCCGTTGAAAGATCACACTGTCAGCCGAAACGGTCACCGTATGCGTCCCGATGATCACAGGATAGATATCTGCCTGGTTTTTAAGTAAAGATGTAAAAGCCACCGGGTCAACGGTATCCGGCAGCCACCCCAGAAGTCCGCCAATGACGGCCCGGTCAGTACCGTGTCCTTTTCCTGTAGCGCTTAATGAACCGTACAGGTGAATTTCTACCTTCAGTTCCTGATAAGAGGGAAGCGCAAGGTGGTTCACCCGCTGCAGAAAATCATACCCGGCTTTCATGGGGCCGATGGTATGCGAACTGGACGGTCCGGGCCCGATCTTAAACAGATCAAAAACGGAGGTAGTGATTACTCCCTGTTTCATAAGGATGAATTTGATGTTATATAGTCGACAGTCTCAAAAATAACATAAATCATTCGTATGACAAATTTTATTCATCAAACTCCCCCTTCCAGGCAAACCAGCCAAAACAGCCTAAAGAGCCGGCAATGATCGGACAAAGGACAAAAATATAGATCACGGCTGCAATCATATTCTCGCCGCCGGCTTTCCATAAAGGAATGGCCTGGTTATAGATCAGGTACCAGACCGCTGCTCCTCCCAGCAGGATCCATACGATTCCTAATATTCTTTTTATGGTATTCATATATAAAAAAGTTCCCGCCCAAACATTCCCAATT
>JBEBRR010000072.1:0-18365 GCA_040394735.1 Leadbetterella byssophila
GCCCAGCTTCGGGAGCTTGGAAATGAAAGAGTTACACGAAAGTGTAGCTCTTTTTTGTTTTCAGGTGTGCCAGTTTCGATAAGGTTGTCATCGGCCCGCCTCTGAGTTTTTGTGTTTCATACCTCCGGCCGATGCGGGTTTTATCGCCTGGTGCCTGTTTAAACCGTGTTTTTTCGCAAAAGGATAATTTTTTGTAGAATTTTTACCTCTGCCGTAGTTTTATTTTATTTTATTACTATTTTTAGGTGTTTTGGTATAAAACCTATGGGTCTGCATGCCTGTAGTTAGCACGAACCTATTAATATTTAATTCATTATGTCTGGTATCAGATTGAAAAGAGAACAGGAGGAGACCATCAAGATCACCAAGCGCGAAACCCTTAAGCCCATTCTCTTTGAAGTAGCATGGGAGGTCTGTAACCAGGTAGGAGGTATTTATACCGTTATTCGTTCCAAGGTGCCGTCTATGGTGGAGGAATGGGGCGATAATTACTGTCTGATAGGACCCTATTTTCCTCAAACGGCAAGCATTGAGTTTGAAAGGCTGGATCAGGATAACTCACTTTTCTCACGTATTGCCGCCGACCTTCGTTCACGCGGAATAGAAGCATATTACGGCCGCTGGCTGGTAACAGGGAATCCGAATATCATACTGGTGGATTTTAACCAGGCCCTGGCTAAAATTGATGCTCTCAAGTACGATCTATGGGAGAGACACCGGGTTTCCACATTAAACAGTGAGCCGCTGGTCAGCAGTGTTATTGCCTTCGGAAGCATGGTGAGAGATTATATCACTACTTTTGTCGAAGCCCGGCCCAAAAGCCAGGACTGCATCGTACACTTTCACGAATGGATGGCGTCTACCGCGCTTCTTGATCTGAAAAAGGATAATGTGAATGTAGCCACGGTTTTTACTACCCATGCGACCATGCTGGGAAGGTACATTGCCGGGAATGTGGATGATTTCTATGAGAACCTTTCGGGGTATAACTGGGAGAAAGAAGCAAAGTATTACGGGATAGAAGCCCAGGCCACCATAGAGAGGCTTTCCGCTCAGCAATGTAACGTATTAACTACGGTTTCTGAAGTTACAGCCAGGGAGTGCGAGGTTTTTTACGGGAGATCGTGTGACCTGATTCTCCCTAATGGGCTTAATATTACACGCTTTGCCGCTACACATGAATTTCAGAACCTTCACCTGAAGTATAAGCAGAAGATCAACCAGTTTGTAATGGGGCATTTCTTCCAGAGCTATTCCTGGGATCTCGACAATACGCTTTATTTCTTTACTTCCGGCCGGTATGAGTTTAAAAATAAGGGCTATGATCTTACCCTTGAAGCGCTTAAACGTTTAAACTTCAAAATTGTTCAGTCAGGACTTGACATTACCGTGGTCATGTTTATCATTACACGGAACCCCGTCTTTTCGATAGACCCCCAGGTGCTGCAGTCGCGGGCAGTGATGGAGGAAATAGAAGAAACCTGCCGGTCAATTGAGAAGGAGGTGGGAGAGCACCTGTTCCACGCCTCGGCGTCTAATGAAGATACCATAATGCCCGACCTTAACCAATTTGTGAGCGAGTACTGGAGGCTCCGTCTGCGCAGAACCATTCAGACCTGGAAGACCAAGACCCTCCCCCGGACGGTTACCCATATTTTAAAGGAGAAAGACGATATCGTACACTTTTTTGAAAGGACGAACCTCCAGAACCATCAGCAGGACAGGGTAAAATTTGTGTATCACCCCGATTTTATTTCTTCAACTAACCCACTATTCGGGCTGGAGTACAGCCAGTTTGTGAGAGGGTGCCACCTGGGCGTTTTCCCCAGTTATTATGAGCCCTGGGGGTATACTCCTCTGGAATGTATTGTAAGAGGAATACCAACGGTTACGAGCGACCTCTCAGGCTTTGGTGACTATATCCAGGGGCTTATGGCCGATCACGAGAACATGGGGATTTATGTAGTAAACCGGAAAGAATATAATTTTGATAAAGCGGCAGATCAGCTGGCAGATATTATGTTCAAATTTGTCACCCTGAACCGCCGGGAGCGGATCATGCAGCGAAACCGCGTAGAGAATATTTCAGATGTCTTTGACTGGACGAACCTGCGTTCGTATTACGATACGGCGCATGACCTGGCCATTAAGAAAAAAGGACGGTAACGGAAACGGATGACGCAGGTTGATTTTTCTTGATCTGCGTCATCAACCGACTGTTCAGGCCGCTCCGAACAGCTTTTGGAGAACCTCTACCGTATGATCAATATCTTCTTCCTTAGTGAACTTACTGAATGAGAAACGTACATTGGCCCGGCCGCTGTCAAGATTCAATGCATTCAATACATGAGAGCCCTGGTTGGTGCCGCTTGAGCAGGCGCTGCCACCCGAGCAGGAGATTCCCTCAATGTCGAGGTTGAAGAGAAGCATTTCGTTGTCGGCATGTTCCGGAAAACGTACATTCAGAACCGTGTAGAGGCTGTTTTCCACTTCGGCAGACTTCCCGTTAAAGCTTACACCCGGTATATTTTCCTGTAGCAGGCGGACCATTCTTGATTTCAGACCCTTTACATGCTTCTGATGCTCTTCGAGGCCTGCGTTGGCCAGTTCCAACGCTTTGGCCAGCCCTACAATGCCGTAGAGGTTTTCCGTTCCACCCCGCATATTGCGCTCCTGGGCTCCCCCATGGATAAACGGGGAAATCTTGTTCCGGGCATTGATATAAAGGAAACCTACTCCTTTCGGGCCGTGGAACTTATGAGCGGCACCCACTATAAAATCTACCGGAAGCTTCTGAAGGTCAAAAGTATAGTGGCCCATGGTCTGCACGGTATCAGAGTGAAAAACAGCCCCGTACCGGAGTGCCATTTCACTGACTTTCTCTATATCAAGAAGGTTGGCTATCTCGTTGTTCCCATGCATAAGCGATATCATGCTGTGCGGGTTCTTTTCCAAGAGAGAAGGGATGCTGTCAATGTCAAGAACGCCGTTTTTGTCATTTTCCAGGTAGGTAACGCTTACCTTTCCTGATTTTTCCAGGTGATCAAGGGTATGCAGCACGGCATGATGCTCCAGCCTGCTGGAAATAATATGCTTTACTCCCAGGGTTCCCACACTCTGGGTAAGAGCCGTATTGTCGGCCTCCGTACCTCCGGACGTAAAAAAAATTTCACCGGGAGAAGTATTTAAGACGGCTGCCACTGTCTTTCTGGCATTTTCAATGGCAGATTTAACTTTTCTTCCGTGAGAGTGAATTGAAGACGGGTTTCCGAAGAAATCGGTGAAGTAAGGCATCATCACCTCCAGTACCGCAGGGTCTATGGGAGTGGTGGCTGCATTGTCAAGGTATATTTTTGTCGCCATGATCTTGTTTCAATGGAGCGCAAAATTACAAAAAATATACCATGAACGATTGCTATACTAATAATTCGTGATTATTTATTGGTACCGGTGCTGCCGCACCAGTCTTCTTCATCTTTTTCATGAACGGGAATCTGGCTGAGGATTTTATTGGCTTTGGGATCCGAGTAAATGCTGTACCCGTTTACAAACACGCCCATCGCACCGTCACGGGTATTGCGCATAGCATAAAGGGTGGCTTCATCATCCAGGTCATTCAGCCCCGTGAAACGGTAAACCTTATCAATTATGATGTCGGAAATGTTTACCTTCTCGCCGTCCTTTTTATAGGAGATATGCTCTTCCAGGAGATTAAAATCTTCGGTGTACCCTCTTCCCCGGAGTACCTCCATTACTTCAGATAGTGTTTTCTCAGTGAAAATCATGGTTCATCGGTTTATTTGCAACAGTACCGTCAGGTGTATAACGCAGTAACAGTAAAAAGCTTGCAGAATTTCTTCCGCAAGCTTACTTTTTGTATAAGTAGGGTTAATTAGTACTTAGCCGCCTGACCTTCTTTGGGAGTTGATATTTTGATAAATTCCCTCAGGTCTTCATTGCCCTGTATCAGGTCTTCCTTCCGGAGATACATCATGTGGCCGGAACGGTATCCTTTCCAGTGGAATCTGTCTTTCAGTTTCCCGCTGGGATCTGCCTGCCATACATTGTATTTTGCATTAAAGTAGTCACAGGCGCCGTCATAGTATCCTGATTGGGTCAGTACATGAAGATAAGGGTTGGCGGCCATGGCCCGGCGCAGGTTTTCAGCCAGGTTGACCCTGTCCTGAGTCCAGGGATGTACCGGTCCGAACATATTGTATTTCAGGTCGGTTTTGAACTTCAGCTCTTCTCTCAGGTACATATTGATGGGAGGAGTGAACGAATGAAGCCAGGAGGTCAGCTCAGCATTGAAGTCAGGTCTTTCCCCTGCGTCTTTCAGGTCGATGCCCAGGTAACGGGAATCTAACCGGCCCACGGTATATCCTTTGTCACGCAGCAGCTCTTTCCAAAAAAAGTTTGTGCTGATCTGGAGGTTATTCTGCAGCACCACATCTTCTTTCAGGCCGGAGTAGCGGGCCACTTTGGCTGCAATGGCCTTCCGTTTTTCCGGGCTCATGTTTCCGCCTTCATTTAAGGCCGGAAGGTATTCATCTATCGTGAATTTCTCTACTTCAGGCAGAATGGCCAGCAGATCTTTTGACTGAAGGGAGTTGTCCAGAACCTTATGATACCAGGCGGTAGCCGCATAATACGGCAGCATCAGTCCGGCAGAATGAATGGGGTCACGTTCAATGCCCAGGCCGGTAGGTGACACCAGCACCACCCCGTTCAGGTACATCCAGTGATTATTCTGGAGTTCATAGGCAAGGCCAGAAACCCGGTTAGTACCATAGCTTTCCCCGATCAGGTATTTGGGAGAAGCCCAGCGGTTAACCCGGCTGACAAACGTGTTCAGCCACTCGGCCAGGTATTTGATATCAGCATTCACACCGAAGAAAGTAGATTTGGGAACACTGTTGTCAATGATCCGGCTGAAGCCGGTATTCACCGGATCAATAAAGATAATGTCAGCCACGTCCAGGATAGAGTACGGGTTATCTTTATAACCGTAAGGCTGCACAGGATAGCCTTCATCATCAATATTCAGGATCTTCGGGCCGGTATAGGCCAGGTGCATCCATACGGACGCCGAGCCGGGCCCTCCGTTAAAGGAAAAAAACAATGGTCTTTTGCTTTTATCCTTTACATCGGTTCTTTCATAATAAGTATAGAAGCAGGAAGCTATGATCTTGCCGTTTTCGTCCCAAACGGGTTGGGTGCCGGTCACCGCCTTGTAAGGTACACGCTGGCCCTTAATGGTCACGGAAGATTCTGTAACCACATTCATGTCGGGGTCCAGAGTTCTTGACTTGGAAACGGGAACATCACTTTTAGGTTTTGCCTCAGTAGCAGGCGCAGCTCCCTGGGAGGCAGCACCAGCCTGACGGGGCCCGCCCTGGGAGAAGCCTCCCGTACTCAACAGCAACATACCGAGGAATAATAGATTTTTTTTCATAGATGAAAGGTTATTTGTTGTACTTGATGGCGTCTAAAAGGCTTTCCATGCTGCTGTCGCTTACAGGAATCTCAAATTTTCCGATACTGATGCGGTGATTACGGATCGACTCGATTTTGTCGAGATTCACAATATAGGATTTCTGAACCCTGAGAAATTTCCCTGTGGGAAGCTTCTCTTCGATTCCTTTCAGGGTTGATTTGGTAAGGATAGGATGGGTAGCCGTAGTTACAAATATCTTGATATAATCCTTAAGCCCTTCAATATGGGTGATGGTATCAAAATTTACTTTTACCAATGAGTATTCCACATTGACGAACATATAATCGAGCTCGGTGCCTTTATCTTCTTTCGCCACAAGATTGAACCGTTCGTAAGCCTTATTGGCTGCTTTGGTGAACCGTTCCACACTGACCGGCTTCATGAGGTAATCCACTACTTCCAGGTTATAGCTTTCCACGGCAAATTCTTCGTAGGCGGTGACAAAGATGATCATCGGCTTTTGCGTGAGACTTTCCACGAACTTGGTGCCGGTCATTCCGGGCATCTGGATATCCAGGAAAATAAGATCTATGGTATTGGAATCCATCAGCTCCATCGCTTCAAATGCGTTCTTTGCAGTCCCCACTAACTCCAGATAAGGGATAAGGTGAATGTTTTCCACCATTAAATTTCTTCCCAGAGGTTCGTCATCCACTACTATGCACCTGAGCTTCATTTTTCCGATCGTTTTAGGATTAATCTCAAATATACATCAAAAATTCCTTTTTCTTCCTGTAACCTTAGCTCATGATTGTCCGGGTAAAGAAGTTCTATGCGTCTTTTAACGTTTTTAATGCCAATGCCGGAGTCACGGTCCTTTACTTCCTCATCCTTGGAGCTGCATTTATTTTTTACGGAGAATTCCATGACATTGCCGTCTGATATTTTCAGGTCAATGTTGATAAACGGGTCTTTTAAAAGCCCCACACCGTGTTTGAATGCATTCTCCACAAAAGGGATAAGCAGCATGGGTTCCAGGCTGAGTCCGGCCGGGTTTCCCTGGATATTGATCTGTATATCTACATCCTCCCCGAATCTGACCCTCTGGAGGCCGGCATAGTTTTCAAGGTATTCAATCTCCTTTTCCAGCAGTACATATTTATTCTCAGATTCATAAAGCATGTACCGGATCAGCTTGGAGAGTTCGATAGTTACTTTCTCTGCATTTTCCGATCTGACCCGTATCAGGTAAACTATGCTGTTCAGGATATTGAAGATAAAATGCGGACTAATTTGTGAACGAAGGAATGCCAGTTCTGCCCTCATGCGTTCCGCCTTTTCTTCGTGGGCTTTTCTGGATTGTGATAAGACAAGGGTGATCAGTCCGTAAAGGGTGCTCATGCCGGTAACAAAAATGACCGGGAAGAGCGTTCTTGCATCATAAACCCTCACGGTATGGCTGTCTACCAGGTAATCTTTCAGGTAAACATAACAGGCAAGATAAACTACAAAGAGTGCCGCCAGGCTAAAGAAATATTGTGCAATTCTGCCTTTGTGCAGGTATTTTGGCGCCAGAAATTCAGCATTGAGATAGAAAAAAGGGATGCCCAGGAGGTTAGCCGGAAGAGTAAGCATCTGGTATTCCAGACGCTTCTCCGCTCCGTCAAGAATAGCGTTCAGAATAGGCAGAACCACCCAGAGAAACCAGAAGGCCACTGAGAATATTCCCCTGAAAATGATATCGTTTCTGAAATTTTTCAATTTGCTTTTTAAGTAGCTGGTCCTGCAATGTTAAATATAATAGGGTACACCCGGAACAAGAATAAGACAAAATTGCTTAATCTATAGATTTAATCCCCTATTTCTGACGATTTACAAGTCAAAAATTCTGTCTTTTCGTGATTTTGTGTGTAATTTGTTTTGATAATCAGTGGTTTATGGCCGAATGCCTGTGTTTGTTAAAACAAGGTTTTTTTGCCTTTTATCCTCTTTAAACTGCCATTGGTCTAAATTAGAATCTGTCCAGGCAATATATGCTTTAATTTTGCGGCCGGAAATTAAATTTTAACCATGCTGAAAAATTTGCTTACGGCTGTGTTGCTTACGGTAACCGGCTTTTCTTTTGCTCAAACCGGCGCTTTGAAAGGGGATGCGCGCATTACGGGAGTTCTGATAGACAGTACTACCAACGCGCCGGTAGAATTTGCCACACTGAGCCTTTACAGGGTTCCTAACCTGACCCAGCCGGTAGACGGCACCATGACAGACGATAAGGGGAAATTCGATCTGAAAGAGCTGGCCTACGGAGATTATGTCATTCGTTTTTCATTTATAGGCTATACGGATAAAACTTCGGATGTTATTACGCTTTCGGCGGGCAGCCGCGTGGTTAACCTGGGTAATTTTTCCCTGAGCCCTTCAGCACGTATGTTAAAAGAGGTGGAAATTACAGGACAGGCGGCCGTAATTGAAGAAAGGGTAGACCGTCTGGTATATAACGCCGACAGAGATATTACTTCGAAAGGAGGAGATGCCACGGAAATACTGCGGAAAGTTCCCCTGTTATCGGTAGACCTTGACGGGAATGTACAGCTGAGAGGGAGCTCCAGCATCCGGGTGCTGATTAATAACAAACCTTCTACCATCATGGCCACCAGCGTGGCGGACGCCTTGAGGCAGATTCCGGCCGACCAGGTCAAAACGGTGGAAGTGATTACCTCGCCATCTGCCAAATACGATGCGGAGGGCGCTACCGGTATTATCAACATCATTACCAAGAAAAATAACCTGGAGGGCTATTCCCTGGGTGTGGACCTGGGTGGAGGTAACCGGGGAGCTAACCTGGGACTGAACGGAAACCTGAAAATGGGTAAGCTGGGCTTTACCCTGAGCGGTTGGGGCCGGGGAAATTATAACCCTACCAAAACCGACTTTTTCCAGGAGGGTCTCGGGAAATCACCCCTGGACACCACCTATATTACCCGCCAGTACGGCGATGGAAAAGACAAGATGTTTTTCGGCCGGTATTCTCTGGGAATGGACTACGATATCAGCACCACGAAATCTCTTTCGGCCGGAGCCCGGTTCGGTACTTTCTCGTTTAACCGTGACCAGGACCTGATTATCAATGAATTCTCTAAAGTGAACGGAACAGAATCTGCGTTAAGAAGCTCACGCCTGGATGTAACCAACAAAATGCCAAACCACAGCTGGGACTTTAACCTGGATTACCTGCATGTGATCAAACCTCAGAAGGAATTCAGCGTTTCCACCCTCTATTCAAGAACCAATTCCAATTCCGGCTTTTCGAGGATTCCCACGGCCGGAAGCGAAGGGATGATCTTTGAAAATATCAATGACAGCCGGAACCAGGAATTTACGGTGCAGGCAGATTATACCACACCGTTCAAAACCAACCAGATCTTTGAAGTGGGGGTAAAGGGAATTATGAGGGTGGTAGATTCAGAGTATGAGAATATCAGCAGAATGGGATCCGGCAGGTTTTCCAATGTGGGAGACCTGGCCTATAACCAGAATATCGGGGCCGCTTACCTGGGATATACCTACTCTACCAAAACCAAATACACCTTTAAGCTGGGCGGAAGGTATGAATTTACCGATATATCGGCCAGCACTATGGGTCTTTCAGCAGAAAGCCGCAACCAGCTGAATATTCCTTCGTACGGGAATTTCATTCCGAGTGTAAATATATCGAAGACATTTGCCCAGAAATATACGGTGAAACTGGCCTATAACCAGCGGATCCAGAGGCCGGGAATGCAGCACCTGAACCCGAATGAGAACCAGTCTAATCCGCTGCGTATTTCCCGGGGTAATCCGGCGCTGGATCCGGAGATCAGCAATAATATTGAAGCAAGCTTAAGTGCCGGGATCAATAAGCTTTATTTCAATTTCTCCGTATTCACCCGCTTCACCGATAATGCCATTTCTTCCCTGACTACCCGCTTTGAAGAAAGAGGAGAGGGGGTAACACTCACCACCTTTGAAAATGTGGGAAAAAGCCAGACTACCGGGATAAATTTCTTCGGGAACTACCAGATTACACCTAAATGGTCGTTTAACGGTGGACTTGAAGCGTTTTATATGGTGTTTGACGGACTTGCACCTAACCTGGATGGCCTGAGTATGGATTTCAGCTCAAAGGGATGGAATCTTAACGGCCGTGTTATGAGCCAGATTTCCCTGAATAAAGGCTGGCAGATACAAGGCTTCGGATTTATGCGGGGCAACAGCGTGATTGCCCAGGGAGTACAGAGCGGATGGGGACATTATGCTCTGGGCTTCAGAAAAGAATTTGCCAACAAGAAGGGAAGTATCGGTCTCAACGCCCAGAACTTCTTCAAAGACCATATGAAGTTTACGTCCACGCTGCATACTTTCCAGAATATCCAGGAATCAATAGATTACCGGTATAACCGGGGCTTCAACGTAACCTTCAATTACAAAATTGGCAAGATGGGTCCCGAGGCCCTGAAACCAAAAAAGCGTGCCAAAGGAGTTAAAAATGACGACCTGAAAGACGCAGGGGGAGAACAGCAGCAACAGCAATAATACATCAGTAGTACACCATGAAAAGAATCCTGCGCTGGTCAGATAGCGCAGGATTCTTTTCATTCAGAGGTATTAAAATGTTTATACATTAAATGTATATGTATACAATGAACTTTTCCCTTATTTTTTCTATTTTACAGGTAGATAGAAGCAGAAAAATCTGAAAAGAAGAGACTTTATAATGGCTCTGGGAGGGGCCTCAGGCATGACAACGTTAGCATCATTAAAAAAACTGTCGGACTCACTTCCGGAAAACGGCCTTAAAATGCCCGTTCTTTTTGTAGGGCATGGTAGTCCTATGAATGCCATTGAAGATAATGAATTCAGCAGGAAGTGGTTTGCGATAGCCCGTGAGATACCGGTGCCTGCGGCAGTGCTGTGTATTTCGGCTCACTGGCTTACCCGGGGGACATTCGTGACGGCCGCTTCAGAAATGAAGACCATTCACGACTTCGGAGGGTTTCCGAGAGAGCTTTTTGAGGTACAATACCCGGCCCCGGGATTTCCCGCCCTCGCAGAAGAGACCCGCAGGCTGATAAAATCTACCCATGTAGACCCGGATCATGACTGGGGTTTCGACCACGGGAGCTGGTCAGTGGTTAAAAATATGTATCCCGAGGCCCACATTCCCATGATCCAGCTAAGCATTGATTATTATCAGCCCGGTGAGCATCATTATGAGCTGGCGCGGCAGCTTTATTCATTAAGAAAGAAAGGAGTGCTCATTCTCGGGAGCGGAAACATGGTGCATAATCTCCGGAAGATATCTCTTCCTGCCGGTGCCGACCCCGGTGCCGGTTTCAATGTGGAATACGGGTTTGACTGGGCTTATGAAATGAATGATATCTTTAAGCGGCATATCGCGGAAAGGAATCACAAGCCACTGTTCAATTATACGGCGTTGCATAAAGACGCCCATCTGGCAGTGCCTACCCCTGATCACTACTGGCCTCTCTTATATGCGCTGGGTGTACAGGACGACCGGGATGAAGTTTCGTTTTTTAATGATAAGGCCATTGCCGGTTCACTCACTATGACGTCAGTGCTGATCCGGTAATAATTTAGGCGCCGGCAGGAGATAAGCTCAGTTGCCTGAGGATTTCCCGGAACCATACGGTGTATTTCTCCGGGAATTCTTCTGCGTCCGCCTGGAGTGTCTCCGGGGCGGCCCAGCAGTATTCTGACACTTCCTTCGGATCAGGAGTGATGGAGCCTTCATACCGGCCGAAAAATACATGATCGATCTCGTTTTCGTAAAGACCATTCGGAAAGCGGGCCTGGTAACAGAAGGTAAACCGGTGACTGAGGCTGCAGGTGAATCCCATTTCTTCTTCCAGTCTCCGGCGGGCGGCTTCCTGCATTTCTTCACCGGGGTTCGGGTGCCCGCAGCAGGTGTTGGTCCATAGCGAGGGAGAATGATATTTCTGATCGGCCCGTTTCTGTAGCAGCAATTCTCCCTTAGTGTTAAAGATCAGGACCGAAAAAGCCAGGTGAAGCAGGCCCTTTCTGTGCACCTCCATTTTTTCTTCGTACCCGGTAATGTTTCCCGCTGTGTCGGATAAAGGGATAATAATTTCCATGAAGCTTCTCACTTTTAGTTCAAAACGTACCCGGCAGGCTTTAAGGTTCATTATTTAAGGTTGAATAACCTTAATATCCTGCCTTTTTACAAAAAAATAAAAGGAGAGAGAACAAATTCTGCTTAAATATGCTAACTTTGCACCGCAAATAATAACCTGTATTGTTTGCACCATGATAGACTCATCCAAGCTTCTTTTTGAAGCACTCACCTACGACGACGTCCTCCTTGTTCCGGCCTACTCTGAAGTTCTTCCGAAAGATACCGATACCCGTACCCGGCTAACCCGTAATATCTGGTTAAACCTTCCTTTGGTGTCTGCAGCCATGGATACCGTTACAGAGCATGAAATGGCTATTGCCCTTGCCCAGGAAGGCGGCATAGGTATTATTCACAAAAATATGACCATTGAGCAGCAGGCAGATGAGGTCAGAAGGGTGAAACGCTCGGAAAGCGGTATGATCATCGATCCTATTACGCTTGATGAAAGCGCCGTAGTGGGCGATGCCCTCCGTATCATGCATGAGTTTAAAGTGGGCGGTATTCCGGTGATTGACAGCGAAAACCGCTTGAAGGGGATTGTAACCAACCGGGACCTGCGTTTTCAGACCGACAGAAGCCTTCCTATCCGCCAGATCATGACGGTAGAAAACCTGGTAACGGCCAATGAAGGCATCAGCCTGGAGGATGCCGAGGGAATCCTGATGACCCGGAAAATTGAAAAATTACCCATTGTAGATAAAGACAATAAGCTGGTGGGACTGATTACCTACCGGGATATCCTGAAAAAGCTGAATAAGCCTAACGCCGCCAAAGACAAGCTGGGCCGACTGCTGGTCGGAGCAGCTGTAGGGGTTACCGCTGACCTGGTGGAAAGAGTTACTGCTCTTGTTAAAGCGGGAGTAGATGTGATCAGCATTGACACTGCCCACGGTCATTCCAAAGGGGTGATCGATGGACTGTCCAATATCAAAAAGCTTTTCCCGAACCTGGAAGTCATCTGCGGAAACATCGCTACCGGTGAAGCTGCCCGCGCACTGGCCGATGCCGGTGCCGATGCCGTAAAAGTAGGCGTAGGCCCGGGAAGTATCTGTACCACGCGGATCATAGCGGGTATAGGTATGCCGCAGCTTTCAGCGGTTAACCTGTGTGCGGAAGCCCTGAAGGGAACAGGGATTCCGGTGATTGCTGACGGGGGGATTCGTTTCTCCGGCGATATCGCCAAAGCGATTGCCGGCGGAGCCAGTACCGTAATGATGGGTTCTTTACTGGCCGGAACGGAGGAGGCTCCGGGGGAAGTGGTCATCTTTGAAGGCCGGAAATTCAAATCTTACCGGGGAATGGGCTCCCTGGAAGCCATGGAAGACGGATCTAAAGACCGTTATTTCCAGGACTCTACCGTAGATGCGAAGAAGCTGGTGCCGGAGGGTATCGTAGGCCGTGTGCCTTATAAAGGTGCCGCCCGGGAGATCATCTACCAGATGACAGGCGGTCTGAAGGCCGGTATGGGATATTGCGGAGCGAAAGACATTGAAGCGCTGCAGAATGCCAAATTCATTAAAATAACTTCTTCAGGTATCCGGGAGTCGCATCCGCACGATGTGCAGATCACGAAAGAAGCGCCTAACTATTCAACGAAGTAATATTTAAGAAAGCTGATTTGAAAATACGCAGTTCCCGGCTACGCTCGGACTGACACCGTTGCCACTTTTGTCAGTTCGGACGTAGCCGGGAACCGCACACTTGAAGCATTCGCCCAAAAATCAGAATAACAGCCCGGCAAATGTAGCTGACATATAGCTGGCCAGTGTTCCTGCTATCAGCGCTTTAACCGCCACCTGGGTCAGATCTTTCCTCCGGGAAGGCTCGAGGGCGGAAATCCCGCCGATCTGAATGCCCAGAGAGCCTAAATTGGCAAATCCGCACAGTGCAAAGCTGACAATAGCAATGGTTTTGGGAGAAAGGGTGCCTTCGGCAATGAAATCTTTCAGATGAAGATAGGCTACAAACTCATTTGCAGCCAGCTTGGTGCCCATTAATGAGCCCGCCTGTACAATTTCGCTGGCCGGTACGCCCATAGCCCAGGCGAAACCGGAAAACAGGTAGCCCAGGATAAGGTCAATACTCAGGTCGGGCATGTTCAGCAAACCGCCCAACTTTCCAAGGATAAAATTAAGAAGGGCAATCAGCGCCAGGAAACCGATCAGCATGGCCAGTACATTCATACCTACTTTCAGTCCGTCAGAACAGCCGGCAGAAATGGCATCGATAACATTGGTATGCTCTTTCGCCACTTTAAGCTTTACCTCGCCGCTGGTTTCGGAAACCTCAGTTTCCGGAAACATCAGTTTGGCAATAGCCAGTGCGCCGGGGGCAGCCATAATGCTGGCTGCTATCAGGTATTCGGCTTTTACCCCGAACTGTATATAGGTGGCCATTACTCCGCCGGCTATACAGGCATAGCTCCCGGCCATGGAGGCCATCAGCTCTGATTTGGTCATTCCTTTCAGGTAAGGTTTGATCATGATCTGGGCTTCTACCTGGCCTACAAATGTGCTGGCGATATTGGAAAGCGCCTCCGCACCGCTGACATGCATCAGCCACTTCATACCTTTTGCCAGCCATTTGATAATAAACTGGATGATTCCGAAGTGATAAAAAATGTTGACCAGCACGGCCACAAAAATAATAGTGGGAATAATCTTGAAAAAGAATATGAAACCTCCGCCTCCGAAAGCCCTGTTAACGGCTTCAATATTGGCCAAAGGACCAAAAACAAATTCCCCGCCGGCATTGGCGAAGTCAATTACCCGGGTGACCCATGCACCCAGTGTTCCGAAAATAGCTTTTCCCATACTGGTTTTCAGGATAAACAGCGCCAGAAGAAACTGCAGGCCTATCCCCACACCTACGGTACGGAAATTGATGGCTTTTTTATTATTGGAAAGTGCATAGGCAACGCCAAGGATCAGGATAATGCCTAAAATGCCGGTAAAATTTTGCATCAGATATAAACGTGAAATAGGATTGGGCATGTAAGTTAAAAACTAAAAGTTAAAAACGGTACGCCGCTGCGGTTAAAAGTTTAAGAGCATTAAGTACTTACCATGCCAGCAGCCGTTTAAAGGGATGTGCCGCATTTTTTAGTTTTTAACTTTTCACTTACTTCATTCCTCCCATGCCCAGTCTATCTTATGCTTCATATCCTTGATCACCATCCGGTTGGCTTTGAAGTATGACCGGATCTCATCTACTTTGTCGTATTGCTGGGCGGCCTTGTATTCCCTGTAAAGTTCCAGCATTCCCCTGATCACCGGTTCATCGTTTCCTAACGACTCCTCTTCCAGCCCCAGGATTTCCGTGGTAAACTGCAGAAAATACTTTTTCAGGTCTTCAAAGTTCCTTTCCCCCAGGGCAGCAGGATGAAGCTGGTTCATATACAGCATATTGACGAATTTCAGAAGGGTGAAGAGCTGCGCTACAGCCACTGCCGTATTCAGATCGTCATTCAGGGCATCGTAGAAGGAAGAGATGGCTTTCTGAAGTTCATTTATCTTCTTTTCGTCTGCAGGCACCGACTCATCATGGATATATTCCAGGTCACGGGCTATTTTCATGCCGTTCAGGATCCGGCGGTATCCTTTTTGTGCTGCCTTGAGCGCATCATTGGAGAAGTCAAGGGTGGAACGGTAGTGCGACTGAAGCATAAAGAAGCGCACGGTCATCGGGCTGTAGGCCTGTTCGAGAAGGGGGTGGCTACCGGTGATGAGCTCTCCCGGGAGAAAACTGTTCCCCAATGACTTGGACATCTTCTGTCCGTTCACGGTCAGCATATTTGAATGCATCCAGTAATGCACGGGGTCTACACCCGTCAGTCCCACGCCCTGGGCTATTTCACACTCGTGATGAGGAAACTTAAGGTCCATTCCGCCTCCGTGAATATCAAACTGGTTACCCAGGTACTTGACGCTCATGCAGGTACATTCAATATGCCAGCCCGGGAATCCCTTTCCCCAGGGGCTGTTCCATTGCATGATGTGCTCCGGTGCGGCCTTCTTCCAGATTGCAAAATCGAGAGGGTTACGTTTTTCAGCCTGTCCGTCGAGGGTCCGCGTTTCATTCAGCAGGTCTTCCAGGATCCGGCCCGAAAGTTTCCCGTAATTATTTCCCTGCTCATTGTACCGGCTGATATCGAAATAAACGGAACCGTTTGATTCATAGGCCAGCCCTTTACTGATCAGGTCCTGTACGGCTTCTATCTGTTCCACAATATGCCCTGTGGCGGAGGGTTCAATGCTCGGATTCAGGAAATTGAACATCCGGAGCACGTCATGAAAATCATTGGTATAGCGTTGGGCCACTTCCATAGGCTCCAGCTTCTCCAGCTTGGCCATTTTTCCTATTTTGTCCTCGCCTTCATCCCCGTCACCTACCAGGTGGCCCACGTCTGTGATGTTCCGGACATATCTGACCTTATAGCCGGTATGAAGCAGATACCGGTAAAGCACATCAAATGTAAGAAAAGTACGTACATTTCCCAGATGAACGTTATTATATACGGTGGGTCCGCAGACATACATACCCACATGACCTTCATTGATAGGTTCAAAAACTTCCTTTTTTCTTGTAAGCGAATTATAAAGTTTTAACGGATGCATTCGATGCTTTACTAAAATGTTTTGCAAAATTACCCTTTTAAATACAGGATTGTTTATTTAATTGCGATTTATATGCCATTTTCTTCAGTCCGATGGTATTTTTATGCCGTGGGATAAAAGAAAATCATTTTCTGAAAATATAAAGATAAAATTTCCATGAGCCTTTAGCTATTAGAAGTTAGAAGTCAGATCATCCCACCGAAGAATAATAAGTCTGACAGCTAACAGCGGTTCGCCGCCCGGCTAATTTCTAACAGGTAAAAATTTTGTAAAGATGAAAAATTTAGCGTTAGCAGCCCTCCTGTTTGTATTGTTTTCCTGCTCACCGGCAAAAAAATATGCTGAATCCTCGAAACACTGGGAAAAAGAGATCTCGGAACTGGTAAAGCAGGATGAGACCCGGGTATATCCCGAAAACTCCATTCTGTTTATCGGGAGCAGCAGTATCCGTCTGTGGAATAATATTGAAAAGGATATGGCGCCTTACCCTGTGATTCAGCGGGGCTTTGGCGGCTCTAACCTCCGTGACGTACTCGTATATGAAGACCGTCTCATTAATCCGCATAAATTCAGGGCCATCGTGGTTTTTGTGGCGAACGATATCCACGGAGGCAAAGGCGACATCGCTCCTGAAGAAGTATTTAAACTGTATACCCAACTGGTAAAAAGCATCCGGAAAGAGCACAAAAAAGAACCTGTCTTCTGGGTGCAGATCACCCCTACAGAATCAAGATGGCATGTATGGGATAAAATTCAGGAGGCCAATACGCTGATCAAAAACTATACGGCAAAGCATAAGAACCTGTATTATATTGAGACAGCAACCGCATTTTTAGGGGCGGACGGGAAACCGATAAAAGAATATTTCAGGGAAGACAAGCTTCACCAGACCCAGAAAGGGTATGATGTGTGGGCCGCGATCATCAAGAAATCACTGGACGAAAACCTGAAACAGCGGTAATCCGCTTTAACAAAGCTTCGGCTAAATTATCTCAAAATCAGACAGATGAAAGCATTATTTTATTTATTTAGCGCAACAGTTGCCCTTTCGGCCTGCACAAAACAGGAAAATGTGCAGGACGGGTATGAAATCCTGGTCGGTACTTACACCCGAAACGGCTCGGACGGGATCTATTATTACCGGCTGGATACCGATATGAGAAACCCGGTACAGGTTTCTTCCTCAAAAGAAGTTAAAAACCCTTCATTCCTGACGGTAAAGGACGATGTGGTATATACCGTAAATGAGGAGGAAGAAGGGAAAGTGCAGGCTTACCGGTTAAACAAAGAGAGCGGTGAATTTACTCTTCTCAGTGAACAGGCAACGGGAGGAGCCCATCCCTGCCATATTTCCGTTGCTGGAAACCTGCTGTTTGCCGGCAATTACAGTGGTGGAAGCCTGGCGGTCTTCCCATTGAAGAAAGACGGATCAGTGGGGGAGCGGAGTCAGCTTATCGCTAATTCGGGAAACGGGCCTGTCGCTTCGCGCCAGGAGAAGCCGCACGTTCATTCAGCGAATGTGAGCCCTGATGGTAAAACCCTTTGGGTAGCTGATCTGGGAACCGATGAGGTGCTCATTTTCGATATCGGTCATGACGGAATCAAAGAAAAAGCAAGAATAAAAATTACCCCGGGCGCCGGTCCGAGGCATATAGCGTTTCATGCCACCCTGCCTGTGGCTTATCTTATTAATGAACTGAACAATTCCGTGTCTGTTATTTCGGTGAAGGATTTTTCCACCCTACAGGAAATCTCTACCCTGCCGGAAGGCTTCGAAGGAACAAGTTTCTGTGCGGACGTGCATCTGTCGCCTGACGGCAGGTTCCTGTATGGCTCCAACCGTTATTCGGATTCGATAGTGATATTTAAAATTGACGAAAATTCGGGTAAAATCAGCCTGGCCGGCCACAGCCCTGCCGGGGGAAAGGTACCCCGTAATTTTGCAGTTTCCCCTGACGGGAAATATATTCTGGTGGCCAACCAGGATTCAGATAACGTGGTGGTATTTGAAAGAGACGCGCAAACGGGGCTTTTGCATACAACCGGGACAGAAATCCCGGTTTCTTTGCCGGTATGTGTCAGATTCCTTTAAAATAAAAAAGGCAGAGTCTCTGAATAA
>JBEBRR010000073.1:0-17906 GCA_040394735.1 Leadbetterella byssophila
ATTCAGCATTCATAATTCATTTCATCAGATCAGCTTCCAGCCGTCACGATAATTCCGTGATACATACTGATTAGCGTCATCGTAATTGGTGATCTTCATGTTCTGGCCGTCCCATAAGAGCTTTTTACGCCCGTCAAATTCCAGCCAGCCCTTATCATTCTTCTTACCTGCCTGGTAGCTGCGGATAGCCAGGTTACCCATCAGCACGGTTTCGGTCAGCGGACCGGAGTAATCAAATGAAGAAGTCAGCGCGAGATGCTCCTTGCTTCCGAAACCGGCCTTAATGGCGTCGGTCCAGGATACCTGGTGGCCGTATTCCGGCAGGGTTTCGTTTTTGTTTGAAGTTTTGTAGTCTTTCGGCATGGTCAGCACATCCCCGTTCTTCTTATACAGCTTCGGCTCCAGGCCGTAGGTTCCGCAGGTCATAATTCCTTTGCTTCCGATCATCATTACCCCGTTGGCGCTACCGGTCTCTCCTATTGAGTCGTTAGCCGGGATCAGGTCCGGGTGAAATGGCCGGATACCTCCGTCTGTCCAGATCATCTTGATCGGTTTTTTATTCTTTTTAGTGGCCGGGAATGATACCTGAACATGTGAGGACGGCGGACATCCCTCGGGAATGTATTCGGCACTCCAGTCCTTGATGAACACCTGGCCCACGCTGCATTCTACTTCGGTAGGATAGCCAAGTTCCAGCACGCGGAAAGGCGGGTCTATCAGGTGACAGCCCATATCGCCCAGCGCACCGGTACCGAAATTCCACCAACCGCGCCACTTGAACGGATGATACAGCGGATGATAATCTACATAATCGGCCGGCCCTACAAACATATCCCAGTTTTCCTTGCTCATGGTGGCAGGCAGTGGCGGGTTACCCGACGGTACCGGAATTCCCTGCGGCCACACCGGGCGGTTGGTCCATACATATACCGTATCCACCGTGCCAATCAGTCCTTTGTTAAACCATTCGATCATCTGTTGCTGGCCCGGGTTGGATGCTCCCTGGTTCCCCATCTGCGAAACTACCTTATACTGGCGGGCTGCTTCAGTAAGCTTACGGGTTTCATATATATTATGGGTCAGCGGCTTCTGAACATATACGTGGCAGCCGTGCTGCATGGCCACCATAGCGGCTATGCCATGCACATGGTCAGGAGCAGATATGGTCACGCCGTCTATCTCTTTACCCATCTCTTCAAACATCTTCCGGAAATCACTGTACCGCCTGGCATTGGGAAACCTCTCCACCGACTTGGTCGCCTGTCCGAAATCCACATCACAGAGCGCCACTACATTGTGAGCTCCGTTATTATAGGCGTTAAAAATGTCGGATGTTCCTTTACCGCCTGCTCCTATAGAAGCCAGGTTAAGCTTGTCACTGGGTGCAGTGTAGCCTTTCCCGAGTACATGCCGGGGGACGATCAAAAATGAGCCGGCAGCCAACAAGCCGGTTTTAATAAACTGTCTTCTGGAATTGTCAGAGTTTTGCTCCATGATTTTTAGATAAGGTTATACGGTTACCGGGGGTGTTTCCTTCCGGTTCTCAATTTGTGCTAAATTTATTATATTTTTTAGAATAACTGATAGTCTGTATGGAATAATATTCAGGAATTATCACAAAACGGCAGATCCTTCCGCACCAAAGTTCCGCACATCTTTGTAATTTCACGTCAAAACTCATAAAACTGAACCGTAATGAAATATTTACTCCTGCTCTTAACGGTCCTGGTCTCCTATTTCAGCTACGGACAGACCACCAATCCCAATTATGACAAAGCGCTGGCCGGCAAATTGGGAGGGGATGATTACGGCATGAAGCGCTACTTCCTGGTTATTCTCAAGACCGGCACCAATACCACTACTGACCAGGCCCTGATCAGTGAAAGCTTCAGGGGGCATCTTGAGAATATCAATAAACTGGTTAAGGAGGAGAAACTGATCATAGCCGGCCCGCTGGCTAAGAATGAGAACAATTACCGGGGTATCTTTGTACTGAACAATGTCAGTACGGCAGACGATGCCCGGGCATTGCTGCAGACCGATCCGGCCATCCGGAATGAGCTGCTGGCATTCGATATTTTCACGTGGTATGGTTCCGCTGCGCTGCCGGAATACCTGCCTTTTTCCGATAAAATCTGGAAATCAAAGCCCTGATCCGTTACAATATGAAAATCAGAACAAAGAAAATAATGGTCAATATATTTCTGGGAATTACCGGCCTGACGGCCCTGCTGGCCCTGGGTGTGTTTCTTTTTATGCTGCACCCTATGTTCGGGAAACTGCCCGAAGGCGAGCGTTTGGAAAGAATAAAAAAATCGCCCAACTACAAAGAGGACCGGTTTCAAAACCAGTCCCCGACGCAGATGCTGGCCGGCGACAAGTCGAGAATGCGCGTCATGTGGGATTTTATGTTTATCCGGGTCAAAGACCTGAACCCCTCCTTAAAAGTGGCCGCTGTTAAAACGGACCTGAAAAGCCTGAGCCCGGAGGAAGATGTGCTGGTCTGGATGGGGCACTCTTCCCTTTATATGCAGCTCGATGGCAAACGGATCCTGACAGACCCGGTGCTGGTTTCAGCTTCTCCCGTTTCCTTTGTAAACAAAGCCTTTTCCGGTACTGACATTTATCATCCGGAAGACATGCCAGACATCGACTACCTTATCATTACGCATGATCACTGGGATCACCTGGATTATAAAACCATGCTGAACCTGAAGGGCCGCACGGGCAGGGTCATCTGTCCGCTGGGAGTAGGCGCCCACCTCGAACACTGGGGATTTGACCCCGCCGTCATTACCGAGCTGGACTGGAATGAGCACCTCACGCTGGACAAGGGTATCCGGCTGACCGCACTGCCCGCCCGTCATTTCTCAGGCAGGGGCTTTAGCTCCAATCATTCGCTTTGGGCCGGGTATATGCTGCAGAGTTCATTGGGAAACATCTACCTCTCCGGAGATACCGGCTACGACACCCACTTCAAAAAAATAAAAGAGCAGTTCGGTACCATTGATCTTGCCATTATGGAAAACGGCCAGTACAATGACGACTGGAGATATATCCACATGATCCCGGAAGATCTCGTCAAAACCATTGAAGAATTACAGCCCCGCCGGCTGATGACCGTGCATAATTCAAAATATGCGCTGGCCAGGCATGCGTGGTACGAGCCTATGCAAAAAATAGCGAAGGCCGCTGAAGAGCATTCGTTTGCCCTGATTACGCCGAAAATAGGAGAACCGGTCAGACTGAAAGACAGCACGCAAACATTTTCCAGGTGGTGGCCGGAGTAGCAGGTCACGAATAAACCCGGCACTGAAGGTTTCAAATAAAGAAAAAAATACTGCGAGATTTCCGCCTGATCGCGTATTTTTGAGAAAACTATGAAGTTATGGCCAAGAAAAAAAAGGAACAGCCGGAACTGCCCAAAGTACACAAAGAGCTGAAAGGTTTTGATGTGCGGATTAATTCTTTTGGTGAAATCCAGATGTCTTATGATATCGAAAAGCTGAACGACTTTTTGAATGATAAGATAGATGACAAAAAATTAAAGCACTTAAAAGATGAGAAGCCACGAGATTGATTACAAAATATACGGCGAAGATATCCAGATCGTGGAGATCGAGCTGGACCCTAATGAAACTGTCATTGCCGAAGCCGGGGCCATGCTGTTTATGGAAGACGGCATCATGTTTGAAACCAAGCTGGGTGACGGCACGCAGGCCGGGCAGGGATTCCTGGGAAAAGTTTTTCAGGCCGGCAGCCGGCTTCTGACGGGCGAATCTCTTTTCATGACCCACTTTACCAATCGTTCCCATACCAAAAGAAAAGTGGCCTTTGCGGCCCCCTACCCCGGTACCATCCGGCCAGTAGATCTCGCACAGATCTACCAGAACAGCCTGATAGTACAGAAAGATTCATTTCTTTGCGCAGCGATGGGCACCAGCATCAATATTCACTTTAACCGGAGATTCGGCAGCGGGCTTTTCGGCGGCGAAGGGTTTATCCTGCAGAAAATCCAGGGCGATGGCATGCTCTTTATTCACTCCGGCGGCGTGGTCATTGAGCGAACCCTGAATAACGAAACCCTGCGGGTAGATACGGGCTGTGTGGTGGCCTTTGAGCCCCAGATCAACTTTGACATCCAGGCTGCCGGCAACCTGAAATCCATGATATTCGGTGGTGAGGGGATATTCCTGGCCACCCTGAGCGGAACCGGGAAAGTATGGATCCAGTCGCTCCCCATTTCCAAATTAATTCAGCGCCTGTCTGCTTCCGGTCCGAATACCCGTAAAGAAGGAGGCTCTATTTTAGGCGGACTGGGAAATATTTTTGAAGATTAACCTTTTAATACTAAATACAAATGAACAGACGTCAGTTTATCCAGACCGGAGCCGCATTTTCAGTTCTGACCGCAGCGGGCTCGAAAGCCTTTGCCCTGAAAAATAATAAGAATTTCGGATGCCAGTTGTACAGTGTCCGCGATAAGATGTCGAAAGACCCTATAGGTACCATGAGATCCCTGGCATCCATGGGCTATACCCAGTTTGAATCTTATTCTAAAGACCCCTATTGGGGGATGAGCGCCGCTGAAGCCAAACGGTTTTTCAAAGAGATCGGTGTAGATGTGGTCAGCACCCATATGGGTGTACCCGATATCAACGAGACTGCGGCTGAAAAAGCAAAAGAAGTGGGTCTGAAATACCTGATCAGCCCGTACATCGGTCCTCAGAAGTCGACAGACGAATGGAAAAAACGTGCAGAGGAGTTCAACAAAGCAGGAGAGCTTTGTAAAAAATACGGCTTAAAATTCGGTTACCATAATCACGGGTATTCATTTGAAGCCAAAGACGGGGTGAAAGGACAGGATCTCCTGTTGCAAAATACAGACCCCGGACTGGTTATCTTTGAGCTGGATATCTATTGGGCTGAAGTAGCCGGCGAAGACAGTATCCGGCACTTCGAAAAGTATGCAGGCCGCTATGAACTTTGCCACGTAAAGCAATTGGCGACCCGCGACCCGAAACCGGCGCAGCAGGTTCTGCAGGGCGGCTTGCTTGACTTCCCGTCTATTCTTAAGGCGGCAAAGAAAAGCGGGGTAAAATACTTCATGGTAGAGCAGGAGCAATATGCCGGTGACTCCCTGGATGCCATGAAAGAAAACGCAGCATACATGAAGGCCTTAGTGCTTTAAGCCGCTGATATTTTTTATAAAAAAGTACCCGGGCTTTGACAAGTTCAGCCTGACATGGCCGGAATATGGATGTAATCCCGTTTACTGCAACGCCCTGTCATCCTGAGCTTGTCGAAGGGTACTTTTCGAAATCCACACACAATGAAAAAGATTCTCTACTACCTCCGGGAAAACCTGGAAATCACCACACGTGAAGCCAGAAGCACGCTGGCTTTCCTGATCACCGCAGTAATAAGTACAGGCATTTATATCATTGTCAGCTTTCTGACCCGGTCACACCATGCCCGTTACACTGTGAAAAAATATGCCACGGAGCTGCCTCTTCCGCCTAAGGAAATGCCGACCGTACCGAAGAAAGAAAAATTCAGGTTCGACCCTAACCGCGCCGGTCGTGAGCAACTGATTGCCCTTGGCATCCCTCCCCGTACTTCAGATCATATCCTTAACTACCGGAAAAAGGGCGGAAAGTTCAGGTACCGCGAAGACCTCCGGAAAATCTACACCCTCAGACCCGAAGTGTATGCCCGGCTTGAAGAATGGATAGACCTGCCGGTTAAAAACGGGATATCCCCAAAAGAAAGTACAGGGAGGATAAAGACGGAAAATATCGTGCCCTTTGACATCAACACAGCAGATACCACGGCCCTGAAAAAGCTGAAAGGGATCGGGAGTGTATTGGCCACTAGAATCATCCGTTTCCGTGACGCATTGGGCGGCTTTCATTCGGTGGAGCAGCTGGATGAAACCTACGGAATACCACCTGAAGTGCTTCTCATTCTTAAAAAAGCCGTGATCATCGGTTCACCGGTGAAGCTTATCCCGGTGAATGAGGCTGAAAGTATTAAACATCCTTATATCAGGTCTTACCAGGCCAAAGCCCTGCTGGCTTACCGCAAGCAGCACGGTCCGTTTCATTCTGTGGAAGATCTGTATCAAATTAAAGTTCTGGACGAAGAAACCCTTCAAAAATTAAAACCCTATCTAAGCTTTTAGATATATTTACAATCTAATATAAATAAGGCAATGGCAAGACAGAATATCTCATCGGGATCAGAGTGGGAAGGAAAAGTAGGTTACTCGCGTGCGGTCAGGCTGGGCAATATCATCGAGATCAGCGGTACTGTAGCCACTGATAACAGCGGCGAGCTGGTAGGAGAAGGAGACGAATACCTCCAGACCAGGTTTATCCTGATGCGACTTGAAAATACTCTTTCGCAACTGGGCGCATCCCTGTCTGATGTGGTGAGAACGCGTATCTATTGCACGAATATCAAAAACTGGCAAAAAATAGGTAAGGCCCACAATGAGTTTTTCGGGAACATCAGGCCTGCTACCAGCATGGTGCAAGTGGCCGGACTGATCCATGAAAGTTACCTGGTGGAAATCGAAGCAACCGCAATCACGGAACACACATGACGCACATCACTTATGATTTGAAGATCCCTGATGAAAAAACAGAAAATCTGCTTTGAAATAAATATCTGACTCATGAATACCTATACCGGAAATATTGTAAATATCTTTGACAATTCTGTTTTTTTCGGAACCGTTACCGTTCACGAAGATCGGATATTTGACATTAAAAGAACAGGGATAGAAGACCCCGCCCGATCCTATTTTCTGCCGGGATTCATTGATGCCCATGTGCATATTGAGAGCTCACTGCTTCCTCCCTGCCAGTTTGGCCGTATGGCGGTAGTGCACGGTACTGTGGGAACCGTATCCGATCCGCATGAAATCGCCAACGTAACCGGTATCCGGGGAGTCAGTTACATGATAGAAAACGGGGAAACCGTTCCTTTCAAATTCTTTTTCGGGGCACCTTCCTGTGTTCCTGCCACCACTTTTGAAACGGCCGGCGCGGAAGTGACTGCTGATGATATCGACCGCCTTCTGGCCGATGAGCGGGTACCCTACCTGGCTGAAATGATGAATTTCCCGGGTGTAATTCACCGGGATCCGCTGGTAATGGAAAAGCTGGCCATTGCACGAAAACACCATAAGCCTGTTGACGGCCATGCCCCCGGTTTAAGGAGGGAGCAGGCAGCTGCCTATTTTTCGCAGGGAATCAGCACCGATCATGAATGCTTTACCCTTGAAGAAGCCGAAGAGAAATTAAAACTGGGCGTACAAATCCTGATCCGGGAAGGCAGCGCTGCCCGGAATTTCGACGCACTCATTCCCCTGGCCGTCCAGCACGCCCACCAGATGATGTTCTGTTCAGACGATAAGCACCCCGATGAGCTCCTCAGCGGCCATATTAACCTGCTTGTCAAGCGGGCCATTGCAGCAGGAGTAGACCGTTTTGCCGCTTTCCGGATGGCATCGGTTAACCCGGTCAGGCATTATAACCTGCCGGTGGGCCTGCTCCGCGAGGGAGAATGGGCCGATTTTATTGAGGTAGATAACCTGGATAACCTGGCCGTGCTGGCCACCTATATTAACGGCAGAAAGGTAGCTGAAAACGGGAAGACCCTTATCCGTTCGGAAGAGCCCGGGATCATTAACCGCTTTTCTGCCGCGCCGGTGTCTGAAAAAGACCTGGCTGTACCCACCGTTGCAGATACCCGGCAGCTTCGTGTTATCCAGGTGCTTGACGGACAGCTCATTACCGAAAAATACACCGCATCGCTCAATAGTGATCTTCTGAAAGACGATATCCTGAAAATAGTAGTTTACAACCGTTACTCGCACAGTGCACCGGCAGTCGCCTATATCCGCGGCTTCGGACTGAAGCAGGGTGCACTGGCTTCTTCCGTAGCGCATGATTCCCATAACATTGTGGCTACCGGTACAGATGACAAAGCCATTGCCGAAGCCATTAACCTGATCGTAAAAGAAAAAGGAGGCTTATCGGCCGTTTCCCGGGATAAAAAAATGATCCTGCCACTGCCCATAGCCGGGTTAATGAGCAACAAAGACGGTTACCAGGTAGCCGATGACTACATCCGGATTGACCAGTTCAGTCGCGAGGTGCTGGAATGTAAATTGCGCTCGCCTTTTATGAGCCTTTCTTTTATGGCACTGCTGGTTATTCCTTCGCTGAAGCTGAGCGATAAAGGCCTGTTTGATGGCGATAAGTTTGAATTCACAAAAGTGGCGTATTGAATGCAGCCGGCAAAAAAGGCGGATATCTAAATATCCGTCCTGTAATACTTCTTTTTTAACCATAAACTTACCCTTACCAGAAGTATCAGTACCGGTACTTCAACCAAAGGACCTATAACACCTGCAAATGCCTGTGGCGAATCAATGCCGAATACAGAAATAGCTACCGCTATGGCCAGTTCAAAGTTATTTCCGGTAGCCGTAAATGCAATGGAAGCATTTTTGTCATAAGGAACATTTAAAAATTTATTGATAAGGAAACTCATGAAAAACATGAGTACAAAATAGATGACCAAAGGAATCGCTATTTTTATTACATCCATGGGTAATTCCATTATTTTGTCCCCTTTCAAGCTGAACATCAGTACAATGGTAAAAAGAAGAGCATACAAGGTGACAGGAGATATTGCAGGCAGGAATTTTCGGGTGTACCAATCTGCCCCCTTTCTTCTTACAAGAAAATAACGGCTTAAAAAACCTGCCATGAACGGAATGCCTAAATATATCAATACACTTTCAGTGACCTCCCCCATGGATACATTTACGCTGAAATCGGCCAATCCTAATTGTTTTGGAAGTGTATTGATGAATAGCCAGACCAGGAAGCTGTACATCAGTACCTGGAAAATACTGTTCAGCGCTACCAGTAAAGCGGCATATTCCCTGTTACCTTTAGCCAGGTCATTCCATACTATGACCATAGCAATACATCTTGCCAAACCTATCAGGATTAATCCTGTCATATAAGCGGGCTCGCTTCGTAAGAATAAAACGGCTAAGCCGAACATCAGCACCGTGCCGATCACCCAGTTCAGTAATAAGGATATACCGATGACTTTTCTGTCTTTAAAGGCCCGGGGCAATAATGTATAATCAACTTTTGCCAATGGCGGATACATCATCAGTATCAGGCCTGCAGCCAGCGGCAGGTTGGTGGCACCTGCCGACAGGCCATTTGTAAAACGGGAGACAGCCGGAAAGAGATGCCCCAAAGCTATACCCGTGCCCATGGCCAGAAATATCCACAGGGTCAGATACCGGTCAGGAAATTTCAGTTTCATTGGTTAATCATTGAAAAAACGTAGAACATTTCCGTGGCTATCTGCAAACTTCTTTCGGCATATACTTCTGCCTGGCGGGAAGTACCGTCTGAAATTTTCGGGTCTTCAAAGGCGAGGGGAATTCTTTTTTCCGCACCTGCAATAAACGGGCATTCTCCGTCTGCTTCCGAGCAGGTCATAACAGCAGCGAACCTCGACTGAGGGTTAAAAGGGTGATCATATTTCTTTGAAAAACCAATAACAGGCATAGCGTTCCCGCTATATTTAATCGCATACACCGGATTAGCGGTATCTGCAATTTTAAAAATGCGGAAACCCTGGCTGATCAGTATTTCCACCACTTTCGGGAACAGCGCCGTTTCACCCGTGCCGCCCGAGTAGCAGGTTACTCCCGGAATATGAAAGTGCGCTGCTGCCACCTGTGCCCAAACCTGTGACAAATGACTCCTCCTCGAATTATGCGTACAAATAAAATGGAGGTTGATATCGTCCCTGTTATTTAATTTCTGCTGTACAAAATCTATCAGAGGCTGTAATACAGGTTTACGCTCTTCCCTGACAGCAGGCATGGACAACAGTGCTATAGTTTCACTTAACTTCTGATTCATTTTAATTATTTATATATTGCAATGTTACGATCAAATAGATCTGAAAATTCAGCAGCACTTATTCATGCCGACGTCCTGGTTAAAAAATACGTTGAATTCTTCCTGGAATTGCTTCCAGGTCTTCTCATTAATGCAATAACAGACCGACTTCCCTTCAATGGTCCCCTGGATCATACCGCAGGCCTTTAACTCCTTTAAATGCTGGGAAATGGTTGCCTGCGCCAAACCCAGTTCTTCCACCAGGTCATTGCATATACACGCTTTCTGATCAATAATATGCTGAAGTATGGCAATTCTGGCAGGATGTGCCAAAACTTTAAACAAGGAAGACAGGCTGTTCTGCTGATCTGTAAATATTTCTGTTTTAGTAAGTCCCATATGATATTTTTTTATTGCAATATTACGATAACAAATAAACAACTTCCAAATTTTAATGTGAAAATTTTCCGATCAAGTAACCGGCATTCACCTCCTGCCGGTTGCTTGAGGATGCTGCCCGCAATCCTGTTCTGCGTATTCACAATGTCCTATCAGCAGAGCAGCATCCTCAAACAGTCTTCTAATTACGAAATCCTGAAATGTATCCCTTTAATGCGCCTCCAGCCAGTTTTTTCCGATCCCGATGCCCGTTTCTACCTTCACATTCAACGGAATGGCATTGACCATGAAATAATCGATCTTTTCCTTTAACAGATCAATTTCAGAAAGATGGGCATCAAACACCAATTCGTCATGCACCTGCAGGATCATTTTTGATTTCAGGTTCTCAGCCTTCATAAACCGGTGAATATCGATCATGGCCACCTTGATCATATCGGCTGCAGACCCTTGTATGGGGGCGTTAATGGCGTTTCGTTCTGCAAAACCCCGGTTGGTCTGGTTCCGTGAATTGATATCGCGCAGGTACCTTCTCCGCCCCAGGATGGTTTCTACATACTCCTGTTCACGTGCTTTTTGTACCGTGTCATCCATATATGCCTTTACCCGCGGAAACTGCTCAAAATAAGAATCAATGATATCCTTTGCTTCTCCCCTGGCGATCCCCAGCCGTTGGGCGAGGCCAAAGGCCGAGATTCCGTAGATGATCCCGAAATTAACCATTTTAGCCTTTCGGCGCATCTCGGAGGTCACATTTTCCAGGGTAACCCCGAACACTTTGGAAGCTGTGGCGGCGTGGATATCCATTCCTTTTTCAAAGGCCCCGGTCATTCCTTCATCACGGCTGAAAGAAGCCATAATACGGAGCTCGATCTGGGAGTAATCGGCAGAAAGTATGATATATTCTTCACTGCGCGGAATAAACGCCTTCCGGATCTCCCGACCCCGCGCCGTACGGATAGGAATGTTCTGCAGGTTAGGGTTGGTGCTGCTGAGGCGCCCCGTGGCAGCCACAGCCTGGTTATAGGTAGTATGTACCCGGCCTGTACGTTTGGAAATCAACGTAGGTAGAGCATCTACGTACGTACTTTTCAGCTTACTCAGTTCTCTGAAATCCAATATTTTGCGTACTATCTCATGCTGGGCTTCATAATTCAGCAGAATATCTTCTCCTGTGGCATACTGGCCCGTTGGAGTTTTTTTCGGCTTCTCATCAATTTTCATCTTCTCAAAAAGAATCTCGCCGAGCTGCTTGGGCGACCCCACGTTAAATTCCATTCCTGCCAGCACAAAGATTTCCTCCTGGGTTTTGATCAGGTCTTTCTGCAGCTGGGCGGAAAGATCCTGGAGAGCGGCCACATCCAGCTTCACGCCTTCTCGTTCCATATCGCTCAATACCTTTACAAGCGGCATCTCCACTTCCATCAGCAGCTTTTCCTGCTGCGTGACCCGGATCTCCTTGTCGAGCATATGCTTCAGCTGCAGGGTCACATCGGCATCTTCCGCCGCATATTCCTTGATCTGTTCCAGGGGGACATCTCGCATGTTGATCTGCTTTTTCCCTTTGCCGATCAGCTCTTCAATGTGAATAGGTTCATAATGCAGGTAGGTCTCCGAAAGATAATCCATACCGTGCCGCTGGTCCGGCTCCAGGATATAATGGGCCAGCATGGTATCGTACAGCTCGCCTTTCACATCTATTCCGTAATTGGCAAGTATGGTGAGGTCGTATTTTATGTTTTGAGCTACCTTACGGATATTTTTGTTTTCGAAAAGAGGCCTGAATTCATTCAGCACGGCCTGTGCTTCTTCAAAACGGGGCGATAAAGGGATATAATAGGCTTCCCGGGGCCGGTAAGCAAATGACAGCCCCACAATGCTGGCATCCAGGGCCTCGATATCCGTGGTTTCCGTATCAAAACATATTTCTTCCTGGGCCATCAGGTACTCCATCAGCTCTGCCCGCTCTTCGGCACTCTGGATCAGGTAATAGTCATGCACTATATCATTGATATTTTTTTTAGAGCTCAGCCGGATCTCTTCCGCCTTTTCTTCTTCTCCGAAGAGCGACATCTGGCTGCCTTCCGGCTGCCTGGTTTTGAGCTTCTCCGCCTCTCCTCCCGCGCTTTCCCCGCCTGTTTTAAAGATCCGTGCTTTAAGTGTCCGGAACTCCAGCTCATCCAGCAGATCGGCCAGTTCCTGTCCGAACTCCTCGTGCAGCACATAACGTTCTTCTTCAAACGCGATGGGCACTTCCGTGTCAATCTTTGCCAGCCATTTGGAAACCAGGGCACTTTCACGGCCCATCCTGATTTTTTCTCCCAGTTTACCCGGTACCTTATCGGCATTCTCCACCACTTCTTCCAGGGTACCGTACTGCTCCAGCAGTTTTACCGCGGTCTTCTCTCCTACTCCCGGAATGCCCGGGATATTATCTACCTTGTCACCCATCAGGCCCAGGACATCCACTACCTGGTCTACCCGTTTAATTCCCCAGCGGTCCAGCACTTCCTGCACCCCCATCACCTCGATACCATTACCCAGGAAGGCCGGCTTGTACAGGAAAACATTTTCATTGACCAGCTGTCCGTAATCCTTATCCGGTGTGTACATAAAAACCTCGAATTCGTCTTTCGGTGCCTTATGCGCAAGGGTGCCGATCACGTCATCGGCCTCATAGCCGTCCATTTCGAGACAGGGCAGATGCATGCTGTGAACCAGCCGCTTGATATAGGGAACAGCGATGGTGATATCTTCCGGCTGCTCTTCACGGTTGGCTTTATACTCCACATATTCCTTATGGCGGAATGTAGGGGCCTTGGTATCAAAGCAAACCACCAGGTGCGTGGGTTTTTCCTTCTTAATTACCTCCAGCAGGGTATTGGTAAAACCGAATATCGGACCGGTGTTCAGTCCCTTGGAGGTAATTCTCGGGTTCTTGGCAAATGCAAAATGAGCACGATAGATCAATGCATAGGCATCCAGCAGGAAAAGTTTTTTAGTCCGCATCTGAAATTTAATTTGAGCTCAAAAGTCGCGAAAAATATCTTCTCCCGCAAGGGGGCGGGATATGCCTGAGCGGAATCGTATATTTGTACTTCTGTAATGCTTTATGAATTATTCTTTCCCGAAAATATCTGTCCTGGTTCCGGCCCGGAATGAAGAGGCCCATCTGCCCGTGCTGCTGAAATCACTGACGGGCCTTACCTGGCCTAAGGAGAAGACCGAGATTCTCCTGGGAAATGACCATTCGGATGACCGTACGGGGGAGCTTATGGAGGAATTTGCCCGGGACCGGCCGGAAGTAAAGGTCATCCATCTCCGGGGAGAAGAGGGGGCCCCGCTCACCGGCAAAACCCGGGTTCTGGATCAGCTGGCGGCCCGGGCTGACGGCGAATACCTTTTCTTTACAGATGCGGATATTGAACTGCCCCCTGACTGGATCAGTGGCATGCTGGCCGGTTTCAGGCCGGATACCGGCGTGGTGGTGGGCGCCACAGGATACCGCAGAAACCCGCTTGCGGCGGCACTCCAGGGTATCGAATGGCTGATGGCTCTCAGTATCTTTAAAATTGCGGCTGACAGGGGGTTCCCCTCTACCGGGCTGGGAAACAATATGGCTGTCAGCCGGAAAGCCTATGATGCCGTGGGCGGTTACCGCACCATCGGTTTCAGCATTGTGGAAGATTATTTCCTGTATAAAAAGGTCATAGAGGCCGGTTTCGGATTCAGGCATTTGCTCTCACCCGAGATTCTGGCCTTTACCGTTCCGCCCCCACGCTATTTTGAGCAAAGGAGGCGGTGGATCAAAGGTGCTATGGAAAATGCGCCGGCCGCCATGGCGGGAGGCATCTTACAGGCGCTTTGTATTCCGCTCCTGTTTTTGCTGGCATTCATCCATCCGGCAATTCCCGCAGTAACAATAGCTGTGCTGGTACTGATTTATGGCGGGCTGATTGTTTATTTCCAGCGGAGGCTCCGTATAAGGGGATACCTGCGTTATCTCCCCTTGTTCAGCATCTATATCTCCACGGCCTGGCTGATGCAGTTTATTTATTACCTCGCCAGCCGGGAAACCTTATGGAAAGGGAGAAAATACTGAATATTTTTCGACAGGGTCATATTATTTACAGGATTTTTAGCAATTTTGCACTATACAGATGCGATTTATGGTAGAAACCACTCTTTCGAGGATCATTGATAATATAGATACGGTTTTCAGAGGTGATGCCTGGCACGGTCCCTCCGTAATGGAGATGATCAACAGCCTGCCGGAAAGTAAGCTGCTGGAAAATCAGCCGTTCTCCAGGCAGTCTATTGCCCAGAATATATTTCATCTTACCGCCTACCGGAAGTTTGTCATCGAAAAACTAAATGATAACATCCACTTCCGGCTGGATACCGACGAAGAAAACTGGGGAACGGAGGAAGAACTCAGAGATCCGGCCCGGTTAAAGAAAAACCTGATGGACACCCACAATCAACTGCTTAAAAAGCTCGAAGGATTTGATGACGATCTTCTTACAAGAAACGTGCCCGGAGAATATTATGACTTTTATAAATTACTGAACGGACTTATACAGCATGATACCTATCACCTGGGGATGATCTGGGTATTATGGCAATAATGTATCAACATGGAAAATAACAAGAACATAAAGAATATCATCCGGTTGCTGAACGCCGGATTTCACGGCGGTGCCTGGCATGGCCCCTCCCTGCTGGAGCTCACCAAAGGACTGAAAGTGAAAGCCGCCGGCTATAAGGCCGGAGACATTCACACCATTGCCGAGCTGATCTATCACATCACCAGCTGGAGGCTTTTTGTATTGAAAAAAATACAGGGCGATCCCGTCTACAATATTGATAATGAAAAGCTGAACTTCGGGGATATCCGGAAAGTAGACGAATTTGAGCTTGAAGCGCTGATGATGGAGCTTACCCTGAGCCAGGACGAGCTCACCCGCGCACTGGAAGACAAGGACGACACCTTCCTGCAGGAAAGCGTTCCCGGCGCGGAATATACTTTTGATACGCTGCTGAACGGTATCATCCAGCACGATGTGTACCATTCCGGGCAAATCGCCATTATCAAGAAACTCGCAGCTTCCAGGACCTCCCGTTATGATGACGTGGAAAGCAGCTATTACGAAAGCAGCGACCCGGATTTTTATTGAGCTCCGCAGTATGAAAACAATGAATGCCGGGGCTGACACCGCTCCGGCAACAAAGCTATTATGATCAAAAAAATACGGAAAGTAACCGGAGGCCTTTTTCTTCTCCTGCTGGCCTTTTCATTATGGATGTCCCCCCGGCTCGGAGGGCTGATTCCCCTGGGAAAGGACAGCATTGATAAAACCGTGTCTGTTCTCTCATTTGACAGCACTGCTACAGGTAAGTTTACGCTTGCCTATCCGGACAGATCAGACAGAGGAGATCTGACTGAGCTACGGAAAGAGTACCAACTGGACAGCCTGGTACGCGATGGTAAAACCGACTTTGAAAAAGTGGCTAAAATACAGAGCTGGGTTCAGAGCCGCTGGAAGCATGACGGCAATAATGTACCGGAACAAAACAGCGCCATGTATATTCTTAAGGAAGCTGAAAAAGGAAAACGGTTCCGGTGCGTGGAATACAGTATAGTGGCTAACCAGTGTTTGTCAGCTTTAGGTTTTAAAGTAAGAGGACTCGGACTGATGACCCGTGACATCAGCGAAGTAAAATGGGGCGGCGGCCATGCCGTTAATGAAGTTTACCTGAGTGATGAAAAAAAATGGATGTTTATAGATCCTCAATATGATGTTATTCCGGTAGCAGGCGGCATTCCCTTAAATGCGGTGGAGCTTCAAAGCTATATTGCCGAAAGAAAGGATTTTCAGCTGCTTAATCCGAACCAAACCATCACTAAAGACGAATATGTGAAGTGGATCGGACCCTATCTCTACTACTTCTATACTTCATTAAGCGGTGAGCGCATCGGTATTTTTGACAGGATCACCGGAACAAAAAAACAGCTTACTTTATATCCCGAAGGAGCCGGAAAGCCCCGCTATTTTCAAAAGATAATGCGGATCAATAATTCTTACTATACCCATTCCGTGAAAGATTTTTATCCGGAGTTATAGAAAACCAGCGGGCATCTGCAAGGCGGGCACCGCCCGGATTCCTAACAGTTTACCTGATTTTACTGATGCGGAACAGGCCGGTCTTTCAGCTTAAGTACATGGCCGAAGGCCTCTGCTGCCTTATGCACCTGTACGGTCCAGTCTTCCGCTGCATTATCATCTGCCCCGTCTGAAATGTACTTGAGACTAAGAAACGGTATATTTTCCTGCATGGCCACAAAAGCCAGGGCATAAGCTTCCATGTCTACCACATTATAAATGGTAGCGGCATGCCCCATCTCAAAATTATCGCCGGTCCCGCAAACGGCTTCGGGGATTCCCTCCATCTGCAAACCGTATTCCAGCACGGGGGATAATCCTGACAAAGGGGTTTCGTATTGTTCATAGCCCAGTCCCCTCACATCCATATCACGCTGCACAAACCGGGTACAGCACACTACTTCTCCTTTTTTGTAATAATTGCTTCCGGCTGAGCCTAAGTTTACAATTAATGCCGGCTTTTCCTGCTGTATGGCTTTCACCAGGTGATAGGCCGCATTCACCTTACCTATACCACAGATCAGATGCCGGTGCCCGGTGAATACCTCAGCGGCTTCAGAGTTCAGTGCAAACGTGAAAAGTATCTTTTCCGCCGGAAACGTATGTTTTGAGTTTATGGCAATCATCCGTTCTTTTTGGGGGCAAAGTTAAGCTTTTCATTCCGGTTATTCCGGCTTTAATGCTATCTATATGCCTATGAAATCATTTAGTATTCTCTCTGTCAAAACACTAAATCTTATACAAAAAAACTACTTTTGTAAATAAATCAGTTTTCATGAACGAGCAGGCAGAACACTTTTTCGGAAAAGCCCGGCAATGGAGAGACGAATTTCTCCTGTTGCGTGAGATTATCCGTGCAAACCTGTTGCTGAAAGAAGATTATAAATGGATGCATCCCTGTTATACTTTTGAAGGAAAAAATATTGTGCTCATACACGGATTTAAGGAGTACTGTGCTTTACTGTTTCCCAAAGGCGCTTTGCTGAAAGACCCGGAAAATATTTTGACTCAGCAGACTGAAAATGTGCAGTCGGCCAGGCAGATCCGCTTCACCCACAGCGGGGAAATAGAGGCCCTGAAGTCTGTTATTACCGCGTATATTAAGGAAGCTGTTGAAATTGAAAAATCGGGCAGAAAAATAGAACTGAAAAAAGTAGCTGACTATCCCGTTCCCCGGGAATTTCAAAAAGCTTTAGACGAAGATGAACCGCTGAACACGGCATTTCATTCACTGACACCCGGCCGCCGGAAGGGGTATTTATTTTACTTCAACCAGGCAAAACAATCTAAAACCAGGGAAGCCAGAATTGAAAGATACTATCAGCATATTTTAGATGGCAAGGGAATAGACGACTGAAAAATAAAGAATAGCCGGAAGAAATTCTCCCGGCTATTC
>JBEBRR010000074.1:0-17793 GCA_040394735.1 Leadbetterella byssophila
CCCTGCATCCGAATATCCTGAATCCCGACTTCACCAACGAAAGGGCTTACGCCGATATGCCCTACCCCGACCCGGGATTCCGGCTGTTATGCCTCTACCGGTACTGGAGTATGATAGAATACTTCTTCCCGAACAGGCACTTAACCGACAAAAAATGGGACACCGTACTCCGCGGATACATCCCGAAATTTCTTCACGCAAAAAACGAGCTGGAATATGAAATTGCTGCGCTTCAGCTCATCGGGGAGATTCAGGACACCCATGCCAACTTATGGGGTGGCGGAGATAAAATAGCGGAGCTCAGAGGAAAATATTATGCTACGTTTAAAGCAGAGTTTATCGAAAACCAGCTGGTGGTAAGCGATTTTTACAATCCCGAACTGGCCGGAAATGACCCGCTGAAACCCGGCGATATCATCACACACATTAACGGGAAGCCGGTAAAATCACTCGTAGACAGCCTGAAAAGCTACTATCCCGCTTCCAATGAAGCTTCCATGCTGAGAGATATTTCGGAAGACCTGGTCCGCTCATCCAAAAACACCCTCCCTCTCCGGTACATTTCTGAAAATCAAACGAAAGAGCAGAATATAACGCTCTACGAGGCCGGACAGCTCAGTAAATACCATTGGTACAAGGTGAATAAAGATGAAAAATGCTTTAAGCTTTTAGACGGGAACATCGGTTATATCACCCTGGCCAACATCACCCCGGAAGACATCCCCGAAATTAAAAAAGCATTCAAACGCACCCGGGGAATCATCATCGATATCCGGAATTACCCCTCCACCTTTGTTCCGTTTGCATTAGGTTCTTATTTCGTATCTGAGCCTGCCGCCTTTGTAAAGTTCAGCTGCGGAAACCCGGATAATCCCGGTGAATTTACTTTCAGGGAAGGGGCCAAAATCACCAGCGACAAAAACAAATACAAAGGAAAGCTGGTGGTGCTGGTGAACGAAAAATCGCAAAGCCAGGCCGAATATACCGCCATGGCCTTTCGTTCGGCAAAGAATTCGCTGATTGTGGGGAGCACCACCGCCGGCGCTGACGGCAACGTTTCCACCATTGTATTGCCGGGCGGCTTAACCACTATGATTTCCGGGATCGGGGTTTATTATCCGGACGGCACAGAAACCCAGCGCGTAGGCATCGTGCCGGACATCACCGTAAAACCCACCATTGACGGAATTAAGAAAGGGCGGGATGAGGTACTGCAAAAAGCAATAGAAATAATCATGGAATAGAGCGCTTGTTTTCATACTCCACGTTTGCTTCCGGATTTTCAGCGGATATAAATATCCCGGGAAGTCTGTATATTTGTTCTTATAACCTTAAAGTATAAGACGATTGGGCATATGAAGGCGATTTTGCAGAAAGTACCGGGATCCAGCGATTCTTCCTTTGCTATCCAGGAATTCCGCTCGCAATATTTTAGTATTCCCTGGCATTTTCATCCCGAGTACGAGCTGGTCCTGGTAAGGGAGGGAGAAGGAAAAAGATTTGTGGGAGATAACATCGCAGCATTTAAACCGGGTGATCTCGTGCTCTTGGGGCCGAATATCCCCCATTGGTATAGAAGTGATTCCATTTACTATGATCAGCTGCCCGGCCTGAGATCGGAATCGCTGGTGATACAGTTTGTGGAAGATTTCCTGGGCGAGCAGTTCTTTCAGGCACCCGAAACGGCAGCCATCCGGCAGGTGCTGCGGAAAGCACAGAAAGGGCTGGAACTATACGGCACCCTTAAAGAAGAAGTAACCCTGCTTATGCTGCAGATAAAAGAACTCCGGGGAATGGATAAGCTCATGGCTTTTCTTTCCCTGCTCAACAGCATTGCCCGCTCGCAGGAGTACCGGGTGCTGTCGGAGGAATTAAGCGACTCCAACATTAACATGATCGACTCCGCCCGTATCAACAAGGTCTATGAATATGTCATGTCTAATTTCCAGCAGCAGATCACCATCAATGAAGCCGCAGACCTTATCCACATGTGCTCTTCCGCCTTTTGCCGCTACTTCAAAAAAAGAACACGCAAAACATTTACTTCGTTTTTAAATGAGATCCGGATCGGTCATGCCAGCAAGCTGCTGATCGAAGAAGAAATATCCATCACGGAAGTATGCTACCAGAGCGGGTTTAACAATATTTCCTATTTTAACCGGCAGTTTAAAACCCTGAGAAACACCACTCCCCAGCTTTTCAGACTGGAATACCAGAAAAAAATGGGTGCCTGATCCTTCTTTTGAGCCAAGCGCTTTAAAAAGGCCTTTTCTGAAAGAAGTCAATATAGTACCAATGTCGTATCCGAAAGTATTATGGATTACCGATAATACCCGATAAGTTTGAACCGGATTTGAATCCGGAGAGATTTCCCATTTATATGAATCAGATGATCAACCTTGCGCATCGCATCCAGATGCCCTTAAAGCCCTTACCAATAGTCATTATTGGTGCCGGCGGAATTGTGAAAGACGGCCACCTGCCCGCCTACAAAAAAGCAGGCTGGAAAGTGAAAGGCATTTATGACCCCCTTACCGAAAAAGCAACCGCGCTGGCGGCGCAGTTTGATATTGAACACGTTTACCCGTCTTTGGAAGAGGCCCTTGATCAGCGCGCCGGGGCAGTAGTATTCGATATTGCCGTACCGGCATCTGTACTGATCGATATCTTACGGCAGGTGCCGGACCGCTCGGTAGTGCTCATGCAAAAGCCCATGGGACAGAACATCGCCGAAGCCGATGAAATTATGGCGGTCTGCCGCGCAAAACACCTGGTGGCAGCGGTCAATTTCCAGATGCGCTTTATTCCCGCCGTGATGGCCGCAAAGAAAATCGCGGATAGCGGCCTCATCGGAACCCTGCACGACGTGGAGATCCGGATGAACATCTACCATCCCTGGCATTTATGGGATTTTCTGTTTCATATCCCCCGGATGGAAATGCTCTACCACAGCATTCATTACATGGATCTGCTCCGTTATTTTTTCGGGGAACCGCAGAAAGTATATGCCAAGACCTGGAAGCATCCCAAAATGATGCAGCTGGCCTCCACGCGTTCCATTATCTTTTTTGAATACGATGACGAATGCATCAAAGCGCATATCAATACCAATCACGGCCATGATTTCGGTTTAAAGCACCAGGACTCCTTCATCAAGCTGGAAGGTACCCGGGGAGCGGTCAAAGCTACTTTAGGCACTAACATTAATTATCCCGAAGGAGTAGAAGACACCTTTGAATACGTCATTCATGAAGACGGGAAAGAACCCGTATGGCAGTCTTTCCGGTTCGATGCCGCCTGGTTCCCGGATGCATTTCTGGGTTCTATGGCCAATGTCATGTGCTATGCCGAAGGCACCACGCCCACGCTGCTCAATCATATCGACAGCGCCTACCGGACCATGGCCGCAGTAGAGGCCGCCTACGAGTCCAGCGATCACGGCGGTGTGGTCGCCAATAAATACACCTACTCCTCCCGCTAAGATAACAAGGTTTTACATGAACAAATTGAATAAATACAGCCGCATGATCACTGAAGATGTGAGCCAGCCCTCCTCTAAAGCCATGCTGCACGGGGTGGGGCTCACCCAGGAAGATCTCAAAAAAGCCCAGGTGGGTATCGCCAGTTCGGGTTATGAAGGCAACCCCTGCAATATGCATCTCAACAGCCTGGCCATCACCGTTAAGCAGGGCATGACAGAAGCCGGGCTGATCGGCCTGATCTTCCATACCGTAGGGGTGAGCGATGCCCTTTCCATGGGAACCAGCGGCATGCGGTTTTCTTTGCCCTCGCGCGATATCATCGCTGATTCCATAGAAGCGGTGGTCAGCGCCCAATGGTACGATGCCGTGGTTCCGATCATGGGCTGCGATAAAAACATGCCCGGCGCAGTGATGGCCATGTGCCGTTTAAACCGCCCCTCCATCATGGTGTATGGCGGCACCATACGCTCCGGCCGGTACAAAGATCAGAAAATCAACATCCTCTCTACGCTCGAAGCCTACGGCTCCAAAATAGCGGGAACCATCTCGGAGGAAGATTTTAACGGCATTGTGCTCAATGCCTGTCCCGGGGCGGGCGCCTGCGGAGGCATGTACACGGCCAATACTATGTCGGCCGCCATAGAGGTCATGGGGCTCAGCCTGCCCTACAGCTCTTCAAACCCCGCGGTAAGCAAAGAAAAAGAAGCCGAATGCCTGCAGGTGGGTCAGTACCTCCGCCACCTCCTGGCTGAAGACATCCGGCCCTCCGATATCCTCACCAAAGCGTCTTTCGAAAATGCCATTACCCTTACCATGGCGCTGGGCGGCTCTACCAATGCCGTCATCCACCTGATCGCCATGGCGAAGGCCGTGAATATTCCGCTCGGCCTTGATGACTTCCAGCGGATCAGTGAAAAAACCCCGCTGCTGGCCGATCTGAAGCCCAGCGGAAAATACATGATGGAAGACCTGCACGATGCCGGCGGCACCCCGGCCGTCATCAAGATGCTCCTGGAAAACGGCTATCTCCACCCCCACTGCCTCACCGTAACCGGGAAAACACTGGAAGAGAACATGAAGGCGGTAAAGGATATCGAAAAAAGCTATCACATTCTGGCCGAACCTGACCGGCCCCTGAAAGCTACCGGCCACCTGAGGATCATGTACGGCAACCTGGCCGCCGAAGGCGCCGTAGCCAAGATCACCGGGAAGGAAGGTGAGCTCTTTACCGGCCATGCAAAGGTTTTTGATGATGAGCCTGCCGCCATAGAAGCCATCAGGGAGGGGAAAATCGGGAAGGGAGACGTTATTGTGGTGCGGTATGAAGGGCCGAAAGGCGGCCCCGGCATGCCGGAGATGCTGAAAGTCACGGCCACGGTGATGGGCGCCGGGCTGGGAAAAGACGTGGCCGTTATTACCGACGGCCGGTTTTCAGGGGGCACGCACGGATTTGTGATCGGGCATATTACGCCCGAAGCCATAGACGGGGGCCTCATCGCCCTCGTGGCCGATGGCGACCTCATCACTATTGATGCCATTCACAATACCATTAACGTGGAGCTGACCGAAGAAGAGATCAACGCAAGGCGCCTGGTCTGGAAACAGCCACCCCCAAAATATGAAAGCGGAATGTTATACAAATACAGCATGACTGTATCTTCCGCTTCGGAAGGATGTGTGACGGACGAAAAAGTGATTAGCTGTTAGAAATTAGCCGGAGGTGCTTCTCAAGACGAAATGCCGAGGCTGACTTCTGACAGCTAACTTCTAATTTCCAACACTGAATTAAATTCTTACCATAAATAATATGCAAGCCATTATCGGAGTACTGTTTCATTTTATAGGGGGTTTTGCCTCCGGCAGCTTTTATATCCCCTTTAAGAAAGTAAAAGGCTGGGCCTGGGAAACCTACTGGCTCACCGGCGGGCTCTTCTCCTGGCTGATCATGCCCTTTCTTATTGCCGCCTTAACCGTGCCCGGCTTTACGGGCATCATCCTGCATGCAAAGCCCGAAACCCTCTTCTGGACCTACTTCATGGGGGTATTGTGGGGCATAGGCGGCCTCACCTTCGGCCTGGCCATGCGCTACCTGGGCATGTCGCTGGGCATGTCGGTAGCCCTGGGCTTTTGCTCAGCCTTCGGCGCATTGATCCCTCCCGTTTATGCGGATATCACTGCATCACAGGGCTCCGAAACGTTCAGCGCTATGGCCTGGTCGGCCGGAGGGAGGATCGTTTTAGCGGGCGTGGGCATCTGCCTGCTGGGAATTGCCGTATGCGGCGCGGCCGGCATGCGAAAAGAGCGGGAGCTTTCGCCCGGCCAGAAGCAGGCCAGCATCAAAGAATTCAATTTAAAAAAAGGCCTGCTGGTGGCCGTATTCTCCGGTATTCTCAGCGCCTGCATGAGCTTTGCCATCAGTGCGGGGAAACCGCTGGCCGAAACCGCCGAGCTTACGGGCACCATCCCTATATTCCGCAATAATGTGATCTTTGTAGTGGTCATGCTCGGCGGGCTTACCACTAACCTCATAGCCTGTATGCTCATGAATGCCCGCCATAAAACCTTCGGAGACTACACCAATCCGGAAACGCCCTTAACCCGCAATTACTTTTTCTCTGCGCTGGCAGGCACCACCTGGTTTATGCAGTATTTCTTTTACGGCATGGGCGAAAGTAAGCTGGGTAACGGCGCCAGCTCCTGGATACTGCACATGGCCTTCATCATCCTGGTTTCCAATGGATGGGGTATCGTTTTAAAAGAATGGAAAGGCGTCACCCAAAGAACCATGCTGACCATTCTGACCGGCATTGCGCTGATTATCCTGTCGGTCATACTGGTAGGCTACGGAAATTCCATCTGAAGAGGCACCCTCCGCCGGAGCCTTCACCCCGGCCTGCGGTTAACGCGGTTGGGAGCGTAATGCGGTGGGCCCGGGAGCTCTTACACCAGGTACCGCCGGTTAAATCCTGTAAAACCGCCGGGCATTTTCGTACAATACCCGATTCAGCTCTTCCCGCGAAAAATCCCGGCTTAATTCAAGAAACGTGTTTAACCATTCGCTGAAACCGGAGGCGAGATTCACTACAGGCCAGTCGCTGCCGAAAACCATCCTGTCAGAACCAAACTGCTCCGTGACAAAATCAAAATAAGGCCTCAGCTCATCCACCGTCCAGGTATGCCAGTCGGCCTCGGTCACCAGGCCGGATATTTTACAATACACATTCGGGTTCGCGGCCAGTAAGCGGATATTCTCCTTCCACCGGATGATCTCCCCGTTTTTTATATCCGGTTTCCCGCAGTGGTCCAGCATATAGGCCAGGTCGGGTTGGCGTTCGGTCATTTTAACCGCCTGCGGCAGCTGCCAGGCTTTTACACAGATATCAAAGCTTAAATGATGCGGCCTCAGCAATGCCAGATTCCCGGTAAAGACGGGATCTTCGTACAAAGAAACCGGCGACTCTTCCAGTCGCCGTATTCCCCGGATCAGCGGGTGCTTCACCAGCGTTTCCAGCTCCTCCTCGATACCGGGCCGGTGCAGCGGAAACCAGGATACCATACCGGCTATGCGCGGATCATATTCTGCTGCGGCCGTAACGTAGGCAACTTCCTCCCTGTACTGTTCGGGCACACATTCGCATTGTACAAATATCATCTGCTTCACGCGGTCATCTGCTGCCGACCCGTAATCCTGTATTTCAAAATTTTTCCGGATAGCAGGTACTTCCGCCAGCCAGGGGTACTGCAGCTGTTCTGTATTCCAGAGATGCAAATGGGTATCGGTTACGGGTATAAGAGGCATGAGAATAGGGAAGGTTAAAGGTCTAAAAATAACACTTTCTGCCTTCAATAGACCAAAATGGTACTATTATCTCACATTTTTGGACATATCTGGTCAAAATAGTACAGGATATAAGCAATGTGGTGGTTGTTAACCGCTGGGGTTCAGGCGTAATATTGTATAACCATTCAGAACGGTAACTATTCAGCCTAAATTAATTGAAATATGATCAGACTACTACAGGATGCAGGTATCCCTGCTATGCTACGAAAAAAAACATTTTTCTATCGAAAACTTAGCCTTTTGCTGGCTTTCACAGCCCTGAGCCACCTTTCTTACGCGCAGGCCCTGCAGGTGAGCGGTACGGTTACGGATGAAAACGGGGAGGCCCTGACAGGGGTAACCGTTTTACAGAAAGGGGGAAACCGGTTTGCAACCACCGATGCGGACGGAAATTATGCTATCCAGCTTCCGGCCGCCGGTGAGCTGGTCTTTTCGCTTGTCGGGTTTATCAAAAAGGAGGTCCGTGTTACCGCGGCAGGCATTTTAAATGTAACCCTGGCTTCCGATGTGAAAGTGCTGGAAGATGTAGTGATCCTGGGATTCGGGCAAAGTCAGAAGAAAATTGCTCAAACCGGGGCCATTGCATCGGTAAGCGGAACGGAGCTGAAGCAAAGCCCCACCGCCAATGTAATGAACTCCCTTGCAGGCCGGCTTCCGGGGCTGGTGTCTGTTCAGCGCACCGGCGAGCCCGGCAAAGACAGCCCTTCCTTATTTATCCGGGGGCGGGCCTCCTTAAATACCGCCTCCACTCCGCTGGTGACCATTGATGGAGTACAACGGGACTACCAGGCCATCAGCCTGCTCGATGTCAATGAAATAGAAAATATAACCATACTAAAAGACGCCTCGGCCACGGCTTTGTACGGGGTAAAAGGCGCAAACGGGGTGATCATTGTCACCACCAAAATGGGGAAGACCGGTAAGCCCAGAATTAATGTAACGGTGGAAAGAGCCACCTCAGTGGCGGTAGAATTACCCAAATTCCTGGACGCGTACCAAACCGTGCTTTTGTACAATGAAGCTTACAGGAATGATAATCCCACGGTAACAAAACCCTTCTATTCGGATGAGGCAGTGGAAGCATTCAGAACGGGGTCTGATCCTATGCGCTATGCGAATGTGGATTACGTGGACGAACTATTGCAACCGGCGCAGGATATCCGGGCCAACTTTAATATTACAGGGGGAAGCGATATGGTTAAATATTTCGTAAACGTAGGGTACCTGGATCAGGGCGGGATATACAATGCCCAAAAGAATGCCGACTACGATCCGAATGCACGCTATAAGCGCTATAATTTCAGGTCAAATGTAGATATCAATTTTGATGAAGATTTTTCGATCGGCTTAAAGCTGAACGGGTCCATCCAGAACATTAACCGGCCGAACCGTTCCATAGCAGACATATTTTATACGGCACTGACCATTTCTCCCACCGTGCCCATCAGCTACCCCATAGGCTATTACGCCTTTGACGGACAAACGGCCAGCCCTTTCTGGGTGGTGAACCAGTCAGGTTACGCCCAGGAATATAACTCTGCCCTGTCCGGAATGCTGACCGCCACCCGGAAGCTCGATTTTATAACCGAGGGGCTTTCCTTAAAAGGCAATTATTCTTTTGACGGATACTACAATAACAGCCTGGTACGTACCCAGGAAGTACCCTATGCCCGGTATATCGGCACCGGTGATTTTAATGATCCGGCTAATTACACCCTTCTCAGAAGCCATATCCCCCTGTCTGCACCGAACAGCGTATTTACCCAAAACCGGAATATCTGGATGGATATGTCGCTCAATTATCTTCGCCGGATGGGGAACCATGAGGTGTCGGGCCTTCTTCTTGCTAACCGTACCCAGAACGTTGTGGCCGTGGCAGGCCAGTCTTCCACCAATGCCATTCCGTACGTATCACAGGGGCTCGTTTTACGGGCGGTATATAATTTTAAGGACCGGTATTTTGCCGAATTTAATGCCGGCTATAACGGTACCGATAATTTTTCTCCGAAGAAAAGATACGGCTTCTTTCCCGCCTTTTCAGCTGCATGGCTCCTGTCAAAAGAAAAATTCCTGGAAAACAGCACTTTCCTCGATCACCTGAAGCTAAGAGTAGCTTACGGCCTTACCGGTGACGACCAGATCCCGGGAAGGAGATGGCTGTTTTATTCGGAATACCTGAACAGCGGGTCTTATCCTTTTGGCGCCACACTGCAAAATGTGACCGCTACGCTGGAGGGCGCCATGGCCAACAGCGACGTATCCTGGCAGCTGTCAGCGAAAACCAACGTCGGACTTGAAGTGAAGGTAATGGATAGTAAGCTGGGACTGAATTTCGACCTCTTCCATGAATACCGCTACAACCAGCTGATCTTCCCCAACTCTATTCCGGGCATACTGGGGATGTCAGGCAGCAATCTCCCTCCCATCAATGTAGGAAAAGTAGAAAACAAAGGCTTTGAGGTGGAACTGACCTATAATAATACGATCGGCCAGCTGTCTTATTTCCTTAATCTCAATACAGCTTTTGCCAGAAACAAGATCCTGTTTATGGATGAAGAGCCTAAAAGATATCCCTGGCTTCAAAGAACCGGCCGGCCCATAGGTCAGTATTTCGGCTACACGGCGATCGGTTTCTTCCAGAATGAGGAGGAAATTCAAAACAGCCCCACACAGTTCGGAAATGTAGTACCCGGTGATCTGAAATACAAGGATCTGAATGAAGACGGGGTCATCGACGGAAATGATATGGGCTATATCGGGAAAGGAAATGTGCCCGAGCTATTTTACGGGCTTTCCGGCGGAGTGAACTGGAAAAATTTTGACATCAGCTTTTTATTCCAGGGAGCGGGAGAAAGCTACCGGAACAATACCGGTGCCGGTTACTGGGAATTCTTCAACGGCGGAAAAGTTACAGAAGCGCACCTGGGAAGGTGGACACCGGAAACCGCTGCCACGGCCACCTATCCTACCCTTCACTCGGTCAGAAACAGCAATAATCACCGGGAATCTACATTCTACCTGGAGAATGTGAGCTATGTACGCCTGAAAAACGCTGAAATAGGGTATACCATAAATAACATAAAAATTACAAGAAACCGGGGATTCAATTCCGCCAGAATATATGTCAACGGGCAGAACCTGTACACCTGGGCCGATACCGTGTTTGATCCTGAGCTTACCGGGTCTACCACCACTTACCCCGTGCTCAGGAGCTTCAATTTTGGTTTGGCATTAAACTTTTAACAGGAAAAACGATGAAAATCAGTATATATAAAATATCTCTTTTTGCGATCCTTTCAGGATTATCCGGATGTTCGGTAGACGAATATCTTGACAAATCGCCTACCGGCGGTTTAACCGAGGGCCAGGTATTCGGGAATTACCAGCAGACCAGCCAGTTTCTGGCAGGGGTGTACCAGCCCCTTCACCTGCCGAATTCCGAATGGGCCCCGGCAGGCAGCGAATCTTTCACCTACGCAGCGGCATCAGACGAAGCGCTGTGTTCCATGCAGCTGGGTAACGGTCCCCATGAGTTTACCAACGGGCTGATTTCACCCACCCAGAACATATTGGATAAATGGTCAACCCTCTATAACGGGGTCAGGCGTGCCGCTTTGTTCCTCGAAAAGGTAGAACTCTGGCAACCCGTCAACCCGGCAGACATAGTGGCCAAAAGCAGGATGATCGGCGAGGCCTATTTCCTAAGGGCGTTCTACTATATGGAATTGTTTAAACGCTATGGCCGTGTTCCTGTCTTTGACAAAACGCTGACGGTATCCGATGACCTCAATTTACCGAGAAACACCGTTGACGAAACAATAGGGATGATCGTGTCGGATTGTGAGAAAGCAGCGGCGCTTCTGTATGAGGTAAACGGTACGGCAGATCTTGGCAAAGCCACCAAAGGAGCGGCCCTGGCATTAAAGGCCCAGGCCCTGCTCTTCCGGGCAAGCCCGCTTCATAATCCCTCCGGAGATAAAACCTTATGGGCCGGAGCGGCATCTGCAGCCCGGGACGTGATCAACATGGGCGTATATTCGGTAGATGGAAATTACAAAAGCCTTTTTCACTCCAGGACCACCCCGAATATCATTTTTCAGAGCACCTCCAATTTTCCTACCTGGCGGAACCTCGGGCTTACGCCCAGCCTGGGAGGCTCTGCCCGGGTGCAGCCCATCCAGGAAATAGTGGATGCCTATGAAATGAAAGCCACCGGAAAAGGCATTTCGGAGCCGGGTTCGGGTTATGACCCCGATAACCCTTACGTGGGAAGGGACCCCCGTTTTCAATATTCGATCATCTATGACGGAAGCACCTGGAACGGCACAGTGGTAAACACCTACCAGGGAGCGCCGGGAGTAAACGGGGTACAGCCCCAGGGAGGCATGATGCAGACACAGACCGGTTATTACCTGGCAAAAACCCTCGATGAGAGATCCAGCTTCTCGCCTAACGTGGTGGGAGAACATTTTTGGGTATTTTTACGCTATGAAGAGGTGCTTCTGATGTATGCAGAAGCGCAAAATGAAGCGCTTGACGCCCCTGACAACACCGTGTATCAGGCCGTCAATGCCGTCAGAACCCGGGCCGGGATCGACATGCCTCCGCTTCCAGCAGGCCTGAACAGGGAGCAAATGCGGGAAAGAATACGGCAGGAAAGGCGGGTGGAACTGGCTTTTGAAGGCAAGCGTTTCTGGGATATCCGGCGCTGGCGGATAGGTACAGAAGTGATGACCAAAGCCAGCGGCGTGGTGGTACAAAGAAATGCATCTACCGGGGTAAAAACCTATACCTACGGCGTATTGCAGAACCGGATATACCGGCCTGAATTTGATTTGTTCCCCATACCCCAGGTGGAAATACAAAAGCAACCTGCCCTGGAGCAAAACCCGGGATATAATTAAACAGATTAACCAAACCGGATACGAATGAAAAAAAATATTTTTTTGAGTCTTTGTTTACTCCTGTTCACCGGCTTATTCCCCGCCGGTGCACAGATATCTCAGACGAAAGACCCTGAAAAAACTACCCGGAACAGAACCCGGGGAGGAAAGAGGTATGCGGCGCTCATCGATATCATGCACCAGGCGCAGCGTTTCCATTCCCTTGACTCCGTCCGGAAAGAAATACGGATCATCAAAGAGCTCGGCTTTGAAAGAGTGTACTTTGTGCTGTGCAATCCCGGCTATCCCTCCCATTCCAGTCCCTTCAATGCCCTCATGCCCATGGGCAGCGATATGCCCTACCGGGTACTGGAAACCGTAATAGAGCTGGGCGACCCCAACTGGGTATATCTGAACGAAGCCAAAAAAGCCGGGCTGGAGGCCTTTGCCATCATCAAGCCGTATGAGTCGGGTACGGGTGCTACCATTCCTGAGGGCAAGGTGGCGCCCTACAGCAGGGCCATGGTCAAGACCATCGGCGGAAGCCACATTCATTTCGATAACCTGCTCACGGCCCATCCCGAATACCGGGTGCAGCGCAAGCCCCCGGCCGATTCCATCCGGCAGCGGATCAATGAACCGGTCGATGCCCTCGAAATCAGTTTTTGTATCGATTCGTTTACCAACAGAACCGGCCTGAACCAGTTTCTTGAATTTAAAGGCTACCCGCGTTCGGCAGTGGCCGCTCCTGACGTAGAATTGTGGGTAAGTAAAGATAACGGCACCTACACCCGGTTTTCCAAGCCGCTTAATGTCAGCAAATCGTTCACCCGAAAACCGGTTTACGATGCCAACGGCCTGAAACTATACGATGACAAAGAACACCTGGTACTTAAATTTAACGATCTTAATATCGCTGAAGAATACAAGTACTTTGCCTTACTGGTCAGGTCGGAAAACAAGCTTTACACCCTCCCGTACTCCATGATCAGGGTTTTCACCCAATCAGGCGAAATCCCGGTCACCATCGGCGTTCACGCCCGCAGCCCTATTGTTTTACCCGGTAAAGAGCTCACGCAGGAGAATAAGATCTGGGGCATGGAAGTCAACCCGGTAAAAGGAGAAAACGCCGTCCCGCTCTTCCGGAAATGGGGAATTGAATTCGGATGGCACGGTACGGGCTTCTGGGGCCATGGCTGGGAAAGCGGAGGCATACTGGGCATCGCCAAGGGAGTAAGAAATGAAATGAAGGGCACGCCTTGTGAGGCCTATCCCGAAGTGAGGGAATATTGGATGCAGCAGGTGAGAAAAGCGGTAGACATGGGGTTTGACGGCATAGATTTTCGCCTGCAAAACCATTCGGCCATGGTACCGGATCATCTGAGCTACGGGTATAACGAACCCATTGTCAAAAAATATAAGGAACTATACGGGATAGACATCCTGAAAGAAGAAGCCGACCCCTACAAGATCATGAAGATCCGGGGCGATTATTACCATGAATTCCTGGAAGAAGCTGCCAGATACATTCATGATCACGGTAAGGTGCTCAAAATCCACCTGAGAAACGGCGATCAGCATTCCGAGGAAAGCTATCTGAAGAGCGATTTTAATGAGCTGGGCTTCTGGACCATGCCAAAAATAGTGATCGACTGGAAGCGGGTGGTAGACCTGGCGGATGAAATAACGCTGAAAGACTATTATCACAATAACTACCGGGAAGAGCTGGCAGACCAGATCAAAGCGTATGCCCGTTCGAAAAACAAACCGGTATGGGCCATCTGCAACGTGGATCACCGGGAATTTAACGAGACCTTTTTTGCGGCAATGGACAGGGATCCCCTGGTGGAAGGGGTAGTGTTTTACGAGTTTGCCAATGGCGTTATGGATACCTACGGCAAAGCAGACACCAGCAAACCCTATAGCCTGACCATCTTACAGAAACTCTTTAAACAGTTCGGTTATACGAAATAAGCATGATGATCAGACCGGCTTTATTCATTCTGGCATTCTTGTGTGCTTCCCCGGAGGCCAGCCTTCGGCAGGAACCCGCCACGGTACTGTATCAGCGGCTGCTGAATCAAAAGGAGCCATACCCGGAGCTGCTGATCAGCGGTCCCGGCGATACCCGCTATGGGAGTGACGGCCTGAAGGTGAGCGGCGCCGGCTCCCGGGTCAGGTTAAACCGGTATTATTCGCTGGCCAGCCGGTTCATCCGATATCATGTGCGGTTTTCGGCCAATACACACGCAGTATTTGAAAGCGATAAAGGCGATTTCAGGGCCTACATCGATATGGCCGCCAAACAGATCCGGATGGCTCCTCTTCCTGAAGAAGGAAAGACAGCAGGCTTCCTGGATGCCGGGCATGACTACATCATAGAGATCCACCGCGATTACCAGCAATCGAAAATCCGGGTCATCGATCAAAATACCGGGGAAAGTGCCGAAATTGCGGCCACACGGGATGGCCGGGGAGGAAGCGGCAAAGGCGCCGAAGGGCCCGGCTTCCCTGTAGGGCTTCAGTACGACTACTATTGCTTTGGCCTGGTAAGCGGTGACCCCCTGCTGGTGAAGCAGATCGGCGTGTATTCCGGCGCCGGAGATGTGAGCTTGCTGATCTACGGCGATTCGATTACGGAACCCGAAGGCTATTACCCTACCGCTGATTTCCCACAGGCATGGACACAGCAGGTGATCCGCGCCATGAAAGGAAAGGCGCTGTGCAGCGGCCGGGGCGGAACCACCATCGTGCAGCTGCTGGAACGCATTAAAAATGAGCTTCCCTACATCAAAGCCCGCTACGTGATGGTCACCATAGGTACCAACGGCCGGAATACCGAAGAAAACCTGGGCGAGCTGGTGGAATATATCCGGTCGCAGGGGGCAATACCGATATTGAATAACATCCCGGCCAACGAAAGCGGAACCCAGGTAGCCGTTAATGCCGTGATCGAAAAAGTGAGGCAAAAATACGGCATCAAAGGGTGCAAATTTGACCTGGTCACTTCCATTGATAAAGACGGCCGGGAGGTGGATAAAACCACCATGTACCGGGAAGATTACGAAACAAAGCAGATTTACCATCATCCCAATGTAAAAGGGGCCGGACAGATGTTTCAAAGAACACGGATCGATGTCCCTGAAATCTATAAACTATAAAGCATGTTTAGACTAAAACAACTTCTGGCAGCTTCCCTTCTCCTCGTGGCAACCGCTGCATGGGGTCAGGAGATTCCGGTTAATCCGGCGCTGCTGCAGGCACCGTGGACGGCCCAATGGATCACCTGTCCCCGCGCACCGCAAAAAGAATACGGCGTATATCATTTCAGAAAAATATTCCGCCTGGCCGGAAAAGTAGATAAATTTATAGTGCACCTGACGGCCGATAACCGGTACCGGTTCTATGTAAACGGGCAGCCGGTAGTCAGTGGCCCGGCCCGGGGCGATCTTCAGAACTGGTACTTCGAAACCGTGGATATTGCCCCTTACCTGCACCCGGGAGAAAACATTCTTGCAGCCACGGTATGGAACCTGGGAGAGCACGCCCCCGTAGCACAGATCAGTAACCAGACGGCATTTGTTTTACAGGGCGATACCCCGAAGGAACACCCCGTTAACACCAATACTACCTGGAAAGTGATCAGAAATGAAGCCTACACTCCCTGCTCCGTCAATAACGGCCAAAGGGTTAAGAACTATATGGTAGTGGGCCCCGGAGATAGCCTGAACGCGAAACTCTACCCGTGGGGATGGGAGCAAAAAGAATTTGATGACCAAAAATGGCATTCCCCGAAAATCATCGCCCACCCGGTCCCTACGGGTTATGGTACAGATAACCTCTGGACCCTGGTTCCCAGGAACATCCCTTTATTTGAGGAAACCCGGCAACGAATACCCGCCATACGGCGTACAAACCTTCAAAACAGCAATGACGGCTTCCTGAAAGGGGGAGAACCATTGCGCATTGCGGCTCATCAGAAAGTCAGCATCCTGCTCGACCAGACGTATAATACGGTAGTCTACCCCGAACTACTCGTGAGCAAAGGAAAAGATGCCGTCATTAAGCTGACCTACGCCGAAGCCCTGTTCGATAAGGGCGGGAAGAAAGGCAACCGCAATGAAACAGAAGGAAAGGTGATTATCGGTAATGACGACGTCTATGTGGCCGACGGAGGCGATAACCGGAAATTCAGGCCCCTGTGGTTCAAAGCCTTCCGTTATCTTCAGCTGGATATCGAAACCCACGATGAGCCTTTACTCATCAACGACCTTTATGGCATGCGTACAGGCTATCCTTTTAAGGAAGAAGCCGCTTTCAGCAGCAATGACCCATCGCTCACCGACATCTGGAATGTAGCCTGGCGCACCCAGCTGCTCTGCGCCGGGGAAACCTTTTTCGACACCCCCTACTATGAACAGCTTCAGTACCCCGGCGACACCCGTCTGCAGGCGCTCATCACCCTCTACATGAGTGGCGATGACCGCCTGATGCGGAAGGCCATACTTGATTTTTATCAATCCAGGACACCCGACGGCCTAACCCAGGGGCGCTATCCTGCTAACCGGTTCCAGGTCATCCCCACCTTCTCCCTCTTCTGGGTATCCATGGTGTACGACTACTGGATGCACCGGCAGGACGATGCCTTTGTGCAGCAGTTCCTGCCGGCCGTAAGGGATGTGCTGGACTGGCACGAAAGGTATATCGACCCGGAAACCGGCCTGCTGAAAAATGTACCCTGGTGGAATTTTATAGACTGGGTGCCTGGACTGAGCAATTCAAGAGACAGGGGGGAAGAAAATACAGCCATCCGCAGCCTGCACTACTCGTACACCCTGCAGCAGGCGGCCGGTGTTCTGGAATACTACGGGAAGCAAGAGGAGGCCACACGCTACCGTACCCTGGCAAAAACCATCAACACCGGCACCTACAAGCATTGTTATAACCCCGGGAAAGGCCTTATAGCCGATGCCCCCGGCCAGAAAACCTACAGCCAGCACGCTAACATCATGGCCATTCTCAGCAACACCGTCACGGGTGAAGAAGCCCGTACCCTGCTGATGAAAACCCTGACCGACACCTCGCTGCTGCAGGCTACGTTTTACTACCGTTTTTACCTTACCCGTGCCATGCACAAAACCGGGGAGGCCGACCGGTACTATTCGCAGCTGGGTCCCTGGCGGAAAATGCTCTCTCTCGGGCTGACCACCTTTGCCGAAACCCCCGAACCTACCCGGTCAGACTCGCATGCCTGGGCTTCCACCCCGAATTACGAATTCCTGGCTACCCTATGCGGTATTACACCAGCAGAACCCGGGTTTAAAACGGTGAGCATCAGCCCTGCCCTGGGTGAGCTGGAAAACGTGCAGGGAGAAATGCCCCACCCGCTGGGTAAAATTTCAGTATCCTTCAAAAAAAACAAAAAATCCCTGACCGGCACCATCATCCTCCCGGAAGGCCTGAACGGGAAATTTGTATATAAGGGCTACGAAAAGGCATTGCATGCAGGAAAACAGGAGATCAACGTAACGCTGTAGCAGGGACGGCGCAGGGGGAGATTAGTGATTAGATGTTAGAAATTAGATAA
>JBEBRR010000075.1:0-17585 GCA_040394735.1 Leadbetterella byssophila
TACCTGCGGAATACGAAAGAAGATTTCAGGGAAAAAGAGAAATTTCTGCGATTCCATAACTCGGCCTGCACTGAGGTACGCCATTTCCAGTCATCAGGTATATCTTCTCCGAAAGGTACGGAAAAATCTGTTCCGATCACTACCGGAATAAGCCGGCTTCCGGGCACATATCCGTAAGAAGCGAAATAATAAAAATTATAATCCCCGCCAAAGCCGGCAGCTACCAGGTGGCGGTTATTTTTTACTGTCCGCCAGTTTACTTCCTGAGCAGGCAACAGGTGGTGTATAAAGATGGTAAACAAAAGCGTGATGCGCAGTTTCATTTTATTTCGTTTAAATAGGTTAATGAATAGGAATAAAAGTCTGTCCAGCCGAAATAAGGAATTTCATGACCGGAATTTCTGACCAGTTTGAGCTCAGCCCGGGGATATACGGAAGAAACGGTTTCTGCCCAGTCCCGTCCGTAGGCGGTATTCAGTTCGCTGTAGAGGAACAATACCCTGGACTGATATTGCCGGAGCTGCGTAGTAAAATCAAAACCGTACCTCTCTGCATTTTCAATTAAAGTTTTAAACGCTACGGCTCCGCTTCTCCAGGAGGGGTACTGTCCTGCATTCCCGATCGTATTTCCGGGAGCATTTTCATAGCTGGCTGAGAAAGAAGCCTTGTAGTCCAGGATTTCGTGCTCAGGGCGCCCGGCAAAAAACTGCTCGGGAAAGGTCATGTCACTTAATGCTTCGGAGAAGAATTTTACTTTGTTGGACCTGCCCAGGTATTCCGAGGTCTGGGCCCACGTAAGTCCGCCCGGTTCTGCCAGCACGGCTCCGCTGATTTTTCCGGGGTGCCGGTTGATATAGCCGGTGGCTAGCATGGCTCCCCATGAATGGCCCATAAGAAATACTTTTTGCGTATCGCTGCTCCGGAAATGAGTGATCAGGGCATCGAGGTCATCAATGAACAGCCCGATGGCATTTTCTCCCCGGAAGTTGCCTGCATGCTCACGCTTTGAAAGCCCGGAACCCCGCTGATCATAAAAAACCACATAAAAGCCCTCCCGGGCAAATGCTTTTGCATTGAGCATAGAGCGGTAATCGGATCCCGGCCCTCCGTGAATAATCACCAGCAGGGGGTCAGACGGGTTCCCGTGGCTTTCCACATGGAGCTGGGTTCCGTTAATATGTAATGAGGGAAGAGCAGGATCCTGATCTACGGTAAGCGGCACCAGTGCCCCCGGCCGGGCCGGGTCTTCTTTCCGGCAGGAAAGCAGGGCAATAAAAAGAAACGGGAGAAGAAATTTTGTTTTTCGCATATGCTTTTTTTTCGGCAAAGCACAGGAAAAGAATGCAGCAAAGAGTACGCCCCTATACGTACGCACCTGCAGTTCAGGTTCGCCGTTCAGGCGAACGAATCAAAATACCCGGAGGGCGTTTTACCCGTTTCCAGTTTAAAATACTTGTTAAAAGTGGTTTTTGAGTTAAACCCCGAGTCATAAGCCAGGGCAAGAAAGGTGAATTTTTTATTTTCCGGGAGAGATATTTTTTCGAGAAATTCTTTGATCCGGTAACTGTTGATGTAGTGGTAAAAGGTTTTTCCGTAGCCTGAGTTTATTACCTGTGACAGATGATTGGGGGAGCAATGGAGCAGGGCAGCCAGTTCTTTTAGTGTGAGCTCACTGTTGGTATAGGGCTTTTCCTGCTGCATCAGGCTTTCCAGGCGGGTCATTATCTTTCCGGCTTCCCCGCTTTCAAGACCCGTACGGGTATATTTCTCCGGTTCAGGCAATGCATCTGCTGCCTTCTGCGGTTCAAAAGTCATATCGGAGTAAAATACAGGTGCCTGGTGGATGCCTGATACCCCTATAAACAATACAAAAAGAGCCACTCCGGCAAAGATAACAGGGTCATTAAAAAAAGCGGCCATTACCCATATGATAGCTAACCCGGTGGCGGAACAGGCTATCCATTCCAGCTTTTTCTTTTCGGTATTTGAAAAATAGTTCAGCAGGTCTTTCCGGTACTTTTTGATTTTAAGCAGAGTGGCTACGGAATAGGCAAGCCCTGAAAGACTGATGAAAATGAGCTGTGTGAGGGTGTACCACTCGAACCCCTGCCCGTGGTTTTGAAAAACTTCTGCTTTCCGGTAAGCGGGTAAGCTGTAAAACGGTATGCCCAGCGCAATCAGGAAAAGGAAAGGCAGCAGGTGAAGAAGGAGAGCTCTGCTTCTCAGGATACGGGTACCTGTCAGTTCGGAAGCATAGGCGTAAAGGAATAAGCCATGCAAAAGCGGAAGGGGAAAGGTTAGTCCCAACAGATGAGGATACCGGTAGGCAATTCCCGTGTATTGAATATAGGAAAGTGATAAGTGAATGATCATTGTAACCAGCCAGGCCACCAGGAGATAGTCGGCGGCCTGCTTATCTTTCTTGTAAAAAAGAAGAAGGATCAAAAAACAGGTGATGGTTAGTCCGATGATGTATACCATTCGTTATTTCTGAAATTTAAAGATCATGACCGTGATTTTCAGCAGGCTATTCTTTCGTTTCTATTGTGCCTTCCCTGTATAAATCCAGGGCCTGCTGTAATATGCTTTTTATCTTTTGCATTGGCATATCCCTGCCCGGGTCCACCCTGAATATTTTCATCCGGGAGCGCTCACCTGCTTCCAGGTCGGGGTGTTCCAGGTACCTGCCCTCTACCATAAGAATATAGGGCTCCCCGTTTTTTTTATCTGTCCATAAGTAGCAAAACATTTTCTTCCTGTAGCAAAAGCAGGGCATCCCGTATTTCAGCGTTTCCGTAATGCGGGTGTCCTGTTCAAGAATAATGCTTCTCATTGAAAGCAGGCAGCTCCTGACAGGTTCATCTTTGCCCAGGTAGTAGTTATGAAGTTCTTCTGACATGGCTTTGTTCGGAATGCATCATAATTCCTGCCAAAAATACACATTTAAGAGGTAATTCTATACATTTAAACGGTCATCGTAAGCTACAGACTCACCGTGCTCGATCCGCCTTTTAAGTATGCGGAGGTACATCGCCCAGCAATAGTTAGAGATACGGAAATGCTGATTGTTGTCTTTCCAGCCGGTATGATAGAACTGAATGTCAGTGATGCCATTGCCGGCTATCAGCCTGAAGCCCACGCGGGTACCTGTCCAGTCTTCATCCGCGGTTTTGAGGATAAACTCAAATTCGGTGTCGGGCAGGGACCTGGAAACAATTGCCGTCCAGTTATATTCAGGACTGAAATGAAATTCAAACTCCTGTCCTGTCAACGGTATGCCGGAAGATTTTTTTGTCCACCACTGGTCCAGTCCTGCGGGTGTTGAGATGTATTCAAAGATTTTACCTGCGGGTGCATTGATCTGTAAGTAATGAAAAATATCTGCCATAGAATGTACTCTCGCGAGATCCGTTTACGTATTTTCCGGTAAATTAGTGATTAACCTCCGGTCTGTTGCATTTTTACCGGGAGTGTTTTTTCTGAACCTCCTGCCATAGTGTTGTCAAAAGCCTCTTCCAGTTTTGCAGGGTAACAAAATTAAACCGGCAAAAATGAGTAATCAGATCATTCAGAAATTCCATGTGATAGGAATTGCAGTAAGAACCACAAATGAAAACGGGCTGGCCACTCAGGATATTCCTGCACTTTGGAGCAGGTTTATGACGGAAGGAATTGCACAGCAAATTCCCCACAAAACAGATAATTCAGTTTATTGTATCTATACTGGATATGAAAAAGATCACACAAAGCCCTATACCACTATTGTGGGCTGTAAGGTAAAGAACCTGGATGCCATTCCGGACGGGATGACCGGTATAACGATTGATCAGGCAGATTACACCCGGCGTACAGCCAGGGGAAATATTTTGCAGGGACTGGTTTTTAATGAATGGATGGAAATCTGGAATTCTGACCTGGACAGGGCCTATACAACCGACTTTGAAGTGTATGATGAACGAACACAAGATCCTGAAAATGCGGAAGTCGATATTTTCGTAGCTCTGGCTAACAATTTCACAGGATGAATATTTGTCATTGCCGGGTAAGGCTTTAAGCGTTCAGGCTTACCGTGCCAGGTAATGCCTGTCAATATAATCGATAGCTTGCTCCTGTGTGAGGGCTGCGAAATCTTTATACCGGTGATGGACATCAATGATCTCATCCAGGGCTTGTAATACCAGCTCTTTGTTATTCCATGATTTAAGGTACTCCACGACCGTCGCAAGGCAGCCTTTCTTATAGGAAATCTGCCCTAAAACATGCACAAGCGTATTTTTGACTCTTGCCGTTTTGTCAGACTGGAGTTCTTTGAGTAAGGGAAGAATGTCGTGCGGATGGGTACGGCCCCGGAGCTCAATGCCATGACAAATCTCCCTGCGGACTTCCTTATCCGCATGATGGAGGTATTTCCCGGCCCATTTCAGAACAGGGCCGGGATTTTTCTCTCCCATCTTTTTTATGGAGCCGATCACCGCATTTCTTACCGAATGATGTTCGTCAAAAAGCCCGTTGTCGAAAAAGTGCTCCACCGGTTCAAATTCCCTGATCCCGATCTCACCTGCCGCATTGATGGTTGTCTGCCTGACTTTTTCGTTATCAGACTTAAAGAGGGCGTCAAGCAGATGGAGTATCCGAGACTGCAGGCGGGGGTTTTCTTTCCATATTTTTCCTGTGGCCTGGTAGGCGGCCTTCCGGATATAGGTGTCTTCGTCTGAAAAATAAGTGATAAGACTGTTATTCTTCTCTTTATCCATGTCAGCCATGATGCCTTTGTTGATTTTATCAACAAGCTGCAGGCGTTGCTCTTTATCCAGGTCGTAAAATCCCATAGGGTGTTTAATTAATCAGGGATATAGCAGGTATTTTGCCCGTATAGTCTTAAATTTCTGTAATTCAGGTTCCCAGCTTTTCCGGATTTCGGCTTCCGGTACGCCTGCTATGATCTGTTTTCTTAGCTGATCGGTGCCTATACGCAGGTCAAAAGCAGATATATCAGGATTTCTTCCGGGAGTAAAGAAATTGGCTTTATCGGGATAGGCGTTGTATAGCTCGATCAGCCATGACAGATTAATCTGGCGGCTTTCTCTCAGCCGGTCAGTATCATAATTGCGGAGGTCGAGGCCGTAGCAGACAGCGTCCTTGTGGCGCGGATTCTCACTCATTCCGGGAATGCTCACCGGCTGGTAGGAAAATGAATATATACCTTTCAGAGCCGGAGCACCCAGAATAGTAAAGGGCATGTAAGTTCCCCGGCCTTCGTTGATAGCCGTTCCTTCAAACATGCATAAGCTCGGAAAAAGCATCACTGCCTGCTGCGTATTTAAATTCGGGGAGGGGTTCACCGGTAGCACATAAGGCATGTCATGATTGTAATTGGCGACTTTTATGATCTTTATTTTGCATGGTTTCTCCAGGTACCCTTCACCGTTAAGGTATTGTGCAAATTCTCCTATGGTCATGCCATGGGTCATAGGGGTATAATGGATGCCGATGGCCGATTTGAACCGGTCATCCGTCATCACAGGTCCGTCTACCACATAAGCATTGGGGTTAGGCCTGTCCAGGATCAGCAGTTCTTTGTGGTTTTCTGCGCAGGCCTCCATTACGTGCTCAAGCGTATTAATATTCGTATAATAGCGGCAGCCTACGTCCTGGATATCAAAGACCATCAGGTCAATGTCTGCCAGCTGCTCCTGGGTCGGCTTTTCGTTCTTTCCATACAGAGAGACGATCGGAATCCCGGTTTTTGCGTCTGTCTCATCGTTTACTGCAGCTCCGTTGCTGGCATTTCCCCTGAAGCCATGCTCAGGCCCGAACACTTTTACCACATTAACTCCAAGGCTTACCAGGCTGTCTATGCTGCTTTTATTGCCGATCACGGAGCTCTGATTGGCAACTATTCCAATTCGTTTTCCTTTCAGGTAAGGCAAATATTTTTCCGTCTGGTCGGCACCTGTGATGATCTCCGGTTTTGGGGACGGACTTTGATCAACCGGTGTGGCTTTCATGTTGCTCACCGCTACAAGCATAAAAAGAAACGAAGGAATAAATGTCAGCATTTGTGTATATGTTATTTTGTTGTTTCAGCGCCAATTTGTTTGCCTAATTTTTCAAATTCGATATCATTGGGTTCCCAAAGTTCAATTTTGTTTCCTTCCACATCAAGGATATGGACAAATTTCCCGTATTCAAACGCTTCAATTTTGTCCACAACGGTCACCCCTTCTTTTTTTAATTCTTCAACCAGGACTTCCAGGTTTTCCACCCGGTAATTGATCATAAATTCCTTTGCTGACGGTTCAAAGTATTTGGTCTTGTCATTGAACGGGCTCCATTGGGTAAATCCTTTCCTGGTGTTGTCAGTCCCCTGATGCCACTCAAATACAGTTCCATATTCGTTTGTGTTTAAACCCAGGTGTGTCTGATACCACTCTCTTACTTTTTGAGGGTCTTTGCACTTAAAGAAAATGCCGCCGATACCTGTTACTCTCTTCATTGTATTGCTGCCATTTATTATTAATAACTCCAAATATATGTAAAATTTTCAATGAAGCATTTTATGCCGCTTCCGTATGGTTTCCACTTCTTCTCCTCTGAACCGCGGATGGGGACCCGGTGCCCGGTGCTTATCATGTACATACCTCGGATCCTGGATGTACGGCATACGCGCCATTTTAGTGATGGTGATGGTGGGAAAGCCGAAGTCAACCTCCACGGTACCCAGGAGCAGATAGCACCCGTTCCCCTGGAAGGGGTATTTTTGAAGGCTGTCAGCAAAATGCGCTGTGTCAAAATATTCGCCTTCCACGTCTGTCCAGGTGCCGAAATACATGGTGCCTTTGCGGGTGGATACGTGTTTCTGGGCAATGAGATAGGCCATCATCTTTACCTCCTTTTTAGGATAGTTCAGGAGGTCTCTGACCATGACGGCGCCGCGGTAGCGGGTCTGAAGAAGATCAAAAGGAGAGCAGGATACGGGGAAGCCCAGCAGCTCGATCTCATCAAAAGCGTCTTCAAAAAATGAGCGTTCCAGCCGGGGGAGTTTGTACTCCCGGGGCGGCTCCTGCAGCAGCATGAGTCCGCGGTCGGCAGGTTTAAAGTTGACTATCAGCAGGCGGGCCGTTACCAGCAGCTCGTTTTTGGTTTTGCCGGTGAAACGGAAAGCGCCGATAAAAATAAGGATCTGCAGGGTTTCAAGGCCGGTGGGGATACGGCGTACAAAGTCTTCGAGAGAGGTGTAGAGCCCGTTTTTTTGGCGTTCTTCCACCAAGTGCTGAGCAACAGCGGTATCGAGCCCCTGCAGGTGCATGAAGCCCAGGTAAATGGCTGTTCCGTAAACGGTAGTTTCGTATTCGCTCTGGTTAACACAGGGATTTTCTATACCGGCGCCGGAGCGGCGGGCTTCGTGCACATATACTTCGGTGCGGTAAAAACCGCCCTGGTTATTGATCACAGCTGCCATGAACTCTACCGGGTAATGGACTTTCAGGTAGAGGCTCTGGTAGCTTTCCACAGCGTAAGAAGCGGAGTGGGCTTTGCAGAAGGAAAAGCCGGCAAACGACTCGATCTGGCGGTATACCTCCCGGCTGAGGTCTTCGGGGTGGCCCTGGGCGGCGCAGGAAGCCAGGAAGTTCTCCTTCACTCTTTGCAGTGCGGATACGGACCGCCCTTTGCCGCTCATAGCCCGCCGCAGGACGTCGCCGTCAGCCGCGGCCAGGCCGCCGTAATACAGGGCTATTTTGATTACGTCTTCCTGGTAGACCATAACGCCATAGGTTTCACCCAGATGTTCCCGGAAGATCTCATGGGGGTAGCTGAACCGGTCGGGGTGGTTATGACGGAAGATATACTCCCGCATCATGCCGCTCTGGGCTACTCCGGGCCGGATGATAGACGAAGCCGCCACCAGGGTTTTGTAGTTATCACACTTCAGCCGGCGGAGCAGCCCCCGCATGGCCGGTGATTCAATGTAAAAGCAACCCATGGTTTTTCCCTCTGCCAGGAAGGTGTTGAGATGCTTTTCATTCTTGGAAAGGGAGGTGTCGCGAATGTCCACGGTGATTCCCCGGTTCTGCCGGATCAACCGTACGGCATCGTTGAGATGACCTATGCCCCGCTGGCTCAGGATATCAAATTTCTCCAGGCCTATTTCTTCGGCAATATGCATGTCGAACTGCACAATGGGAAAACCCTTGGGCGGCATTTCCAGTGCCGTATAGCAGGTGAGGGGCTCTTCGGAGATAAACACCCCGCAGGCATGCATGCTTCGCTGGTTCGGGTATTTTTCCAGCAGTTTACCGTATTTATGGACCAGCCTGACCACGGAGTTCTGATCGTGGGATTCTTTGGGTGAGCTGCTGAGGCTGTCCAGCTCTTCTTTGGGCAGGCCGAAAACCTTACCTACTTCCCGCACGATGGACCGGTATTTAAACTCCACGTTGGTGCCGCAAAAGGCCACATGCTCTTTTCCGTATTTGTCAAAAATATAACGGAGGATGATGTCGCGCTCCCGCCAGCTCCAGTCGATGTCGAAATCCGGCGGAGCTTTCTGGTTCAGGTTCAGGAAACGTTCAAAGTAAAGATCAAGTTCTAACGGGCAGATATCGGTGATGCCCAGGCAGTAGCTTACGATGCTGTTTGCCCCGCTGCCCCGCCCGATGTGCATGAAGCCCCTGCTGTTGCTGTATTGTACAATGTCCCAGGTGATCAGGAAGTAGCTGCAGAACTTCAGGTCGTGAATAACGCGCAGCTCTTTTTCCACCCGCCTCCGGGCTTCGGTGTGGTGGAGACCGTAGCGCTGTTCCAGCCCTGCATAGGCCAGCCGTGCCAGCAGCTCCCGGTCTTCTTCCGGGCTTTCGGTAAATGTCTTTTTGCTTTTGGGAGTTTTGGGGTCAAACTCAAATGTGCATCCCGCCAGTATACGCCGGGTGTTTTCAACGGTTTCAGGAAAATCTTTGTACTGGTCCAGCAGTTCTTCTTCGGGCTTCATATATTCGTAAGCCGAGCAGGTATCCTCTGCCTGCAGCTTCGACAGCACCAGGTTCCGGTCCATGGCCCGGAGGATGCGGTGGAGGTTATATTCTGTTTTGGTGCGGAAAGTAACGGGCGAAAGAATGACCGTTCTGTTCCGGAATGGTTTTAGCTCCGGCCGGATCAGGGTGTTCAGCTGCTCCGGCCGGATGCCCAGGTATTCGTTTTCCCGCAGCTGGCCGGGCAGGTTCTCCGCCGGGTAAATCACGAACAGCTCCTTAAATTCCGGAGCGGTCTCCGGCAGCCCGGCCCCCTCGCAGTTATGGGCGGTCAGGAGGCGGCATATTTCACCTATGCCTTCCTGGCAGCGGGCCAGGGTAATGTAGAGCAGGCGGCTGTCTTTACGGACTTCCACGCCCACTACCGGCTTTATACCGGCCGCTTTACAGGCATTGGTAAAATCATAGATACCGGTAACGGTGTTGATGTCGGTCAGTGCCAGGGCCTTTACTCCGCAAAGGGCAGCCTGCTCCACCAGCCCTTCCAGTGGAATGGTGCCGTAACGGAGGCTATGGTAGGAGTGGCAGTTAAGATACATGTTCGCGGGAATGAAAGCGGAATCCTTCGGCCCGGCCTACGGCGGAGGTGCCGAACCGGTTTTTGATACGATCCATGGCCTGGTAGAGGGAGATCATCTCTTCGGTATCTTCAAACAGCCGGATCTGCAGGTTTCCCCTGACCAGCCCGGAGAAACGCACGCCCACCAGCCGCAGCCGCATCCGGCGGTTATACAGCTTTTCAAAAAGATCGAGGGCGCACTGGGTAAGCGGGTGGTCAGCCGAGGTGTAAGGTACCCGCATCTGCCGCGTTTCGGTGTCGAAATTGGCGTACCGGATTTTGACGGTGACGGTAGACGTGAGCCAGCCTTCGCGCCGGAGCTGGTAGGCGAGCTTTTCCACCATTCCGCTGATCACGGAGCGCAGCATGCGGAGGTCAATGGTATCGGTGCCGAACGTGTTTTCCGTAGAAACCGACTTCCGTTCGCCATAGGGCTCAACGGGCGAATTATCGATCCCGTTGGCCTTTTTCCAGAGTTCCGTGCCGTTTTTGCCGATCATCTGTTGTAACACCTCCACGGGCATATCGGCGAGTGTATGGATATGGCGTATGCCTATGCGGGAAAGGAGCCGGAAGGTAACATCTCCCAGCATGGGTATCTTTTTAATGGAAAGCGGATTCAGAAAAGGTTTTATATTTTCCTGCGGGATCTGTATTTTTCCTGCGGGCTTGGACTCGCCCGTGCCGATCTTGGCCACGGTTTTGTTGACAGACAAGGCATAGCTGATGGGTAGTCCCGTTTCCTTATGCACATGGCTCATCAGCTCCTGTGTCCATTTATAGGCCCCGAAAAAGCGGTCTATGCCGCTGATGTCAAGATAGTGCTCGTCTATGCTGGCCTTTTCCACCACGGGGGCTTTTTCCTCGAGTAGCCGGGTAACTATCCGCGACTGTTTGGAATATTCTTCCATATCTCCCCGGATCACCTTTGCGTTAGGACATAATCTCAACGCCAGCTTCATGGGCATGGCCGAGTGCACTCCGAAGTAGCGGGCTTCATAAGAGCAGGAAGCCACCACGCCGCGGTCACCGCCGCCGATGATGACGGGAATTCCTTTCAGCTCACCGTTTTTCAGCCGCTCGCACGATACAAAAAACGTATCCAGATCCATATGTACAATAGCGCGGTCCATATTAGTTTCGAGTAGAGAGTTCCGGGTGGCCCGCAGGGGCTTCACTCAATTAGCCCCTGGACATAGGGCTTCGTTCCGGGTATCCCATTGTCCATTGATAAACTATTTCAAAATTTTACCAAAAATGATATATTTTATATCAAAAGTTTGTATATTTGTTGCTACAAATTATAGCAATGTCATTACTCTCTGATAATATGCGTTATCTGCGGGCCCGTATGGGAATGTCGCAGCAGGCAGTGGCCGATCAGCTGGTGATCACCCGCGGCCGGTATGCCAAATACGAGGATGGCATGTCGGAGCCGCCCATTGAGCTGCTGGTGAAGATCTCACGCTATTTTCATGTGAGCATTGACCTGCTGGTATCGGTGGATATCCGGCGGGTGCCGATCCGGGAGCTGCAGCAGCTGCCGGATAACCGTATCCTGCTGCCTGTGGCAGTAGATGCCGAGGGTAAAAATAAAATAGAGATCATTCCGCACAGGGCACAGATGGGCTACCTGGCAGGGTACAGCGATCCCGAATACATTGAAAGCCTGCAGCAGATCTCCCTGCCTTTTCTTTCCCATGCCAAATACCGGGCGTTTCCCGCTACAGGTGACTCCATGCCACCCCATGGCGAAGGTTCTTTTATTATCGGGAAATATGTGGAACGCAAGGAGGATTTAAAGGAAGGAAAAACCTACGTTTTTATCACCCGCCACGAAGGTATCAGTTATAAAAGGCTGGGCAAGAAGAATCGGAACTCCCTGGTGCTTAGCTCGGATAATTCCTTTTATGCACCGTATGAGGTGGACCTGGCTGACCTGCTGGAGGTCTGGGAATTTGCCAGCAGCATAGCCACTTCCGAAGCAGAACCGGATGACCTCCGGCCACAGACCATCCGGGAAATGTTTACGGATCTTCGGCGGGAGATCATGCATCTCAAATATGGATAAAGAGATCCATCCTGTACTTTTTTCACTTGTCAAACATCTTCGGTAATTCCAACCGGTTTTCTTACCTTTGCCTGCCGTTATCTCCTGATGTGAAAAATCCGTTTCAGTATTATATCAATTCTTTCCGGGGCCTGTCAAAGGAAGTCTGGATGCTGGCCCTGGTGATCCTGATCAACCGCACCTCGGCTATGGTGGTGCCGTTCCTGGGCGTATACATGACCCAGTCTCTGGGTTTTTCCATGAAAGAAACCGGCGGGGTGCTGAGCTGCTTCGGAGTCGGGGCGGTGATCGGCTCGTATGCAGGCGGCCGCCTGACCGACAAGATAGGCTTTTACCGGACACAGGCCTACAGCTTTTTCCTTACGGTGCCGGTATTTATACTCCTGCCGCAGTTGAAGTCGGTAGCGGGTTTATCGGTGGGAATACTGCTTTTGAGTACCATAGCTGAGGCTTTCCGTCCGGCCAATTCGGTAGCCTTATCCCATTATACTCCCAAAGAACACATCACCAAAGCCTTCTCCCTGAACCGGATGGCCATTAACCTGGGTTTCTCTGTAGGGCCGGCGTTGGGCGGCTTCCTGGCGGGCTTGTCGTACGACTGGCTGTTTTATGGTAATGCGCTGGGTACTTTACTGGCCGCCCTGTTATTCCTAGTTTATTTTAAAGGAAAAACCCCGGGCCGGTCTTCAGTAAAACGGGAAGAGATAGCTGCTGAATCGCCTTACCGGGACTATAGGATGATCGGTTTTTCCCTCCTGTGTGCTCTTTATGCCGTCTGTTTCTTCCAACTGATTAATACGCTGCCTTTGTATTATAAAGAGGCGCACCGGCTTTCGGAATTCCGGATCGGGATCATCCTAGGCTACAGCGGCCTCTTTATTGTGCTCTTTGAAATGATCATTGTACAGGTGGCCGGTAAGCTTTTCTCCATTGCCCATATCATTATTATCGGCACTTTGCTGTGCGGAGCGGCCTTTGTGGTGCTGAACCTGAGCTTTACCTACTGGATGCTCTATTTCGGAATTACCGTTTTATGCGTTTCTGAGATCCTGGCCATGCCGTACATGTCTACGGTATACGTGCAGCGCTCTTCGGATATGAACCGCGGGGCGTATATGGGAATGTACTCGCTGGCTTTCTCGCTGGCGCACATTGTTTCACCGTATTTCGGCACCTATACCATTGAGCACTGGGGATTTGAAACCCTGTGGTGGGTAACGGGAATCATTACCGTATGCACGGCAGCCGGGTTTTACGGGCTGATGAAGCCGTCAAAACCGTGAATGGATGGGCCAGGCATACCCGCAAAGTGAGCGTAGCCACATACAGTTAAGGTATTTTTGTAATTTTGTGATAGGTATAATCCCCAGCAGCACCTGAAAGCGACCGTAAATAATGGGAAGTGAGTGGGCTCAATTTAAACGGCAGAAAGTTCCGGCCAAAACTACTCTTTTGCAGGAAGGCCAGATTTCGAGAACAATGTTCTTTATTGAGCAAGGCTGTTTACGGACCTGGGTTAATCATGTTTAGGCATTACACCTGTTTCATTAAACAGGATACGAAACAGGCGGTAAGTTCATTTCTTCACAATTGTTATCGTTCTGGCATTGGCTGCTTCTCAACTTTGCAATCTAAAATTCTCAGATAATGGAAAGTAAAGAAACAGTTTTAGTGACCGGTGGCACCGGCTTTGTAGGCATGCATACTATTTTGCAGCTCTTGCAAAGGGGGTATAAAGTAAAAACGACGGTCCGTAACCTCAGCAGGAAAGGTGAAGTATTGGAAATGCTGAAAAACGGAGGCGTCACTTTTTCCGATAGCTACGGGGAGGACCATCTTGAATTTGTGGAAGCGGATTTGACCAAAGATGAGAATTGGGCGGAGGCTGTTGAAGGTAAAGAAATATTTAACGAAGCCCCTAATCGCTGGCTGATACAAAAGCGACTGCAGGAGGCACATTTTCTTATGGATAAAGAGAGTAAAAAGCCGTCTGAAATCTACATTGACCTGGGTTTTGAAGACCTGTCGCATTTTTCTTTTGTTTTTAAAAAGCAGTTTGGTTACGCGCCGGGAGAGATCGCAAAACAAAAAATGCGTTAAACAAGGGTGCACTGCAGTGATGCGGGCAATGAAAAAATGCCATTTGGATGCATCAACCGCGAATGTAATGAATCCGGTGTCTCTGCGGGCTTATCCCTTACGGAAAGCAAACCGCAACAGCAAAATATGCGACATCAAAACTACCGGCACTATACAAGCCGGCAAAAGGCAATAGGGGAATTCAAGTACAGCAATATTCGGCTGTTCATAAGCAAACCGCTGAATGGGTAAAGGCGAAGACAGGATGGCTAAGGAAACAATGAATAACAGGAAAACCATCCCGGCTACATTCCAGACAATGAAAAATTTCCTGTTAAATCTCCTGTTCGTGGTTAAAGTATAAACCAATAAAACCAACGCGGAAAGACCAACCAGGATATCGAAATTCCATCCTTTAAAGGTCATTAAACCGGGGATTTTGTTTTGCAGATATAGTTGATACAAAATGAGTTCTACGGGTATTCTCAGTACGTGAACGGCTAACAGGATCTTGGCATTTATTTTTTGCCTGTCTATCCGTTTTAGGGTTAGAATAGTCAGGGCAACCGTACCCAAAATTGCCGGTGGAAATAAATTTGGCTTTTCTTCAAAGGTTTTCAAAATGGCAAGACTTCCGACGGCCAATTGCCAGGCTAAAAAAATGAACAACAGCTTTTTGTTTCTGCCTGTTCCGGAATAGAACAAAAGCAGGCACAGAAACGCAGTGATAAGGAAAAGTAAAGCAGTCATTGTTAAACTTATTTTCCGAACTGGCGCAGGTGGTGGTCGGTATGTTTGTACACATATTTCCCGATTTCATCTTCTGTCATTTTCCCAAAGAACGGGTGTACAAATCCGGGGTTGGAAAATGCGGAATAGGCTTTTAGCAATCCAACCCATTTTTCACGTTCCGCTTCAAAATCGCCTGTTCCCGTTATTTTCAGTTCGGGATGTGTGGGCTGGTTTTTCTTTAGCGGATCTTCGTTTTTCAGAATACCGTTTAACGTCATTCTGCCCAACAATTTACCTATGAATAATCGTTTATACTGCTTTTCCCCCTGAAACATCTCTTCACTCATTGTACAATGCCGTAGCATTTGGTAAGCATTCATTTTACCCCATTGTGCCTGAGCGTTTGCCTGCAAAGCATTAATTCTGTCAATCAGCTCACTGACGGCGATTTTATCAAAAATTGTTTTCATTTTACCCGGGTTTGATTACGGAAACAAAAGTACCGGGTCCGGTTTTCTAAAAAGTTGCCCTATGGCAAAAAGTGATTTTACAGCGAAATTTCTTTCCGTATCCGGCTCAATGAATACTTTGTAATGCCCAGATAAGTGGCGATGTGTTGTAAAGAAACATTCTGAAGAATATCCGGCTTGTCTTTCAAAAGCTGGATATACCTTTCTTTTGCCTGGTCGGCAATAATGGCGATACTGTGATTTTTCAAGGCAAAATAAGAACTTACTAACCTTCTCCTTCCGTGTTCCCTGAAAGTTTCAATGCTATGGAACAGTTGCTGAAAATGCTCAAAATCCAACTGCCAGCATACGCAGTCGGTCAAAGCCTGTATATTTTCCCTTGTGGGGTTTCGTAAGAAAAAAGAAGGCCAATCGATCACAATACTGCCCGGACTGTAAAAGTTTGTTGTGATGTCATTTCCGTTCGTATCATTCACAAACGAACGGGCAAAGCCACTTTCCAGAAACCAATAGTGATTTTCTGTTTTCCCCTCTTGCAGCAAAAAAACTTTCTTTGCAAATTTTACCTGTTTGAATTCAGGCAATATCAATGCAAGCTCACTTTCTTTAAAGTCAGTTGGCGGGAAAATAGAGTTTAAAAAATGTTCGCCCTGCATTTTACATTCAGATTTCTACAAAGGTAAAAAATTAAACGGGTCAGCATTGGTCACTGATTCCGGAAGACACCCGGGGAAATACCCGTTTCGTGTGAAAACCGGTTATGATAGTGGGGTATAATTTTTCCTTCTTACAGGTCAGCTATGACCCTGTTTCACCCGCTCACGAAGCCGTCAAAACAGTAAACGGCCTAACCACCGGCTGCCTGTCTTTGCTCAGTACATTCTCCGTGAAATCTTCGTAGCTGACCTCGTGAAAACCGGCCGAAAGCAGATGCCGGCTTAATTCTTCCTTCCCGTAAAAAGTAAACCCGGTTTGGGTAAAGGGGAGACGGCGGCCAAACTCCTGTTCAATAAATGCCATGGTAAATTTCCCGGAGGGCTTCAGCACCCGGCGGATCTCCGCTAACTGGAGGGGTACATCCGCCCAGAAATACAGGGTATTGACCGTAAAGCAGGCGTCAAATGCTGCGCCGGGAAAGTTCAGTTTCCCGCTCCCGTCGGTCAGGAAGAACTGAGCGTTTTCCGAATGATTGTTCTTTGCGGCTTCTTGTACCATCACATCCGAGATATCCACTCCCCGATAAGACAGCCCGGCTGCTTTGGAAAGCAGGTAGGGGAGATGCTTCCCGTTTCCGAACCCGATTTCCAGGACCTGCCCGTTGCCGGTTACATCTAGCGCGTCAATGGTCTTGCAGATCATGTTGAAGTTAGACTGGAACATGTTATCGCCTACTTCACGCGCATACGGGCCGGAAGGGCACCGGAGCTGCCGGGCCAGCTCATCCATATTATTTTCCATACAATAACGTCATTGTTCTGTTGAAATTTAGACCGGAAAAGTTAAAAAACAAACGAAATGGGTATTTTTGTTGACGAAGCATTTCAGGCGTGGACAGAAAAATCATTCATATCGATATGGATGCGTTTTATGCATCGGTAGAGCAGCGGGATTTCCCGGAGCTGAAAGGGAAACCCCTGGGCGTAGGCGGGCTTTCGGGGCGGGGTGTGCTGACTACCGCCAGTTATGAAGCAAGAAAATTTGGTGTACGGTCTGCAATGCCTACCTGGATGGCAAAGCAAAAATGCCCGGAGCTGATCGTGGTAAGGCCCCGCTTTGGGGTGTACAAAGAAGTTTCCGGCCAGATCCGTGAAATATTCCGGGAATATACCACACTAATAGAGCCTTTGTCTTTGGATGAAGCCTACCTCGATGTGACTGAGAATTTCAAAAATATGCCGTATGCGACCGATATAGCCCGGGAGATCAAACTGAAAATCTTTGAAAAAACAGGCTTAACGGCTTCAGCCGGGGTTTCATTCAATAAGTTTCTGGCCAAAGTTGCCTCTGACTTCAATAAGCCTGACGGGCTCTTTGTGATCACTCCGAAGAAAGCGCCCGGGATCATTAACGCCCTTCCGATAGAACGCTTCCACGGGATCGGGAAAGTGACGGCGGAAAAAATGCGGCAATCCGGCGTGTACAACGGTGCCGACCTGAAGCAACGGTCCCTGGAGTGGCTGACGACCCATTTTGGCAAGGCCGGTAAATACTATTTCCAGGTGGCTCACGGAGAAGATAACCGCCCGGTAGACGCCTCGTCTGTCCGGAAATCCGTAAGTGCGGAGGATACTTTCGCCAAAGACACGGCCGATCTGGAAGAACAGGAAGCCCAGCTCCTGATTTTGGCCGATAAAGTATGGGAATGGGCAGAAAAGAAGCAGATTTTCGGCCGTACCGTTACCTTAAAGGTGAAGTTTCATGATTTCTCCATGATGAACAGGAGTAAATCTTCGGCTGGCTATATCAAAGATTACGATAGCTTCAAAGGGCTGGCGCTGGAGCTGCTTAAACAAAGTTTTGATGCTTCCCGGCCTGTCCGCCTGCTGGGACTGGGCCTGTCTAATCTTAATAATATTTCAAAGCCCTATTCCGGGCAAATGGAGCTGGAGTTTGAAGGTGCTTAAAAGTATACAAACGGCTACCTC
>JBEBRR010000076.1:0-17568 GCA_040394735.1 Leadbetterella byssophila
CCGGAAACCCAGATATTGTGACTGCCGGAGGCATCTATGGCCCGAATCGAAGGCTGCTCCGGTAAAGTGGAAACCGCCCATTGACCGTGCAGAAAGATACTGTGCAGGGTAAAGGTAAGAAGGAGTATGCTGTTTTTCATCGGTATAAAATTTGGCTGCTGGAAATCAGCCCCGGCGGCAGACCGCTTTATTTATGGTCAGCTGTAATTCCGCCGTGAATATAAGGAATAGACAGATAATGCATGGATAATTTCATAAATTTGCGGGATGTCTTTTCGAATCCTTGTATTCCTTCTCATAGTGGCAGGGATGCCGCTGATGGCCCAGTATCCCGCTCCCAAAATAACTGTGGGACCGGAAAAGATGTCCATGCATGATCAGCTGGTGGTCACCGTTACGGTTTATGGCCCCGAATATATTCTTGATGATTTCCCGGAACTGGCCGGTTTTGAACGGGGAAAGCGTACGGTAAGCCACGGGGAAACCCAGCTTGACGGACAAAAAACGGAAGTGCACACCATCGCCAAATATTATTCACCGATAGAAGGGGGCGAGTTTATCATCCCTTCCTTTGAGATAGAAGTGAATAAGGGAATGGTCCGCTCGGAAGCTACCCGGGTAATGGTGGAAGATGACGAAGAAGGCTATGCCGACCTGGTGATCGATATCGACGATGCCGACTTTGTAGTGGAATGCTCGAAAAAGGAAATCTATGCAGGGGAGGGGGTTAAGATCAGGCTGTCGTTCTACTCTTCGGCAAAGAACACGGTGGGGTGGCAGTTTCCCCGCGATATCGGTGACCAGGTAGAAGCCCTGGCCCGTAAGATAAAGCCGGAGAACAGTCTCGAAAGCCGGAATATCATCAGATCGATCCGGCAGCGGGAAGAATACATAAAGCAGGAGAAATACTTTGTCTATGATCTCTTTGAAGCAGTGTATTATCCGTTGAATAATCATGACATGGTCATCCCTGCTTTGACGTTGCGTATGAACAAAGGAGAGAAGCAGTCTGCCACGCTGAAGTCAAAGCCCCAACTCATAAAAGTCAAGGCGCTTCCTGACCACCCGCTCAGAGACAAGGTGCCCGTCGGGATTTTCCGGCTGAAGGAGAGTATACAGGGCGGGGAGGACAAACAGACGGGTGAAAGCTTTAATTTCGGGATCACCCTGGAAGGGCAGGGAAACATGGACGTTCTCAATTTCGGAAAAATTGAGAACGATAAAAACCTCGATTTTTTTGAATCAGGGGTCCGGCTGCAGCAGGAAGGCGGTAAGCTGGCCGGGTTAAAGGTGTTTAATTACAAAATACTGCCCAAAGTAGCAGGAGAATATGACCTGGGAAGTTATTTTTCGATGATTTGTTTTAATATAAAGACGGGGCGCTATGATACGTTGACAGCCGGAGAACGGATCCGGGTGACGGGGAACACCATAGTTTCCAAAAATAACCTGGTCAAAGACATTTATACCGGGATAGATAACCTCCGCACCGACAGGAATGAATTCAATGCAAGGAGCTTCCTGAGGTTTTTTGCCAATTTTATCCTGATCTTTATGGTAATGACTTTAATATATATCTGGAAGAAAAAATGAGTAGTACATACGGTAAAATTTTTAAAATATCCACCTTTGGAGAGTCGCATGGAAAAGCCATCGGAGTGGTCATAGACGGATGCCCGGCAGGAGTGGATTTTAATGAAGAGGAAATTCAGTACGAGCTGGACAGACGCAGGCCGGGGCAGTCACGGATCACTACCCAACGCAGGGAATCTGACAGCTTCCAGGTATTATCCGGTGTTTTTGAAGGAAAGACCACGGGCACCCCGATAGCCCTGGTTATTTTTAATGAAGATCAGCGAAGCAAAGATTACAGCCATATTGCCGATAAATACCGGCCGTCACACGCCGATTACACCTATACGGAAAAGTACGGTATCCGTGATTATCGGGGTGGGGGCAGAAGCTCGGCCCGGGAAACTGCCGCCCGGGTAGCGGCAGGAGCCCTGGCCAGGCAGATCCTGCAGAAGCAGGGCGTGGAAATATATTCCTATGTTTCGCAGGTAGGCCGGTTAAAGCTGGATAAAAGCTACACTGAGCTTGACCTCAGCCGGATAGATGACAATGCCGTCAGGTGCCCGGATGAAGAAACTGCGCAGAAAATGTTTGAATATATTGATGAAATCCGCAAGGCAGGCGACTCAGTAGGAGGGGTCATCACCGGGGTAATCAGAGGCGTTCCTCCCGGCTGGGGAGAACCCGTGTTTGACAAGCTGCATGCTGGGCTCGGGAAGGCTATGTTAAGCATCAATGCCGTTAAAGGGTTTGAATACGGGAGCGGCTTTGCCGGTACAGTGCTCCTGGGGTCGGAGCACAACGATGAATTTTATACGGAATCCGGGAAGGTGTTCACAAAAACCAATCATTCCGGAGGTATCCAGGGCGGAATTTCCAATGGTCAGGATATCTATTTTAAAGTAGCCTTTAAACCTACTGCTACTATTATGCGTGACCAGGAAAGTGTGAATGAGGCCGGAGAGCCGGTGATCGTATCAGGCAAGGGACGGCATGATCCCTGCGTACTTCCGCGGGCTGTTCCCATTGTAGATGCCATGGTGGCGCTGGTGTTGGCTGATTTTATGCTCCGAGCCCGCTCAGGCAGGCTCTGAGCGTCATTTTTCCCGCATTACATATCCCATTCCTACTACTGTATGAATGATTTTCGGAGAACCGTGCTTATCGAGTTTTTTCCGGAGATAATTAATATAGACGTCTACCACGTTGGTTCCCAGGTCAAAGTTTACTTCCCACACCCTTTCCAGGATCTCCTGCCGGGAGTAAACTTTATTGGGCATCTTCATCAGCAGAAGCAACAGCTTAAATTCGGTTGAAGTAAGCGCTACCTCCTGGTCATTGACGGTGACAATCTTCGAAGTATTATTTAACACCACGCCGGCAAACCGGTAAATTTCCGAACGGTCTTCTTCCGGGGTCTGCCCGGCCCGCCGTAAGAGTGAATGGATACGTGCAATCAGCTCAATGAACTTGAAAGGCTTCACCAGGTAGTCGTCGGCACCCTTATTCAGTCCTTCAGCCACATTCTCTGCCGTACCCAAAGCCGTCAGCAACAGGATGGGAATATTGCTCACCTCCCTGATCTTTCCGCATACTTCCAGCCCGGCTATCCGCGGAAGCATGATATCCAGGATGATCAGGTCAAAAGGCTTTTCCAGCGCCATGGCAAGCCCGGATTCCCCGTCCATGGCTATGGTAATAGAAAACCCCTCTTCCTCCAGGCCCTTTTTAACGATAGAGCATACCTGGCTATCGTCTTCTATTAACAATATTTTTTTCAAAGTACATGTCTTTTACACTATCAAAAATACGAAAAAACGGTTATACAGTAGAATTTCAGAAGAAAATCAGAGAAGTAAAAAAATGAATGCAACCGGTTGCTTTTTATTTGTCTTTATTGGGCATGGTTTTTGTAAAAGTAAAAAAATGAGTCTTCCTGGTGTGAAGGCAATGGAGAATAAAATGAAGTAATGGACTTAGTAACAACTATTAAAGATACTGTTTCGGATATTGCGCTGGCTAACCTTGCCGGTTACGTGGGAGAGGACATCAACGGTACCCGGCTGGGCCTGGATCTGGGGGTCAGCACTTTCCTGGCAGGAGTGATCAAATTTACATCCACTGATAAAACCGGCAGAAGCCTCCTGGGAATCCTGAATGACGGTGGCCATACCGGTGATATCCTGAATAATTTTGAAACCTTTTCGGGGAATCCTGAAAAATCGAAGCTCCTGGAAAAAACCATTGGCGGAAATATAGTCAATCACTTCCTCAAAGATAAATCGGAAGGCCTTGCCGATAAGATCGCCGGCCAGGCCGGCATCAAGAGCAGCAGCTCTTCTGCCCTGCTCAATCTGGCCGCTCCTCTCGTACTGGGCTTTTTGGGAAAAACCGTGCGGGAGAAAAACATGAGTGCGCAGGATCTCAAAAAATATCTTACCGATGCTACGGGAGATGTATCGGCGGCCCTGCCTTCCTCTCTGCTGCACGCCCTGAACCTGCCGAAATACAGCCGGGGGAAAAGCTCCCCTTTAAGTCATTACCACGCAGTAAAAGAGCTGAATAAAGACGAAAAAAGGAAGGGAGAGAACTGGAGTATGATATTGCCCTGGGTGCTTCTCTTCTTTGTGGGAGTTATGATCTGGTATTTTTCCCGCACAAAAGAAAATGCAGAACCTTCACCGGTGGCTGCAAACGTCCAGCCGGAAATATTTTTACCGCTGGATACCCTTGCCGCCCGTCCGCAGGAACCGGTAGCTGCACCGGTAACCCGGGATACCATCAGGGTTGTCCCCGTACAAAAAGAGTCCGTAAGTCATAAGGAACCTGAAGCCCCGAGTCAGAAAGAGCCGGAGACAAAACGGCCGGAAGAAGAGGCTGCTGACGAAGATACCACCCCCGCAGGCCTTACCCGGGTGCCCGCCTCTGTTTTTGCCCGGAACAGCGCGGAAGTAGTGGGAGAATCTACCCTCAGGCAGCTTCTTACCCCGTTGAAGGAAGGCCGGAAAAAACTGGTATTGACTCCCTTGCAGGGTTCTGGAACAGTAGCCGTAGACAGGGCATATGCCATCCGCGACTACCTGTTGGAAAACGGCGTGGAGCTGAGCCAGGTAGAAATTGTTTCTCCGGCCCGGGGCAGGAATCCGAGTGGTGTGGCCTACAGGATTAATAACTGAAAGTGAGCCGTAAATTTGCTGAAGTGCGGGAGTCTCTTAGTGACTCGCGCACTTTTTTGTTTTATATTTGTTCCTCGCAATAATTTCATCCGGTAGAGACGTAAAAATTTACGTCTCTATGCAACAAAATCTTGCGTTTCTATACTAATTGAATATAATCAGATAAAAAAGTATGAAGAAGCTATTTATTGCCGCGGGCATTTTCGTTTCCACCACACTCGTTGCCCAGGATCTTAAGACACAATTCAACTGGCATAACCTCGATCTCAAAGAAAACGGAGTAAGAGGAATCAGTACCGAAAAGGTTTATCTCGAGCTGCTGAAAAACAGGAACCACCAGACTGTACTGGTGGGGGTGATCGACTCCGGCGTGGATATCAACCATGAAGATCTTAAGGGAAGCATCTGGAAAAATCCCAAAGAAATACCCGGTAATGGCATAGACGATGATCAGAACGGGTTTATTGATGATATCTACGGGTGGGATTTTCTCGGAAATGCAAAGGGAGAAGATATCCATGCGGAACAGCTGGAAAGCGTACGCTTATACAATTCGCTGAAAGAGAAATTCGGTGACAACCCGGGCAAAAAGAAAATCAAAAAGAATAAGGCGGACTATGAGCTCATGGGCCGGCTTCGTGAAGGGATAGAAAAAGACCGGAAGGAGGCTGAACAGTACCTCCCGATGTATAAAAATATGCTGAACGCCCTGGAGGAGGCGGAAGCTATTCTGAAGACGGCATCCGGTAAAGAAACACTCACTGCAGCGGTAGTCAGCGGGCTGAAAGTGGAAGAGCTCGACAGGAGAGGCCGGGCCGCCCGTGAAATGTGGCTGAACATGAACAGGATGGGCGGTATTAACGACCTGAAAAGAGGAGTAGAGTACTTTGAAGATAAAGTGAAATACAATCTCAATTACGATTACCAGCCCCGGACACTTGTAGGGGATGATCCCAAGCAGCTGGAATATGGTAAATACGGTAATAATGAAGTGGTAGGGCCGGATGCGCTGCACGGCACTCATGTGGCAGGCATTATCGCTGCAGAGCGTGCCAATGACAAAGGCGTTATGGGAGTAGCCAATGATGTGAAGATCATAGTGGTCAGAGCGGTACCTAACGGGGACGAGCGTGATAAGGATGTGGCCAATGCTATCCGCTATGCAGTGGATAACGGTGCAAAAGTCATCAACATGAGCTTTGGGAAATCGTATTCACCGGAGAAAAAATGGGTGGATGAAGCGGTGAAATATGCAGATGCCAAAGGCGTTTTGCTGGTGGCTGCTGCCGGGAATGATAATTCGGATGTAGATGCCACTCCCCAGTTTCCAAACAGGAAAAGCCTGAAAGGCGAAGAATACAAGAACTGGATATCCGTAGGGGCTCTTAATTTTGAGCCGGGAGAGAAAATGGTGGCTGCTTTTTCAAATTACGGTAAAAACGGGGTAGATGTTTTTGCCCCGGGTGTTGCCATCTATAACACCACTCCGGGATCAGAATACCAGGAGCTTGACGGAACCAGCATGGCCGCACCCGTGGTAACCGGTCTTGCCGCACTGCTGTTTTCCTACTTCCCGGACCTTACGCATTATGAAGTAAAAGACATCATCCTGAAATCGGCAGTGAAGCTTCCCGGTCAGAAAGTAAATGTAGGAGAAAAATCGGTAACCCTGGAAGAGATCAGCACCACAGGTGGCGTGGTTAACGCATATGAAGCCGTTAAAATGGCGCTGGAATTAACCTCTGTAAAATAAATGAATCTTATTCTTTTCGATACGCCGAAGTACAGGGAATTTCTGAAGCCTCTGACGCTCACACGGCCTGTGGCCGCCTTGCGTTGCGGAATACTTACCGTACGCGAAAAGTGGGAGCAAAGACTTGGCGTTGAAGCTTCTTTTCTGACTGAAGCGTATCTGAAAGAAAAATTCCCTGCTGACTATGGCCGGGATAACGTTTATGTCAATGCCTCCTGTCTTCCGGATGACGGACTGGTCGGCAGCCTGCTGTCACTGAATTCAGGAGAGAGCCTGTATTCCGGTGATGAGCTGGTCGCTTTCAGAACACCTGCCCGGTTGGAATACGGATTCTCAGGGGAAGAAGAAACGGCGAAGACAGCCTATGGAGAGCCCGTTTCGTTTCTTCGTGAGCTGCCGCATCTCTTTCTGAATAACGGAGCCCAGATCGAAACAGATTTTATTCTGCTGAACCGTACCCGCTTTTCCGCGAAGATTACTGATCCGCATACGGTGGTGTATGGGGAAGACCGCGTTTTTACCGGGCAGAATGTGCAGGTCAGGGCAGCTGTCATTAATGCGGAAGCAGGGCCGGTGTTTATTGATGACGATGCGATCATCCAGGAAGGAGCCATTATCATCGGGCCCGCAGCTATCGGTAAGAACGCTATGGTGGCTTTCGGGGCAAAGATCCGGTCAAATACTACCCTGGGCCCCTACTGCCGGGTAGGAGGTGAGGTGGGGAATTCGGTTTTTCATGCCTACTCCAACAAGGCCCATGACGGCTTTCTGGGAAATTCCTATATTGGCGAGTGGTGTAACCTGGGCGCCAATACCAATAATTCCAACCTGAAAAATAACTATAAGTCCGTCAGCCTGTACACCTATGCCTTGCAGGATTTTTATGATACCGGCGAAACCTTTTGCGGCACCTTTATGGGCGATTACACCAAAGCAGGCATCAGCACTATGTTTAATACCGGTACGGTGGCAGGGGTATGCAGCAATATTTATGGTGGTGGCTTCCAGGAAAAATATATTCCCAGTTTTACGTGGGGAGGGAAAGCGGAAGGATACCAGACTTACCGTTTTGACAAGGCCGTGGAAGTGATCAGCGCTACCATGGAGAGGAGATCGCTTTCTCTGGGTGAAAAGGACCTGTCCATATTGAAATACATTGCAGAGAATCAGTTATGAGATTTGCTGAAATACCGGGTCTGGGCGAGATCAAAGAGCGGCTTACCGACTCCGTTAAGCGGGGGAATGTGGCACATGCGCTCTTGTTTGACGGCCGGAGCGGCAGCGTGGCGCTTCCTTTGGCGCTTGCATTTGCTACGTATGTCAACTGTGAAAATCCCGGTTCGACCGACTCCTGCGGACAGTGCGCCAGCTGTAATAAGTACGATAAACTCATTCACCCTGACCTTTCGTTTACCTTTCCTACAGCCGGGGGGAAAAAAGTGCTTTCGGAAAACTTTATGGCCGAATGGCGGGAATTCGTAAAAGAGAACCCGTTCGGCTCTTATTCCGACTGGCTGAACCATATCAGTATCCGGCAGGGGAATATTCCAGTAGAAGAATCTCGGCAGGTTATCCAGAATCTTTCCCTGAAATCGTATGAAGGCGGTTATAAGGTGGTGATGATATGGCACGTGGAGGCGATGGCCGCACCTGCTGCCAATGCGTTACTGAAGATACTGGAAGAGCCCCCGGAAAAGACACTGTTCCTGCTCATAACGTCTGATTATAACCGCCTTCTGCCAACCATACAGTCGCGGGTGCAGCGCGTGGCGGTCAGAGAACTCGAAGAGGAGGAAATGATCGGTTACCTGGCAGAGAAGCATGGAGTGACCCGTGAAAGGGCCGCCAAGATTGCATTTCTGACCGAAGGGAATATGAATTCGGCTCTCGGCCTGCTGGGGCAGGAAGAAACCGACCACAAGGAATGGTTTGTAAACTGGATGCGTTTCTGCTTTGTTTTTGACCTGGCCAAACTGGTGCCTGTGGCAGACCGCTTCGATGAATTTTCAAAAGAAGAACAAAAAAATGTTCTTGAATACGGGTTAAAAATTCTCAGGGAAATTTACCTGGAGAATATCGGCCTGGGACACATGATTAAGCTGGAAAATGATGAGCTGACCTTTGTTCAGAAATTTTCCAGGGTTTTCCGTTTTGACAATATTGACCGGGTTTCTGAAGCCATATCAGAAGCTATTCTGCATATCGAACGCAATGTACGCGCAAAGATCGTCTTCATGGATTTGTCGCTTACCATGGCCTCCCTTATTAAAAAATAATCATATAAGTCACTATTTGTGACCTGGATAAGATTTTTCTGTCTAAAAGAAAAGATCCGTGAAAAATGGGTGTTTTCACGGGTTGTGCAGTGATGGGGTTAAGCGTAATTTTGCATATAAATCGTTTTCTGACATGTTAGCGAATTTTGAAGGTATCGGAATATTTTTCAGCAGGCTGGATGTACTGTTTATCCTGCCTCTCCTGCTGATACTTTTTGTATATGAAGTTGTAAGCCTGATGAAATCAAAGAAGGCGAATAAATAAGATATTCTATAATGGTTAGGGTTAATTGCAAAGGGCCGGCTGTTTATGCCGGCGTTTTTGTTTTACAGGAGTAAGTAGCGTGGTGTAAGCTGTCCGGCGGGTTTAGGTTCCGGATACTCGCTACTTCTTATTCGGAACTCACAACATTTCTAGCAAAAGCATAGATTAACATGTAATTTTGTACACTTTTTGATAACGGTATGCTGAATATTAACAACCTGTCATTTTATTTCGGAGGCAGGGCTATTTTTGAAGACGCTAATTTACAGGTTAAACCCAAAGACAAGATCGGGCTCATCGGTTTGAACGGGAAAGGGAAATCTACCCTGCTGAAGTTGATCGTGGGCGAGTACCAGCCGGATGGAGGGAGCATTTCGAAGTCGGGCGACTGCACCATCGGCTTCCTGAACCAGGATCTTTTGTCCTACCAGACAGAAGACTCTATTCTTACCGTAGCCATGGAAGGTTTTGAACGCGAGCTTCAGCTTCAGAAAGAAATAGACAGCGTACTGCATGAAATGGAAACCAGCTATCGCGATGAGCTGGTAGAAAAGCTGGGAGAGCTTCAGCATGAATTTGACCTGCTGGACGGCTACACCATCCAGTCCAAGGCCGAGGAGATACTGGAAGGACTGGGCTTTCGTACGGGAGATCTTTCCAAGCCCCTGAAAGAATTTTCAGGAGGATGGCGCATGCGGGTAATGCTGGCCAAGCTGCTGCTTTCCAAACCTTCCGTATTGCTCCTGGATGAGCCCACCAACCACCTTGACCTCCCGTCTATCCAGTGGGTGGAAAAATATATCTCCAATTATGAGAATGCGGTTATTGTCGTTTCCCATGACCGTCAGTTCCTGGATAACGTCTGTAACGTTACCGTGGAAGTGACCCATAACAAGCTTATCTGCTACCCGGGCAATTACAGCTTTTTTGTGGAAGAAAAAGCGCTCCGCAATGAGATTCAGAAGGGGGCCTTCGAAAATCAGCAGGCCCAGATCCGGCAAACCGAGCGTTTTATAGAAAGATTCAAGGCCAAGGCCACCAAGGCCCGCCAGGTGCAGTCGAGGGTGAAGGCGCTGAACCGTATGGAGTTGATTGATGACGTGATTGATGAAACCGCCAAAGTGCATTTCCGGTTTAAATTCGGTACACAGCCCGGCAGAAATGTAATGGAGCTGAACCATGTATCCAAAGCATACGGAGATAAGATCATTTTAAAGAATACTTCCGCTACCATTGAACGCGGCGATAAGATCGTACTGATCGGCGCCAACGGTAAAGGGAAATCAACTTTGCTGCGTATCATAGCCGGTACCGAGCCTGTACAGGGAGAACGTAAGCTGGGACACAATGTAAACTTCTCGTTTTATGCCCAGCATCAGTTGGAATCCCTCCATCTGGACGAAACCCTTCTTGAAGAGCTGAAATACGTCGACGGCTCCAAAACCGAAACTGAGCTCCGCTCCGTTTTGGGGTGCTTCCTGTTTACGGGTGATGAGGTTTTCAAAAAGATCAAAGTACTTTCGGGAGGGGAAAAGTCGCGGGTGGCGCTGGCTAAGATCCTGATTTCCGAAGCAAATTTCCTTTTGCTGGATGAGCCCACCAACCACCTGGATATGCAGTCGGTTAACATCCTGGTTCAGGCCCTGGATCAGTACGAAGGCACCTACGTGGTGGTATCGCATGACCGTCACTTCATATCGCAGGTTTCCAATAAGGTTTGGTACATTGAAGACCACGAAATAAAGCAGTATCCCGGCAGCTATGAAGAGTTTGCCATCTGGATGGAGGAACAGGGGAAAACCCTCGATGAGCCCGTTAAGAAAGCAGCAAAGCCTGTTGCCCCGGCAGAGAAAAAGACTCCGGTAAAGGCTTCTGCCGCTGATCTTAAAAGGCTGGAGAAAGAAATCGGGCTGATCGAGGAAGAGATTTCACAAAAGGAAGAGGAAGTAGCCCGGCTTGAGCTGGAAATGACGCGGGAAGAGATATTTTCAGATGAAGACAGACTGAAGCAGGTCAATCATCGTTATACCCAATCTAAAAGCCGGCTGGCAGACCTGCATGAACTCTGGGAAATGAAGGTCACCGAAATGGATGAAACCCGTTAATATGAAACTGATAACCCGGTATGTTGTTTTTGTTCTTCTGCTGTCGGGCCAGGTACAGGCCCGGGAGGTGCTGGAAGAGTTTAACCTTACGGAAGACCTGAAAACCGTTACGTTATATGCCTATACGCAGGGCGATAAGCCGCATGAAAGGTACCTGAATCCGCCGGTGGCCGACCTGCAGAATTCAGCCCAGCAGATCGTTCTGGAATTTGACGACCTGAGGGCGCGGTTTTCCCAGTATAAAGTGAGAATACTGCATTGTGAAGCCGACTGGAGCCGGTCGCAGCTGCTGGATATGGAATACCTTGCTGAAATAAACGAGTTATTCATTAACGATTTCAACGTTTCCCGGAATACCAAGGTACCGTATTATCACTACCGGTTTGTGGTACCGAAGCCCCTCATTTCGGGCAATTTTATAGTACAGCTTTTTGAAAATGATGAGCTGGTGATTCAGCGGAAATTCTGGATTTATGAAAGACAGGTGAACATTGTAGCCTCCGCCCAGCCGGCGCGGGACCCGGAATTCTGGAAAACCCATCAGCAGCTGGATCTCAAAATAGACCTGGCGAATTACCGTGTGGGCATCCCGCACCGGGAACTGAAAGTATTTCTGCGTTTTAACCAGAACCAGTGGAAGGAGGTTAAAAATACCGATCTGGTGAATTCCGGAAGGAATGCATTCACCCTCCAGCAGTTTAATAGCGGCTATCTTTTTCCTGCAGGAAATGAATTTCGTTACCTGGATATCAGCAGTAATTTCAGTCGCGGACAGAATGTGAAAGAGGTGATCAGGGGGAAGCCGGACGATGTCTTTACTACGCCTCAGCTCAGGCGTGCCGGTACTAATTTTGTAGATGCCTATGATAATGACGGCGGCTTTATTATCTCTAACCGGGATGGCGGCGATGCCGATCTGGGATCGGATTATATGAATGTTTTCTTTCGACTGATCGACGCTAATTACCCCGATGGCTCAGAACCCGTACTTTACGGAAAGCTGACGGGCTGGAATTATGTTCCGATGGAGTTTGATCCGGAGTCGGGCCTGTTGCAGCACATGCTGAAACTGAAAAACGGTGTTTACGACTTTGCTTTCGGTCTCCGCAATACCGGTACGGGCGAAGTGGACCGGAGCTATTTTGAGGGCGATTTCCAGCAGGCCGGTAATACCTATGAGGTCTTTGTTTATCATGCAATTCCAGGGAAACGCCACATCAGCCTGATTGGTTACCAGATGACGCGCTGAGCTCCTCCCCAGTTGCACAATATTTTTTAAAGGGGGAGGCTGCTTACCAGCCGCCTCCGCCGCCACCCCCGCCTCCGCCTCCGGAAGACCCCCCGCCGCCTGACCCGCTGCTACCCGGCTGGACCGATGACGAGCTCATGGTGCCTGTCAGGCTCCGGCTGAGATTACCGGTTATGCTGCTGGAAAAATGTGCGGGATTGCCGGTGTACCACCGGCTTTCATAAGACCGGGCCTGGGCTTGCAGGCTTTGTTCAAACTTTTTACCCCAGATGCCGTCTACGCCCAGTACCAAAGCGTAGGGCAGGTATTTTTCAAACAACTCAGGAGTGATCCGGGGAGGATTATGAAACTTCAGCAACTCGCTTTCTGCTGTTTCGAGATACATTTTAAAGCCTTCAATCAGCGATTGTTTCCTGATCAGCTCTTCACCGGGCTGTTTTACAAAATAGTTGAAGAAAGCCAGTGCTGCCACACTGAATATAAGGAAGAAGCAGGCCAGTATGAAAGAGTCTGTTTTTATTCCGGCAATAAAATATAAAAGTACCATCCCGCCTGCAAAAACCAGGGGGAGCAGCCATATGTACCCGGCCACTTTCAAACGCACGCTCATAACCAGGATGAGGGTAAAGCAGGCACCTAGATAGAGACAGATGCCCAAAACAAGCTTTCCTCCCTCATACAGGTGATAGTAGCTGTAAAGGATGATGGCCCAGTAAACCACCGATATTCCTAAAAATATCCATAGTACTTTCGGCCAGTTACTGCCTTTGCTGAGCGCTGGCTGATTTACACTCACCAGGTCTGACTTATAGGTTTGAACCGCTTTGGCAATTCGGGAGCTGTATTCTCCGTCAACCGTGATTTTATCCGTTCCGGAAGCGAAGAGCTCCCGCATCAGCGTTTTTTCTTCAGGGGCAAGGCTTTCATCGGCAGCTTTCTGCTTTTCCAGGGTAAATTTTGCACGACTGAACCATCCCTTTCCCGGAGGCTCATCAATAACAATGTACCCTTTGACCGCAAGGTGAATCAATGAAGCGGCAATCATGTTCGGGTGATACCGCCCGTCATGTAGGAAACCCAGTGAAGCGGGAGAAAGATGATGCGGTACCTCAAACTGGGGGTAAACAGCGGGTCTCTGATGGTCTCTGCCATAGCGGCTCCACCAGTAAACCATCCAGATCAGAAATAATACCCCGATACCGGTCAGAAGTCTGGACAGGTTTCGGATTTGGAGTATGGCCGGCAGCTCAGGTTCTTTAATAACCCCTTTTGTAAAGCCGACCGCCACGGTTAAACCCTTATTGGGAGCCAGTCCTTCCGTTGTCCATTCCAGGGTATGATCCGAGGTTTTGACGGTGTTGCAATTCTGCTCTGTACTTCCGGCATAGCCCGTATAACAGGCATTTTGAAGAACGTCAGCGTTTTCAGGCAAGACAGCTTTTACCGTGACCTGATCAATAGGAAACGCCCAGTCGGTACCGGTGGCGTTCCAGTACAGCTCGTCAAAATTTTCAAAGAAGCCGATCTGCCGGTAGGTATCGTACGTGATCTCATAATCGTAAATTCCGGGATCGAGCAGAACATCCTTATCCCCTATATAAATGACAAATCCGCCGTTTCCGTTTTTGGTATGATATTTTTCTTCTGCACCGTTCTTCTTTACTGATTTAACGTCGTACCGGACAGATATATCCCGGCCGTTAATATTTCTCCGGATAGGTAAGGTCCGGTAAATCCCCCGCTGAATGTCCTGGCCTTTAACATTTACTTTTAATCTTTCGTTTACCATAAGCCGGGCCGAAGTATCTACCCGGAGCTCAACTTCGTAGGAAAGAATACGTTCAATGCTCAGATCCTGGGCAAAGTCAGGAAGACAGGCCCCGATCAGAAGGAAGAGCAGGCAAATACGTTTCATGGCTAAAATTTCACTTGGGGAACATTGCGTTCATCCGGGTTGCCGAGCTCGAAATAAGCCTCTTTCTCAAAATTAAACATTCCTGCTATCAGATTGCTGGGAAAGGATTCGATCACGGTATTGTAATTTCTGACCGTGCCGTTATAGTATCTGCGCGATTTCTCAATGTCGCTCTCAATGGCCGCCAGCCGATCCTGCAATTGCAGAAAATTGGTATTGGCTTTCAGGTCGGGGTATTGTTCGGCCAGGGCGAAAAGCCGGCCCAGGGCCGAACTTAGCTGTGATTCGGCTGCTTCAATTTCTTTAACAGAACCCCTGCCTGTAGCCTGGTTTCGTGCATCCACTACCGATTGCAGGGTTTCCTTTTCATGGGAGGCATACCCTTTGACGGTTTCCACCAGATTGGGGATCAGATCGTGACGTTTCTTTAACATCACATCAATGCTGCTCCAGGCTTCCTTCACCAGGTTTCTGAGGCTAATCAGCTTATTGTAAACAGAAACCCCGTAAAGCAGGAAAAGGATCGCTGCGGCTGCCAGAATTAAGATTACAGTCATAATATCTGTTGATTTACAGCGGTTAAGGTAGTAAAAAGTAATGGGATTGTCAAACTCCGGGTTCTAAAGAAAAAGAAGGTGCCCGAAAAGTGCACAAACTGCTGCGTTACTTTCAGAATCCGACCTCGGTCATATACCCGGTATACTTCTTCGTTCTTCTCCTCGGCGCCTTGCATTTTGCCCTCTTTCTGACCCCCTTTAACAGCTCTTTGTGAACCTGCTTTTCAGACAGACCTGAATATGGACTGTTTAAAAGAATGATCCCACGGTTATTCCCACCGTGCCCCGGGCCTGCCGGAACGTTACAGAATTATGGCTGTTATCGTTCAGGATATAAGGGTTGTAAGCTCCCGTGCTGATATAACGGGAGTAAGAAAGGTCAGCAAAGAAGTTGGAGTTCCGGATGCCTATGCCGGCGCTTCCTGCTACCGTATTTTTCTTTACGTTGAAATCAGAGGCATAGCGCAGCGGGTCATTGATAAAGTTTACTCCTCCTCTGAGCCTGCCTATTCCTTTTCTCAGTTCTATCCCTGCTTTCAAATTAACCACGTCTTTATATTCTTCCTGGATCGATGAATTCTGACCATCTGACCAGATAGCAGAATCTTTTGCTCGGATACCCATTCTGCTGAAGCCCACATATTCTGCTTCCAGGCTCACCACCCCTATCTTTTTGGGCAGGAATGCGCTGATACCGGCGTTGGCCCGTAAAGGTGAAACCACCCGGTATTTGAATTCGTCAATGGCTGTTCTCGCATCGGTGTCATAGAGTACCGCATCGGGATTTACAGGGCTCACCCCTCCGTACTGTACAAAGCTGTCTGTGATCCACATCAGGGTAGGAGTGGTGACAGAGGCTCCCAGGTTCAGGTGATCATTCAGCCGCTGAATAATACCCAGTGTAAGGTTCAGCCCCGTTCCGGTAATGCTCAGTTCGTTGTCGTAATACTGCGACCGCAGGTAGCTGGAATTGGAGGGGAAAGCTTCATCAAAAACCGTGGAACGGTCAAAACGCAGGGTCTGGATGCCCAGTCCGGCGCCGATGTAGGTTTTGTCATCAAAATTAGCGCCATAGCTTACATTCAGCTGGCCCAGGTTGCCGGATTCGGACACTGACCCAGACTGGCTAACGGGAAGGGCATCTTCATTGATCACATAACGGCCTTCATCGTAATACAGTAATCCGCCCATAAGCGCCATCGAGAACCCGTCAGGAGCATTTCCGTATTCATCATAATCTTTTGCAATCTGCTCCGGGGTTAAGCCGGAGGCATTGGCCAGCTCCGCAAAAGAGTCGGAGATGGAGTGGGCATTATTGGACCCGGTGTATGAATAGGTGTTGGAGAAATTGGCCAGGGTACTGTATGAAATGGCAATGTTTCCCTTTTTCAGCCTGGAGCCCATACCGTCTCTTGAAAATACCACCCCCAGCTGGCCGATATCCAGCGGAGAGCGTTTCGAGGTATTGGATTGTCCGATATAAGTGGCAGTAGTGTTGCTGCCTGCAAAATTAAATGTACCCGAAAACTCGGAACGGTTGTAAAATCCGAGACCTGCGGGGTTAATGTAGGTGTTGCTGAGGTCAGCCCCCAAAGCGGTAAAGGCACCCCCCATGGCCTGGCTCCTGGCCGTGCCGTAATTTCCCTGCGTATAAAACTTCCGGAGATGGAAGAAAGGTTCATCAGTACCCTGTGCGTTGGCAGTCAGGCCCAAGGCCATGGATGTCAGGCCTGTTAAAATTAACTTTCTCATTTGTATAAGAGCTTTCAGCGTTCAGCAATCAGGTTTCCGGCAGTTTGCCTTGTGGAGACTGACTGCTGACACCACATTGCATTTTATTGTTTGGAAAAAAAGATCCCCGCCAATGAACTAAATTGGTTAATCAGCGGGGAATATAACGATGTTACTGTCTTTAAATTATCCACGGCCTCTACTGCCGCCACCACTGCTGCTCCGGCTGCTTCCGCCACCACTGCTTCCGCTGCTAGAGCCGGAAGAAGAAGAACGGGATGGAGCTGAGTAGGATGGTGAAGAGCTCCTGCTGCCGCTGTTGTAAGAGGGGGAAGAACTTCTGCTTCCACTGTTGTAAGAAGGAGATGAACTCCGGCCCGAACTGCTGCGGTTGTAGCTGCCTGAGCTTTGTCTGGCGGCAGGAGAATAGCTGCCATTTCTGCCGGAAGATGAGCCTACTCTTGATCCGGCTGATTGTGACGCTCTCCCGGAGTTAACCGAGCTGCTGCGGGTATACGAATCGTAGCTTCTGGTTCCCGAGCTTCTGCTGATGCTGCTTCTGTCAGCAGATCCCATACGGGCAGAAGAATTGATGTCTCTTGCCGGGCTGCCGGTGCTTCTGCTTACGGCAGAGCGGGAGCTTCTGTCAATACCGGCCACCCGGGCGTTCTGGGCAGAAGTTCTGCTTACCAGGCGGTCATTATACCGGCTGTTGGCCAGGCTGGAATTCCGCTGCCTTACGGTGCGGCCGTTATACATGTTATTTACGTAAACGGTCTGGTACCCGTAATAAGGGTTGCGCAAGCCGTTCCAGCCGTAATAGTCATAACCCCATGGAGAGTAGTAAGGATTGTAGCCCCAGGGAGAGTAAAACCGGTTATATCCGTAATAAGGATAGCCGCCGCCCCATCCGTAAGCATATGATCCGTAAAAAGAATCCCAGGGATCATACCAGCCTCCCCATCTTGA
>JBEBRR010000077.1:0-17490 GCA_040394735.1 Leadbetterella byssophila
ACTATTAGTTATTCACTGTCAATTGTTCTCCTCCGCCAGGGCTTTCCCGGCCACCTTACCCACGGTAAGACCCTGAACTACGATAGAGAAGACTACTACAAAATACGTAATGGCGATCAGCAGGCTGCGGTATTCGCTATCGCCGGAAGATAAGGCCAACGCAATGGAAACCCCGCCGCGTAAGCCGCCCCACACCAGTACCTTGATCGTTCCCCGTGAAAATTTCTGCCGGAAACGGATCAGGAAAGTAGGAATCCAGATCGAGAGGAAACGTGACGCCAGCACCACCACGATAGATACTACACCCACCAGCCAGTAATCCAGTATATTCGGGATCAGCAGCAACTCAAAGCCGATAAACAGGAAAAGAACGGCATTCATGATCTCATCGATCAGTTCCCAGAATTTATTCAGATAGTCTTTGGTTTCATCCGACATCGCTGTGCGCTTGCCGTAATTCCCGATGATGATCCCGGCTGCCACCATGGTCAGCGGTCCGGAAATATGCATGGCATGGGCAATCAGGTACCCTCCCATGACCACAGAAAGCGTGATCAATACCGAAACAATATAATCGTTAACACTTTTAATGGCTTTCGAAGCCGTAAAGCCCAGCAAAGCTCCCAGCAGGAAGCCCCCGCCGGCCTCTTTCAGCAGCAGCCAGGAAATATTCCCGAAAGTAATATCAAAAGAATCGCCGGAAGCCAGTTTCAGAATCACGGCAAAGACTACTACTGCCACCCCGTCATTAAAAAGAGACTCCCCCGCTACTTTGGTTTCCAGCGATTTCGGCACTTTGGCCTCCTTTAAAATGCTCAGCACCGCTACGGGGTCTGTAGGAGAGATCAGTGCACCGAACAGAAGGCAATACAATAAGGGAATCTCAAAGCCCAGAAGCGGCAATACATAATACAGGATAAGTCCTACCGCAAAAGTGGAAATAATCACACTCACCGTTGAAAACAGCATCACCGGCAGCTTCTGCTCCCGCAGGTCGCCTATATTGATATGCACGGCTCCCGCAAAAAGCAGGAAATTCAGCATGGCTCCCATCAATACTTCCGTAAAGTCCACCCCGGTCAGCAACCGGGAGAATTCTGTCAGCGTTTCAGGGAAAAACTTCCCGAAAGTTACCAGGAGAACCGATGAAAACATAGCGATCACCATGATCCCGATAGCCGAGGGCAGTTTTAAAAACCGCAGGTTCAGGTAAGCAAAAAACGAGGCGAGAACAATAAGAATTGAGAAGGAATAGTACAGTTCCATAGGTTATTTCGGAGGTTTTAAACGGCTAAAACACAAAAATACAAATAAAATTCCGTTTTCAACAGAACGTATCTCCGGCATGTCTCAGCGCATTCTGCTTCTTTCGCTTCCGTATTTCCCCAAAAAGCAATATATTTGGTTAAAAAAAACTTTCTATGAAAAAGTACCTCTTCCTCCTGCTGCTGCCTTTAGGTACATGGGCGCAGAATACCGGGGAATGGATCAAAGAAAATTATACCAAGCACGCTTACCGTATACCCATGCAGGACGGTACCCGGCTGTTTACCCATGTATACGTCCCGAAAGATGCATCTGCCGATAAGCCGTATCCCATGCTGATGCAACGCACCTGCTACAGTGTAGGCCCTTACAAAGCAGATGAATTTCCGGCACGGCTGGGACCTTCTGAGCTTATGATGAAGGAAAAATATATTTTTGTCTACCAGGATGTCCGCGGAAGATGGATGTCAGAAGGCACCTGGACCAACATGACCCCCAACAACCCCGGAAACGGCCCGGGAACATTCCCGGATGAAAGTTCGGATACATACGATACCATCGAATGGCTGATCCGCAATATTCCCTTCAATAACGGGCGTGTGGGGCAATGGGGCGGCTCTTATCCCGGCTTCTACACTACGGCCGGTACCATTGATGCCCACCCGGCGCTGAAGGCCTCTTCTCCCCAGGCGCCGATCTCCGATTTCTTTTTTGACGACTTTCATCATAACGGTGCCCTGACCCAGGCTTACCTGTTTACCTTCCCTGTTTTCGGGAAACAGCATGACGGCCCTACTCCTACCGCCTGGTATAATGATCAGATGATCGATAAATATACGAAAGACGGCTACCAGTTTCACATGGAGCTGGGTCCGCTGAAAAATGTGCAGAAATATTACAAAGACAATTTTTACTGGCAGGAAATTGTCAACCACCCGAATTACGATGAATTCTGGCAGAAACGAAATATTCTTCCGCATCTGAAAAACATTACCCCGGCTGTAATGGTGGTGGGCGGATGGTTGGATGCCGAAGACCTCTACGGGCCGCTGAACACCTACAAAAGTATCCGGAAACAAAATCCGGGTAAGAAAAGCAACAGCATCGTTATGGGTCCTTTTGACCATGGCGGCTGGTCAAGGGAAAGAGGCCATACTATGCATACCAGTGTGTATTTTGGCGACAGCATCGCTACATTTTACCAGAAAAATATCGAGGCAAAGTTCTTCCGGCACTTCCTGAAAGAAAGTGGTGACGGGAAAACCGGCCTGCCGGAAGCCTATATGTTTGACACAGGCGCCAAAAAATGGGGAGAGTTTGCCCAATGGCCACCCAAAGAAGCAGAGAAGCTGAAATTTTACCTGGCAGAAAACGGGACGCTGGCTACTGCCACCCCTTCTGCCACAGGTAGCTCGGAATTTATCAGCGACCCCATGAAGCCCGTTCCCTACACCGAAGATATTACTACCAGTATGGGTTTCACCGCCCGGAATTATATGACGGAAGATCAGCGTTTTGCCGCCCGGAGACCCGATGTGCTGGTGTTTGAAACCGGTGTGCTCGAAGAAGATCTTACGCTGGCCGGTGAAATTCTGGCCCGGCTAAAAGTCAGCACCAGCCAGTCAGATGCCGACTGGATCGTGAAGCTGGTGGATGTGTACCCGCCCGATGAGCCCGATCACGACTACATGCCGCATAAAAACATTACGCTCAGCAATTATCATCAGATGGTGAGAAGCGAGATCATGCGCGGCCGGTTCAGGAGCAGCTTTGAAAAGCCTGAACCCTTTATTCCCGACAAGAAAACCGACGTCAACTTTGCCCTTCAGGATGTGTATCATACGTTCAAAAAGGGCCATCGGGTCCAGATCCAGGTACAAAGCACCTGGTTCCCGCTTTTCGACCGGAACCCACAGAAATACGTGGAGAATATCTACAAGGCCGATGAAAGTGATTTTGTCAAAGCATCACACAAAGTGTTCAATGACTCGGTAATAGAAGTGGATGTGCTCAAACCTTAAATCAATGAAAAATCTCCTGTTTTTTCTCCTCGTGTTTTCCTGCAGGGCGCAGGAACGGCATCTGGGTAAAATAGAAAAATGGGACAAGGAGCTGGACTTGGTATATACAACCGGTGAACTGCCTGTGATCATCTCGGAAGGATATGCCTGGGCCGAGGGCCCCCTGTGGATAGACGGACGACTCCTTTTCTCCGATGTTCCCGGAAATACCGTTTACCAGTGGACAGAACAAGGCGGAACAAGTGTGTATCTCCGGCCTTCAGGATTTACCGGGGAAAAATCAGAAAGCAGGGAGCCCGGGAGCAACGGGCTCTTCAGAGACCTCCGCGGAAATCTCCTCCTTTGCCAGCACGGCGACCGCCGGATAGCGCGGATGGACGCCCCGGTTTCCAGACCGGAACCCAGATTCACCCCGCTGGCCGATCGCTATGAAAACAGGCGGTTTTCGAGTCCCAACGATGCCGTTATGAATTCCCGTGGCGAAATCTTTTTTACCGATCCGCCTTACGGACTTCCTGCACAAGATGACCGGGATCCGGCCAAAGAGATTCCTTTTAACGGGGTGTATAAAATCAAAACCAGCGGAGAAGTGATCCTTCTGACAGATTCTTTAACACGCCCTAACGGAATTGTCCTTTTCCCCGATGAAAAGCGGCTGCTGGTTGCAAACTCCGATCCGGCAAAGCCCCACTGGTATATATATGATATCACAGATGACCGGCTTGAAAACGGCCGTATCTTTTATACCCGGAAAGAAAAGCTTCCCGGATCCCCCGACGGTCTGAAAATTGACCGGCAGGGGATCATTTATACTTCCGGGCCGGGAGGCGTGCTTATTCTTAATGCAGAAGGCAAACCGCTGGGGCGCCTGCTGCTCGACGAGCCGGTATCGAACTGTGCACTTTCAGAAGACCAGAAAACCCTTTATATCACCAATAATACGCGGGTATTGAAATGGAGAATGAGATGAACCGCATCTCACCTCTAAAAACTCACTACCCGGAACTCAAAACTAACTCATACCTATGAAAATATACAGAACGGAACGCGGAATTGTAATTGAAAAGGATAATTCATTTTACCTCCTGGAAAACCGCGACTGGAATACCTACATTAATGATGATCAGCTGGCCGCCAAAATAAAAGAAGACCTTCGCAGTGCCTCCACTCTCCATGATATGGGGGCTATCCTTGCTCCCATGGACCAACAGGAGCTCTGGGCATGCGGTGTAACGTATCTCCGGAGCAAGATCGGGCGGCAGGAAGAAAGCAAAGATGCCGGCGGCGGCGATTTCTATGCCCGGGTCTACGAAGCCGAGCGCCCTGAAGTATTCTTTAAAGCTACTTCACACCGGGTATCCGCTCCGGGAAAGCCCGTGAGAATACGAAAAGATTCCGGCTGGGATGTTCCGGAGCCCGAACTCACCCTCGTGGTCACCTCATCCGGTAAAATTGTGGGCTACACCATCGGAAACGACATGAGCAGCCGGAGCATCGAAGGCGAAAACCCGCTGTATCTGCCCCAGGCCAAAACCTATGACGGCTGCGCCTCCGTAGGCCCCTGCATCCTGGTTACCGAAGAGCCCCTTCCCCCGGACACCGCCATCCACCTGGAGATCCGGCGTGAAGACCAGCCCGTATTCCGGTCGTCCATCACCATCAGCCAGATGAAACGAACGCCCCAGGAACTGGTCTCCTTTGTTTTCCGCGAATGCTCATTCCCCCACGGCTGCCTCATCATGACGGGCACAGGAATTGTTCCGGAGAATGAATTCACACTCAGGAGCGGCGATGAGATTCTGATTAGTATGGATGGGATCGGGACATTGAAAAACACGGTTGAGTAACAGTTTAGTCCCGGACGACAATGATGGCCGGAACTAAATAAGAAATCAACGCCTCGGCCCCGGCGGACAATGCTGCTTCAGAAAACTGGTAAACAGCGTGTTCAGGTGCTTTTCCCGCACACCGTGGTTCCGGTTTGGATAGGGCATGAACTGGAACTGGCGGTTATGTTTAATAAGCTCGTTCACCAGCATTTCCGCATTCTGGTAATGCACGTTGTCATCACCGGTGCCATGAATGTAAAGCAGGTTTCCCTTCAGCTTTCCGGCATGGGTAACGGGCGACCCTTCTGTAAAATCCTGAAGATTCTCCTGGGGTAAGCCCATATAACGCTCCTGGTAAATATTGTCATAGGTCAGCTGATTGGCTACGGCGGCACCGGCAATCCCCGTCTGGTAAAGTTCAGGATACTTGAACAGGAGGTTAAGGGTGGAAGATCCGCCTCCGCTCCATCCGTGTACCGCAATCCGGCTGGCATCAGCAAACGGATAGGTGGCTATGATTTTTTTACACGCCATGGCCTGATCCCGGATATTCAGAATACCGATATTCCTGTAAATGGACTTGCGCCACACCCTTCCTTTCGGGGCGGGGGTTCCACGGTTGTCTACCGACATATAAATATAACCGTCTTCGGCCATGTCACCGTCATACATGCCGTTCCTGCCGATACCATACCGGTCCGTCACTGTCTGCGATGCGGGTTCTCCGTACACCAGGAATAGTACCGGGTATTTTTTAGACGGATCAAAATTCTTCGGCTTGGCCATCCAGCCGTCCATTTCCACCCCGTCTTCGGTCACTACCTGGAAAAACTCGACGTTCGATTGTGCCTTTTTAGCCGGGTCAAACTTCGCCAGGATACTTTCTGCAGGGTCAATGGCTTTATGATCAGGAAGGGTAATGGCTTCCATCATGGGCGGTGTATAATAATTGGTAAAGACATGTACGGCAAAAAGGCCGTTCGGCGATATCTGGTAGCTGTGCGATCCCTCCAGCACCCGGGGGGTAACCCGTTCTGCTTCCCCGCTACCATCCAGGCGGGAGCGGTAAAGATACCGTTGGGTGGCATTAAAAGGAGACGCCAGGTAATATACGAAGCCGTTGGTTTCATCCACCGCCAATGGAGAGATCACATCCAGGTCTCCTTGGGTAATAAGCGTTTCTTTTTTGCCATCGCGGGACACCCTGAAAATATGGTTCCAGCCGTCCTTTTCGCTGATCCAGAGAAAATCCTTATTCCCCTTCAGCCAGCGCCATCCCCCCTGGCTTCCCGCCCAGCTGGTTCTTACGTCCACCCAGGCTTCATCCTGTTCCTCGTAAAATACTTTTGCTACGCCCGTTTTTGCATTGGCGTAGTAAAGTCTGCTGTGATTCTGCTTGCGGTTCAGTTGCTGCAGGATCAGTTCCTCCGAATTCTCGGCCCAGTCCATCCGGGGAATATAATGCTGACGGCTGTCGCCCGCCACCTGCATCCATACCGTCTTACCATCCGGCACGCTTACCACGCCTATACGACAGGCAGACGGCGTCTCCCCTACTTTCGGATATTCCACCGGGATAGTGTAGGAATAAATGGAATCTGTGGTGTTGATCATATAAAAATCACGGATGGTATTGGCGTCGATCTCCCAGAAGGCAATGCTTTTGCTGTCCGGGCTCCACCGGAAGCCGTCGCGGCAGTCAAATTCCTCCTCATAGGCCCAGTCAAATGTCCCGCTGATCAGCTTCCCAGTGCCGAACGTCAGCTGTTGAATACGGCCACTCTTCAGGTCCTCCGCATACAGGTTGTTCCCACTCACATAAGCCGCCTTTGTACCGTCAGGAGAGACCTTCGCAAACATCAGTGACGCCTCCGGGAGCGATTTGCCCAAACGCTTCAGTTCACGGGTTTTCAGGTCCAGGTGCCAGTAATCTCCCCGGGTATCATAGCGCCATACCCGCCGGGTATTCGTAAAGATGAGCACTGATCCGAAATCCCCGGAGAACGCAAAGCTTCGTACATTTAGTGATTTATCCGTGCCGGAAGGGGTCAGCCACTCAGCCGGAACAATGGTTTCCTTCGCCCTGGTCTTAAAGTCGGTTTTTACAATGGCTCCTTTTTCCACCGAGTAATTTCCGTTACCGTCTTTTGTCCATTGGGAACCTCCGGACTGGGCGTGGGAAAGATACGAAACCAGGAAAAGGATAACGGGGAAGATTTTTTTCAACATTTTCTTTATCATAATATAACTACTGACTTAATACTGTTTGTTCCGGATAACGGGCAGGGACTATTTCCCCTGGATCGTCTTTATAATCTCATCTCCTACTGCCGTGCGGAGATCCAGCGTGGAAATTTTCACGTTATCGCGGGTGGGATACACCCGGTTCGACATGAAGACATAGACGAGATTGTACTTCGGATCTACCCAGGTAAATGTGCCGGTATAACCCGAATGGCCGTAGCTTTCAGGAGAAGCCATCTGCGGACCGTTGGCGATCTTCTTATTGAAATCCAGCTTATCAAAAGCAATGCCCCGGCGGTTACCTTCTTCCGGGAACTGGTAGGAAGTCACCTCTTTCAGCACTTCCGGCCTGATGTATTCTTCTCCGCCGTAGTAACCGCCCTGGAGATACATCTGCATCAGCTTGGTAAGATCATTGGCACTTCCGAAAAGCCCTGCATGGCCTGAAATGCCGTTGAGCATGCCTGCTCCCTCATCATGTACCCGTCCGTGGATCTGCGTTTTGCGGAACAGGGTATCTTTTTCCGTAGGCACAATCCGGTCGAGACCAAACAGCCGCCGCGGGTTGTAGGTCAGGGTATACGCTCCCAGGGAATGATAGGTCTCCTTCAGGAAATCTTCCCATTTTTTCCCCGTCAGCCGTTCCATAAAGACTGGATAAGTGTAATAGTGAAGATCGGAATATACATACCCCTGCGCAGGGTTAACGGCTGACACCTCGATCTGCTTAAAGATATAATCGATTCTTTCGGGATTCATGAACAGGGTGTCAGCTATTTCCACACTGTATTGCTCAGATTTCCGGCTGGAAAAGATGCCGGGATGCCAGGTAAGCGTTTCCGTACCCAGGGCTTTCTTCCAGATCTCCTTATTCTCCGCAAGTGTCTTCTCATAATTGATCACATATTTCGGGCTGCGTCCGAACAGCTTGTCCCAGAAGGTCCGGCGCCGCGGCTCTTTAATAAACATTGATTCCATTTCCGGATGAAGCTGAACGGCCTTTTGCAAAGTAGCCACGGAGTCCACGCAGTTCATCCAGAACGGTATCCACGCTTTCAGTCCCGAACGGTGGGTGAGCATATCGCGGAAGGTCAGCCCCGCCTTATTGCTGTTTTTAAATTCCGGATAATAGTCAGCAAATGTCTTGTCCAGATCAAATTTTCCCTGGCTCATCAGCTCCATCACTGCCAGGGCCGATGTGCTGATCTTGGTCACGCTGGCCAGGTCATAAATATCATCGGCATCTACGGCCCCCTTCACTTTTCTGCCTGCCGCCGCCGCCTTCACCGCAGAGGTACTTACATTCCTGCTATCCATAGCCTCCGCATCATTGGCTGCCGCGAAGCTGTTGTCCTGCCGGGGCGTGCCACTGTACTGCTCAGCCGCCTCATAGGTGTGAAAGCCGTAAGGCTTTTGCCAGATCACGCGACCGTCTTTGGCAATCTCCAGAACTGCGCCGGGATACGCTTTTTCCCGTATGCCGAGCTGCATTACCGAATCTACCCGTGCTTCCAGGGTACGGCTGTCCAGCCCCGCCATTTCCGGTATACCATAAGCCAGGCGGCCGTTTTTCTGCACCCAGGTGCCTGCTCCCAGGCGGAAGGTATCATTGACCGTTACCGGCAGCCGGCCATTCATCTCTATCCCCCCGAAAACGGCCATTACCGCGGCTTCTTCCATATATTTTGTGGATTGATTGGCCATTACCAGCGACCCGAACTTACCGACATCTCCGATCTTCTCCAATACATAAGGATTCCCGAAAATCACCAGGATGGCATTGTCACGGCCTGCCAGCTCAGTCAGCGCTTCCTGCATATAAGGCTCGAAACCGTAGTTGGCCCCCGGGCGGTTATTGTTCAGGTGAAGACCGATGATCAGGTTTTGGCCAGCAGCCAGTTTTGACCTCAATGTATCCATCCCTGAGTTTTTGTGAATGCTTACCGACTCCGTCAGGGTATAGTTATCTGCCATTTTCTGGAACCAGGTTTTACCTTCGGCCCCTAAAGAAACCACCAGGGTATTCCGGCGCAGATCTTTCACCGGGAGGTCACGGGTTTCCAGCGCAACCAGCGTTCTTTCCGCCAGCACACGATTCAGGAAATCCGATTCCAGCGTATTCAGGTCTTCGATCAGTCCTTCTGTCTTCACCGGCTCATACCGGTCCAGCCCTACCCAGGCCTTGGCCTTAAGGATCCTTTTCACCCGTTCATCCAGCAATTTTACCGGGATCCTGCCTGACTCCACAGCGGCTTTCAGCGCGTTAAAAGCAACAGGCACATCCATAAACGTTTCCAGTACGTCATTCCCGGCCAGGAAAGCCTCTACCATTGCTTCGCCGGGTTTGTAATTCTTTACCGCCCCCTGCATATCCATGGCATCCGTGAAAGTGAGCCCTTCAAAGCCCATTTCCTTTCTGAGCAGGTCGTTCACGATCTTCGATGAAAATGTAGACGCCAGCCCCTGCTGCGGTTCCAGCGCGGGAATATTCAAATGAGCGGTCATGATGCCGCTGAGTCCGTTGTCTATCAGGTATTGAAAAGGGAATAGCTCATTTTTCATGAGATAGTCTTTTGAGTGCGGGATGACCGGCAGATCATAGTGGGAGTCCACGCCCGTATCGCCATGCCCCGGGAAATGCTTGGCCGTGGTCAGGAGGCGCTGCGACTGCATCCCTTTCATGAAAGCCAGTGATTTATTGGCCACACTGATCTTATCTTCACCGATGGAACGAAAATTGATGACCGGGTTCTTCGGGTTATTGTTGATATCTACCACCGGCGCATAATTTACGTGGATGCCCATGCGTTTGGACTGACGGCCCACCTCTACGCCCATGCGGTAAAGCAGGTCGTCACCTCCCTGCATGGCGCCCAGCGTCATCTGGAACGGGAACCGGACGGTGCTGTCGAGCCGCATGGCCAGCCCCCACTCCATATCCACGCCTATCAGCAGCGGCACCCTGGCAATCTTCTGAAGCTCATTGGTGATCTGTGCCTGAACGGTGGGCTGTCCGGCAAAAAACACCAGTCCGCCCAGCTTATAATCGCGTACCCATTCCTTCAGCTTTTCCGGCTCATATCCCCTTCCCGAATAATTACCCCGCGGCATCAGCACCTGCCCCACCTTATCGTCCAGGGTCAGGGTATTAAAAACCGAATCCACCCACTTTTCATTGGTTTGAATAAGGAAATCGGGTTTCTTTTGAGAAAAGCCGGCAAAAGAGACCAGGAGAAGGACAATGAGGTATCGCATAATATTCAATGGTAAGCTTCAAAAATAAGAAAAAGGCCTGTATTGTAGACGGATTTTTTAAAGTTTTGAATATTTATAGTACTTTGCATTGCATAATACTATGTTATATATTAGTTTTGAGGCAAAAATAAAAACTATGAAAAAGCTGTTAATCATTATCTTCCTGTCTTCTGCATTTCTTATGTGCCGGCATAACGGTCTTAAAATCACTGAAAAAGTGACTGACGATCTGGTGTACCGCTTTACGGCCGGCTATCCCGACTCAGAAACCGGGACGGTCCAGAATATGCTGTCGAGTCACCTCAAAGACTCCGGCATGTCATTTGTAAATAAGGAGCTGGATGCAGACCTGGGCTTAGACAACGGGATGTTCTTCCACATTTATTCCCAACCGGGCTCACTGGAAATTACCTGTGAAAGGAGTAAAAATTCAGAGGAGAATTATGAACGGATTCAGAAGATGTGCAAAGAAATTGCGAAGACCCTGAATAATTAAACCGGGGCAACGGCATAAGCCGTTTGGTCTTGCCTGAGCTTCCGTTCATCGGGATTTAACGGCTGCTTAACGATCTTCACTGTATCTTTCAGCGCTCCGTCTTTTATCTTTAAGGTAAAAAAACACCAGGATGAAAGCAATGGTTTACCACCGGTACGGACCACCCGAGGTAGTTCAGTCAAAGGAAGTAGAGAAGCCTGTTCCCGCCGATAAGGAAATTCTGATCCGGATTCATGCCACTACGGTCAACCGGACCGATTCAGGGTTCCGGAGCGCTGAATATTTTGTATCCCGGTTCTGGAGCGGGCTTCTTCGTCCTAAAATCAGCACATTGGGTTGTGAATTTTCAGGAGAAGTGGAGCAGGTCGGAAAACATACGGAGCGCTTTAAGGTGGGCGACAGTGTATTCGGGTACAATGACGCCACTTTTGGCGGCCATGCCGAATATGTGGTCGCTTCGGAAACCGGTGCCGTTGAGCTCCTGCCCCGGAACCTGGACTTTTACGAGGCTGCTCCCCTGACCGAAGGGGCACACTATGCTTTATGCAATATCCGGGCGGCTAAGGTAGAGGCCGGCCAGAACGTGCTGGTTTACGGGGCTACAGGCGCCATTGGGTCTGCTGCAGTTCAGCTTCTCAAGCACTTCGGGGCAAAGGTCACCGCCGTCTGTAATTCCGCAAACGTAAACCTGGTCAGATCTCTGGGGGCAGACACGGTTATTGATTACCAGAAGCAGGATTTCACACAGACGTCAGCGAAATTCCACTTCATTTTTGATGCGGTAGGTAAAAGCTCTTTTAAGGTGTGCAGGAAACTTCTTACGGAAAAAGGCTTGTACATATCTACAGAATTGGGTAAAAACGGCGCCAATGTGTTCCTGGCACTTTTCACGCCACTTACAGGAGGGAAAAAAGTCATCTTTCCTGTTCCTGCCACCCACCGGGAAGACCTGGCCTTTTTCAAACAGCTGGCCGAAAACGGGGAGTTCAGACCGGTAATTGACCGTTATTACCTGTTCGATGAAATAGTAGATGCATACAAATATGTGGAGACCGGGCAAAAGACCGGGAATGTGGTCATTAAGGTAGTCTGAGCATTCAGTTTTCTCAGCTGAAAACCAGCTTCATGTATAAGGCCTGCTTTCATCGCCGGAATTTTTCCGCGATCCACTTACCCATTTTCTTTTCCTTTTCCCAGAAAAAATTAAACTGGCCGAGAAGGAAGCCGTAAGTCAGCAGTAGCAGCTGGTACGCCGGAAAAACAAATAAAATATAGGTAATGGTTTTTACCCACATGGAGGTATGCTCATCAAAACCCAGGAAACCGAAAAAGGTTTTCCTCAGGAACACCACAGACGATCCCGCCAGTGAAAATACCACCAGAACGGCTATGACCTGAAAAAGGCTCTCCAGCCCCCATTTTTCCTGTAATCGTGTAAGAACGGTAGATTTTTCCATTATAAACTGCACCCTGTTGGTTAAACACCGGCTCATTCTGCCGGACGTGCTGCAAAATTAACCCTGTTTTTATATTTACAGATATAAAAGTGCAATATATTCGCATGAAATCGGCTGTCTGCTGACTATCTTTGAGAAATACTGTTTTTTTCAATGCAGATCACACGTAAGAAGGTATTAAGCACACTCGGACTGGGAATTGCCTCCCTGACGGCAACGGGCCGTCTGCCCAGTGATTACAGCACATTTCGCGAGGAGTTTCTGACCGCCTGGAAAAGCTCGGAAAAATACACCCTTGAATTGTACGGGCAGATGCCTGAAAAGTTGATGGACTGGAAATACACCCCGGAGTCATTTTCATGGCGTATCCAGTTTGTTCATTGCATTATTTTTAACTCGGCCCAGCTGGCCCTCCGCCTGGGTATACATGACCCTTACGAAACGGTCACCATGAAAGGCGGCTACTGGTCGAAGCTCTCAAAAGATAAACTGGAAAAGGAGCTGAAAGGATTTTATGAGTGGGTCAGGAAGGTAGTGAAAGAAGCTCCGGACGAAAAGCTTTCGGAAATGACCAGCTTCGGCTCGGAAGACATCCCTTTGTGGCGGCTGTTTTATGCGCTCGAAAATCATATCATTCATCATCGCGGGCAGGCCGTTTGCTATCTGCGGCTGAACGGCATCACGCCTGTCGGGTTTGTGGGCTGGTAATCTGAGGAACGCTATGACAGAACAACCTTCCGTTTTTCCCTTCGGGATCCGCATTGATGAACCTGTAACTACCGCCACAGATGTGCTGGTGGGAATTACCTGCCTGATTTGCGCTTATAAATTAAGATCGCTTTACAATGGCAGCCGGATGCATAAGCAGATTTTACTTTATTTTCTCCTGATGGGTATCGCTACGCTTTTGGGAGGAATTATCGGGCATGGATTTCTGTACGCGCTGGGTTTCTTCTGGAAACTTCCCGGCTGGCTGCTGAGCATGATTGCCGTGAACCTGCTGGAGCGGGTAATGATTCACTTCTCTGCCAGCGAACTGAGCCCCCGGATGCTCCGGTTCTTTTCCGTATTTAACATCATTGAGCTTCTGGCCTTTATGGCCCTGGCCTTTGGCACCCTCGACTTCCTGTATGTGCAGGTCCATTCCACCTACGGCTTCCTCGTGGTGGTTTTCAGTTTCTGTGTGTACAACTACCGGAAAAATCACTATCCTCAAGTCATGAAAAATATGATGATCGGCGTGGGATGGATCTTTGTATGCGCAGTAGTGTTTGTGGCCCGGCTCAGCATCAGCCCATGGTTTAACCATGCAGACCTGGCCCATATGTTCATGTTTATCGGTGCCATTTATTTTTACCGGGGATCCCGAGGGCTGATGTCAGCCCGGTAGGGACGTTGCTCACAATCCCTCACCCGATATAATCCGACCACGCAGAACCTTCCCGGTAATCGATGATCGGTTCGGCATTATTATAATCTGACAGGTCAGTAGACAGCTTCTTGACATCCATCCGGATATGCTTCACACAGTTTTCGAACAGGTCTTTCCGGAAGCCCTTTTCCACCATCTCATCTACATACTGAAGACACACCAGGCGGGCAATGATCTTACCCAATACCACCGTCTGACGTTGTACCAATACAGCAGGAAGGTCGAAGTCAAGATGCCTGCGGAACAAAGGAGCGACCCTTGCCGTAGTTTCAAATGCATTCAGGTACTCACTGAAATTAGTCACCTTCAGCTTCTTCATCTGCTTCACCAGGATCTCCGAGATCTGGGTGTACAGCATCTCATTCGAACCCTCGAAAATCTGGAAAGGCCGGCTGTCTACAATTCCGCGGCCGGCAATATGATCTATTTTATAGCCGCTTGATCCTGAAAGCTGTACACAGATCTGGGCCGATTCCTGCATCAGGTCGGTCACCAGCGCTTTCATACTGTTCGCCTGTACTCCTTCGCCGGCCACATCAAAGGCGATACCGCTCATGGAAGAGCTGTGAGCGCACATCCCTGAAGCCAAAGTATACGCTGCCTGGATACGTGAGAGCTGGAAACGCACAGAGTCCATCGCTACCAGCGGCTGTCCGCCTACTTTCCGGTTCGTGGTATGGGCCAGCGCTTCATCCAGCATCCGCTGAATAAAGCCCATTCCCATTCCTGGAAACTGCAAACGGCTCCGGTGAAGAATATCCAGCATCATTTTTATACCTGTGCTGTGCTGGATCAGCTTCTGGTTATACGGTACCTGTACATCTATGGTATTCAGCCCGTAAGGGATCATATAAAGGCCCAGGTTATTGAAATAGTGCTCTACCACAATCTTCTGTTCCGGTCTGCCGTTATCGGTTACGAAAAATTCCACATCGCGGGCCAGGTCATTTTCCTGCACTTTTTTACGGGCTGCCACAATCCAGAAATCCGCCATGCCGGTTAATCCCTGCCAGTGCTTCTGTCCCTTGATAGAATAGCCCGCTCCGGTTTCACTGTAGCTGGTGCGCATATTCAGCGCATCACTGCCGTAATCCGGCTCGGTGATCATCAGGCCGCCCATGGCCTGATCTTTCACAAACCGCTCAAAAATAGGCGCCTGTATCTCCGGGTTACCATACTTGGCCAAGGGTTCCAGGAAAAGAGCAATGTTGATCCCGAATGTCAGCGAAAGAGGCAGCGCTTCATACGAAGCCGCAGAAAGAATACCCAGGCATTCTTTTACTTCTGCTCCCCTCCCCCCGAATTCCTTGGGTATAGCCACAGACAAAGGATTCATTTCCATGATTCCGTTCCATACATCATCCGGAAGCCCCCTGTTCAGGCTTAGCTCGTTAATATTGGATTCATCATGGAACAAAGATTTCAACCGGCCTTTGAAACGGTCGATAAATACATCAAAATTTTCTGTCATGGTTCTGTTATACCCGCCTAAAACTAAAAAACTTCACAAAAATATGGATAAGACCTGTAAAAAAAGTATGATCCCACTCATAAATATACATAAACTTTTCACGGTTTGATCTTCCTGACGTTCACCGCTACCAGTCCTCTTTCTCTTTTTTCCACCAGAAATACCACTTTATCTCTCTCCTGAACGGGCTCAGCCAGGTCATTCCGGTGCACAAATATCTTATCGCCCGAATTTCCTGCAGTAATAAACCCGTACCCTTTCTCGCTGAAGAAGGTTACAGTTCCCCTCCATTCAGGGTCTTCCTTCTCTACCGGAGCTGCCCCCAGGCGGATCTCTTCCGGGTTTATTTTCTGGCGGTTCTGGAGATCGGTGGGTACCGTGGTTAAATTTCCATACTCATCCACATACACCATCATGTCTTCCAGGCTTTTGCCCTTGTCATTACTCATCTTCCTGTCTTCCAGCCGTTGAGCTTTGTCTTCTCTCTTTTTTGCTTTTTTCTTTATCTTTTCTTTCTTCGAAAAAGAATCACTCATACTTAATTCTGTTTGGTTTACAATTTCATCACCGGTATTTCAAAACCTATCAGCTTCTGTATAGCCGCCAGGTTGCTTCCTTCTTCTCCCATATCACAAAATGATACGGCATCTCCTGAAAAACCTGCCCTTCCGGTACGCCCTATCCGGTGAACATATGTTTCCGGCACATCAGGAAGCTCATAATTCACTACGAAAGGCAGCGCCTCAATATCAATCCCCCTGGCCGCAATGTCCGTGGCGATCAGAACAGGAGACCGGAAATTCTTAAAATCCTCGAGCGCGCGCTGACGGGCATTCTGGGATTTACTGCCGTGTATTGCCATAGCCTGAATACCCGATCTCCCCAGCTTTTTAGCCAGGCGGTCGGCGCCGTGACGGGTCCGGGTAAAGATCAGAGAGCGGCTTTCGGCCCTTTCCTTCAGGATGCCGATCAGCAGCTCTGCCTTTTCCTGCTTGTTCACAAAATAAACGCCCTGCCGTACGGTTACCGCCGTAGAAGATACCGGGGTTACCGATATCATGGCCGGGTTGGTCAGCATGGAACCCGCCAGCTTCCGGGCCGCATCGGGCAGGGTAGCCGAGAAAAACAGCGTTTGCTTCCGGTTCTTTAAATACGCCGTTACCTTTTTTACATCATGGATAAAACCCATATCCAGCATCCGGTCGGCCTCGTCCAGGACAAACGTATGAACAGTAGCCATATTAACGTATTTCTGCTGAATAAGGTCCAGCAGTCTCCCCGGTGTGGCAATCAGGATATCCGCTCCTTCTTTAAGTGCCCTTACCTGAGGCGAAAGGGATACCCCGCCGAAAACACAAAGAGTTCTTAGTGGCAGGTACTTCCCGTAGATGTTAAAATTTTCCTCTATTTGTATGGCCAGTTCCCGCGTGGGGGTAAGAATCAGGGCACGTATTCCTTTCAGGGGCTTCTTCTCCAGCTCCAGACGTTGCAGTAACGGAATGGCAAAAGCCCCCGTCTTGCCGGTACCTGTCTGTGCACAGCCAATCAGGTCTCTTCCTTCCAGAATAAGGGGAATAGCCTTAGACTGTATTTCCGTAGGGGAAGAATACCCGGCCTCATCAACAGCCCTTGAAAGCGGTTCGATAAGGTTTAATTCTTTGAATTCCAATATGTATATCTTTAATGTTATAATCACCGGACTATGCTCCGGAACGGGCAGCTGATAAAGCAAAAACTGAGATAAGGGATGTCCTATACCAGACAGAATATGCAAAGGCAGAAGCCAAATATCCTGTAAAGATACCGGTTTCCCCGGTAATTTCCTAGTTATTTCATCTCTATAAATTAGTTCCGGTTACCGGGTAGTCGTTCCGGGTGTATTTATCGCCTCTTGCTCTTGAAGATTTCATCTGTATAATTCTTTAGCTCTTAGAAATTAGTGGTTAGCCGTGCCGCCGATCGCTTTTTCATGGGCGGCGGAAGACAATCCTCCCGGGAGGCTAACTTCTAACTTCTAAC
>JBEBRR010000078.1:0-16888 GCA_040394735.1 Leadbetterella byssophila
TTGCAAAAGCACACCTGCCTGGCCTGCCATGATGAAAACAAAAAAATGATAGGACCGGCATTCCGGGAAATAGCGAAAAGGAAATACTCCAATGCCAGGCTGATCGAGCTGATCAAAAGTCCTAAAGCAGAAAACTGGCCGGATTACCCCGCTCCAATGCCGCCAATGTCACACCTGCCGAAAGCGGATCTGGATAAGATAGCGGTTTATATCAATTCACTCCGGTAAAATGGTGAATGGTTAATGCTGAATTGTAAATTTCCGTCATTCAGCATTAACCATTTAGCATTAAGGTAGAAACTGCCTCACATAATTCCTTGCTGTCCGGATTCCTGCCACCACATCTTCCGGCGAACCTTCATAGGCCTTGTCTTCTACTTCGATCACCAGAGGCCCGCGATAACGGATATCGCCCAATGCACTGAAAAATTCCGGCCAGCGCACATCTCCCAGCCCGGGAAGCTTGGGCGAATGGTACTCCGAAGGAAGCGCGAACATCCCTACACGGTCCAGCTTATCCTGGTAAATCCGGATATCTTTCAGGTGGATATGATGAAGCCGGTCTCTGTACTCATACAGCGGCCTGATCTCATCCATTCTTTGCAGTACGGGGTGGGAAGGGTCATAGTTCAGACCAAACAGCGGGGTAGGAAACGCATCGAACATATAGTCCCAGATGGCCGGAGATACGGCCAGATTCTTGCCGCCCGGCCATTCGTCTGCCGTATACAGCATAGGACAGTTTTCTATCCCTATCTTGATCTGCTCCTGCTCGGCCACCTCGATAATGGGTTTCCAGAGCTTTTTAAAAAGCTCCAGGTTTTCCTGCAGGGGCAGGCCCGGATTCCGGCCAATAAAGGTATTAACCACCGGCACATTCAGGCGGTTGGCCGCCCGGATGATCTTTTTGATATGCTCGATGTAAAATTCGGATTTCTCCTTATCCGGGTCAAGAGGGTTGGGATAATAGCCCAGCCCTGAAATGAAAACCTTATTTTTTGTCAGGGTATCCTGTATTTTACCGGTATCCGCAATATCCACATCCATATGGGTTACCCCGGCATAGCGACGCTTATCTGCGTTGCTTCCCGGCCAGCACATGATCTCCACGCATTCAAAATCGTTTTCGGAAGCGAAGGAAATCACTTCTTCAAAAGATAAATCCGGCAGTATCGCCGAAACAAAGCCCAGTTGAAACATATATTAAATGATTGCTTTATAAAAAGAATTACTCCACCAGTTTCTCAAAACTCCTGTAAGCCCGCCCGCTTTTTACCGATTCCTCCGCCAGGTACAGCCCTTCCTCAAAGCTGGTATTACGCGATACGCTGATGGCTAAGCCGGCATTGGCCTGCACTGCCGCGGTTTGTTCGGGGGTCCCTTCCCCCTTCAGAATCCGGATCAGGATCCGACCCGACTCTTCCAGGGTTTCTCCACCGCTCAGCCGCCCGGGGGCTACTACAGGTAAGCCCCAGTCGGCCGGCTGAACCACCTTATCTTCTGCTCCCTTCCACACCCGAAAAGCCCCGGTCAGGGAAATTTCATCGTATCCGTCCAGCGCGTGAATAACAGAAAAGCGTCCGTCGCGTATAGAAAACAGGTCTTTGTATAGCTCAAAGGTCCTGAGGTCAGATACCCCGCTCAGCTGCGCCTTTACTTCTGCCGGGTTCATCAGCGGTCCCAGGATATTAAAAAACGTTTTTACTCCCAGTTCCTTGCGGATAGGACCAATATACTTCATAGCCGGATGAAACAAAGGGGCATGGAGGTAACAGATTCCGGCGTCTTCTATCTTCCGGCGAAGGTAATCTTTATCATTCGTAAACTTAACTCCCAGGAACTCCAGAACGGTACTGCTGCCCACGGCCGAGCTTACCCCGTGATTCCCGTGTTTGGCAATTTTCACTCCTGCACCCGCCGCTACAAAAGCCGAGGTGGTGGAGATATTAAAGGTATCTTTACCGTCGCCACCGGTTCCGCAAACGTCCATGGGCTCCAGATCTTCAAAATCCAGGGTATCGGCCAGCTCCAGCATGCCCTGACGAAACCCCCGGAGTTCACCGGTGGTAATACCTTTCTGCTGAATCCCCATCAGGAAGGCCGCCGCCTGCGCCGGGGCGGCTTCTCCCGTACCCATCCGGATGATGGCCTCCCTTGCTTCTTCTTCATTAAGAGATTCTCCGCCGATCAGCGTATTCAGAAATTTCCTCATCTGTATAAATTAGTTCCGGGTGGTGTGAGTAATGAGTTCCCAGGAAACAGCTCACTGTTCATTACTATTCAATTCCGGTTGCAAACTTAAGCGAATTCCGGATTGGGAACAGCGATTCTGCCGGGTTTTTAAACCATCTATCCTTTAAATGGGACTTTGATAGAAAACTTTACCCGTTTATCTCCAAAAGCCGTTAGATTTGGGAAACGAACAGACGGCGGTTATGATCATCATTGAAACAAAAGATATTACGAAACGGTACATTATGGGAGCAGAAGTGGTAGACGCGCTTAAAGGCGTTTCCATTACTATCCGGAAAGGAGAATATGTAGCCTTTATGGGCCCCTCCGGTTCCGGAAAATCCACTCTGATGAATATTATAGGCTGCCTTGACTCCCCTACCAGCGGAACCTATATCCTGAACGGCAAGGATGTAAGTGATATGTCGGAAAACGAGCTGGCAGAAGTCCGAAACAAGGAGATCGGCTTTGTATTTCAGACCTTCAATCTTCTTCCCCGTCAGTCTTCGCTCGAAAATGTAGCCCTCCCGCTGATTTATGCCGGTTACAATAAAACCGACCGCTCCGATAAGGCCCAGCGGGTACTGGAAAGCGTGGGCCTCGGGGAAAGAAGCAGTCACAAACCCAACGAACTTTCTGGGGGACAGCGCCAGCGGGTGGCAGTGGCGCGGGCCCTGGTCAATGATCCCTCCATCCTCCTCGCCGATGAGCCTACCGGTAATCTGGATACCCGTACTTCCTACGAGATCATGCAGCTTTTTGCTGAAATCCATGGTAAGGGAAATACCATCATTATGGTTACACACGAGGAGGATATCGCCCGGTACGCTCACCGGATCATCCGGCTGCGTGACGGACTGATCGAATCTGACATTCCGAATGATGAGCCCACGGATCCCGTGGAAATGGCCCGGCAGCTGGCGGAAAAGAAATAAATTAGCCCAATTGCCGTTTTTTAGATAAAATTAAATCAGAAACATGAAAAAACTATTGGTAATTCTTTTAGGCCTGTTTACCACAGTAGCTTACGCACAGGAAAGAAAGGCGCCGCAAAGCCCGACAATTACTACTGAAAGTGCGAATGTCAGCGTGACTTACGGCCAGCCGTCTAAAAAGGGAAGAGTGATTTTCGGCGGACTGGAAAAATACGGAAAAGTATGGCGTACCGGGGCAAATGCTGCCACCGAGATAACCTTTAAAAAGGATGTCAACTTTGGCGGAACACCTGTAAAAGCAGGAACGTATACCCTTTATTCCATTCCTGACGAAAAAGAATGGACTGTCATTCTGAACCCTGAACTCAAGCAGTTCGGTGCATTCGGATACGACAAGATCAAAGATAAGAATGTGGCTGAGGTGAAAGTACCTGTAGCCAAACTGAGCACTCCGGAAGAAAAGCTGATCATCAGAAGCAATGATGACAAAGAACTGATCATCAGCTGGGATGATGTATTGGTGAGCGTACCTTTGAAATGGTGATACATTCAGGAAAATCATTATATTTGCAGACTTTTTAAAAAATTATCTGCTTAAATGAAAAAAATCGTTGCTCTGTTTTTAGGCCTGAGTGTGGCTTTGGTGGCTTGTGATAAAAAAGGGGGAGAAAGCAAATCGGCTTCCGGTCAGCCTTCCGGAAGAATTGTTTATGTCAATACAGATACTCTTTTGAATAATTACGAATACTATAAAGATGTAGTAAAAGAATTTGAGAATAAGAGTTTTGCGTTGGATAACGAACTTCAGCGGAAAGCCCAGTCGTTCCAGAATGAAGTGGCATTGTTTCAGAGAAGAGTACAGGCCGGCGGTCTTTCAGAGCAGCAGGCACTGACCCAGCAGGCCGCTCTGCAGAAAAAAGAGCAGGATATTATGCTGTACAGGGAAAATGCAGCAGGTAATCTGCAACAGGAACAAGCCAAAAAGACCGATGAGCTTCTTAATAACATTCACGAATACCTGAAGAACTATAATGCTTCAGACCGGTATGACATGGTGATCGGTTATTCCAAAGGCGGGGGTGTATTGTATGCCAAAGAAGACCTGGATATCACACAGGAGGTACTTAAAGGATTGAACGAAGAGTACAAGTCGATCCAGAAGAAAAGCGCCAAAGCAGATACTACAGCTGCAAAGAAATAATTTTTAGAGATTTATTTTCAGGAGGTGCATACATTTGTATGCATCTCTTTTTATTATATGCCCCGAGTCCTCAGGCATCCGAAACGGCCCGCCGCTGATGAATAACGCTCTGCCCGGAACTCATCACTCGTAACTCACTACCCAGAATTAATATCATCCATGAAGCATTTTTTTCTCCTGATTCTCTTCGGGTTTTCTCAACTTCCGGCCTCAACAGATACACGGGTTGTCACAAAAGTAGTAGATGGGGATACCATTTGGGTCACCGGCAAAAACGGCCCGGAAGAAAAGATCCGCCTGATTGGTATTGATGCGCATGAGATCCGTAACACTCCCCGGAAGAAAGCCGGGTTTTACGGGAAAGAAGCCACCACTTACCTTCGTAAGCGGATATCCGGGAAGAAAGTACACCTGGAATATGATGTTCAGCGTTATGACCGCTACCGCCGGACCCTGGCATATATTTACCTCGAAGACGGCTCTTTTATCAATGCCGAAATGGTCAGAAGAGGATACGCCGTTGTATTAACGGTATCTCCGAATGTAAAGTACGCCGACAGGTTTATCCTGTATCAGCAGGACGCCCGGAAGAACAGCCGCGGGCTGTGGGGAGTAAAAATGCAGTGATCAGATCTTCCGTTTCAGCTCAAAGTGTGTACCCAGGTATACTTTTCTTACGAGCTCATCGGCGGCCAGCTCCTCGGCTGTACCGTGTTTCAGAATCTTTCCTTCAAAAAGCAGATAGGCCCGGTCAGTAATGGAGAGCGTCTCATTTACGTTGTGGTCCGTGATAAGAATACCGATATTCCTGTGCTTCAGCTTCGCCACAATTCCCTGGATCTCCTCTACTGCAATCGGGTCAACACCTGCAAAAGGCTCATCCAGTAGTATGAATTTGGGATCTACAGCCAGGGCCCGTGCAATTTCCGTTCTCCGCCGCTCACCGCCGGAAAGCACCATTCCTTTATTTTTCCGGACATGGGTAAGGCTGAATTCTTCCAGGAGCTCTTCTGTTTTTTCCCGGCGTTCTGCTTTGGTCATCTGTGGTTTGGAGAGCTCCATCACCCCGGTAATGTTATCCTGTACGCTCAGGTCACGGAATACGGAAGCTTCCTGGGCCAGGTAGCCGACTCCCAGTTTAGCACGTTTATACATAGGGAGCCGGGTAATATCCAGGTTATCCAGCCATATTTTTCCCGAATTAGGTTTCACCAGGCCCACCGCCATATAGAAAGAAGTGGTTTTCCCTGCCCCGTTAGGACCGAGCAAACCCACAATTTCCCCCTGTTCTACCTGGTAGCTCACATGGTCATTGACCAGTCTTTGTCCGTATTTTTTTACCAGGCCTTCCGTGCGTAATACCATTCTCGTCCTCTTTTTGCAAAGGTATGATTAAAACTTGATATCCCGGATAAACAACTGTAATGTGGTTTTGTTGCGGAAAGTATTCTCTTCCAGGGAATAAGCCATGGAAAACGGCTTTCCTGACCGCACATGCCCATAAAAAGATTCTGCCATACCAAAACCTATGGCCGGGAATGTCACATCTGACCCCTCCTGCCGAACATCCATCTTCAGATGCTTTTCTTTCAGCACCCTGGGCTCAGATACCACCCGGAGATCACGGGAAACAAAAACCGGCTGCATATTCTGCGGTCCGAAAGGTGCCATCTGCTTCATGATCCGCTGGAACTTCGGGTTAAGCTCGTTAAGAGATACTTCCAGGTCTACAGGAACCACCGGGATACGCTGCTCCTCTGTAAGGCTGGTTCTGACTGCCTCATCAAACGCCTTGCGGAAATCGTTGATCCTGGCCAGCTCTATGGTCATACCGGCAGCGTGCATATGCCCGCCATACTGCACCAGGTAGCCGGAGCAGGCTTCTATGGCGCTGTAGAGATCAAAACCCGTTACAGAACGGGCCGACCCTGCCGCCAGGCCCTCCCCCGACTTGGTAAAGATAACCGTAGGCCGGTAAAACTTTTCTATGCAGCGGGACGCCACGATCCCGATCACCCCCTTATGCCAGCTTTCGTTATAGAGTACCGTGCTCCGTGCCTCGTGCAGAAGCCAGCTGTCCTGCCGGATGAGTTCCACTGCCTCATCTGTAATGCGGGAGTCGAGTCCTTTGCGTTCTGTATTGTGCGCCTGAATCTCATAGGCCAGCGCCAGGGCGCCTTCGTGGTCCTCCGACAGCAGAAGTTCCACTGCTGCCCGCGCATGACGGATTCTCCCGGCCGCATTGATCCGCGGGCCGATCGTGAACACCACTGACTCTATCGACATCTCTCCCTGTACGCCGGCCACAGACATCAGCGTCCTGAGGCTCAGGCGGGGATGACTGTTCAGTTTCTGAAGCCCGTAAAAAGCCAGTATCCGGTTTTCTCCCGTAATAGGTACGATATCCGAGGCAATGCTCACCATGACCAGGTCGAGGTATTCTTCCAGCACCCTGAAATTAATGGCATGCCGCAGGCAGTAGGCTGAAAGCAACTTAAACCCTACTCCGTTTCCGGTCAGCTCCTTGTACGGGTAAGCGCAGTCCTTCCGCTTCGGATCGAGCACAGCCACAGCAGCCGGCAGTTCCTCCCCGGGCTCATGGTGATCACAGATAATAAAATCTATTCCCTCTGCGGCGGCACAGGCCACCTTATCAGCCGCTTTGATGCCACAGTCGAGGCTGATGATAAGTGTAACCCCCTCAGAAACGGCATAGTCGATCCCCTTTTGTGAAACTCCGTAGCCTTCTGTATAACGGTCGGGGTTATAATACAATACCGACGGGTGAAACTTCCGGATGAAGTCGTAGACCATGGCCACTGCCGTGGTTCCGTCTACATCATAATCTCCGTAAACCAGTATCTTTTCCCCTGTTTCAATGGCCCGGGTAAGCCGCTCAACGGCCCTGTCCATATCCTTCATCAGAAACGGATCATGCAGATCGGAAAGCTGCGGCCTGAAAAAATTCCTGGCTTCCTCAAAACTGCTGATTCCTCTCTGCCAGAGCATCACAGCCAGCGGCCGGGGAATGCCCAGCTCGGTTTCCAGCTTCCTGACCACTTCCTGCTCCGCACCGGTGGAGGGCATACGTTTAAACGACCATTTTTTTTCCATTTTCATTATTAATTATGGGATATAGCAGCAAATGAAGGGTTCGGTTCCCGACTATCCCAGAACTGACAGCAGCCGACACTTCTTGTCAATTTATACATCAGGGGTGCCACTTACAAACAGGCACATGAGTGCGAAATTTGCGAGCGTAGCTCTCAGGAACCGTGTACCGTCGAAATGCAAATCAACGTTCACTGTACTCCTGAGACTGTCACTTCCGGAGCTATTTTTTTCACCAGTCCCTGCAATACTTTTCCCGGCCCGCATTCTACAAACTCCGTTGCCCCGTCAGCCACCATATTCTGCACAGTGCGGGTCCACCGAACCGGCGCGGTAAGCTGCGCTATCAGGTTCTCCCGGATCTCCTGCACATCCGTAGAAGGCTGCGCGTTGACATTCTGGTAAATCGGGCATGAGGGGGTCTTAAATTCTGTTCCCTGAATAGCTCGTGCCAGCTCTTCCCGTGCGGGCTCCATCAGGGGGGAGTGAAATGCTCCGCCGACCTGTAAAACCAGCGCGCGTTTAGCTCCTGCTTCCTTCATCTTCTCCACCGCTATATTAATTCCTTCTACTGTACCGGAAATCACCAGCTGGCCGGGACAGTTATAGTTGGCAGCAACTACCGTTTCGCCGGTCTCAGCCGTAATAGCAGCCGCAATTCCCTCAACTTTCTCATCCGGCAGGTTCAACACCGCTGCCATGGTAGACGGAGTAAGTTCGCAGGCTTTCTGCATGGCTTCCGCGCGTTTGGCCACCAGGCGCAAAGCATCTTCAAAATCAAGGGCCCCGGAGGCTACCAATGCCGAAAATTCACCCAGGGAGTGGCCTGCTACCATGTCGGGGCGGAAATCGTCAGCCGTAGCGGCAAGAATTACCGAATGAAGAAAAACTGCCGGCTGGGTAACATTGGTCTGTTTAAGCTCTTCGTCAGTTCCCTCGAACATAATCCGGGTAATATCAAATCCCAGTATCGCATTGGCCTTATCAAAAAGCTCTTTTGCGCGGGGTGAAGTTTCATACAGGTCTTTGCCCATTCCACTGAATTGCGCTCCCTGTCCGGGGAAAACGTATGCTTTCATATTTTTTGGTTTTTCCGCAAAATTAAAAGATTTTTCCCAAGTCTCCCATACGTTCGCCGGGATGGCCCCTGAACAGGGTGCCGATCGATAAATTATATCCTGCCGGAAGGTCTTCCTGTATAATCTGCGTGATTATCTTTGTTATTTATGAAACTCGAAGAAACCGTTTCTGCCCTTATTTCCCCCGACGAAGCCCTTTTTGAAGCGCTACGCAGGGAGTTTCATGCCGTTTCCCTTCCCCGGAATGAGCTGGTTTTCTCACTGGGAAATGTGGCCCGTCATATTTTCTATATTGAAAAGGGGCTGGCACGGATGTTTTATTACAATGAGACGGGAAAGGACATCACCTATGAATTTTTCCCGGAGAATAATTTTATGGCTCCCAGTGAGAGCTTCCTCGAGCAGAAGCCCTCCCAATACAGTATTGAGCTGCTGGAAGACTCGGAATTACGACTGGTCTCGCTGGACGGCCTTAACCGCCTCCTGGAGGAGTTTCCCGTAGTAGAAAAGATCAAAAGCCACATCCTTGCCCATTTTCTCTACCAGGCCAACCGGCGTATTGTGGCGCTTCAGTTTCAGAATGCGCAGCAGCGGTACGAAACCCTGGAGCAGGTCAAAGGGAATATTCTCCAACGCGCACCGCTGGGCCATATCGCTTCCTATCTCGGAATTACGCAGGAAACCCTGAGCCGTATCCGGGGAAGAAAATAAGCCCGGATTTTCCCGCTTTCATGTCCGGTATGCTATATCGTTCACGACGAATATCCCTGATACAGCTGCCCCTTTTCCTGCCTGTATACGATTTTGATCTATGTCAAAAATCGGGAATCCCTGCCTTCGGAACTTTGCACCGTAATTTAAACGAAGGCAATTATGCAAAAGCAATTATTTCTCTTTCTCTGTGTACTGACCGGCTTCCCGCTGTATGCCCAGGAAACCGCACCCACCCTGAAAGAACTGCTGGAACAGGCATTGAATAAAAGTCATAAAACGGAAATCGCCAACCGGAACATCGAACTTTCCGGACTGGATATGCAAAAGCTCCGTGAAGCTTACCTGCCTGTAGCGGAAGTAAGCGGTCAGTATGGTTTTATGGCCCAGAACGGCAGCATTAAAACCGATGCCACCACACTGTATCTGCCTGACGGCGCACATCCGCTGCCTGCATTAGACAACGGCTTTACGGGCACAGCCAACCTGGCCAGGGCCGGACTGAACATCCACTCCCTGATCTATTCCGGCGGTAAAGTGCCGGCCATGAAAAAAGCGCTGAACGAAAAGATCAGCGCACAAAAGGCCCTGGTGGAGAAAGACAGGCAGCAGATCACGGAAGATGTGCTCAAAGCCTACGACCAGCTGGCTCTCCTAGATCAGGTGAAGGCTCTCCTTGACGACAGTCAGAAACGCCTGGATATTCACAGGAATACGGCAGCCAAAGCCCTGGAATACGGACTTATTACACGGTATGAATACCAGAAGCTGGAAGTGGCCCAGGGCCGGTTGAATCACCAGCGGGTATCTTATGACGGTCAACGGGCCCTGCTTATCCATCAGCTGGCCATGTACACGGGTATTGCCCCGGAAAGGCTGGATCTTATACAAAGTTCTTTAACAGAAATACCGGTTTCAGGAACAGGCCATACCCCGGCGAACCGTCCTGAACTGCTGGCCCTGGATCATGCGATACAGGCCGGAAAATACCAGGTGACTGCCGCTCAAACCTGGTGGAAGCCGAAAGTGATGGCCTCCGCATCAGCGGGTTATCTGAACCTCTTTGATGCCCGGATAAAAGGGAAGACCGAGCTTCCCCATAATCTCGGTCATAACATACTCACCACGCAATCCTTCCAGCTGGCACCGGATCTCCGGGTAGGGATAGGATTCCGCTGGGATATTTTTGACGGCTTCAAAGGAAAAAGAGAAGTTCAGAAAGCCCGGCTGGAAGTAAGGATCGCCGAGCTTGAAAGAGAAGAAGCCCGCGAACTGCTCGACCTCAACCTGACAAAAGCTCAAACTGATCTCAGCACGGCCAACGGGGAAATCCGGTCGCGAAAAATACAGCTTTCCGTGGCAGAAGAAGCATTGGCCCAGGCGGCAAAAGAGTTTAAAACCGGCCTGATCCGGTCTTCAGACCTCATCGATGCGGAAAACGACTTCCTGTCGGCCTCCCTCGATTACCAGCAGGCAATTTTTAACCAGCGGAGAATGGCTTTCTCCCTTCTGAAAGCCAGCGGTTCGCTGCAACCCGAAAATATTCAGTAATAAACCCTCTCCGACGAGAGATAAAATATAATCAACAATGAAAAATCTGTTAAAAATAACTTCTTCTGTTCTCCTGCTGGCCGGCTTAAGCGGCTGTTCCGAAAAACCGGCACCCCGCATAGAGGGGAAAGTCAAACGTGATGTCATCGCTTTTGCGCCTAAAGTTACCGGGAGGGTACTGAAGGTTATGGTGGAAGAAGGAGACCTGGTGAAAGCCGGTGATACGCTCGCTATCCTGGACGTACCCGAAGCTACGGCCAAACTGTCGCAGGTGAAAGGTTTGCTCAAGTCGGCCGAAGCCCAGCGCACCCTGGCTCAGAACGGTGCCACTACGAACCAGCTCCGGCAGCTCCGAGCCAAGAAAGCAGGCCTGGAAGAACAATTCAGTTTTGCTGAAAAATCTTATCAGCGGGCCCGCGCCATGGCGGCTGACAGCATGATTGCGGTTCAGGCTTACGACGAAATCCGGGCAAAATACCTGGGGGCCAAAGCTCAGCTCGATGCCGTTAACGCCGAATTAAACGAGGCCGAAACCGGGGTACGCTATGAGACGCGCCTGGCGGCACAGGGCCAGGAAGATCAGGCCCGGGGCGCTTTACAGGAAGTTCAGGTGGCCCTGTCGGAAAGATACATTATTGCTGCCAACGACATGCAGATTGAAACGATCAGCCTTCATGAAGGAGAACTTGCTCCGGCCGGTTACCCGCTCTTTAACGGTTATATTCCCGATCGGGTTTACTTCCGGTTTACCCTGCCCGAGCATGCTGTGGCCGCCTATAAAAAAGGAGACCGTGTCAAAGTAAATATGCCTTACCTTAACCAGTCGGCAGAAGGCCGGATAGCGACTGTGAAGCAGCTCACACGCTACGCCAATATTACGGCCGCTTACCCGGAATACCAGATTGAAGAAGCCGTTTACGAAGTGAAAATTGTTCCCGATAATCTGAAAGACTCTTCCGGCTGGCTCACCAACGCTACCGTTATACTGGTTGAACCATAAGCGGCCATGTAAATCATCCATCGTAAATCATCAATCTCATCCTCATGAAAGACCTGATTAAAAGAGAATTCAAATTATTCTTCAAAGATTCCACCCTGGTATCTGTATTTCTGCTGGCGCCCGTTATATATGCCCTGCTTATCGGTATGGTCTATAAAAGCGGAAAAGTAGAAAACCTTCCGGTAATGATCATTGACCAGGACAATACCCCGTTGAGTAACCAGTTAACCGACATGATCCGTGAAAATGAAAAGCTGGAGATCGTTTCTGTACGGTATGAAAACACCCTTACGCAGGAAGAGCTCATCCGGGAGAAAGCCGTGCTGGCCATTGTTATACCCGACCGTTTCGAGGCGGATATCCTCCAGAAAAGATACCCGGAGATCAATACTTATATCAATACCACCAATCTGGTAACCGCCAATCTGGCCTCCGGGGCGGCACAGATGACCATCGGGTCGTTCAGCGCCGGAGTGGAAATTTCCGCCCTAAAGAAAAAAGAGGGTTCTCCTTCTCCCCAATTCGAGCCGTTCAAAGCCAATTATATACGGCTGTTCAATCCCGGAGCCAATTATTTTACCTATATGTGGCCCGGTATGATCATGGTCGTATTCCAACAGGTGCTTTTGCTGGGCCTCGCTGTCAGCTTCTCGCGTGAGTTCGAACAGAATACCTTTCGAACAGAATTACTGGGCCGTACCCGTTCTGCCGGAAAAATGATTCTTGTAAAAGTGATTCCCTTCTGGATACTGTCAATAGGTATTGCTACGTTGTTCTACTTCTTTCATAAGGGATTTAACGCTCCCCTGCCCTATGCTTTGTGGCCGTTTGCGCTAAATACTGCTATTTTTGTTGTGGCGGTAAGTATGCTGGGCGTATGTCTGAGCATTCTTTTCAAAGATTCCCTCCGGGCTACCCAGGTTCTCATGCTGATGGCGGCCCCCGCATTTATCATCGGTGGCTACAGCTGGCCGCTGCAGGCTATGCCGCTGGGTGTTCAGCTGCTGGCCAATGCCATTCCGCTCACTCCCTTCCTGGAGGCGCACAAAATGATGCTGTTTCAGAAAGCTTCCTTTGCGGATGTTCTGCCACAGATGTATACTTTGCTCCTACAGATTCTGGTCTACGGACTCCTCTCTTTCGTGCTGGTCAAATACCATATCCGGAAAAGCATTAAGACCACAACAGCGTCTGAATAAGGGCTTACAGCCGTATTCAGGGGCCTTTTATCCTCTTAATTCAACATTTGGTACATTTTTTTTGCCGGAAGCCGGGAGTGGAGACTAAAATTGGATTTTTCATTTAACCCAAAAGTCCATGCAAACCATTAGCTTTCACCCCCGGCTTATTCTCAGGACACCACATGAAGCATTTTCTTCAGAAATAGACGAAACCGTTATCCGGGAATATATTCAGACCGACCCCGTTTTCCGGGAAGCCCTTTACCTCGCCTCTCCCAGCTTGTTTTCGGCGGCTAAATCTGCCCTCCCTGAAAAGCTGCTCTTTCCCCTGACCCGGTATATCATCAGGAACCGCTACCGGGCCACTCCCTTTGGGTTATTTTCAGGGGTAGCTACCGTTCAGTGGGGCCAAGGTACCCGTTTGTCACTACAGGAGAAATGGGGCCGTCAGACCCGCCTCGACATGGATTATCTCTGCAATTTTGCAAGGGAGCTTGAACGGGATCCCCTCATCCGGGAACACTTGATTTACTACCCTAACAGCAGCCTCTACTTTCTTGGGGAGGAGATCCGGTATGTGGAAAGGGCCTGTACACCGGTACTGAACTCCGTTAAAAATAATCCTTATGTCAGAGAAGTGCTTAAAAAAGCTGTTGGGGGAGCTGACTTCCCCACCCTGCTGGAAATCCCCCGGGCAGAGGGAGCCTCCCCGGAAGAAGCCCGGGCCTTTCTTCACGAGCTGGCAGACATGCAGCTGATCGTAAGTGAGCTGGAACCCCGCGTTACGGGAGATGACTTTGCCGGGTGCATATCGCAGGTACTGGACAGGGTGGAACATCCTTTTGCCCAAACCTTCCGGGAAATCCGGCAAAAGCTTAGTCAGCTGGACAGGCAGGCGGTCAATCACCCCGCTTCATACGGGGAAATCACGGAGCTGATCCGGTCAACCGGAATAAGTGCAGACGAAGACAAGCTCTTTAATGTAGTCAGGGTGAGTCACTGTGAAAAATCTGCCAACACCATAGACACAGGATACCAGGAAGAGATCCTGCGGGTCATCCAGAAGCTGCATCTTTTTGCTTCCGGCGGCACTTCTGCCGGCATGAAGGATTTTATTTCCCGGTTTCATGAGCGTTATGAAGGCGAAGAGGTTCCTTTATTAACGGTTCTGGACACTGAAAGCGGAATAGGCTATCCGGCCCATTCCTCCGGAGACTACACCCCGCTGACGGAAGGCATCACTCTTCCGCCCGGAGAAAAAGCCTCTTCCCGTCTGAAATGGAAAGAACTGCAGCAGGCACTTTTCAGAAGTCTTCAGAAAGCACAGCAGGAAGGAGCCTATGAAATACCCCTCCCCTGCCCGGGAGATTCCGGCATGCCGGATCTGGGTCCCACTTTCGCCGTAATGTTTCGCCTGGTCAATGACCACAAACTATTCATTGAAAGTATCGGCGGAAGCAGCGGAACCCAGCTTGCCGGCCGGTTCGGACATGCCTCGGGAGAGATCGTTCAGATCCTGCAGGACGTTACCCGGGAAGAAAACAGGTATAATCCCGGTGTCATTTTCGCGGAAATTGTTCATCTGCCGGAAGGTCGCACAGGAAATATCCTGAGCCGGCCGGCACTCCGGGATTATGAAATTCCTTACCTGGCCCAATCCTGCCTGCCGGAGGCTAACCAGGTTCGTCTACAGGACCTTTATGTATCTGTAAGGGATAACCGCGTGGTATTACGCCATCAAAAACTGAATAAAATAGTGATTCCCCGCCTGGGCTGCGCCCATAATTTCAGGAATCACCCCCTGCCCGTCTACCGGTTCCTGTGTGACCTGCAGACCCAGGATTTCCATGGCTCTGCAGACTTTTCCTGGGGCGACATCGCCCGTGAATTTGTATTCCTGCCCCGGGTAAGCGATGGCCGCGTAATCATCAGCCCGGCCATGTGGCAGTTTTCTTCCCGGCATCTGGCGCCCGTGCATCAACCGGGGCTTTCACTGACAGATTTTGAACGCTGGCAGGAGCAGCATAAGCTGCCACAGCACTTTATCCTGGCAGAAGGAGACAACGAGCTGTTTATCGACAGTTCCAATTCTCTTCTCCGGCGGGTTTTTCTCGATTCGGTAAAGGGGAAAAGCAATGTGCTGGTTAAGGAATTTTTGGGCGACGGAAGCATTCCTGTCAGAAATGCTGCGGGCAAACCCATGGTCAACCAGTTCATTACGTTCCTGATCCGGAACGAGACCGTTTATAATTACAACGTGGAAAAGCGGCCTCAGTGTACGGTTCAGCGGGTTTTCAGCCTGGGTTCGGAGTGGGTCTATCTTAAATTTTACTGCGGTGCAAAATCCGCTGATCTCATTCTTCAGCACGGCATCCATCCTATTGTGCGTGAAGCAGAAACGAACGGATGGGTCGATCAATGGTTCTTCATACGTTACCATGATCCTGAAAACCACCTTCGGGTACGTTTCCACCTGGCAGATACTGCCTTTCTTCAAAACCTGCTGCGCATTATGGAACGTTATATTCAACCCTTTGAAAAGAGCGGCCTGATATGGAAAATCAAGAGTGATACTTACCGGAGAGAATTGGAAAGGTACGGTTATGAGGCTATTGCGCCCGTAGAACGCCTGTTTAATATTGACAGCCGGATGTTTCTTGATTTCCTCAGCCAGACAGAAGGCGACCAGAGAGAAGACCTCAAATGGCTGTGGGGTCTCGGAAATATCGATCATCTCTTACATACTGCGGGGCTGGATACCCACAGTAAAAAAGCGCTGGTAGAGAAGATCAGGAACCAGTTTGCAGAAGAATTCAGAATGGACCGGGATTTGAAATCACAGATTGACCGCCGCTACCGCGCCTGCCGGAAGAAAATAGAAGAGTTCCTCAAAAATGACGATTCCCTTTGCCACATTCCTGTTTTGTATGAAAGGCAGCTCCGGAACTTATGGATGGAAGTGCACGCCATTGTCAGAGAACAGGCCACTTTTGAACGGATCCTGATCAGCTGCATTCATATGACGGTCAATCGCCTGATCAGTTCCGGGCAGCGACTGCATGAGTTAGTGATGTATGATTTCCTGTGCCGCCACTATACCTCACAGGCAGCCACTGCGCTGTGAGGAAGCCCGCGTACATCAGGACCGGGGAAGCCTGAGCCTGCTTCAAGCCGGTGTCATTGTTTCATGATCTTGGCTTCCAGCCGCTCAAAAAACAGTTGACGGTAAGCCCCGCCTAACGGCACCCGGTCTTTCACACCCTGCAGAACAATTTCTCCGCCGTCTATCATTTTGATCTGGTTTATCGCTACGATAAAGGTTTTGTGCGTTCTGAAAAAATAATCCCTGGGTAAACGCTCTTCCAGTTCCTTCAGGGAGAGCAGGGTGAGTACTCTGTCCATTTGCCGGGTATAGATAGCTACGTAATTGCGCATCGACTCAATATAAACGATGTCTGAAAAGACCACTTTAACCAGCTTCCCTTTTCGATCCGATTTTACCATAATAAAATCGTCCAGTTTCTCCGGCCGGACAGCGTTTTTAAGATCTGTGCCGGCAGATCTCCTGTCTTCTGCTTTTTTCACAGCCCGCAGGAAGCTTTCAAAAGAAACCGGTTTGGTCAGGTAATCTACCACATCGTATTTATATCCTTCCAGGGCATACTCAGAGTAAGCAGAGGTAAGAATAACCCTCGCTTCATTTCCGACAAGCTCCAGAAAACCCAGGCCGGAAAGATGCGGCATATTAATATCCAGGAAAATGAGATCCGTATTATTATTCTGTGTGTAACAGAGCGCCTCCAGCGAATTGAGAAAAGATCCGCAGAGAGTAAGTGTGGAGACCTTTTGGATATAATTTTCTAAAAGCTCGATTGCGGCGGTTTCGT